>CAMPIX010000003.1 GCA_946886565.1 uncultured Altererythrobacter sp.
CCGCCTCGAGCCCGATGCTCCAGCTGATCGGCTTCTGGAACAGCAGCGTGGAGGAGCGCTCGTAGGTCGCCACGAATGCGGCGGTCTGCGCGTCGAACGCCGGACTGTCGATCGTGCTGACATAGGCATCGATGTTGAGCACGCGGTCGCGCCCGCCGAAGTTGTTGCGGCGGAAAGTGATCCCGCCGAGCTGTTCCTGCGTGCCCGCGATCGCGCGCACCCGCACCGCACCTTCGGGCGGGAAGAAGTTGCGGTGCTCCCAGCTCGCCTCGATGCGGAACCCCTCTTCCGAACCGTAACCGATCGCGCCTGCGATCGTGCGCAGCTTGGCCTTGGTCATTTCGACATCGAGCGCGACCTCGCCCAAATCCTCGCCGGCGGGCGGTGCGACGTTGCGCTTGGTGATAGTGACCGAAGAGACGAGCCCGGTGGCGATGATCGCGCGGCGCAAATCGAGCTCGAGGCTGCGCTGGTACACGTCGCCCGGCTCGAACCGGGCGATCGTCTGCAGGTGCTCGCTCGAGAGGAAATCAGGCATTCCGCTGACGATCTCGCCGAACACGTACTTGCCGTTCGGGCGCACCGGCATCGTGAGATCGCCTTCGATCCGCGCGTGATCGACCAAAAGCTCGGGCTCGTCGATCGCGGCGAAGGGGTAGCCCGTTTCACCGAGCGCCTGGTCGAGATCGAACCGTTCCCGCACGATCGCGTCGCTCGACAGGGGGTCGCCGGGCTGAATCTCGAATGCCGCGCGCAGGCTGTCGTAGTCGCGCGCTTCGTTCAGCCTGCCGAGGTCGATCGCGCCGAAGCTGTAGCGCGGCCCCGGGACGATATCGAACCGCACGTTCGGCGTCTGCTGGGCTTCGTCGCGCCCCGGCCTGATCCCGCCGACGGTGCGCACGACCTGTGCGTCGTAATACCCGTAGACGCGCAGCAATTCGGCGAGCAGCGCCTCGTCCTGACGTGCGCGCGCGGCCAGCTGGGCTATGCTGTCGTCGTCGTCGGCATCCTGTAGCTCCTCGATCGTCGAGAGCGATTCGAACCGATCGGCGAATTCTTCGCGCATCGGAAAGCTCTCTTCATCGACCGGAAAGCCGAGCGACAGCTCGGGACCGAGCGTGACCACGGTGGCATCGGCGGCGGTCTGCGCGTCGTCTTCTTCGAGTTCCGCGAACTCGATGCCTTCCTCCGCCGGCAGCGGCTCCGGTTCAGCGATTTCAAGCTGATCGGGCCACGGCACGGTGATCGCGGGGTCGTCGGGAAGTGAGGCTTCGGGATCGATTTCGGCCATCTGCTCGGCCGAATCGCGCGCTTCAGGCTCGACACCCTGTTCGGCCCAGCTTTCGGGGTTCTCGACCGCGGCATCGGGGATCAGTTCCTCGAGGCTTTGCGGAGCGGACCGGTCCTGCGCGAGAAGCGCTTGGGGCGAAGCGGCCAGCGCAAGCGCGGCGAGCGCAGACGCCAGGGGGGGAGCAAGCCTATTCGACGAAGCGGTACTGGGCGGCCGTGCCGTCCTTGGCCGGACGTCCGTCGGCGCGGCCGACATGCTTCCGGGTGACGGCGCTGGCGATGAGTGCGTCCTGCTCGTCGCGACCGAGGCGCCGCCAGCCGTCGCGGCCGAGCCGTTCCATGGGCCGGAAGCGGATCTTGTACTGCATGCGCGGCGATCCATCGACCCAGTAGCCGAGGTAGACGTATGGCAAGCCGTCCGCCGCCGCGCGCCGGATGTGGTCGAGGATGATGTAGGTGCCAAGTCCAGACCGCGCCTCGTGCTCCGGGTCGTAGAAACTGTAGATCATCGACAGCCCGTCGCCCTGGCGGTCGGTCAGGCACGCTCCGACGAGGCGACCCTGCCTCGAGCCGTCGGAGGGCTCCCGATATTCAACCACATAGCTGGTTACCGGCGTGTGTTCCACCATATCCGCAAAGTCGAGTTCGTCCATCGAAGCCATGCCTCCGCCGGGGTGGCGGACGCCCAGATAGCGCTGGAGCAATTCGAACTGTTCATCGGTCGCCCACGGGCGGCATTCGGTGGTGACGAGATCCTCGTTGCGGCGGATGATCCGGCGCTGGGTCGAGGAAGGTTCGAACTCCTTGGCGACCACGCGCACCGATACGCAGGCCTGACAATCGAGACAGCTGGGACGATAGGCGACCGTCTGACTGCGGCGGAACCCGATCCGGCCGAGCGCCTCGTTGAGCTGATCGGCGTGCGCGCCCTTGAGCTCGGTGAATACCTTGCGTTCGCTGCGGCCGGGCAGATAGGGGCACGGCGCGGGACTGGTCACGAAGAACCGGGGGAAGCGAACGGGGGCCGTCACGGCTGGGCGTTTACCTCTCTGACGCCAGAATCGGCGCGGCTGCGAAACTGGCTGCGACTATGCCGACAAGCGCCGTCGGGTAAAAGTCCCTTAACCATGTATCGTGGTTAAACGGGGGTTACTTTGCACAATTGAGGTTTGGTGAATCGCCGCCTCAGGCCAGCTCGACCTGGCTAACCGAGTAGCCGTTGCCGCGCAGCGTCTCGATCAGCGCATCGATCTGCTCGCGGTCGCGCGCCTCGCACTCGATGTCGGTAATCAGCCCCTTCGCCGGAAGACTGGTGAATATCCGCTGGTGATAGATCTCGATGATGTTGACATTGTGCGCCTCGAACTCGCGCATCACGCGATAGAGCGCACCAGGGCGGTCCTGCAGCGTGATCCGCAGCCGCGCGAGCCGGCCCGAACGCGCGAGATCGCGCAGCAGGACGTTGGCGAGCAACCGCGTGTCGATGTTGCCGCCGCACAACACCAGGCCGATCTTGCGCCCGGCGAAGCGCTCGCGATGCTCGAGCACCGCGGCCAGGCCGGCGGAGCCCGCCCCCTCGACCACCGTCTTCTCGATCTGAAGCAGCAGCGAGACGGCCTTTTCGAGCGCCTCTTCGCTCACCAGCAGGATGTCGTCGACCCGTTCGGCGATCACTTGCGAGGTGAACGCGCCGGGAGCTTTCACTGCAATGCCCTCGGCCAGCGTATCGCCGCCGCAGTCGCGCTGTTCGCCCTTCACTTTGGCATACATCGAGGGAAACAGCGCCGCCTGAACGCCGATCACCTGCATATTGGGCTTGAGCGCGCGCGCCACGGTCGACATGCCCGAGATCAGCCCGCCGCCGCCGATCGGGGTGACGAAGCAGTCGATCTCTGGCGCGTCCTCGAGCATCTCCAGTGCGGTCGTGCCGGCGCCCGCGGCCACGTCGGGGTCGTCGAACGGGTGGACGAAGGTGAGCCCCAGTTCCTGCTCGAGCTTGCGCGCATGGGCGTAAGCCTCGTCGAACGTCTCGCCTTGGAGGACGACGTTGCCGCCGACGCTCTCGGTCTGCATCACCTTCACCGTCGGCGTCGAGCGCGGCATGACGATCGTTACCGGCACGCCGAGCCGGGTGCCGTGATAGCTGAGCCCCTGCGAATGGTTGCCGGCCGAGGCGGCGATGACCCCGCGTTCGCGCTGCTCCGACGAGAGCAGCAGCAGCGCGTTGAGCGCACCGCGCTCCTTGTAGGCGGCGGTGAACTGAAGGTTTTCGAACTTGAGCCAGATGTCCGCCCCGGCGATCTCGGACAGCGTCTTGCTGTACATCGTGGGCGTGCGCACCACAGCGCCCTCGATCCGCTTCGCGGCAGCGCGAACGTCGTCGATCGTCAGGCTCCGAATGGAGGATTCCGCAGCGGAAACGGCGTGGTTCTGGCTCATGGCCAAGCGCCTTAGGACGCAGACCCATAACTGACAATGGCCGGGATCCCCATCGGAGCCCGGCTGGCCAGGAGCGCAGTCGCGTAGCCATAGCTACGCGCAAGCAAGCGACGACGTCCAGACGCGCTCTCTTGGCGACCGCGAAGCGGCGGGCGGATATCAGTTATGGGTCTGTGCCCTTCGTGCAAGAGCGAGCGACTGCAAACACGACTTTTGCCTGCCGGGTACAAGCATTTGCTTTGCCGCCCACTTGCCGTAACTGCCGGCAGCGAACCGAACGACCAGAGGACGCCCGATGATCCGCCTTGCCGCCTCCACTCTTGCTCTTGCCGCCTGCTGCTGGGCCGGCGCCGCATCCGCCGACACGTTGATCGACAACGTGCAAGGCGTGACGATCGACGAGGATGGCGAAATCGACAATTTCACCGGCCTCGTCATCGGCGACGACGGGCGGATCGAGAAGGTGCTCGACCGGCGTGACGACCGACCGGACGACGTGGATTTCCAGGTCGACGGCGAAGGGCGGTTCATGCTGCCGGGCATGATCGATTCGCACCTCCATGTCATGGGGCTGGGGTTCGCCGCGCTGACGCTCGACCTGTCGGACACGAACTCGCTCGCCGAGGCGCAGGCCAAGATCGCCGAATACGCCGCGGCCAACCCCGGCGGGCGCTGGATCATCGGCCGGGGCTGGAATCAGGTCCAGTGGGGCCTCGATCGGTTTCCCACCGCCTCGGAACTCGACGCCGTGGTGTCCGACCGCCCGGTCTGGCTCGAGCGGGTGGACGGCCACGCCGGCTGGGCCAACAGCGAAGCACTGCGGCTGGCGGGCGTGACTGCCCAGACTGCCGATCCGGCAGGCGGCCGGATCGAGCGGTTACCGGATTCGCGCGCGCCGGCGGGCGTGCTCGTCGATGCGGCGATGGAACTTGTGTCGGGCAAAGTACCGGAGCCCCGCCCGGCCGATCGCGACCTCGCGCTGCAGAAAGCGCAGGACACCCTGCTCGCCAACGGAGTGACCGCGGCGGCCGACATGGGCACGACGATCGAGGACTGGCAATCCTTTCGCCGCGCGGGCGACGGCGGGTGGCTCAAGATGCGAATCATGGCCTACGCCGCCGGAACCGGGGCGATGGAGTTGATCGCCGGCCCCGGTCCCACGCCCTGGCTCTACGGCGACAAGCTGCGGCTCAACGGGGTCAAGATCTATCTCGACGGTGCGCTCGGCTCTCGCGGGGCGTGGCTCAAGCAGCCCTATGCCGACGATCCGGGCAATACCGGGCTGCCGCTGCTGACCGGTTCGCAACTGCGCAACCTGATGAGCCGCGCCGCGCTCGACAACTTCCAGGTCGCGGTGCACGCGATCGGAGATGCAGCAAACGCCGAAGCGCTCAGGGCGATCGACGAACTTTCAGGCACTTACGACGGCGACCGGCGCTGGCGGATCGAGCACGCGCAGATCGTCGATCCGGCGGACATCGCCATGTTCGGCGAGCACGGCGTGATCGCCTCGATGCAGCCCGTCCACCAGACTTCCGACCGCGTGATGGCCGAAGCGCGGCTGGACCCGGCCCGGCTTGCCGGAGCTTACGCCTGGAAAAGCATTGCCGCGACCGGCGCGAGGCTGGCGTTCGGATCGGACGCGCCGGTCGAGCGGCCGGACCCGTTTGCCGGGCTCGCCGCGGCTTTCACCCGGCGCGGACCGGACGGTCAGCCGTTCGGCGGCTGGCATCCGGAGGAGGCCGTGACTCGCGAACGGGCGCTGGCGGCTTACACCGCCGACGGTGCCTATGCCGGATTCGCCGACGGACGCTTCGGACGACTCGTCGAAGGCGAATGGGCCGATTTCATTCTGGTGGACCGCGATCCCCTGCTGGCGACGCCCGAAGAGCTGCGCGCGACGCGGGTGCTCGAAACCTGGGTCGGCGGGAAGCGGGTTTACGCAGTCGGCGGCGCCGCGTCAGAACGCTCTGCCCGATAATTTTTGCGGCCCGCCGCATTTTCCCGGAAACCAAAGCCCGCTTAAAGCTTTTGAAACGATAGGAAGCCATCCGGTCCAGGGCATGTCGCTCGAATATCGATGGTTCCAGTTCGCCTCTGTACCGATCCCTGTAACGGTGTCGGGATAGATCACATAGCTGCGGTGGCGGATCAGAGGGATGCACGAGATTTGTGGTTCGACTGATGGGGCATCTCCAGCGAAAGGTGTTACAATTCGGTAACATGTTCCGCTGATTTGCTTTGTGATATGGGGTTGTAACCCCAGCCGGTCTGTCCTAGTGGGGCAGTGAGTTTGAACGAATAGAGAGCTCTGAGGAGACGTATCGATGAAGTTCCGTAACCTTCTTGCCGCAACGGCAGCCCTGTCCATGGCGGCGTCGCCGGCTATCGCCCAATCGGCTCCGAGCGTCGATCGTGCCGCGGCACCGGTTGCCGGCGAAAGCGAGATGGGCGGCGACGCCGATGGCACCGGCATCATCCTTGCGATCCTCGCGGTCGCCGCGGTTGTTGCCGGCATCGTGATCGCCGTCGGCGATGACGAAGACGGTGATCCGATCAGCGCCTGATCGAACCATCTGGCAGTTTTAGAAACGGGGCCTCACGGCCCCGTTTTTTTTTGCGTTCGAGAATCGCGACGAAGATCGGAAGGCATCCCCTGCCGGGATCCCGGTCAGTCCTGGGCGGGGCTCTCTTCCGGCTCGCGAACCTGGTCGACGGCCTTGCGTTCCGAGAACAGCATCAAGACGAGCGCCCCTTCGAACAGCAGCAACAGCGGGATCGCCAGAATCAGCTGCGAGCCGGGGTCCGGCGGCGTTACGATCGCCGCGAGCGTCACGATCAACACAATGACATAGCGCCGGGCGGATGCCAGTTGCGCTCGCGTGACGATCCCCGCGCGGTTCAACAGCAGCAGCAGCACCGGCAGCAGAAAGCTGATTCCGAACGCCAGAATGAACTGCATCACCAGCGACAAGTAATTGCCGGTCCCGGGCAGCGCCTCGATATCGAGCCCGCCGACATTGCCCTCGAAGCCGAGAAACCAGCGGAACGCAGTTGGCATCACGATATAGTAGGCGAGCGCCGCGCCGGCGACGAACAGCACTGGCGTAGCGATCAGGAACGGCAGGAAAGCCCGTTTCTCGCGCGCGTAGAGACCCGGCGCAACGAACGCCCAAAGCTGATTCGCGATGACCGGAAAGCTGACGAAGAACGCCGCGAACAGCGCCACCTTGAGTTCCACGAAGAACGCCTCGTAGAGTTGGGTGTAGATCAGCCGCCCCTGCCCGTCGGGGAACGCGGCCGTCAGTGGCCGGACCAGAAAGCCGAAGATATCGTCTGCAAAATAGAGACACACCGCGAAAGCCACCGCAAGCGCGACGATGCACCGCATCAACCGCGTGCGCAGCTCGATCAGATGATCGAGCAGGGGAGCCTGCGTCTCGTCGAGGTCGCGCAATTTGAGAGCCATCGCCGCGTCATTCGCCTCGCGGCTTGCCGAGCGGGAGCGGCGGTTGATCGGGATCCGGGTCGGCAGCATTTTCGGCCGTCTCTTCGCGGGGCGACGGGACGGGGTTCATCGTCGCCCTCGATTCGGCCGCCGCCTTACCGTCCTCGAGCGGCTCCATCTGCTCGGGTGGATGCTGGGCAACGATTCGCGCGTTCTGCTCGCGCCACTTCTTCTCCATTTCCTCCATCTCGGCCTCGCGGATCATCGCATCGACCCCGGCGCGAAAATGTCCTGAGATGCGCCGAATCTTGCCGATCCAGCGCCCGGCAGTGCGCAGGGCGAGCGGCATATCCTTCGGGCCGATCGCGATGATCGCCACGATCAGGATGACCAGCAGTTCGGTGGCGCCGATATCGAACATGGCTTCAGGCGGCGCGCAGGCGCGCGATCAATTGGTGCGGTCGCGGGTTTCCGCCGGCTTGGGGTCGGCAGCCGCTTCCGAGGCCGGCTTCGCCTCGTGCGAGGGCCCCTCGATCCGCGGCGAAGACTTGGGAGCCTTGTCCTCTTCGTTCATGCCTTCCTTGAAACTTTTGATGCCTTTGCCGAAATCGCCCATCATTTCAGAGATACGCCCGCGTCCGAACAGGACGAGGATCACAAGCGCGATGATGATAAGCTGCCAGGGACCGAGCGACATGGGAAACCTTTCCGATTACGTCGGCCCGATATAGGGATTTGCGCCGGCGAGCGCCAGCGGCGAACCGTGGCGAATCAGTTTTCCGACTCGGCGTCCTCGAGCTCTGCCTGTTCGCTGGTGCTCTCACCGTCGCCAGCAAGCGCTTCATATGCATCGTCGACCGGATCGAGCAGGCCCGCGGCGCGCAATTCGTCGATTCCCGGCAGGTCGCGGCGCGATTCGAGCCCGAAGTGCTGGAGGAACTCGGGCGTGGTCGCGTAGATCACGGGACGCCCCGGCACCTCGCGCCGCCCGGCGACGCGCACCCAGCCAGCCTCCATCAGCACGTCGAGCGTGCCCGAGGAGGTCTGCACCCCGCGGATCGATTCGATCTCCGCCCGGCTGACCGGTTCGTGATAGGCGACGATCGCAAGCACCTCGGTCGCCGCGCGGCTCAGCCGGCGGACCTGCTCGCGTTCGCGCCGCAGCAGGTGCGCGAGGTCGGCTGCAGTCTCGAAATGCCAGCGCTTCGCGCGTTCGACCAGCCGCACCCCTCGCCGATCGTAGTGCGCGGCGAGCGAA
This sequence comes from uncultured Altererythrobacter sp., assembly GCA_946886565.1. The sequence goes on from CAMPIX010000003.1 coordinate 8,436, forward strand.
CGCAGCGATTCGCGAACCTCGGCCGGGTCCGCGTCCCCGAGATGCCCCGCGAGGGCTTCGGCGGTCATCGGCTCTTCCGAGGCGAACAGCGTGGCCTCGATCGCGCGCTGAAGGGCGTCGGTCGGCTCGCTCACGCTGGGACCCTTCGCAGACGCAGCGGCCCGAAGACCTCGTCCTGCGCGATCTCGGCCTTGCCCATGCGCGCCAGTTCGAGAGCGGCAACGAAGCTCGAGGCGAGCGCCGAGCGGCGCAGGCGCGGCTCGGCATGCGGCGGCAGGAAATCGCGCAGCTCCATCCAGTCGAGCGTGACGCCGAGCATCGCCGAGACGCGGCCGAGCGCCGATTCGAGCGTCATCACCGGCCGTTCGCGGACCATGTGGATCGCGGGCGCGGTGCGCGCCTTGACCTGCCCATAGGCCTGGACGAGCGCGTACCACTCGCAGGTCCACTTGGTCGTGCGGTCGATCCGCAGGCCCTCGGGCGCGGGGCGGAGGAAGACGTCGCGCCCGATCCGGTCGCGCGCCATCAGCCGCGCCGCCGCCTCGCGCATCGCGCCGAGCCGCTGGAGCCGGAGTTGCAGCCGCAGCGCCAGTTCCTCGGGGCTCGGATCCTCCTGCTCCTCGCGCGGCAGGAGCAGCGCCGATTTGAGATAAGCGAGCCAGGCAGCCATCACGAGATAATCCGCCGCGAGCTCGAGCCGCAGCGCCTCGGCGCGCTCGATATAGCCGAGGTACTGGTCGACCAGCGCGAGGATCGAGATCTGCCGCAGGTCGACCTTCTGCCGCCGCGCGAGGTCGAGCAGGAGGTCGAGCGGTCCTTCCCACCCGTCGAGTTCGAGGTAGAGCGCGTCGTTGGCTCCCTCGCCCCCCGCGGGACCGGTCCAGTCCTCCTCGTCAGTCTCCGCCGCGAGCTCGAAGAGCTGGCCGTCGGAGGTCACGTCGCTTCTGCTGCGAGCGCCAGCAAGGCGTCGCGCTTGGCCAGCAGATCGCCGGCCTGCTGAGAATCATCGCCTACTCGCGTGCCGGCCAGCGCGCATTCCAGGCGCTCGCGTCCCCGCTCGGGCAGCGGCGGCAGCCGCTCGGCGATACCCACCATGTCGTCCATCTTCGCCCAGCAATTGAGCACGAGGTCGCAGCCTGCCGCGATCGCGCGTTCGGACCGTTCGGGTATCGTGCCCGAGAGGGCCTGCATGTCGATATCGTCGGTCAGCAGCAGGCCGTCGAAGCCGATGCGGCCGCGGATCACATCGTTGACGATGACAGACGAGAGGGTCGCGGGATTCTCGCGGTCCCACGCGGTGAAGAGCAGGTGCCCGGTCATGCCTATCGGCGCGTCGGCCAGCGTGCGGAACGGCGCGAGGTCGGCCTCGAGCTCCGCCTCGCTCGCGGTGACGGTGGGCATTTCCTTGTGCGTATCGGTGTTCGATCGCCCATGGCCGGGCATGTGCTTGATGCATCCGGCGACGCCGCCGCGCGCGAGCCCATCGAGGATTGCCCTTCCGAGCGCGGCGACCTGCATCGGCTCGCTGCCGAGCGCACGATCCCCGATCACGTCGTGCGCGCCTTCCTGCCGCACGTCGAGCGGCGGGTGGCAATCGACCGTGATCCCCATCGCCGACAGTTCGAGCGCCATCGCCTCGGCGTTCGCGCGCGCCGCCTCGATCGCGCTTGCGGGCGCCACCCGATAGAGCCGGCCGAACGCCGCTCCCGCCGGATAGGACGCCCATTGCGGCGGACGCAAACGGGCAACCCGGCCGCCCTCCTGATCGATGCACACGAACAGCCGCTCGCGACCGTGAATTTCGCGCAGCGAATCGGTCAGAGCGCGAAGCTGTTCACGGGTTTCGCGATTGCGGTCGAACAGGATGTAGCCCGCCGGGTCGGCCTCGCGGAAGAAATCGCGTTCCTTGGCGGTGAGCGTGGCCCCGGAAAGTCCGAAAATCGCGGGCGTCATGCGTCCGAAATCGCAGCTATCCGGCTGCACCGCAAGCGTGGCGCGGTGCACCGGTGTGGATAGCGGATGGCGGGTTCAGCGCTTGACCTGGCAGGCGACGCCATCGGCTTCGAGCGCCTTGCACAGCGCCGTGGCCGCGGCCGCATCGCCGGCCATAGCCTGGAGGCGGAAAACCTTGCCGATATCGGCCTGACCCTCGACCACGCGGTGCTCCACTCCGCTCAGCGCTTCGGTCTGGCGCGTCAGGGTGGCCCAGCCGCGCTCGGCGGTTTCGCGGGTCGAAAACGCCCCCACCTGCACCGCCACGCCCTCGGCCGATCTTGCCGCCGCCACGCTCGGGGTCGGCGTTTCGGGCCGCGCAAGCCGTGCTTCGGGACTGCGCCCCTCACCCACGACGGGCGCGACATCTCCGGTGCCTTCGGCAATCCGACCGCCCGGATCTTCCGGGCGCTCCTTGTAGGGACCTTCAGGGGCTTCGATCGTGCTCCCGTCGGCAACGATATCGGGGTTGCCGGTGCGGTTGCCGAAATACCAGACCCCGCCGAGCACCAGACCGATCGCGAGCAAGCCGAGAATGGCGAAGCCGAGAATGCGCCCGGTGTCGACCCCCTGCTCTTCCTCGTAATCGGCAGATTCGAGCCACGGCAGACGTTCGTCGTCGGCGAGTTCGAGCTCTTCCGTCTCGACCACCGCCTCGTCCTCGGCCCAATCCCCCGTCGCCGGCTCCTCGCCGTCCTGCCCCTTGCGCCGCCCCATCATGGTCACATCTCCTCGACGGCCTCCACCCCGAGCAGGGCGAGCCCATTGCGCACTACCTGCCCGATCTGCGCGGCGAGGAAAAGCCTCGCGCCGGTCAATTCGGGGTCCTGTGCCACGATGAAGCGCTTTGCCGGGGCATCGTTGCCGAGGTTCCAGAACGCATGGAACGCGGCCGCGAGGTCGTAGAGGAAGAAGGCGATGCGGTGCGGCTCGCGCGCCTGCGCCGCGGCCTCCACCACGCGCGGAAACTGCGCCGCCTGCTTGACCAGCGCGAGCTCTTCCGCGCCGAGCCGATCGAGCGCCGCATCGGACGGCGTGATCCCTTCCGCCGCGCCTTTGCGCAGCGTCGAGCTGATCCGCGCGTGCGCGTACTGCACGTAGAACACGGGATTGTCTTTCGACGCCTCGACCACCTTGGCGAAGTCGAAATCCATCTGCGCTTCGGGCTTGCGGGTGAGCATGGTGAAGCGGACCACGTCCTTGCCCACCTCGTTCACCACCTCGGCCAGCGTGACGAAGTTGCCGCTCCGCTTCGACATCTTGACCGGCTCGCCGCCGCGCAGGAGCTGAACCATCTGCACCAGCTTGACGTCGAACGGGATCGGCTTGCCTTCCCCTTCGCTCAGCGCGGCGACCGCGGCCTTGATCCGCTTGACCGTGCCCGCGTGGTCTGCGCCCCAGATGTCGATCAGCGCGTCGGCGCTCGCCGCCTTCTGCATGTGATACGCGAGATCGGCGCCGAAATAAGTCCAGCTTCCGTCGGACTTGCGGATCGGGCGGTCCTGATCGTCGCCGAAGCGGGTCGAGCGGAACAGCGGCAGCTCGACCGGCTCCCAGTCTTCGGGAGTCTTGCCCTTGGGCGCTTCGAGCAGCCCGTCGTAGACCAGATCGTGCGCGCGCAGCCACGCCTCGGCCTCGGCCGGCTTGCCCGCGCGCTGGAGCTCGGCTTCGGAGGCGAACACGTCGTGATGGATGCCGAGCAGCGCGAGGTCGGCCTTGATCAGCTCGAGCATCGCCGCGACCGCGCGCGCGCGGAACTCGGCCAGCCACTCGCTCTCGGGCGCGTCGCGGTATCTGTCGCCGAGTTCGTCCGCCAGCGCCGCGCCGACCGGCTTCAGATAGTCGCCCGGATAGAGCCCCTCGGGGATTTCGCCGATGTCCTCACCTAGCGCCTCGCGGTAGCGCAGGTGCGCCGAGCGCGCGAGCACGTCGACCTGCCCGCCCGCATCGTTGACGTAGTATTCGCGCGTGACCGGATGCCCGGCGAACTCGAGCAGCGCGGCCAGCGCATCGCCGACCACCGCGCCGCGGCAGTGGCCCATGTGCATCGGCCCGGTCGGGTTCGCCGAGACGTATTCGACGTTCACGCGCGTATCCGCGCCGGCGTTCGAACGACCGTAGTCCGCGCCGAGCTCGGCGATCGCCGCCAGTTCCGCGCGCCAGGCGGCGTCGGACAGGCGCAGGTTAATGAAGCCCGGCCCGGCGATCTCGGCGCCTTCGATATCGGGGTCGCGCTGCAGGTGCTCGACGATCTTCTCCGCCAGCGAGCGCGGGTTGGTAGCGGCGGGCTTAGCGAGCACCATCGCGGCGTTGGTCGCAAGATCGCCGTGGCTCGGATCGCGCGGCGGTTCGACCGCGACGTTGGCGCGCGAGCAGCCCGCGGGCAGCGCGCCTTCCGCTTCGAGCGCGGCGAGCACGGCATCGACTTTCGCCGCGAAGGCGGCGTGCAGGGTCTTTCTATCCGACATGGCCGCGCGGTTAGACGAAATGGGCCAAAGCGCAAGCACGCGCCAAGGCGCTGCGCGTCACCGCGTGGCGTTGTACTCGAGCTGATCCTCGGTCAGCTGGAAGCCGACCAGCAGCTCGAAGTTCGCCCGATCGAGCGCTGCGCGCACTTCGGGGTCGGCGAGTGGATCGAGCGCGGCGTCAGGGTCGCCCGGCTCGCGTTTGGCGGTGATCCTCTGGCGAATATCCTCGGGCAGCGTCGCCGCGGCGCGATCGATGAACGCGCCGGCGACGCCGCGGCCTTGCGCGCGTTCCTGCCCCGCGGCGAAGTCGATAACGACCGTTCCGACGCGCTTCGACTGCACCGCCGTGCCCCCGCGCAGCACGGTCGCGAAATAGGGCAGCTCGACCCGGCGCGCCGCGCTGGCGTCGGTGCGGCGCGCGAGAACGTCGAAGGTCGCCTCGCTGTAGATGCGCTCGCCGGTCTCGTTGCAGGTCGAGCGGACATTGGTGATCGCCGCGGTCATGTCGATATTGTCCGCGGTGCGATCGCCCGGCGTACGAAACAGCGTCACGTCGCCGGTGTAGTGCGGCACGCCCACCGCCGGACACGTCGTCCTCACCGCGGTGATGCCCACCCCTTGATTGATGACGAGATCGCCCTCGCCCGCGCATCCCGCCACCGCGGCGGCGAGGGCGATCGAAGCGAAAAGACGGCGGCTCGGGATCATGCAAGTCTTCCTTCGGATTCCAATGAGGCCGCCCTAGCGAGCCGCGCGGCAAAGCGCTAGGGCCCGTGCACGGCAGGAGCAAGGATCGTGATTGCCCCTGGAAGCCCGCCGACAAGGAGCGCAGCGCAGACGCGTAGCATCGCTACGCGCAAGCAAGCGACGCCGCTCGGCGGGCTTCCAGGAGCAACCGCTGCGCGGCGGGCGGATCTTAGCGCCATGCAGCGTCGCGCGTCGGTCACGATGGCTATGCATCGCTCCCTCCTTGCTCCTCGCCTGGCGCCAAAATCCGCTCCGTCACGACCTTGCTCCTGCCGCGCACGGGCCCTAGAGGGCCGGATATGAATGCCCCCTTGCAGAATCCGGCACGCGGCGACGAGCGCCCCGCGCTGACGCTCCTGATCGCAGCACCGCGAGGTTTCTGCGCGGGCGTGGACCGCGCGATCGAGATCGTCGAGCGAGCGCTCGAGCGCTACGGGCCACCGGTCTATGTCCGGCACGAGATCGTCCATAACCGCTACGTGGTCGACAGCCTCAAGGCCAAAGGGGCGGTCTTTGTAGAGGAACTGGATTCGGTGCCCGACGGTGCGCCGGTGGTGTTCAGCGCCCACGGCGTGCCCAAGTCTGTCCCGGCCGAGGCCGAGCGGCGCGGGCTCGACTATCTCGACGCCACCTGCCCGCTGGTCAGCAAAGTCCATCGCCAGGCAGAGCGCCAGATCGAGGCTGGTCGTCATATCGTGTTCGTCGGCCACAGGGGCCATCCCGAGGTGATCGGCACGATGGGCCAGGTTCCCGAGGGGATGATGACACTGGTCGAGACGGTCGACGACGTTGCCGGCCTCACGTTCTCGCCGGACGAACCGCTCGCCTTCCTCACCCAGACAACGCTCTCGGTCGACGATACGCGCGCGATCGTTGCGGCGCTCGAAGTCAAATACCCGCACATCGTCGGTCCCAAGGCGGAGGATATCTGCTACGCGACCTCGAACCGCCAGGCCGCGGTCAAGCAGATCGCGCCGGGCAGCGATCTCGTGCTCGTTATCGGTGCGCCGAACAGTTCCAATTCGCTGCGGCTGGTCGAAGTCGCCGAGCGCTGCGGCACCGATGCGAAGCTGATCCAGCGCGCGAGCGACATCCGCCCCGAATGGCTCGACGGAGTGGGCACGATCGGATTGACCGCCGGTGCCTCCGCCCCCGAAACGCTGGTTCGCGAAGTCGTCGAGCGGCTCTCGCAGTGGCGCGTGGTGGAAGAGCACACGCTGGTCAGCGCAGAAGAAAAGATGGTGTTCAAGCTGCCGCGCCAACTCGCCGGTTAAGCTCGACAGGTGGCGGTCTATACCCACCTCGGGGCAGAAGATCTCGCCGAGCTGATCGCGCACTACGGCGTCGGCGCGCTGGTCTCGGCCAAGGGCATCGCCGAGGGCGTTTCGAACAGCAACTGGCTGATCGAAACCGAACGCGGGCGCTTCATCCTGACGATGTACGAGCGGCGCATCGCGCTCGACGATCTGCCCTTCTTTCTCGGGCTGCTCGATCATCTCTCGGCCGCGGGCTGCCCTGTGCCGCGCACGATCCACGACCGCGACGGCAAGGGCTGGCGCATGGTCCAGGGCAAGGCGGTCGCGCTGATCGAGTTCCTCCCCGGCGTCTCGGTCGAGCGTCCGAGCCCGCCGCAGGCGCGCGCGGTGGGCAGTGCGCTTGCCGAACTGCATGTCGCCTCCGTCGGCTATCCCGGCACGCGCGAGAACGATCTGCGCCCCCCCGACTGGCAGGGGCTGTTCAAACGCTGCGGCGAGGATCTCGCGCGGATCGATCCCGCTCTGCCTGCGCTGGCCGAACGCCATATGCCCGCGCTGCTCGAGAGCTGGCCGGGCGATCTGCCGCGAACCGTGATCCACGCCGATCTCTTCCCCGACAACGTATTGATGATGGGCGATCGCGTCGGCGGGCTGATCGACTTCTATTTCGCCTGCAACGATTTCGCCGCCTACGACCTCGCGGTGACCCACGCCGCGTGGTGCTTCGCCAAGGACGGCAGTGGCTTTCGCGCCGATATCGGCGCGGCACTGATCGAGGGCTACGAGGCCGTGCGCCCGCTCTCGGCTGCGGAACGCGACGCACTCCCGCTGCTGGCGCGCGGGGCGGCGATGCGTTTCATTTCGACACGCGCCTTCGATTGGATCGACACGCCGCACGACGCTCTGGTAACGCGCAAAGACCCGATGGATTTCGCTAAGCGGCTGGAATTCTACGCCGAAGCGGGCGATCGGGCCTTTGCATCGCGCGACTGAGGAGGCATCGGCGATAGCGATGAAACAGGTCGAGATTTTCACCGACGGCGCCTGCAAGGGGAACCCCGGCCCTGGCGGCTGGGCGGCGCTTCTGCGCCTCGGCCGGCACGAGAAGGAGCTGGCGGGCGCCGAAAGCGACACCACCAACAACCGCATGGAGCTGACCGCCGCGATCCGCGGCCTGCAGGCGCTGACCGAGCCGTGCCGGGTGACGCTCTATTCCGACAGCCGATACGTGCTCGACGGCATGACCAAGTGGGTCGAGGGCTGGCAGAAGCGTGGCTGGGTCAACGCGAGCAAGAAGCCGGTTCGCAATGCCGACTTATGGCACGATCTGATCGAGGTCGCCGCGCGGCACGAGATGTCGTGGCGCTGGGTCAAGGGTCACGATGGCCATCCCGAGAACGAGCGCGTCGACCGTCTGGCCAGCGACGAAGCCGACCGGATCGCCCGCGAAGCGGTTCGCTGATCCTTCAGCCGAAGCGCGCGGGCGAGTAGAGCGCGGCGTCCAGCCTGCGCGTCATCGCGTCGGGTTCGAGGCCGAGCAGCAGTTGCGCACCGAGCCGGGCGGCGGCCGGCGCGGTCTGGATGCCGAAACCGCCCTGTCCCGCGAACCAGAAGAAAGCCTTGTCCGCCCTGTCGAAGCCGTAAACGGGCAGCCGGTCCGGCGCGAAGCTGCGCAGTCCCGCCCATTTGCGCTCGACCGCAGCGACGCGCCAGTCGACCACGCGCTGAAGCCGGTCGATCGCCTCGGCCACCGCGAGCTCCTCGGGCGCCGCATCGCACGGCGGTGTCGGTGCTTCGTCGTGCGGGCTGAGCCACAGACGCCCGCTCTCCGGCTTGAAATAGAACGCCCCGGAAATGTCGAGCACGAGCGGCAGATCGGGGTCGAGCGGCGGGTCGACGCGCACCTGCGCCACCGTCCGCCGTAGCGGCGCGATGCCGAGTCGTGGCACTCCCGCGAGCGACGCCACCTCGTCCGCCCACGCGCCGGCGGCATCGACCAAGGTCGCCGCTTCGAACGCGGCGCCACGCTCGGTCGCGATAGTCCAGCCCGAGCCGGACCGCTCGATCCGCGCCACCCGCGCGCGCGTCTCCAACCGACCGCCGGCCTTTGCAAATGCGCCGAGATAGTGAGCGTGCAGCCCAGCGACGTCGATATCGGCGCACGCCGGTTCCCACACCGCGCCGGTCCAATCGGATCGCAATCCGGGCAACCGTTGCGCGAGCGCGTCGCGCCCAAGCCGCTCGAGCATGGCGCCGCTCGCCGAAAAGCGGTCGATGAAGGCGTCGAGCGTTTCGGCATCCGTTTCCCGCCCGATATAGAGCGCTCCGCGCGGCGTCAGGAATTCCCGCTCGCGCAGATAGGCGCCCGACGCGAGCGTGAGCGGGACAATCTCGGGCCCGCCATAGCATTCCTCCCAGAATGCGGCCGAACGGCCGGTCGCGTGATAGCCGGGGCGTTCTTCCGCTTCGAGCAGCACCACCCGCGCATACGGGGCCAGCTCGGCAGCGAGGCTCGCGCCGGCCATTCCCGCGCCAACGATCGCGATATCGAACCGCTCGGGCATCGCGCGCCTACCCGCTGCGCGGCGCGGCGCGATCGAGGAACTGCACGATCGCCTCCATCGCCCGGTCGCGCACAGCATCCACCTCGCGCAGAATCTCGTGTCGTGCCTCCTTGCCGAACGCGAGCAGTTCCCCGTTCGGCAGCCTGCGCGCGGCGGCCTCGATCGCGATCATATCGACCAGCTTGTCGTTCGAAGCGGCGAGCAGGAGAATCGGCGTGCGCACCGATTCGAGCACACCGGGGAGATAGAGCGAGCGCATAGACTCATAAGCGCGCTCGACCCAGCCCCAGCTCCCCGGCCCCATCACCAGTTCGGGCCGCTCGTCGCGCCACCAGAGTTCGTCCTGATAGCGGTCGCGGTCGTGGGTCAGCAGATCGATGCGCGAGGCGGGAACTTCGCCGGGCTTCTCGCTCCACTTCCACGCCGGGCGCGCGGGATCGCCGAAGCGCTTCATCGCGCCGGCGATGCGATGCATCCAGCCGATCGGCAGCACGCTGCCGTAGAAGCCGAGCATCGGCGCCGAGAGCACCGCCGCGTCGGGATCGACCCGTTGCTCGGCGATCGCGCGCAGCACCAGATGTCCGCCCATCGAATGCCCCATCAGCACGTGCGGGCCGGGCGTGTCGGCCGTCCACGCGCGCCACAGATGCGCCAGATCGTCGACCCAGCGCGAGAAATCGTCGACGTGCCCGGTCACCGCATCGTTGCCGAGCCGGCCCGAACCGGCCTGTCCACGCCAATCCGACGCGGTCACGCGCCAGCCCGCACGGTGCCATTGCTCGAGCGCCTCGAGGTACTTCTCGTAGCTGTCGCCGCGGCCGGGAAGGAACAGGATCGAGCCGCGCGGCTCGGCAGGAAGGAGCCAGTCGATCCGCCGGATCGCGTGCTGGTCGGGCGCCATCCAGCGGCTTTCGGTCGCATGCGCCGGGATCGCGCGCCGGTCGATCGCGTCGCGCTTCACTTCAGCTTGATCCGCTTGGCTAATTCCGCCCTCCTGCGGGTGGTTACTTTTTGGTAAGCGATACCCTGTAGCACCGCAGCCTGACGGGGGACCATCGGGGGTTGCGATGCCGGAAGGCTATTTCCACTACGGACTGCTCGTAGGCTTGGCAATCGCGCTGGTTATCGCCGCGTTTACCGACCTTCGCCGGCGCCAGATCGACAATTGGCTCAACGGGGCGATCGCGCTCGGAGCACCGCTGTTCTGGTGGGCGAGCGGGGTTTCGCTGTGGCCCGGCGTGGCGATCCAGTTCGGCGTCGCGCTCGCCGCCTTTGCCGTGCTCGCGGGGCTTTTCGCGTTGCGCATGATGGGCGGCGGCGACGTCAAGCTACTGACCGCGCTGGCCCTGTGGATCGAACCTGGGCTGTTCCTGCAACTGCTGATCGTGATGGCGCTCGCCGGCGGGCTGCTCACGATCGTGCTCGGCGCGTGGCACGTCGCGCGTCGCCAGCGCCACAAGCTGCAGGTGCCCTACGGCGTCGCGATCTCGACCGGCGGGCTGTGGGTTCTCACTACCCACTACCTGCCAGGCTCCGGAATCGCGGGAGTTTCGGGGTGAACCCGATTTTAACCAGTCCGCACTTAGGGACGGAAACCACATTCGCCCGCATCTCTCGCGGGCAACACGAGGGGGCTTGATAAGCCATGGACAGGAAGAAGCTGGTACTGTTGCTCGGCGCGCTGGTCATCGCGATCGGCACCGCACTTGCGGCTCGCAGCATGTTTGCCGGGGCGTCTGCGCCCCAGGCCGAGGCCGCGCCGCCGGTGCCGCAAGGGCCCAAGGTGCTCGTCGCGCAGCGCGCGCTGCCGGCCGGCACGATCGTCACCGCCGATGCGATCGGCTTCCAGATGTGGCCCGAAGAGCTCGTTCAGGACGCCTACTTCCTCGACGGTGAGGCGGACATCACCAAGCTGCTCGGCACCGTAGTGCGCCATCCGATCACGGCGGGCGAGCCGGTCACCCAAGGTTCGCTCGTCAGCCCGGGCGACAGCGGCTTCCTCGCCGCCGCGCTCGGCCCCGGCATGCGCGCCGTTACCGTACCCGTCTCCGCCAAGACCGGCGTCGCAGGCTTCGTTTTTCCGGGCGACCGCGTCGACCTCGTGCTCACACAGACGGTCAAGGGCGATGCGGGCCAGTCGCTCAAGGCGTCCGAGACGATCCTGCGCAATCTGCGCGTGCTCGCCACCGATCAGTCGACCACGACCGAGAAAGTCGAAGGCAAGACCGTGGTCCGCGCCTTCCGCACCGTCACGCTCGAGGTGACGCCCAAGATCGCGGAGAAGGTCGCCGTGGCGCAGACCATCGGCACCCTGAGCCTCTCGCTGCGCTCGATCGCCGACAACCAGGCCGAGCTCGACCGCGCGCTTGCCGCAGGCGACATCGAGATCCCCGACGACGCGACACCGGAAGAGGAGGAGAAGCTCCTCCGCCAGGCGATGTCGCGCCCGATCGACAAGGGCACGACTTACGTGACCGGCGGCGATGTCTCTCGCTTCCAGCGCTCGTCGATGCCGCCCACGGGCCCGGCCCCGATCGCGCAGCCTTCGATGGGCGCTCCGAGCGCCGTCGTGCGCGACGAATCGGGCACTCCCGTCCGCAGCGGTCCGACGGTCCGCGTGACCCGCGGCAAATCGACCGTCGAAGTACCGGTCGGGAAGAACTGACATGCGCAACATTCACGCGTTTTCCGCCTGTCGCAACCGCGGCACGCAATCGAGGGGCAAGACCATGAAACGCCGCCTTATCGCCACTGCGCTGCTTGCGGGCATCGCGCTGGCCCCGGTTTCGGGCATTCCGACCAGCGTCGCGAACGCCCAGACCGTCTCCAGCCCGGCGCAGAGCATCGTGCTCTCGATCGGCCGCGGAGAGCTGATCACCGTGCCCGGAACGATGGCCGACGTGTTCGTCGCCAACGACGCGATCGCGGACATCCAGGTCAAGTCGCAGCGCCAGCTCTACGTGTTCGGCAAATCCGGCGGCGAGACCACCGTCTACGCCAGCAACGCCGCGGGCGACATCATCTGGTCGGCCAACGTGCGTGTCGGATCGAACATCGACAGCATTCCGCAGATGCTGACGCTGGCGATGCCCGAAGCCGAGATCTCGGTCGCCACGATGGGCACCAACACGGTGCTGTTGACCGGCACCGTCGCCGCGCCCGAGGATGCCGCCGAAGCCGAGCGTCTCGTCCAGGCCTTCGTCGGCGAAGAGATGAACGTCATCAGCCGGCTCAAGATGGCGACTCCGCTGCAGGTCAACCTGCAGGTGCGGTTCGCCGAAGTGAGCCGTTCGCTGGTCCGCGCGATCGGTGCGAACCTCGCGAGCTTCGATGGCTCCGGCGGGTTCAAGTTCGGGGTCACCACCGGCCGCTCGCCGTTCCCGCAATATGCGCCGGGCGGCGGCGTCTTCACCGGCGTGACCGAAGCCACCGAGGGTACGACCGTCGTGACCGGCATCGAAGGCGGGACCACGATCTCGGGCCTCGGCCGTTTCCTCGGCCTCGACCTCGCCGGGGCGCTCGACCTGGCTGAACGCAATGGCCTGCTGACCACGCTCGCCCAGCCCAACCTGACCGCGCTTTCGGGCGAAACCGCCGAGTTCCTCGCCGGCGGCGAGTTCCCGATCCCGATCAGCCAGGGTCTCGGCACGACCGCGATCGAATATCGCAAGTTCGGTGTCAGCCTCTCCTACACGCCCACCGTGCTCGCCAACGGCCGCATCTCGTTGCGCGTGCGCCCGGAAGTGTCCGAGCTCTCGAGCCAGGGCGCGGTGACGCTCGATGGCTTTCAGGTTCCGGCGCTCACCATCCGCCGCGCCGAAACGACCGTCGAGCTCGGCTCCGGCCAGAGCTTCATGATCGCCGGCCTGATGAGCAACAGCTCGCAGAGCACGATCGACAAGGCGCCCGGCGTCGGCGACATTCCGATCCTGGGCAACCTGTTCCGCTCGCGCCAGTTCCGCAAGGGCGAGACCGAGCTGGTCATCGTGGTCACCCCGTATCTGGTGAACCCGGTCGACGCCAACGACATCAAGCTGCCGACCGACGGCTTCCACTCCGCGACCGAGCTCGAAAGCCTCCTCGGCTATCAGGACAACGCCGGCGTCAGCGGCCAGCAGCGGCCGATGCCGTCCGCAGTCGACCGCGACGCGCCGCCGCCCGGAGTGTCGCAGGTCGACACCCGGGCGATCCTGCCCGGCTCTTCCGCTCCGTCCGAGCGCCGCGCCGAAGCGGCCGCCCCCGGCTTCAGCCTGAAGTGAGAAAGGTGACCACGATGCCCAAGGCAATCAATCGCAAACTTGCGGGCGCCGTCGCCCTCTCGCTCGGCCTGTCGCTCGCGGCCTGCGGCGGCATGCCGGAGAACCGCAGCCTCTATTCGACCAAGCAGCCGGTCGTCGAACGGACCAACTACGTCCTCGACGTGCAGGCCGGCCCCGGCGGACTTTCGTTCGCCGAGCAACGGCGCCTCGCCGACTGGTTCGAGGCGATGGACCTGCGCTACGGCGACCGCGTCGCGATCGACGATCCGACCGCGAGCAGCGCGACCCGCGAGGCCGTCGCCGAGCTCGCCGCACGGCATGGCATTCTGCTCAGCGAAGGCGCGCCGGTGACGGTCGGCTACATCGATCCGGGCAATGCCCGCGTGGTCATCACGCGTTCGAGCGCGCATGTGCCCGGCTGCCCCGACTGGTCGGCCAAGTCGGACATGAACTTCAACAACGCGACCTCGCCGGGCTACGGCTGCTCTGTGAACGGCAACATGGCCGCGATGGTCGCCAATCCGGAAGATCTGATCAGCGGGCAGAAGGGCACGGGCGAAACAGTCGTCATGACCTCGAGCAAGGCAATCAGCAGCTATCGCGAACAGGCGCCGACCGGCGAAGCCGGCGTGTCGCAGACCGGCACCGGAGGAAACTGAGTCATGAACGCCCCCTGGAAACCCAACGGCAACCGCGATCCCTTCGCCGCATTCATCTGCGACGAGGCCGCGCTCGACGTGTTGCGCCCGGTCGTGATCGAGATGGGCTGGCAGCCCGAGAAATGCGCCAAGGGCGGCCTGCGCAACGCGGTGCAGTCGCTCTCGGTCAGCGCCAGCCCCAACATCCTGCTGGTCGACCTCTCGGAAAGCGGCGACCCGCTCAACGACATCAACGCGCTGGCGGAAGTCTGCGAGCCGGGCACGGTGGTGATCGCCGTCGGCCAGGTGAACGACGTCAGGCTCTACCGCGATCTCCTCGCGAGCGGCATCCACGACTACCTTCTCAAGCCGCTTTCGGCCGGGCAGCTGCGCGACGCGCTCAACCACGCGCAGGCGGTGTTCGCGGCGCCGCGGTCCAACGATCCCGAAGCGGCCAAGCGCCACATCTCGACGGCGGTGGTGGGGACGCGCGGCGGCGTCGGCGCCTCGACACTGGCGACCTCGCTCGCGTGGCTGTTCAGCGCCGATCACAAGCTGCCGACCGCGCTGCTCGATCTCGACGTGCACTTCGGGACCGGCGCGCTCGCGCTCGATCTGGAGCCGGGGCGCGGGCTGACCGACGCGATAGACAATCCGAGCCGGATCGACGGGCTGTTCATCGAACGCGCGATGATCCGCGCGAACGACAATCTCGCGATCCTCTCGGCCGAGGCGCCGATCAACTCGCCGCTGATGACCGACGGCTCGGCTTTCGTGCAACTGGAGGAGGAATTTCGCCAGGCGTTCGAGATGACGGTGATCGATCTGCCCCGCAACATGCTGATCAACTTCCCGCATCTGCTGACGGAAGTGAACGTCGTGGTCCTCGCGACGGAGATGACGCTCGCCTCTGCCCGCGATACGATCCGCATCCTCTCGTGGCTCAAGGCGAACGCCGCGCACGCGCAGCCGCTGATCGTGGCGAACAAGGTGCAGACCACCGTTTCGGAAATCAGCAAGGCCGACTTCGAGGCTTCGATCGAGCGTTCGATCGACTTCACCGTCCCCTACGACGCCAAGACCGCCGCCAACGCCGCCAAGCTCGGTCAGACGTTCGCCGACGCCAACCGCGCGAGCAAGTCGTCCGCGGTGATCCGCCAACTCGCCGAACGGGTGATGGGCGCGAGCGACGAGGAAGCCGCCGACAGCGAGCCCGCGAAGAAATCGCTCCTCGGCAGCTTCGACATCAAATCGCTGCTGGCGAAGAAGGAAAAGAGGGTCGCGGCTCCGGCCGAATGATCTCCCGCGACCCGCGAGCTTCGGTTCGCGGGCGGACAGAAAGGGCAGGATACGAGCATGAACATCATCCAGCTCCTGCTGGTCGGAGGCGGGCTGATGAGCCTGATGGTCCTCGGCTACATGCTGCTGTCCGGTCCGTCCGCGGCCAAGGAAGGCCAGCGGCGTCTCCAGGCGATGCGGTATCGCCATTCGGAAAGCACCGACACGCGGGTCGAATCGCAACTGAAAAAGGCGATCGCGGCGCGCAAGCCCAAGATGTACAAGGTCGCCGGTTCGTCTTCGCGGATCGACGCGCTCGCCGTGCGGCTCGACCGGACAGGCAAGAAGTGGTCGGTCAGCCAGTATTTCTACGCCTCGCTCGGCATCGCGCTGGCGGTGACGGTGATCATGTACCTGCGCAGCGGCGCGGCGCTGCTGTCGCTCGGCATCGGCCTGTTCGTGGGCGCGGGCTTGCCGCACATGGTGATCAACTATTTCATCAAGAAGCGGACCAACGATTTCAACGCCAAGTTCCCCGACGCGATCGAGCTGCTCGTGCGCGGCTTGCGCTCGGGTCTGCCGGTCACCGAGACCCTGCAGGTGGTGGCTCAGGAAGTTCCCGGCCCCGTCGGCCTCGAATTCAAGGGGATCGTCGAGCGCATCCGCATCGGCCGCACGATGGAGGAATCGCTTCAGGATACCGCCGACCGGCTCGGCATTCCGGAGTTCAACTTCTTCTGCATCACGCTCGCGATCCAGCGGGAAACCGGCGGCAACCTGGCGGAAACGCTGAGCAACCTGTCGGACGTGCTGCGCAAACGCGCGCAGATGAAGCTCAAGATTCGTGCGATGAGCTCGGAATCGAAAGCCTCGGCCTACATCGTCGGCGCTCTTCCCTTCCTCGTCTTCGGCATGATCTGGTGGATCAACCCCGAATACGTCGGCGGCTTCTTCACCGACGACCGCCTCATCGTCACCGGCCTGGGCGGCATGGTGTGGATGTCGATCGGCGCCTTCATCATGGCCAAGATGGTCAGTTTCGAGATCTGAGCGAGGACTAGAGCGACATGTTGGACACGCCTGCCGGCCCTACGCTTCTCGGCTTCGACGTCATCCTCGTCGGCACGATCCTCGCCGGGGTCGCCGCCTTCGCGGTGATCCTCGCGGTCTACGCCGCGGTCACCGTCAAGGATCCGATGGCGCGCCGCGTGAAGGCACTCAACGACCGTCGTGACGAGCTCAAGGCGGGCATCGTCAAGGCCAACGCGCGCAAGCGCCAGAGCCTCGTGCGCAAGTCCGAGGGGACCGAGAAGATCAAGGACACGCTCGAGGGCATGAAGGTCCTCCAGCAGAGCCAGATCGAGGTCATCCAGCAGAAGCTCGCGCACGCGGGCTTCCGCAACAAGGAGCTGGCGGTCTACGTGATCGCCGGGCGGATCGTGCTGCCGTTGATCCTCGGCGGGCTCGGTTTCACGATGATCTACCTGATCGACTACTTCCCCGACTGGGGCGGGATGAAGCGCGTGGGCGCAATGGCCGTGTTGCTGTTCCTCGGCTACAAGGGCCCCGAGCTGTTCCTCTCGAACAAGGCGTCGAAGCGCACCGACGCGATCCGCAAGGGCCTGCCCGATGCGCTCGACCTGCTGGTGATCTGCGCCGAGGCCGGCCTGACCGTCGACGCCGCGTTCAACCGCGTCGCCAAAGAGCTGGGCCGCGCCTATCCCGAACTGGGCGACGAGTTCGCGCTGACCGCGATCGAGCTGTCGTTCCTCACCGAGCGCAAGATGGCGTTCAACAATCTCGCCTACCGGGTCGATCTGGAGTCGGTGCGCGGTGTGGTGACGACGATGATCCAGACCGAGCGCTACGGCACCCCGCTCGCTTCGGCGCTGCGCGTGCTCTCGGCCGAATTCCGCAACGAACGCATGATGCGCGCCGAGGAGAAGGCCGCGCGCCTGCCCGCGATCATGACCGTGCCGCTGATCCTCTTCATCCTGCCAGTGCTGTTCATCGTCATCCTCGGGCCCGCGGCCTGCTCGATCAGCGATGCGTTCTCGGGCGGCGGGCCCGGCCCGGCTCCAAGCTAGGGCTCGAGCGAACCGGCGCGTTCGCGCACCCGCGCGAGCATGCGGCTGAAAATCTCGCGCTCTTCGTCCGAGAACGATGCGAACAGCCATTGCTCCATCTCGCGCGCGAGC
Organism: uncultured Altererythrobacter sp.; assembly: GCA_946886565.1. Next base: position 25,836 of record CAMPIX010000003.1, read on the forward strand.
GGCATGATCCGGCCGTACATCGCCATGCCCTCGGCCGTCAGGGCGAGATGATGCGAACGCCCGTCGGTCGCATTGGGCGCACGTTCGAGCAGTCCACGTTCTTCCAGCGTTCGGCATGCGCGGTTGACCGCGACCTTGTCCATCACGGTGCGCGCAGCGAGCTCTCGCTGGGTTGCCGCGCCGGCATCGCCGAGCACCGCCATGATCCGCCATTCGGGAATGCGCAGGTCGAACTGATCGCGGTAGACCCCGGCGATCCGGTCGCTCGCCGCGTTGGAGGCGATCGAAAGCTGGTAAGGCAGGAACTCGTCGAGCTTGGTCGGTGCGCCGCGATGGGTCATCGCATGGTTTCTAATGCAACCGGATGGCTTGGCAAGCGCTCCGGGCCGTCACTTATCGGTACTCGGGTTCGTCCCACCAGGGGTAGAAGTCCGGCATGTCGCGCGACGGCCTGAGCGGGAATTCGGGCGGCCGTTTCTCGAGAAAACTCGCCACACCCTCAGCCGCATCGGAGGTCTTCGACATGCGGTAGATCGCGCGGCTGTCGACCCGGTGCGCCATCATGGGATGCTCGGCCGCCGAGAGCCGCCACATCATCGCGCGGGTCAGCGCGATCGAGACGGCCGAGGTGTTGTCCGCGATCTCGCGCGCGAGCGCCCTCGCCTCGCCCATCAGCTTGTCCTGCGGATGAACCGATCGCACGAGCCCCGCCTCGAGCGCTTCCTGCGCGCCGAACACCCGCCCGGTGTAAGTCCATTCGAGCGCCTGCTGGATGCCGACGAGCCGCGGCAGGAACCAGCTCGAGCACGCCTCGGGCACGATCCCGCGGCGCGCGAACACGAAGCCGTAGCGCGCGGTGTCGGCGGCGAGGCGGATGTCCATCGCCAGCTGCATCGTCGCGCCGACGCCGACCGCCGCGCCGTTGCACGCCGCGATCAGCGGCTTGGTCGAGTTGAACAGCCGCAGCGTCAGCCGCCCTCCCCCGTCGCGGACCGTGGGGTCGGACAGATCGTCGACCGCGCCGCTGCTCGCGAACGGCTTCGCGCCATCCTCGGGCGTGAGGTCGGCCCCGGCACAGAACGCGCGGTCGCCGTGGCCGGTGAAGATCACCGCGCGCACCGCATCGTCGGCGTCGATCGCGTCCATCGCGGCGACGATCTCGTCCATCATCGTGCGGGTGAAGGCGTTCATCTTGTCGGGCCGGTGGAGCGTGACGGTGGCGATCCCGTCGTCGATCTCGAGCCTGATCTGGGTGAAGTCGCTCATCGCCGTCTCCCTCAGCAGGTGTAGGACATGGACCACATGTTACACTGTCCTGGACCAAAAAAATCCGGCGCCCCGATCCGGTGCGAAAGGCACGGGAAAGGGACGCCGGGAATCGTCATACGAACGGCCTAGCGCAGGCGATGCCGTGTAGGAAAGCGATCAGCGCGGCGCCATCCGGATACCGCCGTCGAGGCGCACGTCCTCGCCGTTGAAGTAGCCGGTCTCGATCATGCACAGCGCGAGCCTGGCGTATTCCTCGGGATTGCCGAGCCGCTTGGGAAACGGCACCGAGGCCGCGAGCGCTTCCTTCACCTGCGGCGGCGCGGCGTTCATCAGCGGGGTGTTGAAGATGCCCGGCAGGATCGTGTTCACGCGGATGCCTTCCTGCATCAGGTCGCGCGCGATCGGCAGGGTCATGCCAATCACTCCGCCCTTCGACGCCGAGTAAGCCGCTTGGCCGATCTGCCCGTCTTCCCCCGCGACCGAAGCGGTGTTGACGATCGCGCCGCGATCGCCGTCCTCGCTCAGCGGGTCGAGCGTCATCATCCCGGCTGCCGACTTGGCGATGCAGCGGAAGGTGCCGACGAGGTTGATCTGGATCACCCAGTTGAACGCCTCGAGCGGAAAGTGGCTGATCTCGCCGGTCTGCTTGTCGCGCTTGGCGGTCTTGATCGCGTTGCCGACGCCGGCGCAGTTGACCAGGATCCGCTCCTGCCCGTGCGCCTCGCGCGCCTTGGCGAAAGCCGCGTCGACCGAGGCTTCGTCGGTCACGTTGCATTCGCAGAACACACCGCCGATTTCCTCGGCGACCTTGCGGCCCTTGTCCTCCTGCAAGTCGAAGATCGCGACTTTCGCGCCCTTCGCCGCGAGCGCGCGCGCGGTCGCTTCGCCGAGACCCGAAGCGCCGCCGGTGACGACCGCGGGAGTGTTTGCGCCGATGTTCATAATGCTGCCCTCATCTATTGCCGAAACCGAACTCCTGGCGGCCCGCTCGCCCGCCGCCCTGCCACGAATCCCCGCGACAACCGCCCTCGCCGTCAGTTCGAACGGAACTGCCGGACGCTGCGGCGGATCGTCGGCGCTCTTTGCAGGGCCAGTCGCAATTTGCAACCGGCTATCCGCGCGTCACTCGATGCGCTTGACCTTGAACCACCGGCCATCGCCCAGACGCGCGGAATAGCCGCCCAGGATGCCACGCTTGATCGTGACCGTGGTTTCCTCGAGACTGCGCCGGCGCAACCTGGTGCCGTCCGTCTGCTGCCAGAGCGCGCCATCTTCGAGCAAGATCATCAGCTTGCCGACGTTCGTCATGCTGACTGAACGAACCTTCGCCTCGATCTCCTCCAGCGGCTCGTTATCCGGTCCGTCCTCACCGCGACTGAAAATTCCCAGCCGGATGCTTCCCAGGCCGAACAGACCGCGCTTGGCTTCGCGCACCTGCTCGCGGTCAGCGAAGATGACGTTCTGCCGGGCTTCCTCGGCCTGCACCCGCTCGACCGCCGCATCGAAACACGCCAGCCGCTGCGCCGCGTCAGCGACCGAGCGACAGGCATAGAGCGCATCGATCACTTCGGGCCGTTCCACCTCATCCTTTTCGTCCTGCGCCGCGGCCGGACCACCGGCCAGTCCGCCGGCAAGCATTGCAATGAACGCGAATCTGAATCGGTTGTTCACGGCCATTCTCCAATCTAGCACGCCTCCACGATCGTCACGTTGGCGACGCCGCCGCCCTCGCACATCGTCTGCAGTCCGTACTTCTTGCCGCGCGCGCGGAGCGCGTGGACCAGCGTGGCCATCAGCTTGGTCCCGCTCGCGCCGAGCGGGTGGCCGAGCGCGATGGCGCCGCCGTTGACGTTGAGCCGCTTCGGGTCCGCCCCGGTATGCTTGAGCCACGCAAGCGGGACCGGAGCGAACGCCTCGTTCACTTCGTAGAGGTCGATCTCGCCGATCGCCATGCCCGCGCGCTGCAGCGCCCGGTCGGTCGCGAACAGCGGTTCCTCCAGCATGATCACCGGATCGCCCGCCTTCACGGTGAGGTTCACGATCCGCGCCAGCGGCGTCAGTCCCTGTTCCTTGAGCACTTTCTCGGAGACGATCAGCGCCGCGCTCGAGCCGTCGCAGATCTGGCTCGAGGTGGCCGCGGTGATCGTGCCTCCCTCGCTCAGCAGCTTGACCGAAGCGATGCTGTCGAGCGTCGCATCGAAGCGGATGCCCTCGTCGACCGTGTGCACCCCGGCGCCCTCGGGCGTCTCGATCTCGACCGGCACGATCTCGGCCGCGAACGCGCCCGCTTCGGTCGCCGCGATCGCCTTTCGATGGCTGCCGAGTGCGAAGCGATCGAGCTCGTCCTTGGTGAAACCGTGCTTCTGCACGATCATCTCGGCGCCCATGAACTGCGACCACATGACGCCCGGATACTTCGCCTCGAGGCCGGGCGACTTGTACATGCCGAGCCCCTCCTTCACGTGGAAAGTCGCGGTCGAACCCATCGGCACGCGGCTCATGCTCTCGACGCCGCTGGCGATGACGACATCCTGCGTGCCGCTCATCACCGCCTGCGCGGCGAATTGTATCGCCTGCTGGCTCGATCCGCACTGGCGGTCGATCGTGACCGCGGGGGTCGATTGCGGCAGGCGCCTGGAGGCGAGCACCGCGTTGCGCCCGACATGCATCGCCTGCTCGCCCGCCTGGCTGACGCAGCCCATGATCACGTCGTCGACGCTCGCCGGGTCGATCCCGGTCCGCTCGACCAGCGCGTCGAGCGACTTTGCCGCCAGATCGACCGGATGCACCCCCGCCAGCCTGCCGCCGCGGCGGCCGCCCGCAGTCCGCACGGCATCGACGATATAGGCTTCGGGCATCGGGCTCTCCCAAGGTTTCATTTTGCCACTCGGTTAGGTAGCGAGGGCTGATCGGTCAAGCGCTCCATACACGCTGAACGGCTGGAAAGCGCGCTTCGGGAATGTTGCAAAAAGGCTACATGCCCCGCCAATCTTGGCGAGGCAGCCGATTTGAATTGCCGCGCGTGCAGTGGTGGAGCATTTCGCGCCGTAGCTGGCCGAGCGTGGGCTTTCGCACATCTTGGCCCCAGCACAGACCTGCAAGGGACCCGCACGGGCGGGTTAATCAAAGGGGAACGAATTCTCATGAAGAATCTGTCCATTCTCAAGGCCAGTACCGCGCCGATCGCGCTCGGTCTGGGCCTGGCGAGCGCTCCCGCGTTCGCGCAGGGCCAGCAGCCGGTCGAGGCAGTTCAGGGTGAAGAGGCTACCGAGCCTGAAATCACCCAGGGCCCGGTGATCGTCGTCACCGGTTCGCTTATCCGCAACCCCAACCTCGAGCGCTCGGCTCCGGTCAACGTGACCGGCGAAGACGAGATCGAGCTTCTTCAGTCGAACGTCGCCGAAGAAATTCTGCGCGAGATCCCGGGCGTCGTCCCGTCGATCGGTTCGGCGGTCAACAACGGCAACGGCGGCGCCTCGTTCGTCAACCTGCGCGGCCTCGGCTCGAACCGCAACCTGGTGCTGGTCGATGGCGTGCGTCTCGCCCCCTCGGGCCTCGGCGGCGTGTTCGACTTGAACAACATCCCGCTCGCTCTGGTCGAGCGCGTCGACGTTCTGACCGGCGGCGCTTCGACGACCTACGGTGCCGACGCCATTTCGGGCGTGGTCAACTTCATCACCAAGAGCGACTTCTCGGGTCTCGAGATCACGGCGTCGGAGCAGATCACCGAGCGCGGTGACGGCAACGTCTTCCGTATCGACGCGACCATGGGCGCTAACTTCGACGACGGGCGCGGCAACGCGGTGCTCGCGATCGGCTATCAGGAAGCGGACGCGATCTATCAGGGTGAGCGCGATATCTCGCTGACCACGATCGAGACCTTCACTGGTGCCGAGCTCGGCTCGGGCACGGCGGTTCCGTCGCGCTTCTCGGGCGCGCGTAACGCGGCCGGTACGGAGAATCTGTCCACCAGCCAGATCGATCCGGCGACGGGTCAGATCGTCCCGACGTTCTCGACCTTCAACTTCAATCCCTTCAACATCTTCCAGACTCCGTTCGAGCGCTACAACATCTATGGCGCCGCGAACTACGAAGTGTCGGATGCGGTCGAGGTCTATACTCGCGGGCTGTTTTCCAAGCAGACCGTTAGCACGATCGTTGCCCCGTCGGGTGCGTTCGGCATCGGGGTCAACATTTCGTTGAACAACCCGTTCCTGCCGACTGCAGCGCGCAACCAGTTCTGCGCGTTCGACGTCAACCCGACCGACGCCGTCTACACGCCGCGCTTCTCGCAAGAGGACTGCGACGCTGCCGCGTTGGCGACGGGTCCCGGCGACCCCACCTATCGCGAGATCGGCGCGGGCGGCTTCGTTCCGTTCGACGTTAATGAAGATGGCGTGATCAGTGACGGTGAAGGCTACAATCCCAATCCGCAGAGCGCGCTGTTCCGCCGCTCGGTCGAGGCGGGTCCGCGTACCAGCGACTTCACCACGACGTTCTTCGATTATCGCTTCGGTCTGCGCGGCGATATCACCGACAGCATCGGGTGGGACGTCTTCGGCACCTACGGCGAGAGCGAGCGGGTCCAGACGATCGGCGGCTACTTCCTCAACTCGCGCGTTCGCCAGTCGCTGCTCGCCGGCGTCGATGCCAACGGCAATCCGGTCTGCCAGGACACCAGCAATGGCTGCGTCCCGGCAAACTTCTTCGGCGCCGCGGGCACGATTTCGCCCGAAGCCGTCGAGTTCCTGGTCGAACCCAGCACGTCGTTCGTGAAGGCCTCGCAGGCCCAGGCCCGCGCGACGATCAGCGGCGATTTCGGCTGGACGCTGCCCTGGGCGGCTGACGCCGTTGCCTTCGCGGTCGGTGGCGAATATCGCCGCTATCAGGCTTCGCAGGGTGCGGACTCGCTGGCCGGCTCGGGCGATCTGGGCGGCGCCGGTGGCGCGACCCCGTCGGTCGAAGGCGGCTACGACGTCTACGAGGCGATCGGCGAGCTTGTGATCCCTCTGATCCAGGATCGGCCGTTCTTCAACAACCTCACGCTCGAAGCCGGCGCTCGTTATTCGTCCTACACGGTCGATGCGCCGGGCAATCCGTCCTACGACACCTGGACGTACAAAGCGGGCGCGACCTGGGAGCCGGTGGACGGTATCGGCATTCGCGGAACGTATGCCCGTGCGGCACGTGCACCGAACATCGCCGAGCTGTTCTCGCCGGTTAACACGGTGCTGACCAACCTGGGCGTCGATCCGTGCGCCACGCAGAGCACCGACGGCGACACGCTCCGTCCGCCGCTCACGGGCGAACTGCTTGCGGTCTGCCTTGCACAGGGTGCGACTCCGGGTAACGTCCAGGCAATCCCCGAGCCGATCTCCGGCCAGGTGCTGACCACCGGTGGTGGTAACCTGAACATCCGGCCCGAAAAGTCCGACAGCTACACGATCGGTGCGATCCTGCAGCCGGCGTTCCTGCCCGGTTTCACCGCCACGATCGACTACTACAACATCAAGATCGAGGACGCGATCACTTCACCCACCCCGGGCGACGTCATCGCGGCTTGCTTCGGTGTTGCGGGCGCGGACGGGCTTTACAACCCGGCTGCCGGTGCTTCGTCCAGCCCGGCGTGCACCAGCATCCAGCGCGATCCGATCACCGGTGGTCTGAGCGGCGATCCGAACACCTCGACCGGTCTGCCTTCGACTCTGTCGAACTCGGGCAGCCTCGAGACCGACGGTATCGACGTGGTGCTGAGCTATGCGACCGATCTGACCGACTCGATCGGCCTCAACCTCGGGTTCAACGGCAACTACACGTTCAACTCGAAGTTCAACGCGTTCGTCGACAGCCCGGTTTCGGTCAACCGCGAGTGCACTGGCTACTACAGCACCAACTGCGGCTCGCTGCAGCCTGAGTACCAGTTCTCGCAGCGGACGACGCTCACCTTCAACGACCAGTTCGATCTGTCGCTCCTGTGGCGTCACATCGCGTCGTTCGAGCAGGAACCGCTCGACGTCGAGGCTTCGGGCCGCTTCTTCCAGGGTACGATCCCCGAAGGCGTCGCAGGCGTCGGTGGGCGTTCGTACGACTTCTCGCGGATCGAAGCGTACAACTACTTCGACCTGTCGGGCCGCTGGACCGTGACCGAGAACATGGCGTTCACGCTGTCGGTGCAGAACCTGCTGGACAAGGAGCCGCCGCTGACCGGCAACAATGCCGGCTCGACGACCTTCAACAGCGGCAACACCTTCCCGTCGACCTACGATACGCTGGGTCGCCGCTATACCGCGAGTGTCCGTCTGACCTTCTGATAGTCGGACATCCACGGAAAATCGGGGGCGGGCAGCAATGCTCGCCCCTTTTTTTGTCCGTAATCGTACGATTCTCACGCGGATGCACAGATCGGTCTGTGTCCGGCGCGAGATACAGCCCTGCGCCCGCCCCGATTGCCGAACGATACTGCGGTGAGCCGGGCTTTGCAGATCTGCCCCGGGCCGAAACGGTCCAGGTTAGCTGGGCGCACGCTGTCGGCGGCCGGAAACCCGCCCAACGGAAGATACAGGAAGGCACGGGCAGCACGCTGGTTTGCGCGGGCAGAGTCCTTGCCCACAAGGCCGGCTTCAAAAAGTGGTCACGACGCGCCCCGCAGGACGGTTGCGACGAGCGCGTCAGGGCATCGCCGGATGAGGCAGCCTCAGGTCGATACGCGCGCTTTGGGCGACCGCGCCCGCCCATTGCACGACCGTTTCGATCTCTTCCGCATGAGCGTCGCGCGCCGCCCGCTGTTGGTCCGCCCGTTCCTGGAGCGAGAACTCACCGCCGGACTTGGAATGCCGGGTAAAGGCGGGGCTCCCGGCTCCGCCGTCGAACTGCCCTGCGCTCGGCGTCGTTCCGAAATGTCCGGTCAGCGCCGCAAGGCCTTCGGCCGGCCTCGAGAGAAACGTCTCGCTGTCCAGCGTGCGCACCCTGTCGGGGCCGTGTTCGCGTGCCAGACGGGCGAACAGCGCGTGCTGCGCCAGCCAGCCAACCGCGGCAACCTGAAGGTCGCTCTGGCGAAAATGATCCTGCGGCGTCATTCCGAGATCGACAATCCCGTCGGTCAGCAGACCTTCCAGAAGTTCGCGCGCCCACAGGCGACACCACAAGCCCTTGCGCGCGACCGAGGCCAGAAAGACGGGTAGCGGCGCGTAGAGGATGACCGCCCGCGTCTCCGGCCGGATCGCTAGCATCGCGGCGGCCAGCGGGTTGACCACGTTCGAGGGCTTGACGATCACCTGTTCGCCCGCTCCGAACGGCCGCGAAAGCAGGCGCATCGCGCCGTCGAGCAGCCGCGCGACATCGGCGGGCCGCGCGCCCCGCCGCCGAACGCCCACGACGTCGTTCAGGATCACCGGTTCGCTCAACCCCATCGAGCGCCCCGGATTATCGAACGCCCGCGCAAGCAATGTCGAGGCGCAGAACGCCGAATGGAATACGAAACGCAGCGGCGCGGCGGACGCGTGCCGAACCACCTCGCCCATCGGCACCGCGATGGTCTGCTCGGCAGCGCCCAGGCACGCGTCGGTCAGGAACGGCACCTCGCCATGCCGCCCCCGCGCAACGTGCCGAAACCGTACCTCGTCGCGGGATTCGTCGTAGCGGTGCGCCAGCCACTCGGGATCGGCGAGAATGTCTTTTGGGGCGGGCATTGCCGGTCTGTGCCTGCAGCGCGGCGCGGCGGCAAGTCCGCGCGCCCTTGAGCCATCGCGAGACACCCGATATCGGATCGGCATGACGGATCTCACTGCGCATGTGCCGCCCGCGGCAAACGCCGCCCAGATTGCCAACGCAAACGGCATGGCCGCGATGCAGCGAGGCGACTTCAAGACAGCCCGGGCCGAATTCACCCGGGCGAGCGAGGCCGATCCCAACGCCGGGCAGCTATGGCGCAATCTCGCCCACGCGTGCCGCCAGATCGGTGACGACGCAGGCGAACGTGCAGCGCTCGATCGCGCGCTGTCGATCGATCGACGGGATATCGCGGCCTTGCTGCGGAGCGCGGAACTCCATCAACGCCGGGGCGAACTGGGCGAAGCGCTGGCCGAATGGTCGGGAGTGATCCAGCTCGCCAGCGGCATGAGCCAGGCTCCACCGGCGCTCACCCAGGCACTCGCCGAGGGTCAGCGCTTCGTCGCCGAGCAGCAGGCGCGACTTGCAAGACACGTCGACGCCGAGCTCGATGATCTTCTCACCGGAATGGATGCGCGCGGGCAGCGCCGGGGGCAGGCATTCATCGACCGCGCGATGGGGCGTAGGGCCACCTACACCAACGAGTGCCATGGGCTCTACTATCCCTTTCTTCCCGCCGACGAATTCTTCGATGCGGACCATTTTCCCTGGTTCGACGTGCTACGCGAAGCCGCTCCGGCAATTCGCGCCGAATTCGAGGCGCTGCAATCGAAGGAGGCCTTGCCGCTGCGCCCGTATGTGCAGATGGAGCAGGGGCTGCCCGACAATCTCTGGACCGCACTGGACGGCAATATGGCATGGAGCGCCGCCTTCCTGTGGGAGTATGGCGTTCCGAACGAGGAACTGCTGGCATTGTGTCCGGCCACCGCCGCGATGCTCGAGGCGATTCCGCGAGCGGAAATACCAGGCCGCGCGCCGACCGCGTTCTTTTCCATTCTGCGCGCCGGCGCGCACATTCCGCCGCACACCGGCGTCTCCAATACGCGCGCGATCGTGCATCTTCCCCTTATCGTCCCCGAGGGCTGCGGCTTCCGGGTCGGGGGGGAAACCCGCGAATGGTGCGAGGGGGAGCCCTTCGCTTTCGACGACACCATCGAGCATGAGGCCTGGAACCGGAGCGGAACCGATCGTGCGCTGCTGATCCTCGACGTCTGGAATCCCCACCTGACAGAGGCCGAATGCGAACTGATCACGCGTTACTACGCCTCCGCAGATCAGGTCGGGCTCAATCCGGAGAAGAGAGACATCTGAGAACTGCCGAGCGCCGGAGTCTGGCCAAGCGCGCCGATTCATGATAAATGCTGCGCCCATGAACGCCAAATCGCTCCTTGCCGGCTGCATCGCAGCCGCGTTCGCCACGAGCTCGATCGCTGCGGTCCCTTCCGCCGCCGACCCTGCTCCCGCCGAAACCGCGCAGAACCAGGCTGCGCCAGCGGCTCAGCCCGCAGCGATACCCGATGATCAGGAGATCAAGTGCCGCAGGGTCGCGGTGACCGGATCGCTGATCAAGAAGGGCAAGGTCTGCAAGACCGTGGCCGAGTGGAGCCGGCTGGATCAACACGGCAACCAGCGCGCGCGGGACATCGTGGAAGACAATCGTTCGGGCATGGCCTCGAACTAGCGCCTGCCGGGAAAGTTTCGCGCAACAGTTAGACTGGTTCTCGCGACCGGCCCGTTGGCGCTGAAGTGTTCCCGGCAAGGGTAGAGTTTACCGCAATTTTCCCACGCGCCGGACAGCGCGGAGACACGTCGCAGCGCACACCATCGCAGCGCGGGGGGCGAAAAGCCCGCACTATGTCTGCTTGACGGTCATGGCCAGCTCGCCGTCGCCCTCGTCCACCGAGACCGTGCTGCCGTCGGGCACTTCGCCTGCGAGCAGTTTTTCGGCTAGCGGATCCTGCAGATAGCGCTGCACCGCGCGCTTCAGCGGCCTCGCGCCGTAGACCGGATCGTAGCCAACCCGGCCGAGCCAGCGGCGCGCGGCGTCGGTCAGGTCGAGTTCGATCTTGCGGTCCTTGAGCAGTTTCTGCACCCGCGCGACCTGAATATCGACGATCGGCGCCATGTGCTCGGCGGCCAGACGGTGGAACAGGATGATCTCGTCGAGGCGGTTGAGGAACTCGGGGCGGAAATGTCCGCGCACCACGTCCATCACTTGCGGCTCGACGCTCTCGACGTCCTGCCCGTCCTCGATCTGGGTCAGGAACTGGCTGCCGAGGTTGCTGGTGAGGATGATCAGCGTGTTCGAGAAGTCGACCACGCGCCCTTGGCCATCCGTTAATCGCCCATCGTCGAGCACCTGCAGCAGCACGTTGAACACGTCGCTGTGCGCTTTCTCGACCTCGTCGAACAGCACGACCTGATAGGGCCGCCGCCGCACCGCCTCGGTCAGAACGCCGCCCTCCTCGTAGCCGACGTAGCCGGGAGGTGCGCCGATCAGGCGGGCGACCGCGTGCTTTTCCATGAACTCGCTCATGTCGATGCGGACGAGCGCGTTGTCGTCGTCGAACAGGAAGCCGGCGAGCGCCTTGGTCAGCTCGGTCTTGCCGACGCCGGTGGGCCCGAGGAACAGGAACGATCCCAGCGGCCGGTTCGGGTCCTGCAGGCCCGCCCGCGCGCGGCGCACGGCCTTGGAAACGGCCTTGACCGCCTGCTCCTGCCCGATCACCCGCTTGCCGAGGAGCGATTCCATCTGCAGCAGCTTGTCGCGCTCGCCCTCCATCATCTTGTCGATCGGCACGCCGGTCCAGCGGCTGACGACCGAGGCGATGTCCTCCTCGGTCACTTCCTCGCGCAGCAGCGCGTTCTCGGCCTGCCCCTGCGCCTCCTCGAGCTTCTTCTCGAGCTCGGGAATGCGGCCGTAGGACAGCTCGCCCGCCTTCGCGAGATCGCCTGCGCGTTGCGCCTGTTCGAGCTCGATCCGCGCCGCGTCGAGCTCTTCCTTGATCTTGCCCTCGGCGGCGATCTTGTCGCGCTCGTTCTGCCAGCGCGTGGTCAGCTCGCTCGACTGCTGTTCGAGATTGGCGAGTTCCTCGCGCAGCGCCTCGAGCCGGTCCTTCGATGCCGTGTCGCTCTCCTTGCCGAGCGCCTGCTCCTCGATCTTGAGCTGGATGATCCGCCGGTCGAGCGCCTCGATCTCCTCGGGCTTACTCTCCACCTCCATGCGGATGCGGCTCGCCGCCTCGTCTATCAGGTCGATCGCCTTGTCGGGCAGGAAGCGGTTCTGGATGTAGCGGTTCGATAGCTGCGCCGCGGCGACGATCGCGCCGTCGGTGATGCGCACCCCGTGGTGCAGCTCGTACTTGTCCTTGATCCCGCGCAGGATCGAGATCGTGTCCTCGACCGTCGGCTCGTCGATATAGACCGGCTGGAAGCGCCGCTGGAGCGCCGGGTCCTTCTCGACGTACTTCTGGTACTCGTCGAGCGTGGTCGCGCCGATGCAGTGGAGCTCGCCGCGGCTGAGCGCGGGCTTCAGCAGGTTGGAGGCGTCCATCGAGCCTTCGGAGGCGCCCGCGCCGATCAGCGTGTGCATCTCGTCGATGAACAGGATGATCTGTCCGCCCGCGCCCTTGACCTCGTCGAGCACGGCCTTGAGCCGTTCCTCGAACTCGCCGCGGTATTTCGCGCCCGCGATCAGCGCGCCCATGTCGAGGCTCATCAGCGTACGGCCCTTGAGGCTGTCGGGGACGTCGCCGTTGGCGATGCGCAGCGCGAGCCCTTCCGCGATCGCGGTCTTGCCGGTGCCCGGCTCGCCGATGAGCGCGGGATTGTTCTTGGTCCGGCGGGCGAGGATCTGCACCGTGCGGCGGATTTCCTCGTCGCGGCCGATCACCGGATCGAGCTTGCCCTCGCGCGCGGCTTCGGTGAGGTCTCGCGCGTACTTCTTCATCGCGTCGTAGGCGTTCTCGGCCCCTGCGCTGTCGGCCGTGCGGCCCTTGCGAAGTTCGTTGATCGCGGTGTTGAGCTTCTGCGCATCGACCCCGGCTTCCTGCAGCGCCTTTCCCGCCGCGGCAGTCGAGGCGAGCGCCAGCGCGACCAGAAGGCGCTCGACGGTCACGAAGCTGTCGCCCGCCTTGCTCGCGATCTGCTCGGCCTGATCGAGCAGGCGCACCGCATCGTTGTCGAGCCCGGGGGTCGCCTGCGCGCCCCCGCCCGAGACAGCGGGTATCTTCGCCAGTTCGGCATCGACCCGGTCGACCGCGCGCCCGACGTCACCCCCGGCGCGTCCGATCAGTCCGGCCGCCATGCCCTCGCTATCCTCGAGCAGCGCCTTCAGCAGGTGCAGCGGCGTGATCCGCTGATGGCTCATGCGGATGGCGACGGTCTGCGCGCTCTGTAGAAAGCCCTTTGCGCGGTCGGTGAACTTTTCGAGATTCATCGGTGATCCCTCATGCTGAGTATCGGCTCGATATGGTGTTGCAACTTTGCAACACAAGCTCACCCCCGGCAAAAAGGCCGGGTGTGTTAGCAGGATATAGAACCATTGCGCCCGCGCGCGAGGGGTTGCGCGAAATTTTCGTTCGGCTTCAATCGCTCGCGACGCGTTCGATGCCGGGCACGAGCAAGGTGCGCCCGCCGCCGAAGTCCTGCCGCACGACCACCAGCCCGAGCCGCTCCATGTGTTCGAGCAGGCGGCGGATGCGGCCGGGCGAGCTCGATCCGTAGACGCGCGCCAGCTCGCCGTCATCGGGCGCGGAGAGCCCTTCCGCGGCGGCGGCGGCGATTGCGAGGTAGGGCGCGAGCACGTCGTCGGGCACCGCCTCGGCAAGCTGGAGGATGCGCGCGCGGGTCGCCTCGTCGAGCCGGTCGAGTCCTGCGCTGGCGATCGCGAACTTGCGCCGGAACGCCGTCATGTCGGGCAGCGGACCGACAAGTCGCGCCTTGCGGCACCGGAGGAGGAAACCCTGATAGAGCGCCGCGGCCGACTGGAAGGTCGCCCCCGCCTCCTGCGCCATGGCGACGATGACCGCCTCGACCTCGCCTTCGCCCGAGCGCGGCGGCTTAGCGTCGTCCGCGACGGCCACGATCTCGCGCGCTGCGATCGCCTCGGCCAGCTGCTCGGGTTTCGGCGCAGGTGGCGGCGGAGGCGGCGGTGCCGCTTTGACGGCTTCGCTCGCCAGCTCGCCGAGCAGCAGCGATTCCATCTCGGCGGGCGCGGCGTCGGGCAGTGGCATCAGCCCGTCCTTGCGCACCGCGGGGCCCGACTTGACCGGCCCGATCTTCACCGCCAGCGGCCGCCGGCTGATCGCCGGACCGAGCGCGAGGAAGTGCCCGCGTTCGAGCTCGCGGATGCGCTCGGCCTGGCGCCGCTCCATGCCCAGCAGGTCGGCGGCGCGAATCATGTCGATATCGAGGAAAGTGCGCCCCATGAGGAAGTTCGAGGCTTCGGCGGCGACGTTCTTCGCCAGCTTCGCGAGCCGCTGGGTCGCGACGATCCCCGCCAGCCCGCGCTTGCGCCCGCGGCACATCAGGTTGGTCATCGCGCCCAGCGTCATCCGCCGGGTGTCCTCGGCGATCTCGCCCGCGACGGAGGGGGCGAACATCTGCGCCTCGTCGACCACCACCAGCGCCGGATACCAGTGCTCGCGCGGGGCGTCGAACAGCGCGGTGAGGAACTGCGCGGCGCAGCGGATCTGCTGCTCGACCTCGAGCCCCTCCAGCGCGAGCACGACCGAGGCGCGGTGCGCGCGGATGCGCCGCGCGAGCGCCTCGATCTCGGCCGGCGAATAGGCCGCGCCGTCGATCACCACGTGGCCGAACGGCTCGGCGAGGCTGACGAAATCGCCCTCGGGGTCGATCACCACCTGCTGCACCAGCCCGGCGCTCTCCTCGAGCAGGCGGCGCAGCAGGTGCGACTTGCCGCTGCCCGAATTGCCCTGCACGAGCAGCCGGGTGGCGAGGAGCTCCTCCACGTCGAAGGTGACGGGCGCCCCGCCCGCGTCGTGGCCGATGGTGATCTGCGCTTTCACGCCGCGCGGGGTAGCGGGCCGAATCCCCGCGCCGGAAGGGGCCGCGGCGACTTATCCCGAGCGAATCGCACGCGTTTCGAAACAAAACCTTCACCGCGCCCGCCATCGCCGCTAGCCTGCGCGCAGGAGAGGACGCTCAATGAAAAAATGGTTCGCGCGTGCCGGGTTGGCGCTGCTTGTCGTGCTGCTGGCCGCGTTCGTGGGGCTCGCATCGTGGGAGCCGTTCTTCGCGCGCGAAAGCGCCCCGCCCCCCGCGCGCACCTACACCGCCGAGATCGTGCGCGACGAATTCGGCGTGCCGCACATCTACGGCGCGACCGACGCCGACGTCGCCTACGGGGTCGCGATCGCGCACGCCGAGGACGATTTCTTCACGCTGCAGGACGTGGTCGCGATGAGCAAGGGCCGCTACGGCGCGATCGCCGGAGCGGACGGCGCCGCGGTCGATTACGTCTATCACCTGCTCGACGCGCGCGGCACGGCCGAACGGCATTTCCGCGAGCTGCCGGTGGACACGCAGGCGCTGTTCCAGGCCTACGCCGCGGGTCTCAACCAGTATGCGCGCGAGCATCCGGAGGAGATCAAGCTCGCCCGGCTGTTCCCGGTGAACGGGGAGGACGTCGCCGCCGGCTTCGCGCTGCGCCAGCCGTTCTTCTTCGGCCTCAATTCGGTGATCGAGCCGCTCGTGGCGGGCGAGGATCTGCGTCCCGAACACGGCCCGCCGATTCCCGGCACCGAGGGCATCGCAGCGAGCGCCGAGCCCATCATGGAGCGCGAGCCCACCACCGCGAGCCGCCGCGCGATGCCGCTGCCGTGGGGCGAGGATGGCGCGCTCTCCGGTTCGAACGCCTTCGCCATCGCGCCCCAGAAATCGGGCGACGGCGTCACCCGGCTCGTCTCGAACAGCCACCAGCCCTGGCGCGGCGGGGTCGCGTGGTACGAGCTCGTGGTCGAAAGCGACGAGGGCTGGCACTTCGCCGGGGCCAACTTCCCCGGCAGCCCCTACCCTTTCCTCGGCCACAACGAGAACCTGGGCTGGACCAACACCGTCAACCGCGCCGATCTGACCGACGTGTACAAGCTTGTGCTGGACGAAAGCGGCACGCGCTATCGCCTCGACGGCGAATGGCGGAATCTTGAGAGCAACACGGTCATCCTGCCGGTGCGCTTCGGGCCGCTGGTGCTGCCCGTGCGCAAGACCGTGTGGCGCAGCGTCCACGGCCCGGTGATCAAGAACGATCGCGGCGCCTTCGCCATCCGCTACGCCGGGATCGACAACCTCGGCGCGCTCGACGAATACTACCGGCTCAACAAGGCCGAGACGTTCGAGGAATGGCGCGAAATCCTCGCGCGGATGGACGTGCCGAGCACCAATTTCGTCTATGCCGACGAGACCGGCCGCATCGCGATGTTCTACAACGCCGCGATTCCCCAGCGGCGGCCCGGCGCGAACTGGCGCGGGATCCTGCCGGGCGACGATTCGAGCCTGATCTGGCAGCGCACGGTCGATTTCGACGCGCTACCGCAGCTCGTCGACCCGGCTTCGGGCTGGCTGTTCAATGCCAACAACTCGCCTTACTCGGCCGCCGGCCCGGGCAGCGATCTCTCGCCCGAGGACTTCGCGCCCGAGATGGGCATCGAGCTGACCTCGACCAATCGCGCGCGGCGCGCGGCGCGGCTGATGGGCGCGGCCGAGACGATCGACCGCGAAACGCTCGAGCGGATCAAGTACGACACCGTTTACGACCGCGTCGGCTACGTCGACGATCTGTTCGACGCGATCGCCGCGCTCGACCTGTCGGGCGAGCCCGAGCTCGCGCGCGCGCAGGCGCTGCTCGGCGCGTGGGCCTTCGACGCGGACGGCGTGGGCCGCGCCGATTCGCTCGCGCTGCTGATGATCAAGGACTTCATGTCCGCCGAGTACAACAGCAAGCCGGCGCCCGACGTGCGCGAGCACTTGCGCGAGAAGGTCGCGCACCTGAAGGCGCACTTCGGCCGGATCGACCCGCAGATGAGTGAACTGCTGCGGCTGCGGCAAGGGCCCGGCCCCTATGCGGTCGACCTGCCGCTCGACGGGGGGAGCGACACGCTGCGCGCCTCGACCACCTGGGATGTCGACGAGGACGGCCGCCTGTCGGTGCGGCACGGCGACAGCTTTCTCCAGTTCGTCGAGTGGGCGCCGGGCGAGCGCGTGGTCTCCCAATCGATCCAGCCGTTCGGCGCCGCCACCACCCGGCCCGAGAGCCCGCACTACACCGATCAGGCGCCGCTGTTCGTGCGGCATCAGCTCAAACCCGTGCATTTCTGGCGCGCCGATGTGCTGGAACACGCCGTTCGCCGAAAAACCGTGTCAAACCGCTGAGCCGTGCTTAGGGTGACACCAGCATTCGAATCGCTTCCTTGGGGGAAATCATGCGCTTGAAACTCGCCGCCGTCAGCCTCGCGGCCCTTTCGCTCGCCGCCTGCGCCGCGCAGACCGAACCGCTTGCGAGCGCCGAGCCCGGGCCGTCGCCCGCGGTGGCGGCGGTTGCACCGGGAGAGCCCGCGCCGGTTTCCGAACTGATCGAAAGCGTGTCGATCCCCTACGAGCAGTTCCAGCTCGACAACGGTCTGACCGTGCTCGTTCACGAGGACCGCAAGACGCCGGTGGTCGGCGTGTCGGTGTGGTACGAGGTCGGCTCCAAGCACGAGCCGAAGGGCAAGACCGGCTTCGCGCACTTGTTCGAGCATCTGATGTTCAACGGCAGCGAGAACGTGGAGGGCGATTTCTTCGAACCGCTGCAGCAAGTCGGCGCCACCGACTACAACGGCACCACCTGGTTCGACCGCACCAACTATTTCGAGACCGTTCCGACCGGAGCACTCGATCTGGCGCTGATGCTCGAAAGCGACCGCATGGGCTATCTGCTCGGCGCGGTGACGCAGGAGAAGCTCGATAACCAGATCGGGGTGGTCCAGAACGAGAAGCGCCAGGGCGACAACCAGCCCTACGGCCTGGTCGAGTACGAGCAGCTCGAGAACCTCTATCCCTCGGGCCATCCCTACCACCACTCGACCATCGGCTCGATGGCCGATCTCTCGGGCGCGACGCTCGACGACGTGAAGAACTGGTTCCGCGAAAACTACGGCCCGAACAACGCGGTGCTCGTGCTCGCAGGCGACATCGACACCGCCACGGCGCGCCAGAAGGTCACCAAGTGGTTCGGTGCGATTCCCGCCGGCCCCGAGATCGAGCCGGTGATCGCGCCTATCCCGACGCTGCCGGAGCCCAAGGCCAAGACCATTTACGACCAGGTCGCGACCCCGCGCATCTACCGCATGTGGGCGGTGCCCGGGCTCGACAATCCGGAATACCTCCCGCTCTCGATGGGCGCCACGGTACTCGGCGGGCTCGCCAGTTCGCGGCTCGACAACGCGCTGGTGCGCGAGCAACAGCTCGCGGTGCGCGTGGTCGCGAGCGCGCAGATCTTCGCGCAGGCCGGGCAGTTCGTGGTCTATGCCGACGCCAAGCCGGGCGTGACCAAGGAACAGCTCGCCGCCGCGCTCGACGCCGAGATCGCGAAGTTCCTCGCCGAAGGGCCGACCGCGGACGAACTGCAGCGCGCGACCACGACTTACGCCGCGGGGCAGATCCGCGGCCTCGAACAGGTCGGCGGGTTCAGTGGCAAGGCGCCCACGCTGGCCGAAGGATTGCTCTATTCGGACAATCCGGCCGAATACAAGGAAGTGCTCGAGACCGCCGCCGCAATGACGCCCGAGCGCGTGCGCGCGGTGACCGCGAAGTGGCTCTCGCGCCCGGTGTTCGCGCTCACGGTCGAGCCCGGCGAGCGGCAGGAAGGCGGCGAGAACCGTGGCGGATTTTACGCCGGAACCGAAAGCGGCCTGGCGGGCCCGGCGTTCTATTCGAGCCCGCTCTCGCTGCAGGGCGGCGCGACGGTGGCCGAAGCCGACCGCTCGCAACTGCCCCCGGTCGGCGAGCTCAAGCCGCTCGACTTCCCCGCGATCGAGCGCGCGACGCTGTCGAACGGGATGGAGGTCTATTTCGCGCGCCGCGACGCCGTGCCCACGGTCAGCGTGCGGGTGAACTTCGACGCCGGCTATTCGGCCGATCCGAAGGACAAGCTCGGCATCCAGTCGCTGATGCTGAACCTGATGGACGAAGGCACCACCAGCCTCGATTCGACCGAGCTGGCGATCGCCAAGGAGCGGCTCGGCGCCAATCTCTACACCTACGCAGACGCCGACACGACGGCGGTGGGGCTCGACGCGATGGAGCCGAACCTCGCGCAGTCGCTCGAGTTGATGGCCGATTACGTCCGCAATCCCGCGTTCGATCCGCGCGAGCTCGAGCGGGTGCGCGCGCAGCAGCTCACCCGCATCCAGAACGAGCTCAACAGCCCCGGCGCGATCGCCCAGCGCGCGCTTGCCCCGATCCTGTTTGGCGAGCAGCATCCCTACGGCATCCCCCCGTCGGGCACCGGCAGCGCCGACGTGGTGCGCGCGCTGACCGCGCAGGAACTGCGCGATTTCCACCAGACCTGGCTCCGGCCCGATCTGGCGCGCGTGTTCGTGGTCGGCGACACCACGCTGGCCGAAGCCACCCGCCTGCTCGAGGCGAGCTTCGGCGACTGGCAGGCGCCCGCGGTGCCCGCGCCCATCAAGAGCTTCGACGCCCCGATCCCCGAGCAGGAATCGCGGATCATCCTCATCGACCGGCCCAATTCGCCGCAGTCGGTGATCCTCGCCGGGCGCGTGCTCGAACAGAAGGGCACCGACGACCTGATCGTGCTGAGCGCCGCGAACGAGGTCTTCGGCGGCAGCTTCCTCAGCCGGATCAACATGAACCTGCGCGAGACCAAGGGCTGGTCATACGGGGTGCGCAGCATCCTCCAGCAGCCGCTCGATCGGGCGAGCTTCCTCATCTACGCCCCGGTCCAGGCCGACCGCACCGCGGACTCGATCGTCGAGCTGCGCAAGGATCTTTCCGCCTATACCGATAACAAGGGCGTGACGACGGAAGAGCTCACCCGCCTCATCAACGGCAACGTGCGCGAGCTGCCCGGCCAGTTCGAAACCTCGGGCGACGTGCTCGGCGGAATCGTCAACATTGTCACTTATGGCCGGCCCGACTATTATTACGAGACGCTGAGCGAGAAGTATCGCAACCTCACCGCGGAGGAGCTGGATGCGGCCGCGCAGGCGACGCTGGTTGGCGACGATCTGGTCTTCGTGGTGGTGGGCGATGCGGATGTGGTGAAGCCGCAGCTCGAGGCACTGGATCTCCCGATCGTCGTCCGCGAGACCGAGGCTGCCCAGACCGAGCAGTCCGCCGCGGAATGAGCTTGTTGACATAGGTGTAAGCAACCGCGATTGCTGCGGGCAAATTTCAACCGAGGAGAAAACCGATGTCCGTTGCCGGCGCCTACGATTGCGTGACCAAGACCCCGATGGGGGATCAGAAGAGCACCTTCACCGTCGTGCCGAGCGACGACGGAAAGACCTTCACCGGTACGAACGCCGGCACGCTGGGCTCGATGGAGGTCAAGGACGGCAAGATCGACGGCAACACGCTGACCTGGAAGATGGACATGACCGTGCCGATGCCGATGACGCTGGAAGGCACCGCAACGGTCGACGGCGACCAGCTGACCGGCTCGGTCAACGCCGGTGCGTTCGGCGCGATGGCGATGACCGGGCAACGCCAGGGCTGATCGCCCGCTCAACAATGCAAGAGGGACCGCCGGAGCGATCCGGCGGCCTTTTTCGTATCCATCCCGTATTGTCGCGGTGGCCGTCGGTGGTAAAGTGGCCGAACGGGCCCGTGGCGGACGCCCGGTCAGGCGGCGATCCGCCCAAGCTCCGCTCCTATCGCCGCGTCGCTGCGGCAGGGAGCCTTGCATGCATATCGCCGGCGTCCGTGCACCCCCGATTTCGCTAGCCCGCCTGTTCTTCAAATTCCTTCGGTTCGGTGCGCTCGCCTTCGGCGGTCCGATCGCGCAGATCGCGATGGTGCGACAGGCGCTGGTGGACGAGGAACGCTGGATCGACCGCGCGCGGTTCAACCGGCTGCTCGCGGTGATGCAGGCCCTGCCCGGGCCCGAGGCGCACGAATTGTGCGTCCATCTGGGCATGGTCGCCAAGGGAAGGCTGGGCGGTCTGTTGGCGGGCCTCGGCTTCATGCTGCCGGGCTTCGCCTTGATGATGGCGTGCGGCTGGGCCTACGAAGCGTTCATCGCCGGCCGTACCGGGACCGCCGCGGCCTTGCTCGGGATTCAGCTTGCGGTGCTGGCGGTAATCGCCCGCGCCATCCCGAAGATCGCCGCACATATCCTTACCAAGCGGGTCCTCTACGGTTTCGCTGCGATCGCGCTTGCCGCCACGCTCGCCGGAGTGCCCTTCTGGGTGCTCCTCATCGCGGCAGGCGTCGTCCACGCGGCGGTGCGCCACGACCTGTCGTCCACCGTCCTTGTCGCATTCGCCGCGCTGGCCGCCTGGGTCGTGTTGCCGCGAATGGACATCGTCCCGGCCACGCAGGCGGTGGCGCCCGCGACGCTGCTTGCGCTGTTCGGTGCGGGGTTGAAGGGCGGCCTGCTCACCTTCGGCGGGGCCTACACCGCGATTCCCTATGTCCGCGCGGATACGGTCGGCCGCGGCTGGCTGACCGATGCGCAGTTTCTCGACGGAGTCGCCATTGCGAACGTCCTTCCGGCGCCACTGGTGATCTTCGCCACCTTCGCCGGCTACGTCGCGGGCGGGCCGTGGGGCGCGGTGGCGATCACGCTCGGCATGTTCCTGCCCGCCTTCGCCTTCTCGCTGCTCTTCTTCGAGCGACTGGAGGCGCTGGTCGATGATCGGCGCCTTCACCGTCTGCTCGATGGCATTGCGGCGGCTGCGGTGGGCATCATCGCCGCGACGCTGGTGCAACTGGCGCTTTCCGCGTGGCCGCGTATCGAGCCGGCACCGCTCCCCGCACTGGCGATCTTCGCCGCTTCGCTCGCCGCCGCCTTCGCGGTCAGGCGCGCATGGGCCGCCCCCACGATCATCGCTGCAAGCGGCCTGACCGGCTGGCTGGTGCTGTCCTAGGACCCTAGAACTTCCCGCGCATCGCCTGATACGCCGCGGCCGCTACCGTGTTGGCGAGGTTGAGCGAGCGGATCACGTCCGAGCGCATCGGCAGGCTGAACTGCCGGCCCGGGTATTGCCGCCACACGCTCTCGGGTATGCCGGCCGTCTCTTTGCCGAAGACGAGCACGGCGTCCTCGGGATATTCAGGGTCGTAGAACGACGCCGCACCGTGCTCCTCGAACAAAAACAGCTGCTGCGGCCGCGGCTGCCGTTCCTCGACGAAAGCCGTCCAGCTCGAAAACTCCGCGAGCCGCACGTGCGGCCAGTAATCGAGTCCCGAGCGCTTCACCCGCGCATCGGTGATGCGAAAGCCGAGCGGATGGATCAGCACCAGTTCCGCGCCGAGCGCCACGCAGGTGCGCCCGACCGCGCCGGTATTGCCCGGGATCTCGGGTTCGATAAGGACGATGCTCAGCGGCATTGCCGCGTCAGCCGAGCTTCGCCTTCAGCAACTCGTTCACCACCGCGGGGTTGGCCTTCCCCTGCATGGCCTTCATCGTCTGGCCGACGAAGAAGCCGAACAGCTTGTCCTTGCCACCGCGGTATTCGGCGACCTTGTCGGCGTTGGCGGCGAGGACCTTGTCGATCTCGGCCTCGATCGCGCCGGTGTCGCTCTGCTGCTTGAGGCCTTCGGTATCGGCGATCTCCGCCGGTGCGCGGCCGGTCTTGAGGACGATCTCGTAGATCTCCTTCGCCTGCCCGCCCGAGATTTCGCCCGCGGCCTGCATCTTGAGGATTGTCGCCTGCGCTTCGGCGGTGGCGTGCACCGGGTTCGCCTCGTCTCCGGCAGCGTTCATCACCCCGGGCGCGATCGAGAGCGACCAGTTGGCAACCTGCGTGGCGACGTCCTTCTCGCCCTTGCCTAGCGCCTTCGCGGTCTCGGCGAGCAGCGTTTCGAACCGCGCGAACGTCTCGACTTCGGCGGTCAGCTCGCGCGCGTTGTATTCGCTGAGGCCGAGCCCCTCGACGTAGCGGGCGCGCTTGGCGTCGGGCAGCTCGGGCAGGCTCGCGCGGCATTCGCTCAGGAACGCGTCGTCGAGTTCGAGCGGCAGCAGGTCGGGATCGGGGAAGTAGCGATAGTCGTGCGCGTCTTCCTTGCTGCGCATCGAGCGCGTGGTGCCGGTGTTCGGATCGAACAGCCGCGTTTCCTGCACCACCGTGCCGCCATCCTCGATCAGATCGACCTGACGGCGCGCCTCGTGCTCGATCGTCTGCATGACGAAGCGCACCGAGTTGACGTTCTTGGTTTCGGTCCGCGTGCCGAATTCCTCGCCCGGCCTGCGCACGCTGACGTTCACGTCGGCGCGCATCGAGCCTTCCTCCATGTTGCCGTCGCACGACCCGACGTAGCGCAGGATCGAGCGCAGCTTGCGGACGTAAGCTCCCGCTTCGGCAGGCGAACGCATGTCGGGGCGGCTCACGATTTCCATCAGCGCCACGCCGCAGCGGTTGAGGTCGACGTAGGACATCGTCGGGTGCTGATCGTGCATCAGCTTGCCCGCGTCCTGCTCCACATGGATGCGCTCGATCCCGATCACCTTGTCCTCGGCGATGCCGGCCTTCTCGTCGACCTCGATCGTCAGCGAACCTTCGCCCACAAGCGGGTGATAGAGTTGCGAAATCTGGTAGCCCTGCGGCAGGTCGGCATAGAAGTAGTTCTTGCGGTCGAACCGGCTCCAGCGGTTGATCTGCGCCTCGATCGCCATCCCGGTGCGCACCGCCTGACGGATGCACTCGCGATTGGGCACCGGCAGCATTCCCGGCATCGCCGCATCGACGAGGCTGACCTGCGTGTTCGGCTCCGCCCCGAACGCGGTGGAGGCGCCCGAGAACAGCTTGGCGTTCGAAGTGACCTGCGCATGGACTTCGAGGCCGATCACGACCTCCCACTCGCCCGTTGCGCCCTGGATGCGGTAGCTATTCATCTTCGATCAACTTTCCATCTCGGTCGAAGCGCGCCTCGCCATGTTTCACTCGACGCGCGACAATGGCCGGAACCATGTAGAGCGTGATCGCCATGGCAATGCCGGCGATCACCTCCATGGCGCCTATGCTCACCACCACCTCTCCGGCTTCGCCTCGAACCCGGCGCGCTGCTCGATCGCCAGCCCCGCGTCGAGCACGCCCTGTTCGTCGAACGGCTTGCCGATCAGTTGCAGACCGAGCGGCAGGCCGTCGCGGTTGAGCGTTGCCGGGACGCTCATCGCGGGCAGGCCGGCGAGGCTGGCGGGGACGGCGAATACGTCGTTCAGGTACATCGCCAGCGGATCGTCCACCTTGTCGCCGAGTGGGAAGCTGGCGGTCGGCGTGGTCGGCGCGAGGATCACGTCGCACTGCGCCCAGGCCTTCTCGAAATCGCGCGCAATCAGCGTGCGAATGCGCTGCGCCTGGTTGTAGTAGGCGTCGTAGAAGCCGGCCGACAGCACGTAGGTGCCGATGAGGATACGGCGCTTGACCTCGTCGCCGAAGCCCGCGGCGCGGGTGGCGGCGTACATGTCCTGCAGACCCGCACCGTCCGGCAAGTCGCGCAGGCCGTAGCGCACACCGTCGTAGCGCGCGAGGTTGCTCGAGGCTTCGGCCGGGGCGATGATGTAATAGGCCGGCAGTGCGTATTTCGTATGCGGCAGCGATATGTCGACGATTTCGGCGCCCGCATCGCGCAGCCATTCCTTGCCGCGTTCCCAGCTGTCGAGGATTTCGGGGTCGGTCCCCTCCATCCGGTACTCGCGTGGAATGCCGACCTTCCTGCCCTTGAGGTTCGCGTCGAGCGCGCCTGCCCACTCGGGCACCGGCAGGTCGAGCGAGGTCGAATCCTTCGGATCGAATCCCGCCATCGCGCCGAGCATGACCGCACAATCCTCGACGTTGCGCGCCATCGGCCCGGCCTGGTCGAGGCTCGAGGCGAAGGCGACGACGCCCCAGCGGCTGCACCGGCCGTAGGTTGGCTTGATCCCGCAGATGCCGGTGAAAGCGGCCGGCTGGCGGATAGAGCCGCCGGTGTCGGTCCCGGTGGCAGCGGGCGCGATCCGCGCGGCGACCGCGGCGGAGGAGCCGCCCGACGAGCCGCCAGGAGCGAGATCGGCGTTGCCGCCGTCGCTGCGCCGCCACGGGCTGATCACGTTGCCGAAATGGCTCGTTTCGTTCGACGAGCCCATCGCGAACTGGTCCATATTGAGCTTGCCGAGCATGCCTGCGCCCGCATCCCACAGGTTCCCGCTGACAGTGCTCTCGTACTCGGGGGCGAAGCCTTCGAGGATGTGGCTCGCCGCGGTGGTCTGCACGCCGCGGGTGGCGAACAGGTCCTTCATCCCGATCGGCACGCCGGCCATCGCGCCCAGCGCCTTGCCCGCCGCGCGATCCGCATCGACCTTGTCGGCCGCGGCGAGCGCATGATCGGGCGTGGCGACGATGAAAGCGTTGAGCTCGCCCGCTGCCGCGACCGCGGCGTTGAACGCCTCGGCCACCTCGCGCGCGGTGAAATCGCCGCCGGAGACCCCGTCGCGGATCGCCTTGACGCCAAGGTCGGTCAACTCACTCACAGCAAACTCCGTTCGTGCTGAGCTTGTCGAAGCACCGCTTTTTCTTCGAGTGCTGCGCCGGAAAGGAAGAACGGCCCTTCGACAAGCTCAGGGCGAACGGTTTTGGAAGGTGCTGCATCATTCGATCACCTTGGGCACGCCGAAGAAGCCGTGCTCGGCCGCGGGCGCGTTGGCGAGCACCGCCTCGCGCTTGCCGCCGCCGGTCAGCGGATCGGCGTCGACCACGTCGTCGCGCAGGCGCAGCGCATTGGGGATCACCGCGGTCATCGGCTCGACCTGCGAGGTGTCGACCTCGCCCAGCTGCTCGACCCAGTCGAGGATCTGCGACAGCTCGGGCGCCATGCGGTCGAGCTCCTCGTCGTTCATCTTGATGCGCGCCAGCGAGGCGATCTTCGCCACGGTGGCCTTGTCGACGGACATGCGGGTTTGTCCTTCGTCTGGAGGGTGGAAAACGTCGCTGGCGGCGCTAGCAGCGCGCCCCGCAGGCTTCAAGCGGCTGCGCGGCCTACTGCTGCGGCTGCGGCTGAGGCGGCGGGGGCATGGGGATCTGCTGTGCCCGAGACGGCGCGCCCGGTTGCTGGCCCTGCTGCATCTGCATCATCTGCTGCATCGCCTGCATGCGCTGCTGGAATTCCTCGAACGGCATGAAGTCGAGCAGTTCGACCTCGAACACCAGATCGCTCCCGGCGGGGATCGCGACCTGCCCGGTCATCGGATTGACCTTGTCCTCGTCGCCGTAGCCTTTCTCGGCCGGGATCTCGACGAGGTACTTGCCACCCTTCTGCATCTGCACCGCCCCTTCGGCGAAGCCGGGAATCATCCCCTCCAGCGGAAGCGGGGTGGCCTGCCCCTCGTCGAACACCGTGCCATCGGCGAGCTTGCCGACGTAGTTGACCAGCACCACGTCGGTCGGGGCCGGGTTCGGGCCGGTGCCCGCCTGCAATTCCTCGACCGAGACGCCCTGCGGCACCGCGGCCCAGGCAAGCCCCGCCGCCACCAGCACTGCGACCACCACGCCCAGCCAGAGCTTGGTCAGGCTGCCCTTCGCGATGGGCTGCAGCGGCACGCGGGTCACTTCGGTCATGGTAGATTCCTGAATGCAAAAGGGCGCAGGGATGAACCCCGCGCCCTGATGGCTTATAGCTGTGATGTCTTCAAGCGTATGGCGCCTACTTAGCGCCGTCGCGTTCCATCCGCTTGCGCTCGAGCTTGCGCGCGCGGCGGACGGCGGCGGCCTTCTCGCGCGCGCGCTTCTCGCTCGGCTTCTCGTAGTGGCGGCGCAGCTTCATCTCGCGATACACGCCTTCGCGCTGCAGCTTCTTCTTGAGCGCGCGGAGAGCCTGGTCGACGTTGTTATCGCGAACGATGATCTGCATAAATTCAAACACCTCACAGCAATGGCGCAGAGCCCGCGATGCGCGGGGGATGCGCCTGACCGAATCAACGAAAAGTGCGCCGAATCCGTTCCGGATCGGCCTCGAAACGCGGCGCACATAGCAAATCCGCGCGAATTGGCAAGCCGTCATAGACCGACGCGGCACGGGATGACGAACGCCTTCGCGCAGTCTAAGGGCCAGCGCATGACGAGCGTATCACCCATGGCGGCCAGCCTATACGTCTTCGCCGGAGGCGGCGCGGGCGCCGTGCTGCGCTATCAGACCGGGCGGCTGCTGACCCATTTGCTTGGGCCGCAAGCGGTCACCGCCTTTCCGTGGGCGACGTTGAGCGTCAACGTGATCGGCAGTTGCGCGATGGGCCTGCTTGCGGGCTGGCTCGCGCGGCACGGCGGTGCCGGGAGCGAACAGTGGCGCCTGCTCGTGGGGATCGGCCTGCTCGGCGGGTTCACGACCTTTTCCGCCTTCAGCCTCGAGCTGATGCTGCTGATCGAGCGCGGCCAGCCCTGGCTCGCGGCAAGCTATGCGCTGGTCTCGGTCCTCGCCGGGCTGACCGCGCTCTATATCGGCCTGATCGCGATGAGGCTGGCGGCATGACCAGCACCGAGCCCAGCAAGAGCGTCCGCCAGTTCACCGTCGCGCCCGACGACGACGGCGTGCGGCTCGACCGCTGGTTCAAGCGCCACCTGCCGCAGATCGGCTTCGCGACGATCTCCAAATGGGCGCGCACCGGGCAGGTGCGGGTCGACGGCGGGCGCGCCAAGCCCGAGGACCGGCTCGCGGCGGGCCAGGTGGTGCGCGTGCCGCCCGGCGGCGAGGCGCCACACCGCAAACCGCACGCCCGGCGGGAGCTGACCCCGGAGGAAATCGCGGAAGCCCGCGCGATGGTGATCGCCGAAACCAAGTCGGCGATCGTGCTCAACAAGCCGCCCGGCCTCGCGACGCAGGGAGGCACGAAGACGCACAAGCACGTCGACGGGCTGCTCGACGCCTTCGCGCCGGGCGACGACGACCCGCGCCCGCGCCTCGTCCACCGGCTCGACAAGGACACCAGCGGCGTGCTGCTGATCGCGCGCACCCCGGGCAGCGCCGCCTCGTTCTCGAAGCGCTTTGCGGGCCGCAGCGCGAAAAAGGTCTATTGGGCGCTCGTGGTCGGCGTACCCGAGGTGGCCGACGGCACGATCGACGCCGCGCTCGCCAAGCAACCGGGCACCGGCGGCGAGAAGATGCACGTCGACGAGGAGGGCGGCCAGCCGGCCAAGACCCGTTATCGCGTGGTCGACAAGGCGGGGAACAAGGCCGCCTGGGTCGAGCTCGAGCCGCTCACCGGCCGCACCCACCAGCTGCGCGTCCACATGGCGGCGATCGGACACCCTATCGTCGGCGACGGCAAGTATGGCGGGCAGGATGCGTTCCTCACCGGCAGCGTCAGCCGCAAGATGCACCTCCACGCACGGCGGCTGATCATCGACGAGCCCGGCGGCGGCAAGATCGACGTCACCGCCGAACTGCCCGAGCATTTCGCGGCGAGCATGGAGCAGCTCGGGTTCGACCTGTCGCTCAGCGAGGCCGCGCCGCTGCGCAATTCGCCGCCCGAGCGCTCGCGCGCCGAAAAGAAGCAGGCCGCGCGCCAGCACGCCAAGCAATACCGCAAGTCCCGCAAGGGCGAGCGTCGGGCGCGCGGCGGAGCGGCGGCGGGCAAGCGACCGGGCAAAGGCCCGAGCAAGCGCAAGTGACCGTCCGCCTCGCCATATTCGATTGCGACGGCACGCTGGTCGACGGGCAGGCGGCCATCTGCAACTCGATGGAGACGGCGTTCGCCAGCGCCGGGCTGCCCGCCCCCGCCCGGCACGATGTCCGCCGCATCGTCGGGCTGAGCCTGCCGCAGGCGATCCGCATGCTCGCGCCCGAGGCCGAGGAGGCGCGCCATCGCCACGCGGTCGACGCCTACAAGGAAGCGTTCCGCGCCTGCCGCCTCGACGGCACGCTCGAGGAGCCGCTGTTCGAGGGCATCGCCGATGTGCTCGCGGGCCTGGCCGAGCGCGGCTGGACGCTCGGCGTCGCCACCGGCAAGTCCGACCGCGGGCTCGCGAGCTGCCTTGCCACGCACGGCCTCGCCGAACGCTTCGTCACGCTCCAGACCGCCGACCGCCACCCCTCCAAGCCGCATCCTGCGATGCTCGAGGCGGCGCTGGTCGAGGCGGGCGCGCAGGCCGCCGATGCGGTGATGATCGGCGACACGACGTTCGACATGGAGATGGCCCGCGCCGCCGGGGTGCGTGCGATCGGCGTCGGCTGGGGCTATCATTCAGCGCGCGAACTGCGCGAAGCGGGCGCCGAGCACGTCGCCCGAACCCCCGCCGAACTGGGAGAATTGCTGTCATGACCGAACCCGCGATGGGCCGCCATTTCTCGATCTTCGCCGTGCGCTTCACCGGCGTGCTGATGATCATGCTCGGCATCCTGATGGTGCGCGGGGTAATCGTGACCGCCGAGGGTGTCGGCTATGTGCTGATCGCGATCGGGCTGGTCGAATTCTTCCTGCTGCCGATGTTCCTGATGCGCCGCTGGCGCAGCCCGAAGGAATGAAGCGCTTCTACCGCGAAGCCGCGGTCGAGCAGGTCGAGGGCGGCTGGCGCGTCGCCCTCGACGGGCGCGCAGTCAAGACCGCACAGGGCGCGCCGCAGATCGTGCCGACCTGCGCGCTCGCCGAGGCGCTTGCGGCCGAATGGGCGAATCAGGGAGAGACGATCGACCCCGCCGCGTTCGTGATGCGCGACATGGCAGACTACGCGATCGACATGGTGCGCGCCGACCGCGACGATGCGGTCGCCCGCCTGCTCGCCTTCGCCGAGACCGACACGCTCTGCTACCGCGCCGACCCCGACGAGCCGCTCTACCGCCGCCAGCGCGACCTGTGGGAGCCGCTGGTGACCGCGATGGAGGCGCGCGAGGGCATCCGCGTCGAGCGCGTCAGCGGCGTGATCCACCGCAAGCAACCGCCCGAGAGCCTCGCGAAGCTGCGCGAACGCCTCGAGAGCCTCGACGCCTTCACCCTCGCTGCGCTTCAGACGATGGCCTCGCTCACCGCCTCGCTGTGCGTCGCGCTGGCCGCCCTGGATCACGGTGCCGATCCCGCCGCGCTATGGGCGACCGCGAACCTCGAGGAAGAATGGCAGGCCGAGCTCTGGGGCCGCGACGCCGAAGCCGAGGCGCGCAGCGAAGCGCGTGGGCAAGAGTTTGCCCGCGCGCTCGAGTTTGCGCGTCTGGCGCGATAGGATCAATCAGCGTTCGCGTGCAGCACGAAGGAAGTTCGGCTCACACGAAGACACTAAGGCACGAAGATGGTCGGCCCGCGGCGAAGACGCGCCTACCAGATTCGTCGCCCAATGGATCGACAACAGATTTGGTGGTGCGCCTGCGGCGCGCAAACGACATCTTCGTGCCTTAGTGTCTTCGTGTGAATCTCTTTTACTTTGAAAGCGGCCGTTGGCAGTCGTCGGGCGGCCCGTCGCCTTGCTCTAGCGCACCCACTCCGCGACCTGGCCGGCGACGTCGTTCGCGGCCTGGTTGAGTGCGGGGCCGACCGAGGCGACATCGGGCGCCACGCCAGGGATCACGCTTTCGAACCGGCGCGTCACGATCCCGCCGCCCGCGGTGTCGCGGATCGCGTCGAAGCGCACCACCACCGAGGAGCTCGGCGCGTGGTAGCCGAAATCGCGCAGCACGCCGCGCAGCTGGGTCTCGGGGGTGAGCGTCGGATCGTCCGAATCGATCACCACCCGGCCGGTACGCGTGCGGATCGTCTCGGCGAGCAGCCCGCGGAACAACCGCGCGGGCTTGTCGACCCACACCGCGTTCTGGAGATAGGCGATGTTCGCCTCGTCGACCTGCACCGGCACGCGCACCACGTCGAGCCGCGCGGGGGCATCGGGCACGAGGATCGCGAGCGCGCCCTCCGCGCTGCCGCTCGCGCCCGAGCCCGCGGGCGCCTCGGCGGTGGGCGTCAGCGTCAGCAGGCTTTCGGGCGGTTCGGCGCCGAAGCTGATGCAGCCGGCGAGCGCGGCAAGCGCCGCCAGCGCCGGAAATGTCCTGACAATCGCGCGCATCGCGTTCCCCTGTGGTCTGGTGCCGCTCACGGCTCGTAGTCCGGCAGCTTCTGGCCGCCGAGCAACGAGCCTGCGCCTTGCGTTTCGATCTGCTCGGTCACGCTGCGCAGCGCCTTGCTGGTCGCGCGCAGATCCTGGATCGCGGCCTCGGCTGCGGGCAAGGTGCTTTCGCTGAGCTGGCGCGCGGCGGGCTGCGCTTCCTCGAGCGTGGCGGTGAGCGCGTCGGCGGCCGCATCGGCCGATTGCAGCGTGGCGCGCATCTGCGTCGCGAGCGACTGCCCTTCCTGGTTCAGCAGCTCGTCGGTCGAGCCCATGACTTTCTCGAACGCGTCGAGCGCCTCGCTCGATTCGCGCAGCGTTACCTGCAGCTCGGCCATCGTGGCGCGAATCTGCGGCGCGGTTTCGGCGAGAACGGCGGTCATCTGATTGGTGTTGCGCAGGATGCCCGCGATCTCGCCCTGGTTCTCGTCCGACAGCAGCATCGTCAGGCGTTCGGTCAGCGTCGCCAGCCGCTCGAGCAGCAGCGGCGCGTTGGCGAGCAATTCGCCGAGACCGCCGGGCTTGGTCGGGATCACCGGCACGCCTTCGGGGCACGCGGTATTGCCCGGCCCTTCCTCGCAGGTGATCTTGGGCGCATCGCGCCGCGCGCCGTCGAGCAGGATCGTCGAGACCCCGGTGAACGATCCCTGGATCGTCGCGGTGGTGCCGACGCGGATCGGCACTTCCTCGCGCACCTTGATCCGCACGCGTACGAACTGAGGGTCGGTCTCCCACAGTGCGATGTCGCTCACCTGCCCCACCGGGACGCCGGCGAAGGACACCTGCGAACCGTTGGCGAGCCCGGCGACCGATTGCTTGAAGAAAATGTCGAATTCGTCCTGCGTGCCCTGCCCCAGCCGCGCGAGCCAGACGAAGAACAGCGCCAGCCCGGCCAGCAGCACCAGGGTGACCGCCCCGACCCAGACATGATTTGCACGCGTTTCCATTCGCTTGCCCCTATGCCTCGCCTTGCGAGGCGTTGTCCATCGTTTCGGCGCGTTTCTTGCTCGCCTGGGCGGCGCGGCCGCGCGGACCGTTG
This sequence comes from uncultured Altererythrobacter sp., assembly GCA_946886565.1. Next base: position 58,047 of record CAMPIX010000003.1, read on the forward strand.
AAATATTCCTCGATCCACGGGTGGTCGGTTTCGAGCAGTTCGGGGATCGTACCGACCGCGATCACCTTCTTGTCCGCCAGCACCGCCACGCGGTCGCAAATCTCGTAGAGCGTGTCGAGATCGTGGGTGATCAGGAACACGGTGAGGCCGAGCGTCTGCTTGAGCTCGCGGGTCAGCCGGTCGAACGCCGCCGCGCCGATCGGGTCCAGCCCCGCGGTCGGTTCGTCGAGGAACAGGATCTCCGGATCGAGCGCCAGCGCGCGGGCGAGGCCGGCGCGCTTCTTCATCCCCCCCGACAGCTCGGCCGGATACTTGCTCACCGCCTCTTCGGGCAGGCCCGAGAGCATGACCTTGTAGCGCGCGATCTCGTGCATCAGCTTCGAATCGATCTCGGGATAGAACTGCTTGAGCGGCACTTCCACGTTCTCGCCCACTGTCAGCGTCGAGAACAGCGCCCCGCCCTGGAACAGCACGCCCCAGCGGTTGCGCACGCCGAGATTCTCGTCGGGCTCCGCGCCCGTCATCGAACGGCCGAACACCTCGACCTCGCCCTCGTCGGGGACCTGTAGCCCGATGATCGAGCGCATCAGCACCGATTTGCCGGTGCCCGAGCCGCCAACCACACCGAGGATCTCGCCGCGGTTCACCGTCAGCGACAGATCCTCGTGCACCGTCTGGTCGCCGAAACGGTTGACCAGACCGCGCACCACCACCGGGTGCTCGCCCCGGAACCGTTCGTAACGGCCGAGGCCCTTCTTCTCGAGTTCTTCGTCTTCGCTGATCATGCCCAGCCGATCTTGGTGAAAAACACGGCAAAGAAGGCGTCGAGCACGATCACCATGAAGATCGCCTGGACCACCGCCTTGGTCGTCTTCAGGCCCACCTCCTCCGAATTCCCTTCCACCCGCATGCCCTGATAGCAGCCCGTCAGCGCCACGATCAGCCCGAAGACCGGCGCCTTGGCCATGCCGACGTAGAAATCGTAGAGCGGCACCACTTCCTGCACGCGGGTGAGGAAGGTCAGGAATGGAATGCCGAGCATCAGGTCGCCGATCACCGCGCCGCCGATGATCGCCACGCACGAGGCGAAGAAGCCGAGCAGCGGCATCATCAGTACCGCGGCCAGGATGCGCGGGATCACCAGCGCTTCGATCGGGGAAATGCCGATCGTGCGCATCGCGTCGACTTCCTCGGTCAGCTTCATCGTGCCGAGCTGCGCGGCAAAGGCGCTGCCGGAACGGCCGGCGACCATGATCGCTGTCATCAGCACCCCCAGTTCGCGCAGCGTGATCCGGCCCACGAGGTTGATCGTCAGCGTCTCGGCCCCGAACTGCGCGAGCTGCACGGCGCCCTGCTGCGCTATGACGATGCCGATCAGGAAGCTCATCAGCCCGATGATCGGCAGCGAGGAGACGCCGACCAGCTCCATCTGCCGCACCAGCGCCTTGCCGCGAAAGCGCGTGGGGTGGCGGATCAGGCTCAAGCTCGCGAGCAGAATCTGCCCGAGGAAGCCGACCATGCCGACCACGCCCTGGCCGAATTCGTGAACCAGTTCGCCCATCCGCTGGGGCACGCGTTCCCACACCGGCAGGCGCGGCGGGCGGATTTCCGCGCCTTCGTCTGCGACCTGGACCGCCTTGAGCAATCGCTGCGCGCGCTCGTTCGCGCCGACGATTTCCGCATGATGTTTCGTGGCGAGGCTGCACGCGACCCACGCCCCGACGGTGTCGATCTCGCTTACCTGCGACAGATCGATCTCTCCGAGCTCGCCTTCGAGCGAGCGCAGATCCTCGTCCACCGCGCCGATGGTCGAAACGAGGTAAGGCCCTGAAAGGACTAGCCGCGATCCCCCCGCGTCGCTGTCCTCGAGCTCGTAGAGCGCCCCTTCCTTCATCGCGCCGACCTATGCGGCGAAACCCGGCGCACTACAAGGGCGCAATCAGTGGCGTGTTGCACCGCAGCGCACCCGCTGGCAAAGGCCTGAGCCCTATGACAACCGAACTTTCCAAGACTTTCGATCCCGCCGACATCGAAGCGCGCTGGTACGCGCACTGGGAGGACAACGGCCTGTTCCGGCCCGAACGGCCTGAGGCCGAGCCGTTCACGATCGTCAACCCGCCGCCCAACGTCACCGGTAGCCTCCACATCGGCCACGCGCTCGACAACACGCTGCAGGACGTGGTCGTGCGCTACGAGCGGCTGCGCGGGAAGGACGCGCTGTGGGTGGTCGGCACCGATCACGCGGGAATCGCGACGCAGATGGTGGTCGAGCGCGAGCTCGAGAAGCGCCAGGACAAGCGCACCAACTATTCGCGCGAGGATTTCGTCGCGAAAGTGTGGGAGTGGAAGGAGGAAAGCGGCGGCACGATCACTCGCCAGCTCCGCCGCCTCGGCTGCTCGATGGACTGGAGCCGCGAGCAGTTCACCATGAGCCCCGAGTTCACCCGCGCGGTGACCAAGGTGTTCGTCGATCTCTACAACCAGGGCCTGATCTACCGCGACAAGCGGCTGGTCAACTGGGACCCCAAGCTCAAGACCGCGATCAGCGACCTCGAGGTCGAGACGCAGGACGTGAAGGGCGGCTTCTGGCACTTCCGCTATCCGCTGGCGGACGGCGTCACCACGTCGGCAGGCAAGGATCACCTCGTCGTCGCCACCACCCGGCCGGAGACGATGCTGGCCGATATGGCGGTGGCGGTTCATCCCGACGACGAGCGCTACGCCAGCGTGATCGGCAAGTTCGTGACCCTGCCGATCACCGGTCGCCGCGTGCCGGTGGTGGCCGACGAACACGCCGACCCGGAACTGGGCAGCGGTGTGGTCAAGATCACGCCGGGCCACGATTTCAACGACTTCGAGGTGGGCAAGCGCGCCGGGTTCGCACCGGGCGACATGCTCAACATGCTCGATGCCGAGGGCAACGTGTGCCAGACCGCCGACGGACTGGTGCCGGCCGAATTCCTCGGCCTCCATCGCTTCCGCAGGGACGGCGTCGATGGCGCGCGCGAGCTGGTGGTCGCACGGATGAAGGAGCTCGGCTTCCTCATCCCGCACGTGGACAAGGACGGCGAAGAGCACGACGCCGAACCGCGCACGATCGCCACCCCCTTCGGCGACCGCGGCGGCGTGGTGATCGAACCCTGGCTGACCAATCAGTGGTACGTCGACGCCGAAAAGCTCGCGCAAGCCCCGATCGAGGCGGTGCGCGACGGCCGGATCGAGATCGTGCCCAAGAGCTGGGAGAAGACCTTCTTCAACTGGATGGAGAACATCCAGCCGTGGTGTGTCTCGCGGCAGTTGTGGTGGGGGCACAGGATTCCGGCTTGGTATGGGCCGTCGACTGACGATATCGGACTGCTGCACGATCTCGGAAGAGGCGATGAAACGCCCGGCGAGTTGAAGAGCAGCTATAACGCGTTTGTTGCGGAGACCGAAGAAGAGGCTTTTGCGCAAGCTCGCGAAGTCTACGGCGAAAGCGCCGAATTCACCGTTTTTGATGAACCGTTGCACGCCGCAACGCGCGCGGGAAAGACGATAGGACTTTGGCGCGATCCCGATGTCCTCGACACCTGGTTCTCCTCCGCCCTCTGGCCTTTCGCCACGCTTGGCTGGCCCGAGACCCCCTACCAACCCGTTCGCCCTGAGCTTGTCGAAGGGCCGCACTCCCCTTCGGGTGTGGCGCCGGAAGAAAAGAGCGGTGCTTCGGCAAGCTCAGCACGAACGGATTTTGGGGTCGCGGAAGAGAAACCACGGGAGGGAAATTGGGTCGAAAACCCCAACCTCTTCGCCAAGCACTACCCCAACGATCTCCTCATTTCCGGGTTCGACATCCTGTTCTTCTGGGATGCGCGGATGGCGATGCAGGGGATGCATTTCCTTAGGCAAGCGCCGTGGAAGCGGCTCTACCTCCACGGGCTGGTGCGCGCGGCGGACGGGCAGAAGATGTCCAAGTCCAAGGGCAACGTGGTCGATCCGCTGCTGCTGATCGACAAGTTCGGCGCCGACGCCCTGCGCTTCTTCATGGCGGCGATGGAAAGCCAGGGCCGCGACGTGAAGATGGACGAGAGCCGGGTCGAGGGATATCGCAACTTCGCCACCAAGCTGTGGAACGCCGCCCGCTTCTGCCAAGCGAACGGCATCGGCGCGAGCGACACCCTGGCCGCGCCGCAGGCCACCAGCGCGGTCAACCGCTGGATCGTGGGCGAGGTGGTCGAAACCGTGGCCGCGCTCGACAAGGCGATGGCCGACCTGCGCTTCGACGCCGCCGCGAACGCGATCTACCACTTCGTATGGGATACCTTCTGCGACTGGTATCTCGAGCTGATCAAGGGAACCCTCAATCCTCCCTCACCGGGGGAGGGGGACCATGCGCAGCATGGTGGAGGGGCAGGTGCGCTTGCTCAAGACGGCGCAGGTTCGGAGCCGGGCAACGTGCCCCTCCACCCCGACGCTTCGCGTCGCGGTCCCCCTCCCCGTGCCGGGGAGGATCTGGAAGAGACGAAGGCCGTCGCCGGCTGGGTGCTCGACCAGATCCTCGTCATGCTCCACCCGTTCATGCCGTTCATCACCGAGGAGCTGTGGCACGCGCAGGGTGAGCGGCCTTACGAGCTGATCGTGGCGAAATGGCCGGAACCCCGCGCCGAGATCGACGCTGCGGCCAAAGCCGAGGTCGAGTGGCTGATCGAGCTGACCCGCAACCTGCGCGCGGCGAAGAACGAGCTCGGCCTCGCGCCAGGCGCCAAGCTCGAGGCGTGGCTGGCCGAACCCTCGGAAACCGCGCGCAAGGTGCTTGCGGGCAACGCCGCCGCTCTCGAACGCGTCGCGCGGCTCTCGGCGGTCCATACCGAACCCGCGCCCGGCGGCGCCGCGCTGCAGGTGGGCGCGGGGCGCGACGCGCTGGTGATCCCGCTCGAGGGCCTGATCGACATCGAGGCCGAGAAGGCTCGTCTCGCGAAGGCGCTCGCCGCTTCGGAGAAAGAGGCGAAAGCGCTGGAAGGACGGCTGTCGAACGCGAACTTCGTCAAGCGCGCCAAGCCCGAGGCGGTCGAGAAGGCCCGCGCCGACCACGCGCACCACGCAACGGAAGCCGAGCGTCTGAAGGCCGCGCTGGCGCGGCTGGGCTGAAAAATCCTCCCCCACCGGGGGAAGCGGACCAGCCGCAGGCTGGTGGAGGGGCAGGTGCCGCTGTTCAAGACCTTCGTGGTCGTGAGCAACCGCGCGTGTCCCTCCACCCCCGGCCTGCGGCCGGCGGTTCCCCTCCCCGTGCCGGGGAGGATTTTCCTACATCGCGTGTTTGTGCAATGGGTCGGACATGACCGCTGATCGCGCCCTTCTCACAAGCCAGATACTCACCAGCGGAAGGGGCGAACTTTTTTGCCCCAGGACTGTGGTCCAAGCGGTCCATGTCTCAATGTATCATGAGGCGCATCGATGCCGCTGACGCTCGCCACCCAGGCCCCCGGCGAGCCGGAGATCTTCGCCTCGCTCCAGGGCGAAGGGCCGAGCGCAGGGGTACCGGTAGCGTTCGTGCGCCTGTCGCGCTGCAACCTCGCCTGCGCGTGGTGCGACACCGCCTATACCTGGCACTTCGAGGGCGACGACCGCCCGCACCGCTCGGGCGTGATCTGGGATCGCAAGGCCAACCAAGTCGTGCTTTCCGAAGCGGAGGTCGCCCGGCGGATCGACGCGCTCGGCCAGAACCGCCTCGTCGTCACCGGCGGCGAACCGTTGCTGCAAGCGGGTCCGCTGGCGAAGCTGCTCGCGCTGCTGCCCGACATGACGGTCGAGATCGAGACCAACGGCACCGTCGCCGCCCCGCCCCGGCTCGACGTGCGGATCGACCAGTACAACGTCAGCCCCAAGCTGGCGCACAGCGGCAATCCGGCAGAACTCGCGCTCCTCCCCGAGCGGCTCGACGCCTATGCGACCGATCCGCGTGCCTTCTTCAAGTTCGTGATCGCCGAACCGGGCGACGTGGACGAAGTGCTCGCGCTGAAGCAACGCTACCGCTTCAGGCCCGGCCACGTATTCCTGATGCCCGAAGGGACCGACAGCGCGATCTTGCGGAAACGCGAGGAATGGCTCGCCCCGCTATGCCTCGAGCACGGCTTCCGCATGAGCGACCGGCTGCACATTCATCTCTACGGCGATACGCGGGGAACGTGAGGCGCTCAGGGTGGACCCTCTACCGGCCCTGCGAGCGCCAGCGGCGCACGACGCGCTGCACCGCCTCCTCCTCGCCGCCGCCTTCGCTCCACAGCTCGACGAAGCTCGGGTCTTCCGAGGCCGGGCGGCTGGCTTCCTCGAGCGTGTCGAAGCTGACCCGGATCGGGATCGCCACACCCTCGCCGCAGATGATGCACTCGCGGTTGCGCAGCGCGGGGATCGAATCGAGGAACCCGCGCGCGCCTTCGGGCATGGCCGCCTTCACGAACGCCTGGTCGCGCTCGTTGTTGAGCCGCATCGAGATGATCGTGCCGCATTGCGACAGCACGCCTTCGGCAAGGTCCGAGGGGCGCTGGGTGATGAGGCCGAGGCTGATCCCGTACTTGCGCCCTTCCTTGGCGATGCGGCTGAGGATCATGCCGACCGAGGAGCCGTCGGCGTTCGCCTCGTTGGGCACATACCGGTGCGCTTCCTCGCACACGAGCAGGATCGGCCGGGTCTTCTCCTCGCGACCCCAGATCGCGAAGTCGAACACCAGCCGGCTCAGCACGGCGACCACCGTGCTGGTGATGTCCGACGGCACGCCCGAGACGTCGATGATCGAGATCGGCCTGCCCTCGCCCGGCATGCGGAAGACCTTGGCGATGAACTCCGCCATCGTGTCGCCCACCAGCATCCCCGAGAACATGAACTGGTAGCGCGGATCGCCCTTGAGCTCGTCGAGCTTGTTCTTGATCCGCATGTAGGGGGCGGACGAAGTCGCCTTGTCGAGCTTGCCCATCTCGTTCTGGATCTCGTTCGAGAGGTCCGAGAGCAGGTAGGGGATCGGCGAATCGACGGTGATCTTGCCCATCGTCTCGGCCAGCCGGCTCTTCGAGCGCGCGCGGAGCAGGCACTTGGCGAGGATGTCCATGTCCACCTGCCGCTCGTTGCCGTTCGAGGTCAGCAGCACCTCGCAGTGTTCCTCGAAGTTCATCAGCCAGTAGGGCAGCTGGAGGTTGGAGACGTCGAGGATCAGGCCCGTCTGGCGGAACGCCGCAGCGTATTCGCCGTGCGGGTCGATCATGACGATGTGCCCTTCCGGCGCAGCATCGCAGATGCGGTGGAGGATCAGCGCCGCGCTGGTCGACTTGCCGGTGCCGGTCGAGCCGAGCAGTGCGAAGTGCTTGCCGAGCATCGCATCAATATAGAGCCCGGCGCGGATGTCGCGCGTGGGATAGACGGTGCCGATCGGGATGCTGGCGCGCCCGTCGCTGGCGTAGATGTGGCGCAGGTCGGGGGTGGTTGCGGGATAGATCTTGGCGCCCGGCACCGGATAGCGGGTGACGCCGCGGCGGAACCCGTGGATGCGTCCGGTCAGCTTCTCCTCGGTCCCTTCGCCGAGGAAGTCGATATCGGCGATGATCCCACCGCCCGCCCGGCGGTCCTGCCGCTGGTTGCGCACGCTGGCGAGCAGCCACGAATTGCCGACGCGGATCTTGATCTGGCTGCCGACCTGACCGGCGAGCGCGATCGAGGGGTCCTCGTCCGCCATGCACTGGTTGAGCCGCTGCACGTCGAGCGCGATCTGCGAGCCCGAACCGGCGACTTCCAGCACCACGCCGATGGGTTGGGAAGCGTTGTCGACATTGGCGGCGCGGCCGGGTGCGGGCGCCGCAGCGGCCGGGCGGCGCGCGACGGCTGCGGGCGGAGCCTCGTCGCAGCCGGCTGCGTCAGGCTCGGCCGGCGCGCGCCGTCCGAGATTCCCGTGGCCCATGTCGGTCATGAAACGGTCTGTCCTTCGCTTAACCCCGGCGCGGGCGTAGCGCGGGCGAGGTTAAGATCGGGTCAACACCGGATCGCGCCGGGGATCAGATCAGTGCGAACAGGCGACCCGCCACCCAGCCCATTCCGACCGACAGCGACACTGCGAGGAGGCCGTAGAACAGCGATTGCCGTTCGGAGAAGACCTCGACGAAGCGTTCGAAGCCGACCTTGCGGACCTCGACCTCGGCGATCGCCGAGGCGATCACGCGGCCGCGGGTGATGGCGAAGGTCTCCGCTGTGTAGGTGCCGGTCTGCACGCTCGACGGCAGCGATATGCGCGCCTGATAGAGCACCTGCTCGCTGATCTCCACGCCGCCCGGAATCTGCTTGTAAAGCCCCTGACGCTGCCGCAAGTCGACGAGCCCGGCCTTGAACTTGGCCTGTTCTTCCGGATCGATCGTGCCGGTTGGCGAAAGCTGGAGATAGTCCAGCCCGAGCTCGTAGATCGCCGCGGTCCGCTCGTCGACGATCTCGGCGATCGGGCGCGAGGATGCGACCGCGAAGAACGAAGGAGCGGACTGGAAGGCGGTGCTTTCCGCGTTGACCCAGATGCCGCCCACGCGCGCCTTCTCGCGCACCGCGATCGGTTCGGTCGGGCCCTTGAGCACGACGACGATGTCGTAATCGCGGCCCGCCCGCGCGCCGGAGGGATCGAGGATCGCGCCGAACAGCAGCAACTCGGTGCCGGTGAAGCCCTGCTGCACCTGGATGTCGTCCTGCGAGACCGAGGGCACCAGGATCGGGTCCCGCTGCGCCGACAGCATCAGCAGCGCGAACAACAGAAACAGCCGCTTCACAGCGGCACCACGGTGAAAATCTCGTCGGGCCGCACCATCAGCCCGAAGAACATCCGCAGGGCGATCGCGAGCACGATCGCGGCGAGCGCGAGGCGCAGGTATTCGGGCTTGAACTTCTGCGCCACCTGCGTGCCGAGCTGCGCCCCGGTGACCGAGCCGATCAGCAGCAGCACGACCAGCACGATGTCGACCGCGTGGGTCGTCAGCGCGTGGGTCATCGTGGTGACCATGGTCACGAACAGGATGTTGAACAGCGAAGTGCCGACCACGACATTCGCGCTCATGCCAAGGATGTAGAGCATCGCCGGCACGAGAATGAACCCGCCGCCCACGCCCATCAGCATCGTCAGCGTGCCCACCGCCACCCCGAGCAGCAGCGGCGCGATCGGCGAGATGTAGAGCCCCGAGCCGTAGAAGCGCCAGCGCAGCGGCAGCGCGGCGATCAGCCGGTGGTGGCGGCGCTTCTTCGCAGGCTTCTTCTCCGCTCCCTTCGACGGGCGAACCGCCTGCCACGCCTCGCGCGCCATCAGCGAGCCGATCGAGCCGAGCATGACCACGTAGAGGATGTTGATGACCGTATCGATCTGGCCGATCGACTGGAAGAACCTGAACAGCAAGGCTCCGATACCCGCGCCGATCACCCCGCCCGCCACGGTCACGGCGCCCATCCGGTAGTCGACCCCGTTGCGCCGCCGATGCGCGAGCACGCCCGAGACGCTCGCCCCGGTCACCTGGGTCGAAGCCGAGGCGGCGGCCACCGTGGGCGGCACGCCGTAGAAGATCAGCAGCGGGGTGGTGAGGAATCCCCCTCCGACTCCGAACAGGCCGGAAAGCACTCCCGTCAGCGCCCCCAGCGCGACGATCACCAGCCCGTTGATCGAGAGGTTCGCGATGGGGAGATAGACGTCCATGACCACGCACTAACCGAGCGCGGCGGCGGTTGAAAGCGGGCGGGCGTCAGAATCCGGTCGATAGCGTCACCGCGACGCCGGTGCCGGGTGCAGCTTCGCCCGCGACGCGCACCCGGTAATCGAGCGCCAGCCGAACAGGCGCTATGCCGAGATCGAGATGGACCGCCGCGCTGGGACCGACATCGAGCCGCGCGGCGCCTTTCTGCGCCCCGCCCCAGACGCCCGCGCCGGCGCGCACCGCACCGCCTGCGATCCGCGCAACCTCGCGATCGATACGCGCCTGACCATCCACGAAAGCCGTCGCGAACGTGCCGCCGACATAGCCTGCCTGAACATATGCCTCGCCACGCAATCGGAAAGGCAGAGCCAATGGAGGCAGTTCGGTGACCGCGAAGGCCGCCGGACGGAATTCAACCCCACCCGTGCCGGCTCGCGTCGCGCGCATTTCAGCGTATATCGATACCGGCACGCGCGGTATCGGCCTGGCCGCGATACCTGCCGCCACCTCGCTCTCCTTGACCGCCGCGAGCGCTTGGGTGGCCCGCCCATAGACCGTCGGCCGATGGCTGCTGCCCGGCGCGAGACGATAGCGCACCACAGCCCCCGCCTGGCTCGACCCGTAGGCCGCAGGCCGAACGCCTGCCACCGCTTCGCCGGACGAGTCGGGGCGCAGCAGCACCCAGGAATCAAGCGACCAGCGCTCCGGCCGTGCGGCCATGGTCGTCCCGTCCCGGTGCTCCGGTTCGGCTCGCGCCGTGGGGATGCCGCTTAAAGCCGGTAGCGGGGCCTCCGCGACGAACGGCTGCGTGGGTCGAGCTGCCTTGACCTCGGCGACCTCGATCGGCCGCACCCTCGCGACTGCAAGGCGCCTCTCAAACGCGGGCAGCGCTTCCGGCGATGAGAGAGCGGCAGCGGAGTACCGGGACCCGCGCACGGCCGCAACCTCGAATGACCGCTGCGGCTGTTCTGCGACTGCATCGCCCCCGGCCACCAGCGAAACCGAAGCACCGAGCGCTTCGGCGACCGGCGGAAACGGCGATTCCCAGACCATCACGCGCGCGCCGATCCACAGCACCAGCAGCGTCGCCAGAACGACCAGCGGCTGGCCGCGGCGCTTCTCCGCCAGTCCGATCACGCGATGGCTTGCCGTATCGCCAGCGCCGGATGGGCATGGTGCTCCGTCTTGTCCCATTGCGGCGTCGCGCCCCGCAGGCTGCGGACGTAGCCGAACAGCGCCCGCCGCCCCGCCATGATCGCCACGATGTTCGTGACCGGTATCCGCAGCACCGCTCGCATGCCCTCGACCATGCCGTACTCGCGCGCGGTGAAGCCGAAGCGCATGGCGCAGCGCCAGGCGAAGCTCGCGAAATTGGCGAGCAGGATGAACGTGAGAAGGGGGCTCAGCTCCGCCGAGTGCACGATCCCGGCGAGGCTCGCGAGCCAGCCCACCCCGGCGACAAGCAGCACCGCGTAAGCGACTGCGAGCACCAGCGCGGTCAACGGTCCGCGGCGGTCGCGTAATCGCATCCATATCTCCGCCGGGGAGCGATGCCAGCCGAGCCGATCCCACCCCTGGAAGGCGATCCCGAACACCCAGCGAGTTTTCTGGCGCACCGCATGGTCGAGCCGATCGGGAAAATAGGCGCGTGTCGCAATCAGCCGTCCGTCGGGGGCGCGGCGGCGCACGAACCGCGTGCGCCCGCCCATCTCGGCGACGCCAAGGCCGAGCTCGTAATCTTCTGTCAGACATTCGGCGGCGAACGGCGCGTTTCCGCCGCGCGACGCGGCGAGCCCGGCGAGCGCTCCGCGCGCGATACCGCACCCGACGCCGGCCATCGGAATCCCGGCGCCGAGCGCATCACGGACCACCAGCGCCTTGCCATGCGCCTCCGCGAATTCCTCGAGATAGTGGCTGCCGATCCAGCGGGAGTGGACTTGTGGCAGTGGCAGGACGGGTAGTTGCACCAGATCGGCGCCCTGCAGTGAAGCACGGATCAGGGAAAGCGCCGCCGGATCAACCATGTCCTCGGCATCGTGGAGTACCGCCGCTGCCACCCGCACCGTGCCCCGAGCCTCGTCGGCTTCGAGCGCGTGATAAAGGCGGTTGAGGCAATCGGCCTTGGTCGTCGGACCTTGAGCCCCATGAACCACCAGCCTCACCCGTGCGTCGCCGCACGCGGCGGCCGCGACGGCCTCGATCGTCGCCGGATCGTTACAGTAACATCCGACATAGACCCGTAGCGCCGGATCGGGCCACACGTGCAGCATGTGTCGCAGGGTGGCGCCGATCACGGCATCCTCCTGCCAGGCGGGAAGGAATACCGCGATCGTAGCCCCGTCGCCGGGCGGTTCGGCATTTGCGGGCTCGAACGTCGCAGTTCCCGCCCGCCCGGTCAGACGCAGCCAGAACCATGCGAGATCGACCGCCAGTTCGTCGAGCGCGCCGATCAGAAAGAACACGCCCGCGAACAGCAGCAGTTCGCGCTCGACGAGCACGAGCCACTCTATCGGCGAAAATCCCCCCGATATCATTCGCTTCCCCCTGGCGGCGTTCCTATCGAAGGGCTGCAAGCCTTGCAACGCGCAAAGAAATCGGAAAGGGAGCGGCGCAATGGCCAAAGCTCCTCAACCCATTCGCTCGCTTTTCGCGCCGGTCCGCGCGCTGTTCGTCGGCGACGCCTCGGCCGGCGTCCTTCTGATTCTGGTCGCGGCCGCGGCCATGATCCTGGCGAACTCTGCCTTTGCACACGAATATCACGCGCTGTTCCACGGCAGACTGAGCTTCACCCCGATCGCCAAGCTCGACACGCTGCACCTGTGGGTCAACGACGCGCTGATGGCCGCGTTCTTCTTCGTCGTCGGGCTCGAGGTGAAGCGCGAATGGATCGAAGGTCAGCTCAGCAGCGCCGAGCAACGCCGTCTGCCGGTTCTGGCAGCCGCCGCCGGGATGCTGGTGCCGGCGGTGGTCTATCTGTTCTTCGTGCAAGGAGAGCCTGGCCTGACGCGCGGCTGGGCCATTCCTGCGGCGACCGACATCGCCTTCGCGATGGGCGTCCTGGGACTGCTCGGCAATCGCGTACCCGGATCGCTCCGGCTATTCCTGCTCACGGTTGCGATCGTCGACGATATCGGGGCGGTGCTGATCATCGCGGTCGCCTATACCGCGGGCATCGAGTTCGTCTGGCTGACCGGCGCGATCGTGGTGCTCGGTCTGATGTTCGCTCTCAACCGCATGCGCGTGAAGACGGTGGTCCCGTTCCTCCTGCTTGCACTGGTGCTGTGGTACTTCGTGCTCAATTCGGGCGTCCACGCGACGATCGCGGGGGTCGCCGCCGCCTTGGCCATCCCGATGGTGGGCAAGGACGACAACACCATGCTCGAAAAACTCGAGCACCGGCTCGCGCCGTGGAGCGCCTACTTGGTCGTGCCGGTGTTCGGCTTCGCCAATGCAGGCGTCGATCTGTCCGATCTCGGCCTCGAAGGCGTGTTCGCTCCGCTTCCGCTGGCGATCGCTGCCGGACTGTTCGTGGGCAAGCAGACTGGCATCTTCGCCGCCATATTCGCGGCGGACCGGCTGGGTTTCGCGCCGCGCCCCTATGGCGCCAGCTGGACCGAAATCTGGGGCGTGTCGATGCTGTGCGGAATCGGCTTCACCATGTCGCTGTTCATCGGCGAATTAGCGTTCCCGGGCAGTCGCCTGCTGATCGACGAGGCCAAAATCGGCACTTTGCTGGGCTCGTTGATCTCCGCGGTCGTCGGGTTCACGATCCTGCGCATGACAACCGCCCATCCGGGCGACAATCACGGCCTTGCGAAGTAGGCCCGGTGCCGCTTCACCAGCTACCTGTATTCTCCATGCTCGCCCAGGGCTCCTGCGGCGGCAGATGGCCCTCCTGAAGCAGCTCGACCGATATGCCATCTGGAGAGCGCACGAAGGCCATGTGCCCATCGCGCGGCGGCCGGTTGATCGTCACCCCCGCATCCATCAGCCGCTGGCAGATCGCATAGATGTCGTCGACGCGGTAGGCGAGATGGCCGAAGTTGCGACCGCCGGTGTAGTCCTCGGCCGCGGCGCCACCTTCGGGCGGCCAGTTATAGGTCAGCTCGACTTCGGCCACGCCTTCCTGGCCCGGCGCGGCGAGGAACACGAGCGTGAAGCGCCCCTTCTCGCTGTCGAAGCGGCGGACTTCCTCGAGCCCGATGAGGCGGAAGAACCCAACCGTCGCGTCGATATCCGCCACGCGGATCATGCTGTGAAGATACTTCACCATTGCCCTAAAACTCCGTTCGTCGATATTCAAGCACAGTTCATCGCGTCAAACGTAGCGTCCGGCTGGTCGCTCGACCTTGCGCGAAAGGACCGTCATGTCCGCATCTAGCCACGAAACGCCGTCAGCCAACCCCTCGCCGTGGCGCGATCCGGTCGCGCACCGCTGGCTCGCCAGCTCGGCGATCGTCGCGATCGGACTGGTCGCGGGCGGCTTTCTGCTCGGCGATGGTCTCGTCCGCGCCAGGGAAGCCGACCGCTCGGTCACCGTGCGCGGCCTGTCCGAGCGCGACGTCATGGCCGATCTCGCGACCTGGACGATTTCCTATTCATCGACCGCGACCGACCTCGCCGCCGCGCAGGCGGGTGTCGACCGCGATACACGATCGATCGAGGCGTTCTTCGCCGATCTCGGCTTCCCGGCCGACGCCCTCCAGCCCACCGGCGTCAACGTGAACTTCTACACCGACAACAACGGGGTGGGTCGCTACACCGTGCGCCAGCGCATGTCGCTGCGCACCACCGACATCGCGCGCGCGCAGAACGCGGTGAAGCGGCAGGTCGAGCTCGTACGCCGCGGCGTCGTGCTCGAGGAAGGCTCGGCGATGGCGTACAACTTCACCGCGCTCGATACGGTCAAGCCGGAGATGGTGGCCGAGGCGACCAGGGACGCGCGCGCGGCCGCCGAACAGTTCGCCGAGGACAGCGGCGCAGACGTGGGCGCGATCCGCCACGCGACGCAGGGCTACTTCTCGATCGAAGCGCGCGACGGCGAGGCTGGCGGGTGGGGCGTTTCGGACACGCCCTACAAGAAGGTGCGCGTCGTCACGACAGTCGACTTCTCGCTCGACTGAACGGCGCGGGCCCACCGCGAAGGTGCCGCGGGCCCGCACCCCTCCCCGTCAGAAGCTCATGCCGAGCGTCGCTACCACGGTATCGTCGGTGAGCCCGTCGATCGACGGTCCCTCGACCCCGATGTAGCTGACACCCAGTTCCAGCCCGCCGAGCACCGTCGCGCTCGCGCCGAGCGACCAGTCGAAGCCGCTGTCGTCGCCCGTCCCCGCGAGCAGCGGCGGCGCGAAGACCCCATCGGTGTAGCCGAGGTGCGCGCTGACCGAGAGCGGGGTGTTGGGGATGCCGACCCCGAGGTCGGTGTAGACATAGAGGTTGTCGTTGTCGCCCAGCGCATCCTGGTCGAACGCGTAGGCCGCACCCACGGTCGCCTCGGCCGGGCCGAGTGTGAAGCCGAGCGAGGCGTAGGGCTCTAAATAGTCGGTGTCGGCGCCGAGGTCTTCGGTGGGATAGATGTAGTAGAGCAGCCCCGCGTCGAGCGTTAGGCCCTCGGAGACCTTGCCGGTCCACCCGGCGTAGACATCGAGCTCGACATCGCCGAGCAGATCGGTCCCGCCGTCGTCGATCGAGCTGGCCCAGGTGCCGACATAGAACCCGCTCTCATGCGCGAGATCGATCCCGCCCTGGATCGCAGGGTCGCCGCCCGACAGCGAGACCCCGCGGAAGCGATAGTCGCTGACTATCGCGACATTGCCCGAAAGCTCGACCGCGCCGGGCGGATCGGTTTCGTCCTGCGCCTGCGCGGGCGCAATCAGGGCGGATGAGAGACAAGCTGCGGCCGCGAGGCCGCGGATGGACGTGAGCATGACAAACTTCCTTGCGTTTGCGGTTGTGCTTCGTCCCACCTGCCGGTCCGCCGGCCGCTTCGTTTTCGCGAGCGCGCTCTTGCGGACACGAAACAATCGTGCCTCATTATGTTGCATCGCACAAGATTTATTTCGGACACACGATTCCGGTGGAGCGAGTGTTGAATTTCTGCATCGGCTGCCCGACAATTCACGCGATAGACATGAGTTGCCGTGCACCGGCACCTCGCCTATCCGGCGCGTCCGACGCCCGCTTGAAAGATCCGATGTTCGAACCCTTTCGCAAGATGTTCCGCGCCCGGTCAGAGGCGCTGCGGCCCGCCGTTCCGGCCGGGCAGCGCGTCTATGTCGTGGGCGACATCCATGGGCGGCTCGACCTGTTCGACGAACTGATCCGCGCGATAGAGCGAGACGATAGCGAGGCCGATCCGGCGGACACCACCGTGGTGCTGCTCGGCGATCTGGTCGATCGCGGCCCGGCGAGTGCGGGCGTCGTGGCGCGGGCGCGCGAATGGCAGACGCAGCGCCGGGTGCGCATCCTGGCCGGCAATCACGAGGAGATGTTCCTCGATTCGTTCGACGACACCAACCTGCTGCGCCATTTCCTCAAGCATGGCGGGCGCGAGACGCTGTTCAGCTACGGCGTCACGCCCGAGCGCTACAACGACAGCACGCTCGAGGAACTTCAGGCCCTCATGTGTCAGGCGGTGCCCGCGGGCGACCGCGATTTCCTGCGCGGGCTCGAGGAATGCTTCGTCATCGGCGACTATCTGTTCGTCCACGCAGGCATTCTGCCCGAGGTGCCGCTCGAGGAGCAGTCGCGGCATGACATGCTGTGGATCCGCGAGCGCTTCCTGCGATACCCCGACCGCCATTCGCATGTCGTGGTCCACGGGCACACCATTCAGGACGACGTGGACGAGCGCGACAATCGGATCGGAATCGATACCGGCGCCTACCGTTCCGGCAAGCTGACCGCTTTGGCGCTGGAGAGCACCACGCGGCGCTATATCCAGGCGGTCGACGAGGCGGGGACGATAACCATTCACAGACGAGAGACGACGTAATGAAAATTGCAATGGTGGGGTCGGGATACGTCGGCCTGGTCTCGGGCGCGTGCTTCGCCGATTTCGGCCACGACGTCGTCTGCATCGACAAGGACGAATCGAAGATTGCCCGCCTGCGCGAAGGCGTGATGCCGATCTACGAGCCGGGGCTGGCGGCGCTGGTGGGCAGCAACGTCAAGGCCGGGCGGCTGTCGTTCACCACCGATCTTGCCGAAGGCATCGCCGGCGCCAGCGCGGTATTCATCGCCGTCGGCACACCGAGCCGCCGCGGCGACGGGCACGCCGATCTTTCGTTCGTTCACGCGGTCGCGCGCGAAGTCGGCGAGAACCTGGCCAACGACACCGTCGTGGTAACCAAGTCGACCGTTCCCGTCGGCACCGGCGACGATGTCGAGCGGATCATTGCCGAAACCGGCTGCAAGCAGCGTGTTTCGGTAGTGTCCAACCCGGAATTCCTGCGCGAAGGCGCGGCGATCGGCGATTTCAAGCGGCCCGACCGTATCGTCATCGGCGCGGAAGACGAGTTCGGCCGCGAGGTCATGCGCGAGGTCTATCGCCCGCTGTTCCTCAACGAATCGCCGATCCTCTTCGTCAGCCGCCGCAGCGCCGAGCTGATCAAGTATGCGGCCAACGCCTTCCTCGCGACCAAGATCACCTTCATCAACGAGATGGCCGACCTGTGCGAGAAAGTCGGCGCCAACGTGCAGGATGTGAGCCGCGGAATCGGGATGGACAACCGCATCGGGCCCAAGTTCCTCCACGCGGGCCCCGGCTACGGCGGATCGTGCTTTCCCAAAGACACGCTCGCGCTGCTCAAGACCGCCGAGGACTACGACAGCCCGGTGCGGATCGTCGAAGCGGTGGTGAAGACCAACGACAGCCGCAAGCGCGCGATGGGCCGCAAGGTGATCGACGCGCTCGGCGGGATGGAAGCGGCGCGCGGCAAGAAGGTCGCGCTGCTCGGCCTGACCTTCAAGCCGAACACCGACGACATGCGCGACAGCCCGGCGATCGCCATCTCGCAGGCGTTGACCGACGCCGGCGTCGAGGTCGCGGGTTACGATCCGGAGGGGATGGAACAGGCTGCCCCCTTGATGCCCGACGTCGCGATGTGCGCGAACCCCTACGCGGCGATCGAGGGCGCCCACGCGGTCGTCATCGTCACCGAATGGAACGCCTTCCGCGCGCTCGACCTTGCTCGCGTGCGCGAGCTGGCGGAGGTGCCCGTGCTGGTCGACCTGCGGAACATCTACAAGGCCGACGACGTGCGCGCGGCCGGGTTCACCTATCACAGCGTCGGCCGACCCTGATTCGCAGCGTGACGATGGTTCTGGCAACAGCCCGGAGACGGGCTTGTTGATGAAACACATGCGGGGGAGCTTCTACGCGAAGCAGCGTCCACAAGGGGGCGGGAACGGCGGAAACAACGGTTTCAAAGAGCCTGGCCGGAAGACTTCTCCGGGCCGCTATGAAACCGGACCTTAGCAGGCGCGGCGCATGTAGAAAAATGCCAGGGGGCCTGTAAGCCGGGTTCTGTCCCGCGAGCGGTATGCTTGCACACCAGCCCCGCGGGGGCAGCCATTCGTCTAGGCGACGGATTGCTCCGTGCGCTCCAGCAGCCAACCCGGGCGGTCGCAGCTTGCGCTAGGGGCGAAACACCCCTGCCCTCTCGCGAGAGCGCGCCGCCCCTATTCGGCCTTGCTCCGGGTGGGGTTTGCCGTGCCGCTTCCGTTGCCGGTCGCGCGGTGCGCTCTTGCCGCACCCTTTCACCCTTGCCTGTGCCCATACGGGCCATCGGCGGTCTGCTCTCTGTGGCACTGTCCCTGAGCCCGCTTGCGCGAACCCGGCGGGCGTTACCCGCCACCCTCGTTTCGTGGAGCCCGGACTTTCCTCGGATGCTTGCGCACCCGCGGCTGCCCGGCCCCCTGGCGGAAGGCTATCTAGCGTGCCCGCGGTCACGATCCAAGAGCAACTGGAACAGGATCGCGCGCACCTGCCCGTCGATCTCGCCGTCGATCCGCTCGGGCCGCCAGCGGCGCTGGAACGCCTCGACCGCCTTGCGCCCCTCGGTCACGTCGTAGCCGAAGCGTTCGAGCGCGAGGTAGAACGCGGCGTCGTTGTCGAACGGATCGCCCCGCTCGAGCTTCTCGGGGCGCGGCAGGCACAGCCCGTATTCGGCGAGGCGATCCCACGGAAACAGCTCGCCCGGATCGATCTTGCGCGCCGGCGCGACGTCCGAGTGCCCGACCACGTTGGCGCGCGGAATATCGTGTTCCTGCACGATCCGCGCGACCAGCGGGACGAGGGCGGCAAACTGCGCCTCGGAAAACGCCCGATAACCGAGTGCGTGGCCCGGATGATCGAGCTCGATTCCGATGCTCGCCGAATTCACATCCTTGTGGCCGCGCCAGTACGATTGCCCGGCGTGCCAGGCGCGATGCTCCTCCGCCACGAGACGGGTGACGTCTCCATCGTCGGAAATCAGGTAGTGCGCGCTGACCCCGGCCTCGGGATCGCACAGCCGCTCGAGCGCGGCCTCGGCGCTCGCCATCTCGGTATAGTGGATGACCACCATCGAGATCGGCAGCGTGCGCTCGTTGAAATTGGGCGACGGCCGCTCGCGGTGGACGAGCTCGTCCATATTAGTTCGGCAGCACCGCGCCCAGCACCAGCGCCTCGTCGGTAAGCTGGTATTGCATCCCGCCGCCCGCGTGCTCGGCGAGCACGCACAGCAGATGCGCCGCGGCGGTACGGCTGGAAAGCTGCTCCTTCGACAGGTTGCCTTCCAGCGCGGCGCCGATCGTCTCGTCGAACGCAACCTTGGGCCCCGCGGCGCGGACGACAATCTCGCTCGCGCCGTCGCGGACTTCCGCCCCGATATCGAGGGTACCGCCGCGCACCAGCGCCTCGATTCCCATATGCGCGAAGTTGAGCAAGACCTTGACCGCGGGCTTGGGCAACCTGCCCTCGGCCAGCGCCCAGTTGACCGTGACGCGCTTGGCGTCCCCCGCCAGCGTATCGACCACGGCCCTGGCTTCGGTCACGTCGACCTGGTCCCCGAAGCCGCCGGCCGCGCCATAGGCCAGACGGAAGAACTTGAGCTTGTCGGCACTGATCTTGGCGCTCTGCTCGAGCAGCTCGAAGCACCGCTGGCGCATCTCGGGGTCCTTCTCCTCGGCCAGGAGCTCGAGCCCGTTCGCCAACGCTCCGACCGGACTGAGCATGTCGTGGCAGAGGCGCGAACAAAGCATGCTGGCGAGGTCGATGGCATCGGAATTGGTCATGGAAAAAAGAACTTGGCCCCGTAGTGACTGAGATATCCCGTTAACCCCGCCTTACCCATCAATGACTCGCAGGGAAAGCGGTTCGAACCCCCATTCGTCGTCGCGCCAGAACCGCACCTCGCCTTTCGCCGCGATCGCCCATACGCGGCCGTCCTTCGCCGCAAGCGCGCGATCGGTGGCAGAGGGTTCGGCGGGGCCGGTGGGGTGCGAGTGATAGTATCCGAGCACTTCTGGCCCGCCGGCGCGGGCGGCGCGATGCGCGTCGATCAGCGCCTGCGGATCGATCTCGAAGTGCGTTTCGGGTGCGGGATGGACATTGCGTGCGGGCTGAAGCGCGGTGATCGCTTCGCCCTCTCCCAGCAAGATGCCGCAGCATTCGCGCGGATGCGCGGCAGCGGCTTCGGCGAGGATGCGCTCGACGGCGGATCGGACAATTTGGACCATCACACGATTCCCTTAGCACTGCCCTCTCGCCAGGAAGAACAGCGGCCCTTCGACAAGCTCAGGGCGAACGGAGCTGGGAAGAGGGCTCCCGGTGGTGATAGACTGGGTAGCTTGGTCCCTGACCACGAATCTCAATTCATATCCTCAACCCCCAAAACCCGTTCGTCCTGAGCTTGTCGAAGGGCCGCCCTTTCCTTAGGTCCGACGCATGCCGTTTTGGGCCTACATCCTCCATTGCCGCGGCGGCATGTTCTATACCGGCCATACGGACGATCTCGAACGCCGGATCGGTCAGCATCGCGATGGGACGTTCGGCGGCTTCACGTCTAAATATGCGCCGTGCGAGTTCGTTTGGTCGGAGGAGTTTCCCACTCGTGACGAAGCGTTGGAAGCCGAACTGCGGATCAAGGGATGGTCGCGAGCGAAAAAGCTGGCGCTGATTCGGGGAGATTGGGATGAAATCTCGCGCCTCGCGAAAAGCAAAAGCGGCTCCCTTCGGCTGGCTGGCACAGCCTGCCGCTCAGGACAGGCTTCGACAAGCTCTTGGCGAACGGAAGTGATTGAGGGAGTGCTTACGAGCGGCGCGCGGCTCGACAAGGCGCTTGCCGAGGCCTCGGGTCTGCCGCGCGAGCGTGTCAAGGCGCTGATAGGCGAGGGTCAAGTCACCGTCGCCGGCGCGGTGGCCCGTAATCCGTCGGCCAAGTCGAAAGAAGGCGCCGTGTTCGCGATCCGCGTTCCTCCGCCCGAACCGCTTGCCGCCGAGGCGCAGGACATCCCGCTCGAGGTCGTGTTCGAGGACGAGCACCTGATCGTGGTGAACAAGCCCGCCGGGCTGGTCGTCCATCCGGCGGCGGGCAATCGCGACGGCACGCTCGTCAACGCGCTGCTGCACCACTGCCGGGGCCGGCTTTCGGGTATCAACGGGGTCGCGCGGCCGGGGATCGTCCACCGGATCGACAAGGACACCTCGGGCTTGCTGGTGGTCGCCAAGACCGACACTGCGCATGAGGGACTGGCCAGGCAGTTCGCCGATCATTCGATTGCGCGCGCCTATCTCGCCGTCTGCGCGGGCCGCCCGAACCCGGCCGCGGGCACGATTTCGGGACGAATCGGCCGCTCCGACGCGAACCGCAAGAAGATGGCCGTGCTCGCGCCCGGCTCGGCACGCGGCAAGCACGCCGTGACGCATTACAAGACATTGAAATTGCTGCGCGATTGCACGCTGATCGAGTGCCGGCTCGAAACCGGCCGTACGCACCAGGTCCGCGTTCACTGCGCGTCAATCGGTCATCCGCTAGTGGGAGACCCTGTCTATGGACGCACCCCAGCGGCACTTTGCCCTCTGCTCAAGGAACTCGGATTCGCCCGCCAGGCGCTGCACGCGGCCTCGCTCGGGTTCGACCATCCGGTCACCGGCGAAAGGGTGGATTTCCGGGCCGAACTGCCCGCCGATATGCGGGAACTCATCGACGAAACCGCTCGTTGAAATCGACGAAAGTCGGTTCAATCCAGCGCCGCCGACGTCTATATAGGAAATCGTGGCCCGAAAGGCCGGATGCCCAGCAGGGGTCCGCCCGCATGCGGTCGACACAAGAAAGGTCAGGGTAGAAGTGAGCAACAACAAGGCATTGAGCGTCCCCGCGCTCGGCGGTGAGCAGAGCCTCAACCGCTATCTCTCCGAAATCAAGAAGTTCCCGGTGCTGACGGCCGAGCAGGAATACATGCTCGCCAAGCGCTACGAGGAGCACGAGGATTCCGAAGCTGCGGCGCAGCTGGTGACGAGTCACCTGCGGCTCGTGGCCAAGATCGCCATGGGCTACCGCGGCTACGGCCTGCCGGTCAGCGATCTCATTTCCGAAGGCAACGTCGGCCTGATGCAGGGCGTCAAGAAGTTCGAGCCCGATCGCGGCTTCCGCCTCGCGACGTATGCGATGTGGTGGATCAAGGCCTCGATGCAGGAATTCATCCTGCGCTCGTGGAGTCTCGTGAAGATGGGCACCACCGCGGCGCAGAAGAAGCTGTTCTTCAACCTTCGCCGGATGAAGAAGAACCTCGACGCCTACGAGGACGGCGACCTGCATCCCGACGACGTGACCAAGATCGCGACCGACCTCGGCGTGCCCGAGCAGGAAGTGATCAACATGAACCGGCGGATGATGATGGGCGGCGATGGCTCGCTCAATTCGCCGATGCGCGGAAGTGAGGAAGGCTCGGGCGAGTGGCAGGACTGGCTGACCGACGACCGTCCCTTGCAGGACGAGACCGTCGCCGACGCCGAGGAAGCCGAGGTGCGTCACGAGATGCTGGTCGAGGCGATGGACAGCCTCAACGAGCGCGAGAAGCACATCCTCACCGAGCGGCGGCTGACCGAGAACCCGCAGACGCTGGAAGAACTGAGCCAGGTCTACGAAGTCAGCCGCGAGCGCATCCGTCAGATCGAGGTACGCGCCTTTGAGAAGCTGCAGAAGGCGATGCAGCGGATCGCCGGCGAAAGGTTGCTGCCGGGCATCGCCTGACAACGCATCGTTCGATTGCGCCGGAAGCGGCGGAGGAGTACAAATGGGGCCGCGCCCGGGAGGTGCGGCCCCATGCATATCCAGCGTCCCTTTCTGCTGATCGCTATCGCTGTGGCGAGCGCGGGCGCGAACGGCGGCCCTTTGCCCGATAAGGTGGTCGCGGTCGAACTCGCCAACTTCGATTTCACCCCTTCGACCGTCGAGATGGTGCATGGACAGGGCTACGTGCTGCGTCTGACCAACATTTCCGACGGCGGGCACGACTTCGCCGCTCCCGCGTTCTTCGCGGCTGCGCGGATCGACCCGGAAGACGCGAGAGCGATCGACGATGGGCAGGTGGAGGTTGCGGGCGGGCAGACGGTGGTCATCCGCCTGACCGCGCCCTCCCCGGGCATCTACCGGGTCAGGTGCACCCATTTCCTCCATTCCACGTTCGGAATGAAAGGTCGCATCGTCGTAACGTGAGCCGGCAGTCAGGCGGCGACCGGACGACTTTCGTCGTGATCGTGCGCAGCTGCGCTCCCCGCCCCGGGGCGAAGCAAACGGCGCCGGGCGCGACGTTCCTGTTCGTCGAGCGCACGCTCGACGAGTTGCGGATTGACGATCGCGGTCCAGTCCCAATCGTGGGCGTTCATCGATCTTCTCCTCTCGTTCGCACAGCATACGCCGATCGGCAGCGGCTCCGTTGCACGTTTTCGACAATCCATTTCCGCGCGGAAGGATTCCCAAGCCGGGAATTGCCCGCTAGATCGCGGGGCATGCTCCGCATCGGGATTTTCCTCGCTAAGCTGTTACTGTGGTTCATCGGACTCAGCCTCGCAGTCGTGCTGTTGTTCAGGTTCGTACCCCCGCCGGTGACCGCGACGATGCTGCTCGACGCGAACGGGATCACCAAGGACTGGGAGCCGCTCAGCAATATCGACCGCAACCTGGTAAGGGCGGTGATCGCGGCGGAAGACGGCAAGTTCTGCAGTCACGCCGGCTTCGACCGCGAGGCGATCGAGAAGGCGATCGAACACAACGCACAGGGCGGATCGATCCGCGGGGCTTCGACGATCAGCCAGCAGACCGCTAAGAACGTCTTCCTGTGGCAGGGTGGCGGGTTTGTTCGTAAGGGGGTCGAGGCCTGGTTCACGTTCCTGATCGAACATCTGTGGAGCAAGCGGCGGATCATGGAGGTCTATCTCAATGTCGCCGAGACCGGGATCGGGACTTACGGCGCCGAAGCCGGTGCGCAGCGCTATTTCGACCATTCGGCCGCCCGTCTCACCCAGACCGAGGCGGCGCGCATGGCTGCCGCGCTGCCGCTGCCCAAGAAACGCTCGGTGGTGAACCCTTCGGGCTTTACCCGCCGCTACGGCAACACGATCGCCGCGCGCATGGGCGTCGTCAGGCGTGACGGGCTGGATAGCTGCGTCTACGATTGAAACCGATGAGCGCGGGGCATTCTCACGGACACGGTCATTCGCACGCGCCGGCGGACTTCGGTCGGGCGTTTGCGATCGGTGTCGCTCTCAACGGCGCGTTCGTGCTGGTCGAGGCGACGCTTGGCCTGCTGTCGGGTTCGATGGCGCTGGTCGCCGACGCCGGCCACAACCTGTCCGACGTGCTCAGCCTGCTGCTCGCGTGGGGCGCCGCAGCGGCAGCCAGGCGCCCCGCCTCGGGCAAGTTCACCTACGGCTTCAAGAGCTCGACCATCCTCGCGGCGATGGCCAATGCCGGGCTGCTGCTGGTGGCAATCGGTGCGATCCTGTTCGAAACGCTCAACCGCTTCACCGAACCGAGCCCTGTCCAGGGCTGGACAATGGTGATCGTGGCGGGGATCGGGATCGTCATCAACGGCGCGACCGCATTGCTCTTCATGCGCGGGCGGCACGGCGATCTCAACATCCGCGGTGCCTACCTGCACATGGTCGCCGACGCGCTGGTCTCGCTCGGGGTTGTGATCGCCGGCGCTGCGATCCTGCTCACGGGCGAGAACTGGATCGATCCGGTGACAAGTCTGGTGATCGTGGGCGTGATCGCCTGGGGCGCCTGGGGGCTGCTGAAAGACAGCGTGAAGATGGGCCTGTTGGCCGTGCCCGACGGCATTTGCGAAGGCGCGGTGCGCGCCTATCTCACCCGGCTCGAGGGGGTAGAAACAGTGCACGACCTCCACATCTGGCCGATGAGCACCACGGAAACCGCGATGACCGCGCACCTCGTCATGCCCGCGGGCCACCCCGGCGACGATTTCCTGCGGATGGTGGCGCACGATCTCGCGCACGACCATGGGATCGGGCACGCCACGATCCAGATCGAGCTGGATCGTGACTGCGCCCTGTCCGTGACTGGCGGCTGTTAGATCAGCTCGCCTGTTGCTCGGGGAGCTGGCCCGTGGGATCGCTCTCGACCAGCTCGGCGACCTGCTCGTAGACTTGCGCGTTGTCGTCCATCTGCTGCTGCAGCGGCGGGTTCTGCTCGCCGACATTGCGGAAGAAGCCGCTCGCGTCGCGCAGGAGCTTGGCTGCGAGCTGTGCGTTGGTGGCCATATCTGAGATTCCTCGTATTCGCATAAATAGGCGGGCCGGCGCATAGCACCGCCCGGCCCGTCGCGCGGCCGTGTGCCGCGTCTTGAACGCCCTGCTAAAGGCTATGTCGGCCGCGGAAGGGCCGATCTGTCGGGCGGCTGCATTAAGCGCGCACCGCCGGGCGGGCCTGCGTCAGGCCGCCTCTTCTTTCTCGTCGCCGCCGAGCACCTGGATCGGCTCCTTGCGGCCTTCGACCACGTCCTTGTCGATCACGATCTCGGTCACCCCATCCATGTCGGGCAGGTCGAACATCGTGTCGAGGAGAATACCTTCGACGATCGAGCGCAGGCCGCGCGCACCGGTCTTGCGCTTGATCGCGCGCTGGGCGATCGTCTGCAGCGCATCGTCGGTAAAGGTCAGTTCGACATCCTCGAGCTCGAACAGCTTGCGGTACTGCTTGACCAGGGCGTTCTTCGGCTCGCTGAGGATCTGCACCAGCGCATCGATATCGAGATCGCGCAGCGTCGCGATCACCGGCAGGCGGCCGACGAATTCGGGGATCAGGCCGAACTTGAGCAGGTCTTCCGGCTCGCACTTCTCGAGCAGCTCGCCCACGCGGCGCTTGTCCGGATCGGCGACGTGCGCGCCGAAGCCGATCGATCGCTTCTGCAGGCGGTCGGCAATCACTTTCTCGAGGCCCGCGAAGGCGCCGCCGCAGATGAACAGGATATTGGTCGTGTCGACCTGGAGAAATTCCTGCTGCGGATGCTTGCGCCCGCCCTGCGGCGGAACGCTGGCGGTGGTGCCTTCCATCAGCTTGAGCAGCGCCTGCTGCACGCCCTCGCCCGAAACGTCGCGGGTGATCGAGGGGTTTTCCGCCTTGCGCGTGATCTTGTCGATCTCGTCGATGTAGACGATGCCGTGCTGCGCCTTGTCGACGTTGTAGTCGCTCGCCTGGAGCAGCTTGAGGATGATGTTCTCGACATCCTCACCGACATAGCCAGCCTCGGTCAGCGTGGTTGCGTCGGCCATCGTGAACGGCACGTCGAAGGTGCGCGCGAGGGTCTGCGCGAGCAGCGTCTTGCCCGAACCGGTCGGGCCGACCAGCAGGATGTTCGACTTCGCCAGTTCGACGTCGCCGGCCTTACCGCTGTGCTTGAGCCGCTTGTAGTGGTTGTGCACCGCGACCGAGAGCACGCGCTTGGCGCGGTCCTGCCCGATCACGTAGTCGTTCAGCGTCGCGAAGATGTCGCTCGGGGTCGGGACTTCGCCTTCCTTGCGGCCAGTCAGCCCAGCCTTGGTCTCTTCGCGAATGATGTCGTTGCACAACTCGACGCACTCGTCGCAGATGAACACCGTGGGCCCGGCGATGAGTTTGCGCACCTCGTGCTGCGACTTCCCGCAGAAGCTGCAGTAAAGAGTGCTCTTGCTATCGGTTCCGCTCAACTTGGTCATTTCCCGTGGTTCCCGAACCTCCGTCCGATTCCAGCACCGGCATTCAACCGACTCTGGAGGTTCGCGGTCGATTAATCAACACATCGGCCATAGCACCGGCGAATTGCCACAAGCTGAAGTGGCAAGGTTGCCCAAATGCTACAGTCGCCGTCCCGAGCCGGGGCGCCGCCCGGCCCGTTCGTTACTCCGGCGCGCCGCCGGAGCCTGCTTCGGCGCCCGGCTCCTCGTTCTCGGGCCGGGTTTCGAACACCTTGTCGACGATACCGAACTTCATCGCCTCGTCGGCTTCGAGGAAGGTGTCGCGGTCCATCGCCTTCTCTATGTCGGAAAGGCTCTGGCCGGTGTACTTGACATAGAGATCGTTCATCCGCTGGCGGATGCGCAGAATCTCGCGCGCCTGAATCTCGATATCGCTCGCCATGCCGCGCGCGCCGCCCGAGGGCTGGTGGACCATGATCCGCGCATTGGGCAGAGCGATGCGCATGCCCGGCTCGCCAGCAGCAAGCAGGAAGCTTCCCATCGAAGCGGCCTGCCCGACGCAGACGGTCGAGACGCGCGGCTTGATGTACTGCATCGTGTCGTGGATCGCCATGCCGGCGGTCACCACGCCGCCCGGCGAGTTGATGTACATGCTGATCGGCTTCGAGGGGTTCTCGCTCTCGAGGAACAGTAGCTGCGCGACGATCAGCGAGGCCATGTTGTCCTCGACCTGCCCGGTCACGAACACGATCCGCTCGCGCAGCAACCGGCTGAAAATATCGAAGCTGCGCTCCCCGCGGCTGGTCTGCTCGAC
This sequence comes from uncultured Altererythrobacter sp., assembly GCA_946886565.1. The sequence goes on from CAMPIX010000003.1 coordinate 85,720, forward strand.
CACCACCGGCACCAACGCACCCGTGACGGGATCGCGGGTGAACTGACCCTGCGAAGCCCAAGCTGCATTTGGGGCGTCGGCGCCGAACAGGTCGATCATGAAGGGAATTCCTCTGGTCATAAGTGCGAGGGCTATGTCGCGATAGCCGGCGCGATGTTCAAGGGGATTAACCACTCGCATCCACCGGCGCTTCCGACGGGATCGACTACACTTGTCGTTGGTCGCCTCTCGGCAGCCTTTCGTCGAGGGTCCGAGGCCGATGGCGTATCAAGCCGGTAACACACCCTCGAAACGATTTGGGAGGGGTGAACTTTGGGCACGAGATATAGCCGGTCGCTCGCGCTGACACTGCTGTTGTCGGGGGCGGCGCCGCTTTGGGCGCAGGAGACCGCGAGTGGCGTCGCGCCGCCTCCGGTGGCCGAACCACCAGCAGTGGCAGCCGGCCGGCAAAGCTATCCGGCGACCGACTTCGAGCGGTTCTCCCCCACGACGGCGCTCGACATGCTCGAGAACGTCCCCGGCTTCCAGATCCGCGCCGACGACGAGCGCCGCGGGCTCGGCCAGGCGAACGAAAACGTCCTCGTGAATGGTCAGCGTCTCTCGAGCAAATCCGATTCGCTGTTCGACCAGCTCGCCCGGATCCCCGCGACCAGCGTCGAGCGGATCGACATCGTGGACGGCGCAACGCTCTCGATTCCCGGCCTGTCGGGCCAGGTCGCCGATATCATCACCCGTCCCGACGCGTTCTCGGGCCAGTTCAACTGGCGCGGCGAAGTGCGGCCGCACTATTCGCATCCCGGCTATCTCAACGGCGAAGTTTCGGTGAAGGGGACTGCCGGCAAGGTCGAATATTCGCTCGCGGCCTCGAACGAGAGCGGCCGTGGCGCATTCGGCGGTCCTTACGAGATTTTCAACGGCGACGGCTCGCTGCGCGAGAACCGCACCGGACGGCTGTGGTCTGACTTCGACGCGCCCAAGTTCGCCGCAGGGTTGAAGTTCGACGGCCCGGGCAACTCGATCGCCAATCTCAACGCCTCGTACCGCCGGGTGTACTCGGATTACGAGGAAGACGAGGACCGTTTCCCCGTGGGCGACGTCGCGTTCAACCGCCTGCTCGAGGGCCGCGAGCGCGGCTACGACTACGAGATCGGCGGCGACTACGAATTCGGTCTCGCCGGCGCGCGGCTCAAGTTGATCGGTCTCGATCGCTTCGAACACAACGTCTATTCCGAGCAGGCGGTGCTGACGTTCGACGATGGCGCCGATGCGCAAGGGGTGCGCTACGCCCAGGTGGTCGACAGCGGCGAAGTGATCGGACGCGCCGAACTGAGCTGGAAATGGGGCAAGGCCGACTGGCAGATCTCGGCGGAGGGAGCCTTCAACCGCCTCGACAAGGAAGCGGGGCTGTTCGAGCTCGAGCCAGGCGGCGACTTCGTCGAGATTCCCTTTCCCGGTGGCGACGGCGGCGTTCGCGAAGACCGCTACGAAGCGATCCTGAGCTACGGGCGGCCGCTTACCTCCAAGCTGACCATGCAGCTTTCGGCCGGAGCCGAAAAATCGACCATCTCGCAGACCGGCGCCAACGCGCTGTCGCGCACGTTCGTGCGGCCCAAGGGTGCGGCAAGCTTCGCCTGGACTCCCGAAAAGGGTCTCGACCTCTCGCTCAAGATCGCGCGAGAGGTCGGTCAGCTCGATTTCGGCGACTTCCTCGCCCGCGTGTTCCTCGACGAAGGCAACGAGAACGCCAACAACGCCGAACTGGTGCCGACGCAGAGCTGGAACGTCGAACTGGCGGTCAAGAAGGACCTCGGCAAATGGGGCAGCACGAATCTGCGCCTGTTCGACCGCCGGTTCGAAGATTACATTGAAGTCATTCCGCTGCCAGGCGGCGGCGAGGGGCGGGGCAATATCGACCATGCCCACCGCTACGGCCTCGAATGGACCAGCACTTTCAATCTCGACCCGATCGGATTTCGGGGGGCCAAGCTCGACAGCAACCTGATCCTCCAGACCTCGTCGCTGCGCGACCAGCTGACCGGCGAGAAGCGGCAGATGAGCGGGCTGACCGACCGCTATGCCGAAGTCGAACTTCGTCATGACATTCCCGGGAGCGATTGGGCCTGGGGCGCCGGCTTCGAATACGTCCACCGCACGCCCTACTATCGAACCGGCGAATTCGGGCTCGATACCGAGGGACCGGTATTCGATTTCTCGTACGTCGAGCACAAGGATGTGCTGGGGCTCACCGTGCGGCTCCAGGTGGTCAACCTGCTGGACGCGCGCCACAAGCTCTACCGCACCGTCTACGAAGACCGGCGCAACAATTCGCCGATCGCCTTCGTCGAACGCCGGAATCAGTTGATCGGCCCGATCTTTCGATTGAGTTTCAAGGGCACGTTCTGATCCCGAGGTTGAATTGCAGCATCGCGGTGGCACTGTGCGAGTATGAGGATTTCGACACTTGCCGCCGCATTGGCGCTAGCCGCCGTTCCCGTCGCCGCGCAGGAAGCGCCAACGACCGTCGAACAGTCTCCGCAACCAGCGGTGCATGCGCGAGCCTATCTCGCGCGAATCGCTGAACTCGACGACGCCGGTCCGACCATCAACGCGGTGATCGCGACCAATCCTGACGCGCCAGTCGAGGCCGACGCCGCTGCAAGCCTCCCGCTCCGTGGGCGCACGGTCTTGATCAAGGACAACATCGAGACCCGCGAGTTGCCCACCACCGCGGGCAGCCTCGCGCTGGCGGCGAACGCCACCGGGCGCGATGCGCCGCTCATCGCGCGGTTGCGCGCTGCGGGCGGAGTCGTGCTGGGCAAGACGAATCTTTCCGAGTGGGCCAATATCCGCTCGAACAATTCGACCAGCGGGTGGAGCGCGATCGGCGGGCTCACCCGCAACCCCCATGCGCTCGACCGCAACGCCTGCGGCTCGTCTTCGGGCAGCGGCGCGGCGGTGGCGGCGGGTTTCGCGTGGGCGGCGATCGGCACCGAAACCGACGGCTCGATCACTTGCCCGGCGAGCGTCAACGGCGTGGTCGGGTTCAAACCGACCGTCGGTATGGTCAGCCGCACGTACGTGATCCCGATCAGCTCGAGCCAGGACACCGCGGGGCCGATGGCGCAGACCGTGCGCGACGCTGCGATGCTGCTGACCGCGATTGCCGGGAGCGATCCGGACGACGACGCGACGGCCTATGCCGACCAGTTCAAGACCGATTTCGTGCGCGGCCTGGGCACTGCCTCGCTCGAGGGCATGCGGATCGGAGTGATGCGCAAGCAGGTCGGTAGCCGCAAGGGTGTCGCCGCGCTGTTCGAGGCGGCGCTTGCCGACATGAAACGCGCGGGCGCCGAACTGGTCGAGATCGAGTTCGAGCCAGCCGGCGAGATGTATCGCGACGAGTTCACGGTCCTGCTCTACGAATTACGCGAAGGCATGGACGCCTATCTTGCAGGTTCACCCGCCGACATCCCCGTGCGCAGCCTTGCGGAAGTGATCGCCTTCAATCGCGAGCACGCGGTCCGCGAGATGCGCTGGTTCGGGCAGGAACTCTTCGAGCAGGCGCTCGAAACGACCGACGCCGGCGTCTATGCCGAGGCGCGTGCCAACAGCTTCCGTCTTGCCGGGCCGGAGGGCATCGACAAACTGCTCAGCGACAACGGCGTGGCGTTTCTGGTCGCACCTACCGCGGGCCCTGCGTGGACCAGCGATCTGGTCAACGGCGACAACTTTTCGGGCGGGATCGGCGCGGGATCGCTCGCCGCCATCGCGGGCTATCCCCACCTCACCGTGCCGATGGGCGCGATCGAAGGGCTGCCGGTGGGGCTCAGCTTCATCGGCGCCAAATGGCACGACCACGAATTGCTCAAGGCCGGCGCCGCCTACGAGCGAGCGCGCACCGCGACGCTTGCGGAACCGGCCTTCGCGCGCTGGACACCCGCCGACGAGTAGCCGCTACTTCTTGGTAGCGGCTTTCTTGGCGGCGGGCTTCTTTGCCGCAGGCTTTTTCGCGACGGGCTTCTTGTCGTCCGCCGTCCTGGCCTTCTTCGCCGGAGCCTTCTTTTCCTCGGCCTTCGCGGGGGCGGATTTTTTGGCGGGCGCCTTCTTCGCGGCGGGCTTCTTGGGTTCGCCGTCCTTGTTGGCGGCCCCCTTCTCGGCCGCCGTCTTCTTCGCAGGAGCTTTCTTCTTCGCCGGCTTCTTGGCGGGTTCGCTTTCCTCGGCCTCGATCGCGGCCTCGAGCTCCTCGCGCGTAACCTCGCGCTCGGTCACTTCGGCCTTGTCGAACAGGAAATCGACCACCTTGTCCTCATAGAGCGGCGCGCGAAGCTGCGCGGCGGCCATCGGCTCGGACTGGATGTACTGCATGAAGCGCTCGCGGTCCTCGGCGCGATATTGCTGGGCGGCCTGCTGGACGAGCATGCTCATTTCCTGCTGGCTGACCTCGACGCCGTTCTTCTGGCCGATCTCGCTCAGCAGCAGGCCGAGGCGCACGCGGCGCTCGGCGATGTTGCGGTAGTCGTCCTTCTCGGCTTCGATTTCCTTGAGCGCCTTGGCCGGGTCCTCGTCGCGCGCGGCTTCCTGCTGGAGCTGCGCCCAGATCTGCTCGAACTCGGCGTCGACCATGCCCTGCGGCACCTCGAAATCGTGGCCCGCAGCGAGTTGGTCGAGCAACTGGCGCTTCATCTGCGTACGGGTGAGACCGGCGGTTTCCTGCTCGAGCTGGCCCCGCAGCAGTTCCTTGAGCTTATCGAGGCCGTCGAGCCCGAGATTCTTGGCGAAGTCGTCGTCGATCTTCGTCTCGCCTTCGACCTTCACCTGTTTCACGACGACGGCGAACTGCGCGTCCTTGCCCGCAAGGTGCTTGGCTTGATAGTCGGACGGGAAAGTGACCGTGATGGTCTTCTCGTCGCCGGTCTTCACTCCGGTGAGCTGGTCCTCGAAGCCGGGAATGAACTGACCCGATCCGATGACCAGCGGCGCGTCCTCGGCCTTGCCGCCTTCGAACTCGACGCCGTCGATGGACCCGGTGAAGTCGATGATGAGCTGGTCGCCATCGCCCGCCTTCTTGCTCTTGGGGGCATCCTTGTAGCTCTTCTGCTGACCGGCGATGCGCTCGAGCGCATCGTCGACCGCCTTGTCGCTGACCGGCACCGTCAGCCGTTCGAGCGCGAGACCCTCGACATCGGGCGTCTCGACATCGGGGAGAACTTCGAGCTCGACTTCGAGGACAGCGTCCTTGCCCTGCTCATAGCCGTCGCCGAACTCCACCTTCGGCTGCATCGCAGGGCGCAGCTTCTTGTCGCGGATCAGACCGTCGACCGAGCTGCGAATCGTGTCGTTGACCACCTGAGCGTGGACATTCTCGCCGTGCATCTTCCTGACGAGGTTGGCGGGCACCTTGCCCGGGCGGAAGCCGGGCATACGCACCTGCGGCGCGATCTTCTTCACCTCGGCATCGACCTTCGCCTCGATATCCTTGGCGGGAATGGTCACCTGATAGCCGCGCTTGAGGCCCTTGTTGGTGGTCTCTTTGATCTGCATGGTGCGAACTAAAGCCTTTTCAAAATCGCGTTTTGTCGAAGGTTTGCCAGGGCGCGGACTGGTGCGGGCGAAGGGACTCGAACCCCCACATCTTTCGATACTGGTACCTAAAACCAGCGCGTCTACCAGTTCCGCCACGCCCGCAATCCGAACGAAGCCGCGCGTGGAAACCACACGAACAGGGGAGCGCCCTTAGAAGGGCGTGCCGAAAAGGGCAAGCGCCGCGACGAGGCGGAAGCGCCGGCAGGAACGTGCATGCACGGCGGAGCGTTGATTCGTTCGAACGCGACACCAAGGAACCTGCGAAATGGCCACCCAACCCGATCCCGCTCCCGACACGATCGAACCCGTGTCACCCCCCGAGACGCCGCCCGACAGCCCGCCGCTGGAAGATCCCATCCGCGAGCCCGACGAGATCGACCCACCGCGGCCCGACATCGACGAACCCGACCGGAGCCCGATCGAGACCCCTCCCCCGCCCGATTGAGCGCTCCGACGATTGAATATTGCAGCGATAGCCGCAGGCGATTACGGCGCGCGCATGACCGATCAGACCAGTTCCGACACTCCGCCCGACCGCCTTTCGGTCAACCCGCGCAGCGAACATTTCGATGCCGAAAAGCTGCAGCGCGGCGTCGGCATCCGTTTCAAGGGCAAGCAGCGCACCGATATCGAAGAGTACTCGATTTCGGAAGGCTGGGTGAGGGTGCAGGCGGGCAAGACCGTCGATCGCAAGGGACAGCCGTTGACGCTCAAACTCAATGGACCGGTCGAAGCGTGGTACGAGGATCTGGGCGGCGATCCGCCGGTCGCCAAAGCCTGACCGCCTTCAGCGGCTGTAGCGCGCGACTGCGGCTGCGATCGGATCGCGCGGCGCGGGCGCGGGCGCGACCTTGCGTTGCGGCGTTATCGTGCGCCTCGGCTGCGCAGCGGGCCGCGCGGTTCTCACAAACGCCGGCTCGGAAGCGTGCGAGGCGGCGGTCTCCATCCCAGCGAAGGCCGTGAGGAATGAGCGTGAGGGTCTGGCCGAGACCGGCCGGGCTTCTGGCGACGGAATGGCCGCGCGGTGCGGCTGGGCGGCCGCCAGCCGCATTTCGGGCGGCTTCGCCTGCTGTGAATAGATGAAGCCGTGAACCGGCCACGCGGTCGTTCCCAATCCCTGGATCGGATCGTACCACACCCGGACCTGGCTCCAGTCGTTGGCTGGTGAAACGTCGATCGCCTTGACGTCGCGCTCGATCTGGCCGCGTCGGCCATTGATCGGCGACCAGTTGGCGTGGTCGAGCAGAACCGTGCGGCTGTCGAGCACTCTGCTCACCGCCGCGACATGGCCAAGCCGCATATTGCCTTGCGGGATGAACGCCATGACGGCGCCCACGCGCGGTTCGTTGCCGCGCTCGTAACGGCCCGCGGCCTGATCCCACCAGGTGTGCGCGTCGCCGTAAATCTGAATGCCCGAAAGTTGTCGCGCATAAGGGACGCATTGGAGATAGGGTGGCAGTTCGTCGTCGTCTGCCGGCCGCGCCGCCTCGAAAGGCGCACTCGCGTCGGCCAGCGCTGGCGGCGGCACCGCGGCAATGCCTGCGGCGGCGATGATCAGAACGGCACCCCTCATTCGCCCAGGAACTGGCGGAATGTACTTAAGGTTGCCCGACCCGGTGTGGTTAATCGATCTTAACCATGTCCACGCGCGTGCTTGCCAAGCGACGCAATAGGCTCCACCTGCGCAGCCGCATGTCCAACAAGCCGCACGTCATAATCATCGGCCGGCCCAACGTCGGCAAGTCGACGCTGTTCAACCGGCTCGTCGGCAAGAAGCTCGCGCTGGTCGACGACCAGCCTGGGGTGACGCGCGACCGCCGCCTAGGCGATGCGGCGATCGCAGGGCTCGAATTCACCGTGGTCGACACTGCCGGGTGGGAGGATGACGATCCGCAGTCGCTGCCCGGCCGCATGCGCAAGCAGACCGAGGTCAGCCTCGAAGGCGCCGACGCCGCGCTGTTCGTCGTCGACGCGCGCGCGGGGCTGACTCCGCTCGACGAAGAGATCGCCCGCTGGCTGCGCAGCCAGACGGTGCCGGTGGTGCCGGTCGCCAACAAGGCCGAGGGCAAGGCGGGCGAGGCGGGCGTGCTCGAGGCATGGGCGCTCGGCTTCGGCGAGCCGGTCGCGCTCTCGGCCGAGCACGGCGAGGGCGTGGCCGACCTGTTCGGCGCGCTGTGGCCCATCATCGGCGAGAAGGCTGAAAGCCGGACCGATACCGCTGAAGCCGCCGGAGAAGGGGACGAAAGACCGCTCGGCCCGCTCAAGCTCGCGATCGTCGGGCGGCCCAATGCGGGCAAATCCACCCTCATCAACCGCTTGCTGGGCGAGGACCGCCTGCTCACGGGCCCGGAAGCGGGAATCACCCGCGATTCGATCGCGGTCGACTGGACCTGGCTGGACCCGGCGAGCGGCGAGAGCCGCGAAATCCGCCTGATCGACACTGCCGGAATGCGAAAGCGGGCGAAGGTCGTCGAGAAGCTGGAGAAGCTCTCCGTCGCCGATGCGCGCCGCGCGGTCGATTTCGCCGAAGTCGTCGTGCTGCTGCTCGATGCAACCAAGGGGCTCGAGCACCAGGACCTCAAGATTGCCGACGCGGTGCTGCAGGAAGGCCGCGCGCTGATGATCGCGATCAACAAGTGGGACGTCGCGGAAAACGCCTCTTCGCTGTTCAACGGCATCCGCGGCGCGCTCGACGAGGGACTCGCGCAGGTGCGCGGGCTGCCCCTGTTCGCGGTCAGCGCGAAGACCGGCAAAGGGCTCGACACGATGCTGGGCGCGGCGTTCGAAATCCGCGAAAGCTGGTCGAAGCGCGTGCCGACTGCGGCGCTCAACCGCTGGTTCGACGACGCGCTGGAGGCCAATCCGCCGCCTGCACCCGGGGGCAAGCGGATCAAGCTGCGCTACATCACGCAGTCGAGTACGCGCCCGCCCCGCTTCGTGGTGTTCGGCACCCGCCTCGACATGCTGCCCAAGAGCTACGAGCGCTATCTGGTCAACGGCATCCGCCGCGAACTCGGGTTCGATGCAGTGCCGGTGCGGGTGGTACTCAAGAGCCCGAAGAATCCCTACAAGAGCGACTGATGCTCGACCTTCTCTCCTCCACCACCAGTCTTGCGGTCGAACTGCTGCAGCGCACCGCCAGCACGCCGCATGTGCAGGAGATCGTGCAGCTCTCGCTGGCGCCGGCCTTCCTGCTGAGCGGCATCGGCGCGATCATGAACGTGATGATGAGCCGGATGATCTGGATCGCCGAGCGGATCGAACGGATCGAGCGGCGAGTCGAGGATGGCAAGGCCAGCGATTACGAGCTGCGCGAATTGCCCTGGCTCGGGCAGCGCCGGCGCCACGCGCAGAAGGCGATGGCGTTCAGCACCGCTTCGGCCGCAGTGATCAGCGTGGTGATCGCCCTGCTTTTCGTAAGCGCTTATATCGAGCCGCAGATCGGCACGATCACTGCGATCGCGTGGGTGCTGACGATGGCGCTGCTGATTACCGGGCTCGGCTTCTTCCTGCTCGAAACCCGCCTCGCCGCACGCGGCGTGCGCAGCGACGGACGCAAGCGGACCTAGCTAGTCGCCCTTCTCGGCCGGCTTGCTCTGAAGCTGGACGTAGTTCTGCAGGCCCATGCGCGTGATCATGTCGAACTGGGTTTCGAGGAAATCGACGTGCTCCTCCTCGCTTTCGAGGATGCGCTCGAATATCTCGCGGCTGACGTAATCGCGCGCGCCTTCGCAGTATTCGATCGCGTCACGCAGGAGGGGGATTGCCTCTTCCTCCATCGCGAGATCGGCCTTGAGGATTTCCTCGACCGTCTCGCCCACTTTGAGCTTGTGGATCGCCTGGAAGTTGGGAAGGCCGTTGAGGAACAGGATCCGCTCGGCGAGCACATCGGCGTGCTTCATCTCGTCGATCGATTCGTGACGCTCGTATTCGGCGAGCCGATCGACACCCCAATCCTTGAGCACGCGATAGTGCAACCAGTACTGGTTGATCGCGGTAAGCTCGTTGGTGAGCGCCTTGTTGAGGAACTCGATGACCTTCGCGTCGCCTTTCACGGGGCGCCTCCATGGATCGGGATGACCGGAAATCTGCGCGCGAGTATGCGCGCCGATCGATCCGCTGGCAAGGCTTGGAGGGTTAGAAAATGGCGGAATTCCGCCATTTGCGAGCGATTTGCGTTAGCCCCGAATCAGGCCCTTATCAAGCCGCTCTGGCCGGAAGGAGCGCCGTCTCGCGCTCCTCGAACAGGATGTCCTCGGCTTCTTCGAGGCACTGGCCGCAATTGGGCCGCTTGCCGAGCGCAGCATAGACCGATTCCGCATTGCCGGGGCACAGCCGCGCCGCGCGGCGCAGCTCGCAATCCCTGATGGCGTTGCAGACACAGACGTACATTGCGGCTCCTGCGAGTGATTCGCAGGGCCTAATTTATGCGAACTCCTCGCAATAGCAAGCCCGATCAACGCCGAAGCGGAAACAATCGTCCGTAAGTGAGGCAGCGCCACAGCCATTCGAGCGGCCCGTAGCGAAACCGATCGAGCCACGGCTTCGACCAGGCGAGCATCGCCACCCAGGTCATCAGGACGACAAGGTAGAGCTGGGCGCGAGTCAGCTCGGCGAACAGCCCTCCCGCCCAGCCGTGGAACACGAACAACATCAGAAGCGAGGTTCCGAGATAGTTGCTGAAGGCCGCCCTGCCCGCCGCGCGCACCCGCCCGGCCAGCCAGCCGCGCGCGCCCGCGCCCCACAGTGCCAGCAGCAAGGCGAGTCCGATCACCACCGGCAATCGCGGCAACGGCGCGAGCCCCATGAAGGCGGCGAGCGTGCCCCAATAGGTCAACCCCTGGGCGTGCGCCCATAGCGCGATTGGCACCGTCGGCGCGGTACCTGCGACCATGCCGACCACCGCCCACAACGCGATTCGCTTTCGATCGCCCGACCCGTCGAGCAAGCCGTAGCGAAACAACGCCATGCCGATCAGCATCAGCGGCAGCGTCTCGAACAGGAAGAAGAACAGCGCCGCGAACGGCTGGCTGCCGTGCTCCTCCGCAGTGTGACGCAGATAGTCGGCGTAGCTTCCATCGGTAATCACGGCGATCTCCGTCTGCGCATCCGCGAGTTCGCCGGTTCGGGTCGCTGCAAGCTCTTGGCGTGTTTCGGTGAACTGGATCTGCTCGCCCAGATCGGTTTCCGCGATCATGTAGGGGGACATCATCGCCGAGGCGTAGAAGATCGCTCCGGCGAGATACCCGAGCAGGCCGATGGCGAGTTGCGTCTTCGCCTCCCACTGCAGGCACAGCAGCGCCACACTGCCAGCAACCGCGTAGAGGAACAGGATATCACCACGCCAGAGGAGGTAGAAGTGCGCCAGCCCGAACAGCGCGAGCCAGAAGAGCCGCCGCGCCTGGAGCCAGCGCGTCGCACCGTTCGCCCAGGCCTTCTCCATGAACAGCATCAACCCTGCCCCGAACAGCAGCGTGAAGAGCCCGCGCATCTTGCCGTCCACCAGCACGAACTGCGCAACCCACAACCAGTCGTCCGCCGGGCCGTGCGGAACGGCGAAGGCGGCGGGATACATGTACGCGGCGAACGGCTGCCCGAAGGCGACGATATTGGCGAGCAGAATTCCCATGACCGCGAACCCGCGGATGAAATCGAGGCTGTCGATGCGATCCCCTGGCGCAGCCGGCGCCGGTTTCCACTGGTCAGGCGTACCCTCCGCCGCCACCTCGATAGTCTCGGACATCGCCCATTCCCCACCCTTCGGGGCGGGAATCATAGCAGCGGCCCCAACGCGGGAAAGCCCTTCCTGCTCTACCGCGTGACCAGGCAGGCGCGCCCGGCTGCCTCCAGCGCGTCGCATGCCGCTTGCGCAGCGCTACGGGTGGCGAAGCCGCCGACCTGGAGCTTGGTCAGCCGCCCCGAGGGAACGAGAAGCTTTTTCTTCCCCGCCAGCGCGGTCGAGCCAGACACGTCGGACCATAGCCGTTCGGCGTTGCCGGAGACAGCAAAGGCGCCGAGCTGGACGCGCCACGGGCCGTCGGACGATGCCGGCGCCGATTCGGCCGGAAGGCTCACCGGGGCGGATGTATCCGTCCCGGCAGTTTCGCTTGGCACCGGAGGCGGCGTCGGGGTGGGCCGGGCATAGTCGGCGCCCGCTTCACCAGGGCTTTGGGTCCCTGCGACCCGGCTCGCTTCGATAATCGCGGCTTGCGCCGAAGCGATCGAAGGGGGCGTCCCGGTGGGTTCGATATGTTCGGGGACGCGACCCGAGGCAACGGGGATCGAGGCCACCGGCGATTCGGCGGTCGGAGCGGGGGACGGTTCGGGAGCGGTGGCGACCTCCGCCCCACCGCCCATCGCGAGGTCGACAGCGGCGAGCTGCTGCGCGCGCGTGGCGTCGCTCTCGCGCTTCAGCGATTGCGCGAGCGCCTGCGCCTCCTGCCGCTGCTCGAGCGGGATGTAGTCATCCATCTGGCGGATCGCGGGCGTCGCTTGCGGCAGCCCCGCAGAGTTGGCCAGCGTCAGCAAGGCATAGGCGCGCACCCAGTCTTTCTCGACGATGTCGCCGTTGAAATGCGCGATGCCGAGCAGGTACTGCGCGCGCGGATCGCCGCGATCCGCCGCAGCGGTGACATAGGGCATCGCCTGCGCGCGCCGTCCGGCCTGGAACAGCATCAGCCCGTAGTTGTCGGCTGCCTTGATATGGCCTTGTGCGGCGGCCCTGGCATAAAGGATTTCCGCCTGCGCCTCGTCGCGTTCGACCCCCCGGCCCAGCCGATAGGCTTGCGCCATGTTGAATTGCGCATCGGCGTCGCCGTTTTCCGCCGGGCCGCGCCATTCGCTCACCGCCGCCGCATAGTCGCCGCGGCTCCATGCATCGACGCCGTCCTTGACGTCGGCCGAGGCCGGAACTGCCAGCGCCACGCAGGCGCCGGCGGCGATAAGCTGCAATGCTCGTGCGAACCTCATGGCGATGACTGCCCCTTCAATCGCTCCGCTGTGCAGACTGACATAGTGAACAGTGCGTTAGCAAAGAGTTTCTAACTTTCCGCTTTCCTGCCCTTCGTGTGGGGCCGCGCCGTTAACCCAAAATTAGGGGTATCCTGCGATCCACTCTCCCGAACCGCTTTGGGCGGTGGGCGACACGATAGGGGGATCGGCCTGTGCGCGTATTGGCATTGGCTTCGCAAAAGGGCGGATCGGGCAAGACGACACTGTCGGGCCATCTGGCCGTGCAGGCCCAGCGCGCCGGCGCCGGGCCGGTGGTGCTGATCGACATCGATCCGCAAGGCTCGCTCGCCGACTGGTGGAACGAGCGCGAGGCCGAATATCCGGCCTTCGCCCAGACGACCGTCGCCCGGCTCGCCAGCGATCTCCAGATCCTGCGCCAGCAGGGTTTCAAGCTGGCGGTAATCGACACCCCGCCAGCGATCACCATGGCCATCCAGTCGGTCATCGGCGTCGCCGAGCTGATCGTCGTCCCGACCCGCCCGAGCCCGCACGACCTGCGCGCCGTGGGCGCCACGGTCGACCTGTGCGAGCGTGCGGGCAAGCCGCTGGTATTCGTGGTCAACGCCGCAACGCCCAAGGCCAAGATCACGTCCGAAGCCGCGGTCGCGCTGAGCCAGCACGGCACGGTCGCACCGATCACGCTCCACCATCGCACCGACTACGCCGCCTCGATGATCGACGGGCGTACGGTGATGGAAGTCGATCCCGACAGCCGCAGCGCGGCCGAAGTGACCGCACTGTGGACTTATGTCGCCGACCGCCTCGAGAAGAATTTCCGCCGCACCGTCTTCGCCGTTCCGCACACGATCTCTCCGGCTGCCGGGGCGCATCGTCCTGCGGGCGGGTTCGGGCGCCGGGTCGCACAGTAAGGATCGGCGGGGATCGCATAAAATGACCGACGCCAATTTCGCCTCGCTCAGTTCCACGCTGCTCGCCCGCAAGGGCGGCGCGAAGCCCGCCATGCGGCCGCAGTCGGCGCTGATTACCGGCCAGGCCGCCCTGTCCGCGAGCATCGAGGATCTCGGCTGGAACGACATGGGCTCCGAAGACGAGCCGGTGCGGGACGCCGAAGTACTCCAGCTTACTCCGTCGCCGGCCAATCCCGTAACCGCGGCCGAAGCGCGCGAGATGGATCACGAGGCCAACGACACGCTCGATGCGATCACGCCCGCCGAGCCGCCGGTCCGCAAGCAACAGGCCGTGCTGTCCGAGCGCCTGTCGGCGGTCCGAACGGATCCGGTGGCCGCGGTCGAGGTTCCGGCCGCGAAGCGCGGCAAGCGCGCCGCTTTCACCTTGCGGCTCGACCCCGACCGCCATCTCAAGCTGCGGCTCGCATGCACCATCCGCAATCGCAGTGCGCAGCAGATCGTCACCGAAGCGCTCGACGCGCTGCTGGGCGGCATGCCCGACATCGACAAGCTCGCCGCCCAGGTCGAGCGGCACTGAGGAACCGGGGGAAAGATCATGATCCGCACCGCCCAGACCAAACGAATCGCCGCGCTGGCACTGACCACCGCGCTCGCGACCACAGCCCTGACCGGCTGCACGACCAACGCCGCGCCCCCGGCAGGCGTGTCGGCGAGCAAGGCGCAGGTCGCGCTCGAACGCGGCGAGAACGGCGAAGCGGTCGCCCACGCCGAAGCGGCAGTGCTCGCGCAGCCACGCAATCCGCAGTTCCGCGCTGTGCTTGGCGCCGCTTACATGGAGGCCGGACGCTTTCAGTCCGCCGCGACCAGCTTTCGGGACGCCATGTCGCTCGGCGACAGCTCGCCGCGCACCGCGCTGAGCCTCGCGCTCGCCGAAACCGCGCTTGGCCACTATCCTCAGGCGTCGGCGCTGTTGGAGGACTGGCGCGACGAGCTCGATCCGGCCGACCTCGGCCTCGCTCTGGCGCTCGCCGGCCAACCCCAGCGGGGCGCACAAGTGCTCGGCAACGCGCTGCGTTCGGGCCAGAACACGCCCAAGGTGCGCCAGAATCTCGCCTATGCCTATGCGCTCAACGGCGATTGGCGCGCTGCGCGGCTGATGGCGGCAGAAGACGTTCCGCCCGATCAGATCAACCAGAGGATCGGCGAGTGGGCGCGCTCGGTCCAGCCCGAGATGTATCAGTCGCGCGTCGCCAAGCTGCTCGGCGCGCCGCTCGTGCGCGACGCCGGCCAGCCGGTGGCGCTGGCGCTGGTCAACAATCCGAGCTCGCAGCAGCTCGCCGCAGAGGCCGCCGCCCTGGCGCAGCCTGCGCCGGAAGCGCAGTTCGCCCAGGCCGCGCCGGCCGGCGAGCTCGCCCCGATCGATCCGGTCCCGCAACTGGCGGTCGCCGTGCCGCCGGTCGAGGCTCCGGAAACCGTGAAGGCCGCTTTTGCCGCACCCGCACCGGCCGGAGCCAGCCCCGCGCAGATCACCGAGAGCATGGTCGCGTTCATCTCGCAGCCGGTCGTGCAGAAGATGCCCGCACGCTATGGCGCCGAGGTGGAACCGCGCCGCAGCTCCAAAGGCGTGACGCGGGTTGCCGCGGAACGCGAGGCGGCCCCCGCGCCGGTCCGCGCGGACGGCAACCATCTCGTTCAGCTCGGTTCGTTCTCCAGCCGCGAGGGCGCGCGCCGGGCCTGGGGTATCTACGCGAAGAGCTATCCGGATCTCGACCGCTACCGCATGGTCATCACCGAGGCGCGCGTGGACGGCAAGACCTACTTCCGCGTCTCCGCCGGCGGATTCCGCTCGGCCGATGCACGGTCGATGTGTTCGACTGTCAAGTCGCGCGGCGAAGGCTGCATCGCCTGGGCCGAAGGCCGCCCGCTGCCCGGCGCGGTCGACACCGGCGTGCGCATGGCGCGCCGCTAGTCACTCTCTCGCTCTCTCCCTTTGCGAGTGACCTTCACCCCTCCCCTTCGCGGGAGGGGTTTTTCTTTCCGCGCTAGACGGCCACCCCGCCCTTGAGCAAGGCCAGCACGCGGCCCTGCGCCGGTTGGCCATCGAACGGAGTATTGCCCGCGGTCGCCTCCATCTTGCGGCGGTCGACGATCCAGGGCTTTTCCGGATCGACCAGCGCGATGTCGGCTTCCCAGCCCTCGCGCAGTTCGCCCGCTTCGACTCCGAGCAGCCGCGCAGGCGCGCCGGCAAGCAGGTCGAAGGCGCGCGGCAGGTCGATCGCGCCGTCGCGCACCAGCGTGAGCGTCATGGCGAACAGCGTCTCGGCCCCGGCCATGCCCGGTTCGGCGTCGGCGAAGGGCAGGCGCTTGTCTTCGGGCCCGCGCGGATCGTGGCCCGAGGCGATCACGTCGATCGTGCCGTCGCCGATCGCTTCGATCACCGCCTGGCGGTCGCTCTCGCAGCGCAGCGGCGGCGAGAGCCGCGCGAAAGTGCGGAAATCGGCGGTCGCGAGGTCGGAAAGCATGAAGTGCGCCGGGGTCACGCCCGCGGTCACCGCGACCCCGCGCGCCTTGGCCGCGCGCACGAGATCGAGCGCGGCGCGCGTCGTCACCTGCCTGAAGTGGAGCCGCGCGCCGCTCATCTCGGCGAGTGCGAGATCGCGTGCGACCGCGAGCGCCTCGGCTTCGGCGGGCGCGCTCGGCAGGCCGAGCCGGGTCGCGATCTCGCCCGCGGTCGCCGCCGCCGACCCCACGAGCGCGGCATCCTCGGCATGCGCGACCACGACGAGGTCGAGCATCGCGGCGTATTGCAGCAGGCGCAGCATGACGCCCGAATCGGCGATCCAGCGCCGCCCTGTGGCGACGCCGCGCGCGCCCGCTTCCTTCATCAGCGCGATCTCGGCCAGCTCGCTACCCCCGAGCCCGCGCGTCGCCGCGGCGAGCGGATGGACCCAGAAATCGGGCTTGCCGCTCTTGGCGATGTACGAGACGCGGCTCGGCAGATCGAGCGCGGGGGTCTGGTCGGGCATCAGCGCCGCGCGCGCGATTCCGCCGTAGTGGAACGCGGGCTTGTCGATCGCGAAGACCCCGAAATCGACCAGCGCGGGAGCGACCAGCGCGCCCTTGACGTCGATCGTGTCGTCGCCGTTCTCGGGCGTGGCGTCGCCGACCGCGGCGATGCGCCCCTCCGCCAGCCGCAGCGCGCCCGCGCGGACGCCGTCCGGCGTGACCAGCCTGCCGCCGGTGATGGTGAGCGGGCGCGCCTGTTTCACGCCCACTGGCCGTCGTTCCAGCCCGGCACCGAGCGCGCCTTGCGCGTCAGCACGTCGAGGCAAGCCATGCGGATCGCGACGCCCATCTCGACCTGGCGGGTGATGATCGAGCGGTCGAGCATGTCGGCGACGTCGCTGTCGATTTCGACCCCGCGGTTCATCGGACCGGGATGCATCACCAGCGCGTCGGGCGCGCAGCGCTCGAGCCGCTCGCGCGTCAACCCGTAGAGATGATGATACTCACGCGCCGAGGGAATGAACTGGCCGCTCATCCGCTCGCTTTGCAGCCGCAGCATCATCGCCACGTCCGCCCCGTCGAGCGCAGCGTCGAAATCGTGGAACGGCTCGGCGCCCATCGCCTCGACCCCTGCGGGCATCAGCGCCGGCGGCGCGCAGAGCCGCACGCTCGCGCCGAGCGCCTGCAGGCAGAGCATGTTCGAGCGCGCCACGCGGCTGTGGAGGATGTCGCCGCAGATCGTCACCGTCAGCCCGGTGAAGTCCTCGCTCCCCTCGCCCCGGTCCTCGAGCGCGTGGCGCAGCGCGAGCGCGTCGAGCAGCGCCTGGGTCGGATGCTCGTGCTGCCCGTCGCCCGCGTTGAGCACCGGGCAATCGACCTTGCTCGCGATCAGATCGACCGCTCCGCTCGATCCATGGCGGATCACGATCGCGTCGGCGCGCATGGCATTGAGCGTGATCGCGGTGTCGATCAGCGTCTCGCCCTTCTTCACGCTCGATTGCGCCGCGTGCATGTTGACCACGTCCGCGCCGAGCCGCTTGCCCGCGATCTCGAAGCTCAGCAGCGTTCGGGTGGAGTTTTCGAAGAAGGCGTTGATGATCGTGAGCCCGGCGAGCTCGTCGCAATGCTTCTCGGGCCGGCGGTTGAACTCGACCCACCGTTCGGCCTCGGCCAGCAGGAACAGGATCTCGTGCCGCTCGAGCTGCGCGATGCCGGTCAGGTCGCGATGCGGAAACGCGCGCGCGCCCGCCGGAAAGCGGCCCGGTGTGTCGTGGGTGCCCGTCGATGCCATCGAAGCGATGCCCTTAGGGTGCGCAAGCCCCTTCGTCGAGCCCTATCGGACGCTCGCGCGCTTTCAGGTGGAACCCGGGTCAATCGCGCACTAGGTTGGCCGCGATACGAAAACTGCGGGGTTTTTTCGAGCGATGAGTTTTGCAGGCAAGGTCTGGCGGCTGCTGGTTGGGATCAAGGACGGGATGAGCCTCGTCTTCCTGCTGCTGTTCTTCATGGCGCTCTATGCGATTCTCACCGCGCGGCCGAGTCCGGCGCAAGTGCGTGAGGGCGCTCTGCTGCTCGAACTCGACGGGGTTATCGTAGAAGAGAGATCGCCGATCGACCCGCTCGCCGTGTTGCTGACCGGCGAGGAGCCGATCGTCGAGTTTCAGTCGCGCGATCTGGTGCGCGCGATCGACCAGGCGGCGAACGACGACCGGATCAAGGCGATCGTGCTCGACCTGACTTCCTTCCTCGGCGGCGGGCAAGTGCACTTGCAGGACGTGGGCGCCGCGCTCGATCGGGCGAAGGCGGCAGACAAGCCGGTGCTGACCTATGCCGTGGCATACGGTGACGATGCTATGATGCTCGCCTCGCATGCGAGCGAGGTTTGGGTCGATCCGCTCGGTGGCGCGGTGATCGCGGGGCCCGGCGGGTCCAATCTCTACTTCGGCCAGTTGCTCGAGAACCTCCAGGTCAACGCCCACGTCTACAAGGTCGGCGAATACAAATCGGCAGTCGAGCCCTACACCCGGTCCGACATGTCGCCCGCTGCGCGCGAAAACTATCAGGCGCTCTACGGCGCGCTGTGGGAGGAGTGGCAGGCCAACGTGAAAAAGGCCCGCCCCCAGCTCCAGATCGAACGGATCACCAGCCGACCCGTCGAGTGGATCGCCGCGAGCAACGGCGATTTGGCGACCGCCGCCAAAGACGCCGGACTGGTCGACCGTCTCGGCAGCAAGACCGCGTTCGGCGAACGCGTCGCCGAGATCGCGGGCGACGACGCCTGGGACGATACCCCCGGCACTTACGCCCACACCGAGCTCGATCCATGGCTCGCGGAGATCGAGCCGGAAGAACCGGGCAAGGCGATCGGCGTGGTCACGATCGCCGGGACGATCGTCGACGGCGACGCAGGTCCCGGCACCGCGGGCGGCGACCGCATCCGCGACCTGCTGCTCGACGCGCTCGACGACGATCTCGCGGCACTGGTGGTCCGGGTCGATTCGCCGGGCGGCTCGGTGCTCGCCTCGGAGGAAATCCGCCGCGGCATCCTGCGTCACAAGGCGAAGGACATCCCCATCGTCGTCTCGATGGCCAATGTCGCAGCGAGCGGCGGCTATTGGGTCTCGACCCCCGCCGACCGCATCTTCGCCGAGCCCGAGACGATCACCGGCTCGATCGGCATCTTCGCGGTCATCCCCACGTTCGAGGAAACCGCGGCCGAATGGGGCGTGACGGCGGACGGGGTGCGCACCACCCCGCTCTCGGGCCAGCCAGACCTGATCGGCGGCTTCACTCCCGAGATCGACGCCATCCTGCAAAGCTCGATCGAGGACGGTTACCGCGACTTCCTGCGCCGCGTCGGCCAGTCGCGCGACATGACCACGGCGCAAGTCGACGCGATCGCGCAGGGCCGCGTATGGGATGGCGGCACTGCGCGCCAGATCGGACTCGTCGATCAGTATGGCGGACTTCCCGACGCGATCGCCTGGGCCGCAGAGCAGGCCGAACTGGAAGAGGGCGGCTGGCACGTGAAGTATCTCGGCGAGGATGTGCAATCCTACGATTCGCTGATCCGCCAGATCGTCGCCGGTGAGAGCGACCGCGCATACGCCGGCGATATCTTCGCAATGGTTGCGCTGCGCCAGCAGGCGCTGCTCGCGCAGGCCGCGCATGATGTCGAGCGGCTGCTGTCGGTGCGCGGGATGCAGGCTTACTGCCTGGAATGCCCGCCCTCGGCATCCGTTCGCGCCGCAAGTTCGGCGCCGCAGGGCTGGTTTGCAAAACTGATGGCTTTGATCGGCTAGGCGCCACCGGCCCAACAGCCGGCTTGCCAAGCCCCGCGGCGCATGGCAAAGGCGCGCCCCTGCCGAGGAGGCAGCCTTGTCTCAAGGTCCTCCGGCGGGCGCGTAGCTCAGTGGTAGAGCACACCCTTCACACGGGTGGGGTCGCAGGTTCAATCCCTGCCGCGCCCACCATCGTCCGCAGTAGGTCAGCGATCGGCCGCGATACCCCGGGCGAGCAGGTCGTGCGCGATGGCGGCGACTTCTTCCGCCAACATCTCTTCATCGCTCCACACCGCATAGCGCAGGCCGAGAAAGACGTTCATCCCCATGATCGCCCAAGCGTGCGCTTCCTCGAGATCGGAGCGCAGCTCGCCCTTGCGGCCGCCTTCCTGCAGGCGTTCGAGAATGCGCGCGCCGGTCGTCTCGTAATGCCGGCGGTAGCTTTCCGGATCGACGAATTCGGCTTCGTCGATGATCCGGTACACTTCCTTGTGCTCGGCCGCGAAGCGAAGGAATGCAGCGAGCGCGGCGCGCTCTCGTTCGAGCGCCGAAACCGGCTTGTCCGCAGTTTCGTTCAGGGCGTCGCGCGCAGCCAGCTTCACCGCCTCGCTCATGTCGCCGACAAGCGCGCGGAAGATCGCGTCCTTTGAATCGAAGTAGGTGTAGAAACTGCCCAGCGCGGTGCCGGCGCGCGCGGTGATCGCGCTGATCGAAGCCTCGTGAAACCCCTTCTCGCCGAATTCGACTGCAGCGGCGTCGAGCAATTTGCGCAGCGTTCGCCGCCCGCGGTCGGTTCGGGGCTGCTTGGCGCTGTCCGCCGTCGTCGCTGGTTTCCCCGTTCCCATGATCGCGATGGCTAGGCCCGAATGAGACATCCGACAAGAGAAAACTTGAAACATGGTTCATGTTTCAATATTGGAGGAGAGGACGAGGACAGGAGAGGTTCAATGAGGGTTTCGAATTCGCGCATCGCGGCCGGTCTGCTGGGCGGTGCGGCCGCCATCGCGTTCACCGCCGCGCCCGCCACGGCACAAGATGCGGCGCCCGGCGAAGAGGCGCCGGTCGCCGAATCGGACGAGGCCGGTTCGGACGTGATCGTGGTGACGGCGCGCCGGCGCGAGGAGCGGCTGATCGACGTGCCGGTGGCCGTGACCTCGCTTAGCGGCGAACAGCTCGAACGCGCTGGCGCGATCGACATAACCGACATTGCCCAGACCGTACCCAACGTGACGCTCGAAAACTCGCGCGCGACCAATTCCACGCTTTCGGCGTTCATCCGCGGCATTGGCCAACAGGACCCGGTGTCGGGCTTCGAGCAGGGCGTCGGTATCTATCTCGACGATGTTTACCTGAACCGTCCGCAGGCCGCCGTGCTCGACATTTACGATGTGGAACGAATCGAAGTCCTCCGCGGACCGCAGGGCACACTTTACGGTCGGAACACGATCGGCGGCGCGGTGAAGTACGTCACCAAACGCCTGCCGCAGGAATTCGCGTTCAAGGCGCGCGCGACCTACGGCACCTACGATCAGGCCGAGGCCGTGGTGACCGCCTCGGCTCCGCTTAACGACATCGTGCGGATCGGCGGCTCGGTGGCGCGGCTTTCGCGCGGAGGGTTCGGCGACAACCTCACATTGGGAATCGAGAACTACAACAAGGACGTCTGGGCCGGCCGACTGTCGCTCGAGATGGGCGGATACGGGGAGCCGGTCTTCATTCGTGTCTCGGGCGACTACACGCGCGACAAGAGCAACCCGCGCGGCGGCCATCGCCTGATTCCCGGCCTCGTTTCGGGCGCGCCGGTGCTTGACGATGTCTACGACACGCGCGGTGGTCTCGACGATCCTCAACAGGACGTCGAAGCCTATGGCATGGCGATCAACGCGGAAGTGAACTTCAGCGACGCGCTGACCTTTCGCTCGATCTCCGCCTGGCGCAAGGACGACAGCTACACTCCGATCGATTTCGATGCGCTTCCCGCGGTCGACCTCGACGTCCCGGGCGTGTACTTCAACGAACAGATCAGCCAGGAATTCCAGTTCCTGTGGGACGACGGGGGCCCGCTGACCGGGCTCGTCGGGTTGTACTATCTCGACGCGAAGGCCGACACGCTGTTCGACGTGCGCATCTTCACCACGTTCCCCGGCCTGACCGCCTTCACGCAGGCCGAAGTCGATACGGAGACCTATGCGGTGTTCGGCGACTTCACCTACGACCTGACCGAACAGCTCAGCTTTTCGGTCGGGGGGCGCTACACCTGGGACGAACGCACCGCGTCGATCCTGCGGCAGAATTATCTGGGTGGCGGCTCTCCCTTCTTCGGCGGCGCCGGAATTCCGTTCGGCGCCCCGGGCACCGATTTCACCGGCAACCGGGAATTCAAGAAGTTCACGCCCCGCGCCTCGGTCAGCTTCATGCCGACACCCGATCATAACATTTACGCGAGCTATTCGCAGGGCTTCAAGGGCGGCGGCTTCGATCCGCGAGGCGTTGGCGCCAACGCGCCCGACCTCAACGGCGACGGCGTGCGATCCGACGACGAGATCGCTGCGTTCCTCAGCTTCGCTCCCGAAACCGTCGACAGCTACGAACTCGGTTACAAGGGCAGCCTGATGGGAGGACGGCTGAACGTCGCGGTGGCGGGCTTCTACGCCGACTACACCGATGTGCAGATCCCGGGGTCGGTCGCCTGCACAGTTGCTGGGCTGCCGAGTTTCTGCGGCATCGTCTCGAACGCGGGCAAGGCGACCTTCAAGGGGCTCGAACTCGAAGCCAACGCCCGGCTGGGCAGCGGGTTCAACCTCGCCGGGTCGCTCGGCTATATCGACGCGGAGTACGACGAATACATCACCAATATCGGTGGCGTGCCGACCGATGTGGCCGAGTTCCGCGAAGTGCAGAACACTCCCGAATGGACCGCGAGCGGCACAGCCAGCTACACCGCCCCGCTCGGCGACGGAGACCTCTATCTCGGCACGACGGTTTCATATCGCAGCAAGACCCACCAATTCGAGATTCCCAACCCGTTCCTTGATCAGCCGGGATATGCGCTGGTCGACGCCAGCGTCGTTTATACCGCACCGGGCGATCGTTGGAGCATCGGCCTGTACGGCAAGAACCTGACCGACAAGCAGTACAAGACGTCTGGCTACACGTTCGTAGTGGTGGACCCGGTGACCGGCGACATCCCGAGGGGTGCGAACGGGCAGCCGATTCCGGCGCTCGGCCCCGAAGGAACGCTCACGGCATTCTACGGCAACCCCCGGCAAGTGTTCGTCACGGCGACGTTCAAGTACTGAGCACGCCGGAAAGACCTGCGAAGGGCCGGAAGCGCGAGCTTTCGGCCCTTTTTGCCGGTCCGCGATTTACATGGCGCGCGTCGCGCGGCGTGGCTCCGCGATGCCTGCCTCGCCCTCGATCGGGACGTCGAACGCGCGCACGTAATCGCCGAGGCGGTCGAGCACTTCGCCTTCCGACAGGCCGAATTCCTCGAGGCTGTAGGCGTGTGGCTTGCGCTTGAGCGCGCTGGCGCGCTGCATGTAGTTCTCCATCGCGGGCAGCGCGGGCGCCATGTCGAGCTCGAGGAAGCGATAGACGCGCTCCAGCGTGCCGCGCCAGTCGCGCTCCATATCCTCGTACTGGACGTCGATCATCCGCTCGGTCGGTATCGCCTCGCGCGCGGCGCGCATCCGTTCGACCTGGAGCGCGGTCTTGCGCAACCACTCCTGGCCCATCCGCGCCGGATCGGCGTGATCCGAATAGATGATAGTCTGGTTCCACGCGAGCGAGGCGGCACTGCCCACGACCTTGAGCGGATCGCGGTGGGTGAAGATCAGCCGCGCGTCGGGGAAGACCTCGAGCAGCGCGGGCAGATCGAGCATGTGCTGCGGGGTCTTGAGGATCCATGGCCGGATGCTGGAGACCTGTTGTGACCAGCCGACCAGCCGCAGGAGGTCCGCCATATGGCGATAGGCGGGCACCGCACTCTCGCCCTCGCACCAGCGGCCGTAGGCGGGCACGTGCCACTGCGCCTCGTGCTTCATGCCCCACATGCTCGCGACCAGCAGACCTAGCTCTTCCTCGGGCTCGTAGGGGCCGGTCGGATGAATCGAGAGCGTGCGCGGATTGGCGAGCCGCGCGACCTTCATGATCCGCGCGGCGAGCACCGGGCGGAAATCGTCCTTTTCGCCCGCCAGGACGTCCTCGAAATCGGGGCGTGGCACCGGGCTGATCGTCTCGAAACTGCGCATGTGGCTGAAACGCCGGTCGCTCGCGAGCAGACGGTGCATGCGCGTCGTGCCCGATCGCATCGGGCCGACGATGACCACCGGGCGCAGCATAGGCCGGGAAAGGATTTCCGGATGCCTCTTGAACCACATCTGCGCCAGCAGACGGTCGCGCAGCACGTGGTGGAACTGCTGCACTGCGGACCAGTCGCCCGCGGCATTGAGCCGCGCCTCGCGCCGCACCGAATCGAGCAGCACCTCCATGGGGCGCTCGAACCAGCGGTCGCCGAAATCCTCGAGCCCGGCAGTTTCCGCGGCCTGTTCGAGGAAGTGATCCTTCTCAAGCCGCGCCGGGGCGATGGCGCCGAGCTTTCGGCCTCCGCGGATCGCCGTATCCAGAATATCGATGAACGGCGTCCGCCGCGGGGGCCGGATGGCTTGGGTGCTCATTCTTCTGCCTTGCTACGGACCTGGCTGGCGAGGATCGCTGCCTATCGATGTGCCCCCTGTCTACCCTCGGCACCCCTTTCGCGTTCCTGAAGCCGCTGGAAAAGCCCCGTTCACTGAGGCATAGGCCGCGCCCATGCACGACATCCGCCTGATCCGCGACGACCCGCAAACCTTCGACGCCGCCCTCGCGAAACGGGGCGTGGAACCAGTCGCCGAGAGCCTGATCGCGCTCGATGCGAAGCGCCGCGAGGCGACCACGCGGATGCAGGAAGCGCAGAGCCGCCGCAACGAAGCCTCGAAGGCGATCGGGCAGGCGATGGCGCAAGGCGACAAGGATCGCGCCGAGGCGCTCAAGGCCGAAGTCGCCGAACTGAAGCAGACGCTTCCCGTCCTCGAGGAGGAGGACCGCGCACTTGCAGCCGAACTCAACGACGCGCTCGCGCGGCTGCCCAACCTGCCCGCCGGCGACGTGCCGCCCGGCGAGGACGAAAGCGCCAACGTCGAGATCGCCCGGTGGGGCGAGCGGCACGAATTCGCCTTCGAACCGAAGGAACACGCCGATCTGGGCCCGGCGCTAGGGATGGATTTCGAGACCGGCGCGAGCATCGCCGGCGCGCGGTTCACATTCCTGCGCGACCGGATGGCCCGGCTCCACCGCGCGCTCGGCCAGTTCATGCTCGACCGGCAGACACAGGATAGTGGCTACACCGAATGCAATCCTCCGCTGCTGGTGCGGGACGAGGCAATGATGGGTACCGGCCAACTCCCAAAATTTGGAGAGGATTCATTTTCGACTTCAGTTCTGGATGTGCAAAACACAAGAGAGCGGATCTTAAAAGTTCTTCAACGTCATGACGAGTGGCAGCACGATCCAGAAGCGCTCGGACGTGAAGCAGACGATATTATCCGCCACATGCAGTCCACGCCCCCAAGCCGTCGCTGGCTCATCCCCACCGCAGAAGTCAGCCTGACCAATGCGGTGCGCGAGCAGATCATCGACGAGGTGCAGTTCCCGATCCGCATGACCGCGCTGACCCCGTGCTTCCGTTCCGAGGCCGGCGCGGCGGGCAAGGACACGCGCGGATTCATCCGCCAGCACCAGTTCGAGAAAGTCGAGCTG
The DNA here is from genome assembly GCA_946886565.1 of uncultured Altererythrobacter sp. Next base: position 111,266 of record CAMPIX010000003.1, read on the forward strand.
GTGAGCGTGGTGCGGCCCGAGGAGAGCGAGGCCGAGCACGAGCGCATGACCGAATGCGCCGAGGGCGTGCTTCAGGCGCTCGGCCTGCCCTACCGCAAGATGCTGTTGTGCGCGGGCGACATGGGCGCGACTGCGCGCAAGACCTACGACCTCGAGGTCTGGCTGCCGGGGCAAGGGGCGTGGCGCGAGATCAGCTCGTGCTCGAACTGCGGCGACTATCAGGCGCGGCGCATGAACGCGCGCTACAAGCCGGAAGGCTCCAAGAAGACCGAGTTCGTTCACACGCTCAACGGCTCGGGCCTCGCGGTCGGGCGTACGCTGGTTGCGGTGCTGGAGAATTACCAGCAGGAAGACGGTTCGGTCGAAGTGCCCGAGGCGCTGCGCCGGTATATGGGCGGCGTCGAGAAACTCGTCCCGAACTCGTAATCCGTTCGTGCTGAGCTTGTCGAAGCACCGTTTTTTCTTCTAGCGCTGGGCCCGAAGTACAGAACGGCCCTTCGACAAGCTCAGGGCGAACGGAGTTCAGTTTTGAGAATTCTCCTCACCAACGACGACGGCATTCACGCCCCGGGCCTCAAGGTGCTCGAGGAGATCGCGCGCGAATTCTCCGACGACATCTGGATCTGCGCGCCGAGCGAGGAGCAGTCGGGCACCGGGCACTCGCTCACGCTCACCCGCCCCGTCCGCATGCGGCGGCACGAAGAGCGGCGCTTCTCGGTCACCGGGACGCCCACCGACGCGGTGACCATGGGGCTGCGCAAGGCGATGGACGGCGCACCCGACGTGATCCTTTCGGGCGTCAACCGCGGCGCCAACCTCGCCGACGACATCACCTATTCGGGCACCGTTTCGGCCGCGATCGAAGGCGCGCTGGCCGGCGTGCGCTCGATCGCACTGAGCCAGGTCTATGCGCGCGAGGGCATGGGCGACGAGGTGCCGTTCAGCGCGGCGCGCGAATGGGGTGCGCGCGTGCTCGCCCCGCTGCTCGACGCGCCGCTGCCCAGGCGCACGCTGGTCAACGTCAACTTTCCCGCGTTGCCGCCCGATCAGGTCAAGGGCATCCGCGTGGTGCGGCAGGGTTTCCACGACTATTCCCGCGGCACCGTGGTCGAGGGGCGTGACCCGCGCGGCTACAAGTATTACTGGTTCGGGCTGGAAGCGATCGAGCACACGCTCGACCACGGCACCGACCTGGAGGCGATCGACGAGGGCTATGTGTCGGTGACCCCGCTCCAGCTCGATCTCACGCACCACGCCTCTCTCGGCGAACTGGGCGAGCGCTACGGCGGATGAAACGCCTCGCCCTGCTCGCGCTCTCGCCCCTGCTGATCGCCGCCGCCGATCCCGCGACCGAAGCCGAACACATGGTGGCGGAAGGCGAGACGCTGAACGGGATCGCCAACCGAGCAAAGGTGCCCGCCGCCGTGATCGCCGCCGCCAACGGCCTCGCCGAACCCTATGACCTGCAGGCCGGGCAGAAGCTCGTCATCCCGCGCCAGCGCAGTCATACCGTGAAGGCGGGCGAGACCGGCCATGCGATCGCCCGGCGCTACGGTGTGCCGTTCGCGCAACTCGCGATCGCCAACGGTCTCGAGCTGCCCTACACGGTCAAGGTCGGCCAGCGCCTGATCGTCCCGGCGGTCGCCTCCGCCCCGCGTCCAACGCCCGCACCGCGCGACAGGCCCTATTTCCGCTGGCCGCACGACGGCGCGGTACTGCTCGGCTTCTCCGAGCGCCACGACGGGATCGACATCGCCGCCAACCCGCTCGAGATGGTTCGCGCCGCGGCGAGTGGGACGGTAGTGTTCGCGGGCGAGGAGCCGACGCGCTTCGGCCGTCAGGTGCTGATCGATCACGGCAACGGGTGGCAGACATCCTATGGCCATCTCGCGAAGATCACCGTGAACAAGGGCGACATCGTCAAGACCGGAGAGCGTATCGGACTGACCGGCGACGCTGGCATCGCGACCGGCACCGAACTGCACTTCGAAATCCGCAAGGACGGACGCGATGTCGATCCGGCGAGCAAGCTGCCCGAGCGCCACGCGCGATGAGCGAGCCGCGACGTTCCTCGTGGCGAGGAAGCCGCCGACGCCCCTACCGCGGCTCGCGCTTCAAGCCCCTGCGGCGCGCACTCAAGGTGCCGGTGTGGGCCGACCTGGGGATTCGCCTCGGCGCTGCGCTGGGTCTCGTGTTCATGGTGATAATGATCCACTGGTGGGACCGCGAGGGACTGGTCGACAATCTCGACGGCGAGATCAGCTTTCTCGACGTGGTCTATTTCACCATGATTTCGATCACCACCACCGGTTTCGGCGACATCGCCCCGATCAGCGACCGCGCGCGTCTGGTCGAGGCGGTGATCGTGACCCCGATCCGCTTCGCGGTGATCTTCATCTTCGTCGGCGCGGCGTACGACTTCATCATCAGGCGTAGCTGGGAGAAATGGCGCATGGCCCGAATCCAGGAAAAACTTTCCGGCCACGTCGTGGTCCTCGGCTTCGGCGTGTCCGGATCGGAAGCGGTCGCCGAATTGATCGAACGCGGCACCGATCCGCGGCACATCGTGGTACTGGACACGCGCGAAGAACGGTTGGCGGAGGCCGAGGCGCTGGGCTGCAACGTCATGGCGGCCGACGCCACTCGGGACGAGAGTCTGATGGCGGTGCGCATCGCCGAAGCCTGCACCGTGCTCGTCTCCGCGGGGCGCGACGATGCTTCGATCCTGATCGTTCTGACCGTGCGCCACCTTGCCCCGGAAGTGCCGATCAGCGTGGTGGTTCGGGCGGACGACAACGAGCTGCTCGCCCGCCAGGCCGGGGCGAACAACGTGATCAATCCGGTGCGCTTCACCGGCCTGCTGCTCGCGGGCAGCGCGCAGGGCTCGCATATCTCCGACTATATCGACGATCTCGCCTCGGTCACCGGGCGAGTCCATCTTGTCGAACGTCCGGTCCGGCCGGAGGAGATCGGCAGGCCGCTGGACGAGCTTTCCACCGGAGGAAAAGGCCTGCGCATCTACCGCGACGGCACCCCGATCGGCTTCTGGGAAGACGCTGCGGATGCGCTCCGCGCGGGCGACGTCGTGGTGGAAATCGTGCCTACCGTCGAGCGCGACTCAGAGCCTGCCAACACCTAGACCCCAGCCCGCATCCTAGGGCAGGTAGGCGTGGACCAGACCCATGGCGATGTAGAACAGCAACCAGTAGCCCGCATCGATGAAGAACAGCGCCTTCGACTTCTGCGAAAACAGGTAGTTCGTCCCGATGGCCGGGACGATAAAGCCCAGTGCGACGCCGAACGCGGTCATCACCTTCACGAACACCGAGAGGTCCTGCCCGTAAGTCGCGAACGTATGCGCCAACGTCCAGCTCGCGAGCAGCGAGAAGGCGAACGCCCCACCGTAGATCGCGGCCATGTTGCCGCCCTTGATCTGCTCTTCGGTCAGCCCGACCGCGCCCATCCAGCGCTTGCCCATCACCGGCCCGTACCAGATCCCGCCGACCACAAAGCCGGCCAACGCCGCCAGCGCCACCGCCAGCCAGTTCACATCGAACAGCATCGCACTCTCCCCCAAATGGGCGACCGCCGCTGCTTCTAGCGCATTGCTAGCCGAGCAGCCAGAACACCCCGCCCATCGCGAGATAGGCCGCGAGCCAGTATCCCGCGTCGATCATCGCCACCCGCGTCGGCACGCGGATATGGCTGAAGCTGATCCACAGCGCGGGGATCACAAAGGCGAGTGCGAGACCGCCGGACATCATGAAATAGAGCCACGGCTTCGCTGCCAGCGTCGCTTCGCCGACACGCGCGAACATGTGCCCCATCATCGCCGCGGTAAGCAGCAACAGCGCTCCGGTGATCACGGCCACGAGTTCGGGCCGGCGGCGGACGGCGATCTTGCCCGCGGCGACCCGGCGTGCCTTGGCCCGGCCGAAAATGGGCCCGAACCACGCGGACGCGAGCAAACCTGCCGCCAGCGTGGCGACGATAACCGCAACCCAGTCGACCGGACCCACCGAAGCGTTCTCCTTCGTTTGTCGTATATGGTAGCGCAATCCGCGGCATAGGTGTAGGGCGCGCCGCGCCATGCCCGCCACCACCACCGCGATTCCCGACCAGAAGAAGGTCGGGATGGTCAGTCTCGGCTGCCCGAAGGCGCTCGTCGACAGCGAGCGGATCCTCACCCGCCTGCGCGCCGACGGCTATGCGATGAGCCCCGACTATGCCGGGGCCGACGTCGTGCTCGTGAACACTTGCGGCTTCCTCGACAGCGCGAAGGAGGAGAGCCTCGCCGCGATCGGCGAGGCGATCGCAGAGAACGGCCGTGTGATCGTTACCGGCTGCATGGGCGAGGAAGCCGACGCAATCCGCGCCGCGCATCCGGCCGTGCTCGCGGTCACCGGCGCACACCAGTACGAGCAGGTGGTGGAGGAAGTGCACCGCGCCGCGCCGCCCTCGCAAGGTCCGTATATCGACCTGATCCCGCAGCCCGACGTCAAGCTGACCCCGCGGCACTACAGCTACCTCAAGATTTCGGAGGGCTGCAATCACTCGTGCGCCTTCTGCATCATCCCGCAACTGCGCGGCAAGCTCGCCAGCCGGCGGGTCGATGCGGTGCTGCGCGAAGCGGTGAAGCTGGTGGCGGCGGGCACGAAAGAACTACTGGTCATCAGCCAGGATACCTCGGCCTACGGCGTCGATATCCGGCACGAGAGCCGCCAATGGCACGGGCGGGAGGTGCGGGCGCACATGACCCACCTCGCCCGCGAGCTCGGGCAATTGCGCACGCGGGAGGGGGCGCCGCCGTGGGTGCGGCTGCACTACGTCTACCCCTATCCTCACGTCGATGCGGTGATCCCGCTGATGGCGGAGGGTCTGCTGACGCCCTACCTCGACATCCCGTTCCAGCACGCCGCGCCCAAGGTGCTCAGGGCGATGAAGCGCCCGGCGAACGAGGCCAAGGTGCTCGAACGGATCAAGCAATGGCGCGCGATCGCGCCCGATCTGACGATCCGCTCCAGCTTCGTGGTCGGGTTCCCCGGCGAGACCGAAGACGACTTCGCCTATCTGCTCGATTGGCTCGAGGAAGCGCAGCTCGACCGCGTCGGCGCATTCCGCTTCGAACCGGTCGAAGGCGCCACGGCGAACGCGCTGCCCGATCCGGTGCCCGAGCCGGTCAAGGAAGAGCGATACGCCCGGCTGATGGAAGTGACCGAGCGGATCAGCGCAGCGAAGCTCGCAGCCAAGGTCGGCCGCACGCTGCCGGTGATCGTCGACGAGGTCGGCGACCCGGATGAGGATGGCGATATCGGCGCCACCGCCCGCAGCCAGGCCGACGCCCCCGAGATCGACGGCCAGGTCTTTCTGCGCAACGTGGCGGCGGACCTGCAACCGGGTGATGTTATCGACGCACTGATCGAAGACGCCGACGCGCACGATCTCTACGGCGTGCCCGCCTGATTCGCCCCACCAGGGTGCCCGGCATTCCCTAACCGGATGAGGCCGGTGGAGCGAATGGCTTATTGCAACTGATTATCATTGACGCACGCGATCTCGCCTCCTAGGCGGCGGGCCATGCGGCGCAGCACGATCCGGGCCTGGTATCTGGTGCACAAGTGGAGCGGCATCGTGCCCACGCTGTTCCTGCTTATGCTGTGCGTCACCGGGCTGCCGCTGATCTTCCACGACGAGATCGAGGCGCTCGAGGGCGTCGATTACGAGACCGCGCTGCCCGGCGCGCCCTCCGCCGAGAGCGGGGTGCCGCTCGATACCATGCTCGCCAAGGCGCTCGCCGAGCGCCCGGGCGAAGTGCCGCTGTTCATGGCGTTCAGCCAGGAAAGCCCGCTGCTCACCGTCACCACCGGCCCCACGCCCGATGCTGCGGGCGAAGACATGACGCTGCTGTTCTTCGACCGCGCGACCGGCGAATCGCTCGGCCCGGCGCCGGGCGGCGGGGTGATGGACTTCCTGCTCCAGCTCCACACCGACATGTTCCTCGGCCAGCCGGGCATGTGGTTCCTCGGCACGATGGGTGCGATGATGGTGATCGCGCTGATCTCGGGCACGGTGCTCTACGCGCCGTTCATGCGACGGCTCGCGTTCGGAACGCTGCGGACGGACCGGAGCCGGCGGGTCGGGCGGCTCGATCAGCACAACCTCGGCGGGATCGTCGTGCTCGGCTGGGCACTGGTGGTTGGCGGCACCGGCATGATCAACGCCTTCGCCGATCCGCTGGTCGCATCGTGGCGCGAAGGCGAACTCGCCGCGATGACCGAGCAGTACGGCGGAGCGCAGCCGGTCACCCCCGCGGACTACGGCTCGCTCGACGCCGCGATGGCGCAGGCCAAGGCGCGCCTTCCCGGCCGCAGCCCGCAGTTCATCGGCTTTCCCGGGGGCGATTGGAGCACCGCGCGGCATTATGCCGTGTTCTTTCAAGGCGACCGCCCGCTGACCGAGCACCTGCTCACCCCGGCGCTGATCGACGCCGAGAGCGGCGCGCTGGTCGATGCGCGCGCGATGCCCGCGCTCAACCAGGCGCTGATGATGTCGAAGCCGCTGCACTTCGGCGATTACGGCGGCCTGCCGCTCAAGCTGATCTGGGCGCTGCTGACGCTGGCGACGATCTGGGTGCTGTGGACCGGCGTGCTGCTGTGGTGGCGGCGCACCCCCGGCGAGGTCGAGCGGCGCGTGGCCGAGATCCGCGGCGGGGCGGAGGGGCAATTGGCGTGAAGCCGTTCGCCCCCGCCGGCCGCCGCACCAGGCGCGGGCTCGCGCAGGTCTTCGCGCTGCCTCTGGTGCTGTTCCTCGCCAGTCTCGCCGGGCTCGTCTTCGGGCTGACCGGCAAGGGCGCGCCCGATGCTGCGGCCTGGCTGCTGCTTTCGCTTCCCCTTCTCGCAGTCCTCGTCGCCTGGCGGCGGCGCGGCCGAATCTACAAGCAAAGAAAGACCTGACATGACGCTTCGCCCCGCCCTTTCGACCTCCGTCTTCGCGCTCGCCGCCGCATCCGCGCCCGCCTTCGCGCAGGACAGCGAGCCACAAAGCGCCGAAGAGATCGTCGTCACCGCGCAGCGCGAGAACGCGACCGAGGTGGTCAACGGGGGGGACGCGGGTGTGCTCGGCAACAAGAACGCCGAAGACCTCGCGTTCTCGATACGCAGCTTCGACGAGACGCTGATCCTCAACCAGCAGCCCCTGACGCTGGGCGAAGTGCTCGATAACGATCCGACGGTCCGCACAACCTACGGCTTCGGCAACGCGGCCGAGCTGTTCGTGATCCGAGGCTTCGCGCTGTTCGGCGACGATGTGGGGATCAACGGGCTTTACGGTGTGGCCCCGCGGCAGGTGATCGCACCCGAACTATACGACAGCGTACAGGTGCTGAACGGCGCAAGCGCCTTCCTCAACGGCGCGGCGCCGGGCGGCTCGTCACTCGGCGGGTCGGTGAACCTCAAACTCAAGCGCGCCGGGTTCGACCCGCTGACCCGCGCAACGCTGGGCTATACATCCGACGCCCACTTCGGCGGCAGCTTCGATGTCTCCCGCCGCTTCGGCGCGAACGGCGAGTGGGGCCTGCGGGTCAACGGAGCCTACCGCGATGGTCAGGTGGCGGTCGAGCGCGAGGACCGGCGCACGCAAGTGCTTGGCGGTGCGCTCGACTATAACGGCGGCAATTTCCGCGCCGCGCTCGATCTTGCCTATCAGGAAGTGCGGGTCGATCACTTGCGGCCCAAGGTAAAGATCGGTGGCCTGTCGGCGATCCCCGCGGTGCCCGAGGCCCACGCGAACTACGCGCAGGATTTCACCTTCACCGAGCTGCGCGACGTGTTCGGCACGCTCAGCCTCGAATGGGACGTGGCCGAGAATGCTACGCTCTACGCCAGGGCCGGCGCGCGCGACGGGCGCGAGGACGGCATCTACGGCGGTATCGAGGTGCTAGACGCCGCGACCGGCGCGGCCAACGGCACCGCGCTGATCGTGCCGCGCACCGACAACAACGAGGCGGCCGAGACGGGCATCCGCATCGAGCTCGGCGAGAGGGTGACCCACGAGTTCAACTTCGGCGGCAACATCAACTGGCAGACCAACCGCAACGCCTACGACTTCCGCTACGGGCCGGGCTTTGCCGGCTATGCGACCAACCTCTACGACACGCCGCAAGTGGCGCTGCCGAGCTCGACGCTGGTCGGCGGCGATCTCGACGATCCTTACCCGATCGCCGAGAGCCGGCTGTGGAGCGCTTTCGCCTCCGACACGATCGGGCTGTGGGACGAGCGCGTGCTGGTCACCGGCGGCCTGCGCCTCCAGACGATCCGCACCGAAGGCTTCAGCTACAGCGACGGCAGCCGCACGGCATTCTACGACGAGAACGCCGTGACGCCCGTGGTGGGTGTGGTGGTCAAGCCGCTGCGCTTCGTCTCGCTCTATGCCAACCGGATCGAAGCCTTGCAGCAGGGCGCGGTCGCTCCGCTTGAGGAACAGCTGGTGAACCGCGGCGAAGTCCTCGCGCCGCGCAGGGCGACCCAATACGAGGCGGGCGCCAAGCTCGCGCTCGGCCGGTTCCTCTACGCCGGGCTCGCATTTTACCAGATCGAGCGGCCGGGTGACGGCACGATCACCGAGCCCGATGGCGCGCTGCGCTACGGCTATGTCGGCGAGCAGCGCCACCGCGGGATCGAGTTCACCTTGAACGGCGAGCCGGTCGCGGGTCTGCGGCTGATCGCGGGCCTCGCCACGATCGACGCCGAGCTCGAAGGCGAGGCCGAAGTCGCGGGCGTGCCGGGCTTCACCGCCAATGCGAACGTCGAATGGGACCTGCCGTTCGTCCCCGGCCTGACGCTCACCGGCCGCATGACGCACACCGGCGAGCAGTGGGCCAACGCTGCCAACACGCTGCAGCTCGACGACTGGACCGTGTTCGACCTCGGCGCGCGCTACGTCCTCGCGGCGGGCGACACGCCGGTGACACTGCGGCTGACGATCGAAAACGTCGCGAACGAGCGCTACTGGGCCTCGGCCTTCGACGCGTTCGATCCGGCGCTGCTGCAGGGCCGTCCGCGCACGCTCAACGCGTCGGTCTCGGTCGATTTCTAGCGCAGGCTCCGCAGCGTCACCGAGCGGCGCGCGACGGCCACGGGGGCGATCGAGTGCTCCCAGCCCTCGCGCGCCTCGCCGCTCAGCAGGTAGAGCGAGCGCGGCGGCAGTTCGACGCTGCGGCGCTCGAACCCGGCGCCCGTACGGCGGCGCAGGCGGAGCACCGCAGGCGCGGAGAGCGAGAGGCCGAGCACCTCGCCGTATTGCGGCCGGTCGCGATGCCAGCCGATCCCCGCGCCGCGATCGTAGCGGATCAGCAGCGCCTGGACGTAAGCGGCCGGGTCGCGCCTGACTTGCGGCGCGAGTGCGGCGCGCAAGCGCTCGATCCATTCGGGCAGCGGCGGCGCTTCGGCGATCCGGCCGCGCTGATAGTCGTAAGCCGATCCGTAATTCGCGGTCAGCCGCTTGCCGCGCCACTGGCCGAACTTGAACGGCTCGAGTGGCGCAGCGTCGATCCGCGCGGCGATCGCGCGCTCCATCTCAGCGTCGATCGCATCCTCGACGAGCAACAGGCCCGGCACCGCGGGCGCAGGGGCGAAGAGGTCGATCTGGCTGGCCATGCGGCCTATATGGGGGTGATGCCGCACCACGCCACCACGCTCGCTTTCGACACACCGGGGCCGGGACTCACCGAGATCACGGGCGAAGTCGCCGACTGGCTCGCCTCGACCGGCGTCGGCACAGGGCTGCTGACCGCGTTCTGCCGCCACACCTCCGCCTCGCTGCTGATCAATGAAAACGCGGCCCCGGCAGTGCGTGGCGACATGCTGCGCTGGCTCGACCGTCTCGCTCCACAGGGCGCGCACTACGCGCACGACGACGAGGGGCCGGACGACATGCCCGCGCACCTCAAGGCCGCGTTGACCGGCGCGAGCCACTCGATCCCCGTGATCGGCGGCCGCCTCGCGCTCGGCACCTGGCAGGGCCTGTTCCTCGTCGAACACCGGGCTCGCCCCCATCGACGCGAAATCGCGCTGCACCTCGGGGGCGACTAGAAACATCCGCGGCGCTCCCGCGTATCCTTGTCATGCCCATTGCAATCGATCTCGCCTTCGCGTTCCGGATGGAGAACGTGACCGACGTGCTGCTGCAGTTCGAAGCGGCGGTGATCCCCGAGCAGAAGCTGCTCGAAACCGACACCTGGGTGACGCGCGGCGAGCATTTCGCGCGCATCCCGGCGCAGGATGCGATCGGCGAGCGGGTGTGGATCCGTGCCGAAGGCCGCTACGACGTCAGCTACAAGGCCCGGGTCGCGGTCGAGCGAATGCCCGCCGAGCTCGGCAAGCTCGAGCACATGCCGCCGCACGACCTGCCGGGCGAAGCGGTGCAATATCTGTTCGATTCGCGCTATTGCCCGGCCGACCGCTTCCAGTCGTTCGTCGAGGCCGAGTTCGGCGCGTGCGACGGCGGCGAGCGGATCGTGGCAATCCACGACTGGATTGCGGGCAATTTCACTTACGAGCCGGGCAGCAGCACCGCCACGACCACCGGACTCGACAGTTTCATCGAGCGGCGCGGGATCTGCCGCGACTTCGCGCACGTCATGGTCATGCTCGCGCGCGCCTCGGGCATTCCGGCGCGCTTCGTGAGCTGCTTCGCGCCCGACGTCGAACCGCAGGACTTCCACGCGGTAGCCGAGGTGTTCCTGACCGACCCCACCACGCCCGGCGGCGGCGCATGGTTCCTGGTCGACGCGACCGGGATGGCCAAGCCCGAGGAGATCGTGAAGATCGGCGTCGGGCGCGACGCGGCGGACGTCAGTTTCATGACCAGCTTCGGGCAGACCGAGTTCATCGAGAAGCGCGTACACGTGACCCGCACGTGAATATGTATGCGGCGCGTGGGCATCGCGCCGCGCGGCTGCTAGCACCTCCGGCGAGAGATTGGTGCGGGAGACAGCGATGGAACTGGTGGTGGTGGACATCGGCGGCACGCACGCCCGGTTCGCGATCGCAACGGTGGCGGACGGCGGCGAAATCGCGCTGAGCGAGCCGGTGACGCTTCACACCGAGGATCACGCCAGCTTCCAGACCGCGTGGGAGGATTTCCGGGCGCGTCAGGGCGGCACCCTGCCCGACGCGGTGAGCATGGCGATCGCCGGGCCGGTGGGCGGTGAGGTGATCCGCTTCACCAACAACCCGTGGCTGATCCGCCCCGCGCTGGTCGAACCCAAGCTCGGCGTGTCGCGCTTCACCATCGTCAACGACTTCGAGGCGGTCGCCCACGCAGTGGCACGCGCGCCCGACGAGCAGTTCATCCACCTGACCGGGCCCGAGGGGCCGCTGCCGCCGACCGGGCGGCTGAGCGTGCTTGGCCCCGGCACCGGGCTCGGCGTGGCGCACCTCTACCGCGAGCCCGACGGCAGCTACCGCGTCTCGGCGACCGAGGGCGGGCACGTCGATTTCGCTCCGCTCGACCTGATCGAGGATGCGATCCTCGCCCGCCTGCGCAAGCGCCACAACCGGGTGTCGGTCGAGCGCGTGGTCGCGGGGCCGGCGATCGTCGACATCTACCAGACGCTCGCCGCGATGGAGAAGCGCCCCGTGCCCGAAGCCGACGACGTCGAGATCTGGACGAAGGGCACGAGCGGAGAGGACAGCCTCGCCGCCGCTGCGGTCGATCGGTTTTGCCTTTCGCTGGGCAGCGTGGCGGGCGACATGGCGCTCGCGCACGGCGCCAAGGGCGTGGTGATCGCGGGCGGGCTCGGCTACCGCATCCGCGACACGCTGCTCGCCTCGGGCTTCGCCGAACGCTTCCGCGCCAAGGGCCGGTTCGAGAGCATGATGGCGGGCATCCCGGTCAAGCTGATCGTGCACCCGCAGCCGGGGCTTTACGGCGCCGCAGCCGCCTTCGCTTCGCAGCACGGGGGCAGCGCATGAAGACGGTCGCCGAACTCACCGCGCGGCTCGGCGAGCTGCACCGGCAGACGCAGGAAACGCCGCTGTTCAATCCGGTGTTCCAGCTGTCGCTCGACCTGTCGCGCGCGCTCGAGGGCGGCGAGATCGACCTCGCGACGGTCGAAGGCATGGTCGCTGAACTAGAGTGCGAGGCCCTGATGACCCGCGCGGGACGGCTGCGCAGGCTGGTCGCCCCGGTCGCGCCCGATGCCAACGACGCGGCGCTGGACAAAAGCCTCCGCGCCGAGACCTTCGAGCAGTTCCGCGCCGCTTGGGAGCATCCGCAGCTCCACGCGGTGTTCACCGCGCACCCGACCTTCCTGCTCACCCCCGCGCAGTCCGAGGCGGTCGCCACCGCCGCGGCGAGCGAAGGCGCGATCGGAGAGACCGCCTGCGCCGCGCCTTCCGAGCGGCCCGAGATCACGCTCGCCTACGAGCACCAACGCGCGATGGCGGCGATGGCCCGCGGGCAGGATGCGCGTGACCGGATCGTGGCGCATCTGCTGCATGTGGCGCGCGAGCGCTGGCCCGACGAATGGCACGGCTTCGCGCCGCTGCCGTTCCGCTTCGCCACGTGGGTCGGCTACGACATGGACGGGCGCACCGATATCGGCTGGCACACCTCGATCGGCTTCCGCCTGGCAGAGAAGGCCGAGCGCCTCGCGCGTTACGCCGACACGCTGGCGGCGATCGACAAGGCGCACCCGCTGGTCGCAATCCTGCGCTCGGCGCAGACGCACACTGCAGAGTGCGCGGCGGCGTTTGCCGAACCGCTCGACGAGGCCGAGGCGCTTTCGACTGCAGCGAACAAGCTCACCGCCGACGATCCTGCCAAGCTGCTCTCGCTCGCGCCGCTGATCGACCAGCTCGAAACCGAGGCGCGCGAAGCCGGGGCCGAGCGCGCAGTCGCGCTGAAGACGCTAGCCGCAGCGATGCGCGCCGACGGCCTCGGCATGGGGGGGATCCATTTCCGGGTGAACGCCAAGCAACTCCACAACGCGATTCGCCGCCGGCTCGATGAGGCCGGCGAGACGCTCGACCTCGCGAGCCAGGGCGCGCTCGTCACGCTGCGCGAGCTGATTGCCGAGGCGCAGCCGCTGCGCAGCAACTTCGCCGCGCTCGCGATCGAGAGTTCGACCGCGATCCGCCAGTTCCTGGCGATGGCGCAGATCCTGCGTCACGTGGACGCCGACGCGCCGATCCGCATGCTGATCGCCGAGTGCGAGCAGCCCGCCACCGTGCTCGCGGCGCTCTATTTCGCGCGGCTGTTCGGGATCGAGGACAAAGTCGACGTCTCGCCGCTGTTCGAAACCGAGACCGCGCTCGAACACGGCGGCCGCTTCCTCGACGCGCTGCTGGCCGAGGATATCTACCGCGATTACGCCCGCGCCCGCGGCCGGGTGTGCGTGCAGACCGGCTTTTCCGACGCCGGGCGCTTCGTCGGGCAGATTCCTGCGAGCCTCGCGATCGAGCGGCTTCAGGGGCGGCTGGCCGAGGCGATGGCGGCGAACGGACTGACCGACGTCGCCGCGCTGATCTTCAACACCCACGGCGAAGGCATGGGCCGCGGCGCGCACCCCGGCGGGTTTGCCGACCGGCTCGAGTGGCCGCTCAGCCCATGGGCGCGGCGCCGGTTCGCGCGAGCGGGCATCCGGCTCGAGCCCGAGGTCAGCTTCCAGGGCGGCGACGGCTACCTGTTCTTCGCCAACCCCGAACTGGCGCTGGCGACGCTGACGCGCATTGCCGGGCTGCGCCCCTCCGAGACCGACCCCGACGCGCCCGCCGATCCATTCTATCGCCGCACCGACCTGAGCCTCGATTTCTACCGTGCGATCCGCGACCACCAGCACGAGCATCTCGAAAGCGGCACCTACGCGCGCGCGGTGACGGCATTCGGGCTTGGCCTGCTCAACCGCACCGGCAGCCGCGTGTCGCGCCGCCAGGCGGATCTCAATGCCGATCGCGAGATGAGCCTGCGGCAGATTCGCGCGATCCCTCACAATGCGGTGCTCCAGCAGCTCGGCTACCCGGTGAACGTGATCGCCGGGCTCGGCAGTGCGGCGGAGGGCAACCGCGAGGAGATCGCTCAATTGCTTGCCGAAAGCGCGCGCGGGCAACAGATCGTGCGGTTCGTGCGCGCCTCGAACGCGCTCGCGAGCATCAAGACCGTCGCGGCCTATGGCGAGCTCTACAACTCGGCATACTGGGCGAGCCGGACTTATCGCGGGACCGAGCGCGATCTCGCCGACGCCTGCGCCGCCCTCGCCGAATATCTCGTCAAGGACGACCGCACCGGGGTCTTCCGCCGCCTCGCCTCGCGCCTCAGGATCGACGCGCTCAAGTTGCACAAGCTGCTCGAGCTGCTGCCGGACGAAACGCCCGCGGACGATCGCGAGGAAGTCCGCCGCCGGATCGGGGTGCTCCAGGCGCTGCGGCTGGCGCTGCTCCAGCACATGTTCCTGCGCGCGGTCTCGGTCCCCGCGTTCAGCCGCGCGAACGACATCAGCCGGGGCGACGTGATCGAGATGGTGCTCACGCTGCGGATCGACGATGCGCTCGACCAATTGCGCCGCGCTTTCCCCACACGCTTTCCGGGGCCGGCCGACTACGTGCTCGAAGAGCCTTCGGACTATCCCGACCACGGCACGCAGGGCTACGCCGCGATAGAAAGCGACTACATCACGCCCATCGAACGCGCGTATGCGCTGAGCCTGCGCATCTCGACCGCGATCGCCAACGAGTTCGGCGCGCACGGGTAAGTTGGAGTCCTCGCCGGAACGGGGAGGGGGACCGCGACGCCGCAGGCGTCGGGGTGGAGGGGCACGCGCCGCAAACATTACGTGGGCGGCCTGTACCCCTCCGTCATCGAGTGCTGGCGCACTCGCTGCCACCTCCCCGTGCCGGGGAGGATTATCTTGCCGTGCTGCCTCTCGCCGTCAGCGAAACCGGGACCCGGCGGCGCTCTTCCTCGCCGCCGCCCAGCACCGCGTCGACCAGCAGCGAGCCGGCGGCCGCGGGGTCGGGCGCGATGGTGGTCAGCGGGGGCTGGCTGAAGCGCGCGGCGGGCAGATCGTCGAAGCCGACGAGGCCGATCTCGCCGGGCACCGCAACGTCGCGGCGCGCGAGTTCCTCGAGCGCGCCCAGCGCCATCGCGTCGCAAGCGGCAAAGACCGCATCGGCCCGCCCGCCTCGCTCGAGCCACGTGGACATCGCCGTCCGCCCTTCCTCCTCGCGCGTCGCGCCATCGTGCGTGACGACGAGGCAGGGCTCTAGCCCGGCGGCGCGCATCCCCTCGCAATAACCCTCGTAGCGTTCGGCGAACTGGTGCTGCGGCGAATCGATCGCGCCGAGGAAGCACGGCGCGCGGTAACCCTGCGCCAGCAGATGCTCGACCGCGAGCCGCCCCGCGGCGCGGTTGTCCGAGCGGACCCATTCGAGATCGTCGAACGGCGAACCCCAGTAGGCGACGTTGCGTTCGGCGCGTTCGAGCTTGCGGAAATAGTCCCACGCGGCGCGGTTGGTCGTGGTGCCGATCACCACCAGCCCGTCGGCCCAGCCGCGTTCCTCGTAATGGCCGAAGAAGTGCTCCTCGCGCGCCTGGAACGAGACGAGCGTCTCGAACCCGCGCTCCGAGGCGGCGAGGCAGACGCTGCCGAGCAGCATGTACGAAAACGGGTTGATGTCGGCCGCGGTCTGGCCCGGGCGGCAGATCACCACCACCGCGATCGTGCCGGTCGATCCACGCCGCAGCCGCGCGGCGCGCTCGTCGACGAAATAGCCGATTTCCTCCGCCGCGCGCAGCACTTTGGCGCGGGTCGCCTCGGTGATCACTTCGGACCCGGCGAGCGCGCGCGACACGGTGGACTGGCTGACGCCCGCCCGCTCCGCCACATCGATCGAGGTCGGCCGCCGCTTGTTCATCGTCGCTCCCTATCGGCAAGCGCGCGCCAAAGCGCAAGCCGAGGTGAATATGTATGCGGCGCACTGGCACCCCGGCGCGGGCTCCCCTAGGTAGGCGGGCGATGAGCGAAAGGCCCGCTGCATGAGCTTTACCGCAGACCGCATGGTGCTGTTCGGCGCGACCGGCGACCTGGCGCAGCGCATGCTGCTCCCCTCGCTCTGCGCGCTCGACCACGACGATCTCCTGGCGCCCGACCTCAGGATCATCGGCACGGCGCGCTCGGACTTGAGCGACGCCGAGTTCCGCAACTTCGCGCGCGAGGCGCTCGAGAAGTTCCTCCCCGCGAACCGCCGCGGCGGGATGGCCGACTTCCTCAATCGCCTCTCCTACCAGCCGCTCGATGCCACCACGCTCGAGGGATACGAGGAGCTCGCTGCCAAGGTGGGCACGCCCGAGCGCGGGCTGGCGATCTTCCTCTCGACCGCGCCGAGCCTGTTCGAGCCGACGATCCGCGGGCTCCAGCATGCCGGGCTCGACGGGCCCAACGTGCGCATGTGCCTCGAAAAGCCGCTCGGCACCGATCTGGCCACCAGCCGCGAGATCAACGACGCGGTCGCCGCCGCCTTCCCCGAAGAGCGGATCTTCCGCATCGACCACTATCTGGGCAAAGAGACGGTGCAGAACCTGCTCGCACTGCGCTTCGCCAACATCCTGTTCGAGCCGCTGTGGAACGCCGCGCATATCGACCACGTGCAGATCACCGTGGCCGAGACCGTCGGGCTCGAGGGCCGCGTCGCGTTCTACGACGATGCCGGCGCGCTGCGCGATATGGTGCAGAACCACATGCTCCAGCTGCTCGCGCTGGTCGCGATGGAGCCGCCGGGCAGCTTCGATGCGACCGCGGTGCGCGACGAGAAGGTCAAGGTGCTTCGGGCGCTGCGCCCGATTGGGGAGGGCGAAACGGTCACCGGCCAGTATCGCTCGGGCGCGATCCAGGGGAAGGCCGTGCCCGGCTACGACGAGGAGCTGGGCAAGCCGTCGGACACCGAAACCTTCGTCGCGATCAAGGCGCACGTCGATAACTGGCGCTGGAAAGGCGTGCCGTTCTACCTGCGCACCGGCAAGCGCCTGCCCGAGCGGGTGACCGAGATCATCGTCCAGTTCCGCCCGATCCCGCACTCGATCTTCGAGGATCGGTCCAAGGGCAAGGGGGGCGCGAAAGTCCAGGCGAACAAGCTGGTGATCGGCATCCAGCCCGAAGAGAACAT
Source organism: uncultured Altererythrobacter sp. (assembly GCA_946886565.1). Next base: position 128,425 of record CAMPIX010000003.1, read on the forward strand.
CACGCTTTCGCTGATGGCCAAGGTGCCTGGGCTCGACCGCGAGGGCATCCGCCTGCGCAGCGTGCCGCTCAACATCGCCATGCCGCACGCCTTCAGCGGCGCGGTGCGGCGGATCGCCTACGAGCGGCTGCTGCTGGACTTGATGGAGGGCGATCAGACGCTGTTCGTGCGCCGCGACGAGGTTGAGGCGCAGTGGGACTGGATCGACGCGATCCGCGCCGGCTGGGCCGAACAAACGCTCGAACCGCGCACCTACAACGCCGGCACCTGGGGCCCCAGCGCCGCGATCGCCCTCGCCGAACGCGATGGGGTTACGTGGCATGAGTAACCTCCACGACACCATCCACCGCGTCACGCAGCGAGTGATTGCCAACTCACGCGGGCCGCGCTCGGCCTATCTCGAGCTGATGGAGCGCGAGGCGGAGAACCGCCCGGACCGCAGCTCGGTCTCGTGCTCCAACCTCGCGCACGCCTATGCCGGCGCGCTCGAGGATCAGGCGGCGCTCAAAGCGGACCGCGGGCCGAACATCGGCATCGTCAGCGCCTACAACGACATGCTTAGCGCGCACCAGCCCTACGGCCGCTATCCCGAGCGGTTGAAGATCTACGCGCGCGAAGTCGGCGCCACCGCGCAGGTCGCGGGCGGCACGCCGGCGATGTGCGACGGGGTGACGCAGGGCGAGACGGGCATGGAGCTGAGCCTGTTCAGCCGCGACGTGATCGCGCTCTCGACCGGGGTCGCACTCAGCCACGCCATGTACGACGGGGTGCTGACGCTCGGCATCTGCGACAAGATCGTGCCCGGCCTGCTGATCGGGAGCTTACGCTTCGGCCATCTGCCGTGCATTTTTGTCCCCTCTGGCCCGATGCCGAGCGGGATCGCGAACAAGGAGAAGCAGCGCGTCCGCCAGCTCTACGCCGAGGGCAAGGTGGGGCGCGACGAGCTGCTTGAGAGCGAGCTCGGCTCGTACCATTCGCCGGGCACCTGCACCTTCTACGGCACCGCTAACTCCAACCAGATGATGATGGAGATGATGGGGCTGCACATTCCGGGCAGCGCCTTCGTCCAGCCGGGCACCAAGCTGCGCCAGGCGTTGGACCGCGAGGCGGTGCACCGGGTCGCGGCGATCGGGCACGGCGGCAACGACTACCGCCCCCTCGCCCGCTGCGTCGATGAGAAGGCGATCGTCAACGCCGCGATCGGCCTGCTCGCGACCGGGGGCTCGACCAACCACGCGATCCACATCCCGGCGATGGCGCGTGCAGCCGGGATCGCGTTCGACTGGAACGATCTCGCCGAGCTGTCCTCCGCGGTGCCGCTGCTCGCGCACGTCTATCCCAACGGCGCGGGCGACGTGAACCAGTTCCACGCCGCGGGCGGGATGGGCTACGTGATCGGCGAGCTGCTCGAGGCCGGCCTCGCACACCGCGACGTGCTGACCGTGAGCGAGGGCGATCTTTCGGCCTATGCGCTCGAGGCCGGGCTCGAGGACGAGGCGCTCGCCTGGCGCGATCCCGGCCCGAGCGGCGACAGCGCGATGCTGCGCCCGGTGTCGGACCCGTTCCAGCCCGATGGCGGCATGCGGCTGGTGCAGGGCAACCTCGGCCGCGCGTGCTTCAAGTCCTCGGCGGTCGAGCGTGAACGCTGGACGGTCGAGGCGCCGTGCCGCGTGTTCCAGACCCAGCACGACGTGGCCGAGGCGTTCAAGGCGGGCGAGCTCGACCGCGACGTGGTCGTGGTGGTCCGCTTCCAAGGGCCCCGCGCCAACGGCATGCCCGAATTGCACAAGCTGACCCCGCCCCTAGGCGTGCTGCAGGATCGCGGCTACCGCGTCGCGCTGGTGACCGACGGGCGCATGTCGGGCGCGAGCGGCAAGGTGCCCGCGGCGATCCATTGCACGCCCGAGGCGCTCGGCGGCGGCCCCCTCGCGAAGCTGCGCGACGGCGACGTGGTGCGCGTCTGCGCCGCCACTGGCGAACTTTCGACCACCGCCGACCTCGACGCGCGCGAGCCCGCGCCGAACCCCGCGCCCGATATGGGCACCGGGCGCGAGCTCTTCGCCATGTTTCGCAACTTTGCCGACGGCGCCGAGCGCGGTGGTTCGGCCATGCTCGCTACCGCAGGGCTCTGATATGACCGACATCGCCACGCTGATGAACACCGCGCCGGTCATCCCGGTGATCGTGATCGACGATGTCGCCGACGCCGCCCCGTTAGCGCGTGCGCTGGTCGCGGGTGGGCTGCCGGTGCTGGAGGTGACACTGCGCACCCCCGTGGCGCTCGACGCGATCGCGGCGATGAAGCGCGTCGAGGGCGCGATCGTCGGCGCGGGCACGGTGACCAATCCGCACGAGCTCGACCAGGCGCTCGCCGCAGGCAGCGAATTCGTCGTCTCCCCCGGCCTCACCGAACCGCTCGCACGCGCGGCGATCGACCGCGGCGTGCCGTTCCTTCCGGGCATCGCCAATGCGGGTGACGTTATGCGCGGACTCGACCTCGGCCTAACGCATTTCAAGTTCTTCCCCGCGATGGCGGCGGGCGGGCTGCCCGCGCTGAAGGCGCTCGCCGCGCCGTTCGGCCAGTGCCGCTTCTGCCCCACCGGCGGCATCGGTCCCGACAACGCCGCCGAATGGCTCGCGTTCGATCCGGTGCTGTGCGTCGGCGGAAGCTGGGTCGCACCCCGCGGCAAGCCCGATACCGCCGCGATCGAAGCGATGGCGCGCGAAGCGGCCGCCCTTCCACGTTAACCTTTGGCGGGTCCGCGTCCCCGTGCGGGACGCGTTTGGCACGAGGCTGGTGGTTAACCGTGCGCGGGCGCATAGTCCCCGGCATGGACCCGATGCTCAAATGGATTGGCGGCGCGACCGCCGCGATCGTTCTCCTGCTCGGTGGCGCGACGCTGGCGAGCGAGATACTGACTTCGCCCGCGCCCGCGAGGGAACCGATCCCCACGCTCGAACAGGCGATCCCGGTCGACAAGGCCGCCTTCGAGAAGGCGCCCGAGGCCGATCCTGTCACAGAGGAACACGTCGCGCTGCAGCCGGCTGCGGCGCCTCCTGCTCCGGCTCCGGCCCCCAAGAGCGAGCGCTTCGTCATCAAGCGCATCCTGCCGATCGACGGCCCGATCAAGTACGGCGAATGGCACTGGGACGACGAGGATGTGCCCGAAGGGCCGCTGGTCATCACCGTCGACCTCGACGCGCGCGTGATCTCGGTCTTTCGCGCCGGCTACGAGATCGGTGCGGCCGCCGCCATGCTCGGCACCGACGAGCACCCTACGCCCCTCGGCACCTTCCCGATCCTGTCGAAGGAGCGGCACAACGTCTCGGAGAAATACGGCAACGCGCCGATGCCCTGGACGCTGCGCCTGACGCGCGACGGGGTGGCGATCCACGGCGGCTCTGAGGTCGAGAACGGCTATGCGAGCCACGGCTGCATCGCGATCCCGGACGAGCTCGCCAGCCGTCTGTTCGCGGTCGCCAAGAAAGGCGACAAGGTCATCATCACCCGCGGCGAAACGATGGCGCTGGGCGATACGATCATCTGAGATCGCGCGATACTCGCACGAACGGGTACTGGTTGGGGGCCCTCAGGCCTTGCGGGGCGGTTCCGGTTCGAGCAGCCAGCCGTCACCGACGGAGCGCCCCAGTACCCCGCCGCAGTTGGCGCTCGATCCGCAGGTGAGCGCGTCCTCGAGCTGCGCGACCGCGCCGCCGCGCGCGTCGCCGCCGAGAAGGCGGATCGCCTTCGCGAGCACGCGCAGGCGGACGGCGCGCGGGGCGCCCGGTCGATAGCGATAGCCGCGCTCCCGTTCCTCCACCCGCTCGTCCCACTCGCGTGCCGCCGCCCAGTCGAGCGCCGCGTCGGCATCGGCAAGGTGGCCGGCGCTCCGCGCCAGCGCGGCGACGTCGAGCCAGTCGGCGCGTTCGAGCGCGCGGCGCAGGCGCACGCGGTCGAAGCGTTCGTCGCGGTTGGAAGGGTCTTGCGCTGCCGGCACCCCCGCCGTGTCGAGCACTGGCTGCAACTCGGCGCGTCGCCAGCCGAGCAACGGGCGCAGCAGCGGCAGATCGCTGCCGGGCACCTGCGCGCGCGCGCGCACCCCGGCGAGGCCCGCCACCCCGCTCGCTCGATTGAGCCGCATCAGGAGCGTTTCGGCCTGATCGTCGGCGTGGTGCGCGGTGGCGAGCGCGTCGAGCCCGCGCTCGCGTGACCAACTCTCCAGCGCAGCGTAGCGCGCGGTGCGCGCTGCGCTCTGGAGGTTGCCCGCCGCGAGCCCGACGCGGAGCGTGGCATGTTCTACCCCGAGCGCGCGGCATACGCCGGCGGCCATCGCCGCCTCGTCCGTGCTTTCGGGCCGCAATCCGTGATCGACCGTCGCCGCCTCGATCCGTCCCGGCATCGCGGCATGCGCGAGCAGCAGCAGCGCGAGACTGTCGGGCCCGCCCGAGACTGCGATCCCCAGCCGGCCGCGCTCGTCGGGCCAGATCGCCGCGAGGTCGGCCCGGAAGCGCACTAGGCGCGCGGGATCGACCGGCGGGCTATCAATTGCAGGTCACCTTGTCCCGGTTCGCCTCGTACTGGTCCGACAGGCGGCCTGCGGCGATCGCGGGATAGGTGTCGGCGAACTCGGCGAGCGCGATGCAGGCGCGGTTCGTATCGTTCGACGCGATCATCGCCTCGGCGAGATAGAGCAGGCTGTCGGGCGCGCGCGCGGCCTGCTTGTCGGCCTGGTAGTTGCGCAGGAACCACGGCGCGGCCTGGTCCGGTTTGCCGTCGTCCAGATAGGCGCGGCCGAGCAGGTTGCGGCCGTAGGTCGTGCGCCAGTGATCCGGGTACTTTTCCACGAATAGCGCGAGCTGCTGCTGCGCCTCGGGATAGAAGCCCGCTTCCCACAGCCGAAAGCCGTAGGAATACTCGTCGTCGCCCGCATCGTCGGTCTGAGGCTTGGCGATTTCCTGGACCGCGGCGAGGCGCTCGGCGCTCGGCCCGGTCGCCGCGGGCGGCGGGGGAGGCGGCGTCGGACGCGGGCTGGAGGCGCCGCCGGTCATCGCCGAGAGGTTGCCCTGCGACGCGCTCTGCCCGCCGGTCAAGCCCGGCTCCGGCGCGGAGCGCGTCACTTCGAGCGCGGACAGCCGCGTCTCGAGCTCGCTCAGCGAATTGGTGTTGCGCTCTGCGTGTGCGGTGAGCGACTGGATCTGCCCCTCGAGCGCGTCGAGCCGGGCGAGAATGTCGGTCACCGCGGTCGACGACGGCGCCGCGGTGGTTTGCGGTGCGGACGTGCCCTCCGGAATTTGCGGCTGGAAGAAACGCCCGCTCGCGCCCGGGAACACGCTGCGCTGCAAGGCGCGCACTTCGGCCTCGATCTTGCGCAGACGCGCCTCGGTGTTCTCGTCCTGTGCGAGCGCCGGGGCCGACGTCCCCGCGACCGAGACGATCGCCAGTGCGCCGAGAATTGCACGGCTCGTGCGGCTGCTCATCGTAACTTGCTCCTGTCCCTCTTCGACCCCGCCACTCAGGCACCCGACGCCCGAACGACCGCTGAATGAACCCGAATTTTGCCGCACCCGGCGTCCACTGTCGAGGGCGCCGCGGCGGTAAACCGGGGGAAAGTTTATCCGGCTTACCCGCGCCTGCTCAGGGCTGGCCGCCCTCCGCCTGGCTCGCCTCGCTCGCCGGGTTGGCCGCGTCCGTATCTGCGCGCGCGAGCAACGCCTCGGCGGTCACCGGCACGTCGCGCACGATCTCGTCTTCCTCGGAGAGCTTGGGTACGCTGCGCCCACCGATCGTGATCGCCAGCGCATAGGGCCGTCCGGTCCATATCTGCGGCCCTTCGGCGTCGGCGGGAACGGTGTAGCTCTCCCCCTTCGCCATCTGCTTCTGCATCAGCTGCTCGCCGTTGGCGTCGTAGAACTTGACCCAGGTATCGTCCTGCAGCGCGGTGAAGACCACCGGCCCGCTCGGCATGGCGGCCGGCGCCGGCGTCGCGGCGGCGGCTTGGGCCGGCGCCTGCGGCGGTTCGGGCGCGGTCAATGGCCCGGGACCGGCGCCCGGAAAGAAGTAGTCCTTGAAATACGCGAAGCCGCCCGCGACCAGCAGCAGCGCGGCGAAGGCGCTGAACCAGGCGAGCCCGCGGGTCGGCACCCGCGCCGGATCGCCGGGCTCGAAGCTGTTCGCACGCACCGTGTCCTGCGCGCCGCCCACGCCCAGTTCCTCACGCACCTGCTCGGCGATCGCGCGCTGATCGAGCCCGACCGCCTTTGCGTAAGTGCGCGAGAATCCGATCGCATAAGTGCGCGCGGGCAGCGCCTCGAAGTCGCCGCGCTCGATGACTTCGAGGTGGCGCCGGGGAATGCGCGTTTCGGCGGCGACCTGATCGAGCGTAAGCCCCGCAGCTTCGCGCGCGCGGCGCAGGCGTCCGCCGGCGCCGTCCAGCGGCAGCTCCCCGGGAGCTTCGTTCACTTCGTCCGACATGCAGTCCCCAGCGTACCCGAAATCGCGCGGGTTGTTACCCTTTATCTGCCCCAAATGCCCCCGCTCCTCGCTGTCAAGCGGACCCGACGAGGTACCCGGCGCTTTGCGGCGGGGCGACCGCTGCGCGCGGCTATTCGGTGTCGATTCCGCGCTCGTTCGCCCATTCGGTCATCGCGGCACGCATGTCGGCGGGCGGTGTTGCAAGCCATTGCTGCATTGCCTTCTCGATCTCGCGCAGATCGACCTGCCGGACAAGCTCCTTGATCGGGCCGACCGAAACCGGAGTGATCGAAAGCCGCCGGAACCCGAGTCCGAGCAGCGCCAGAGCTTCGAGCCGCCGCCCGCCCATCTCTCCGCACACACCCAGTCCCACCTCGCTGCCGACCGTCGCCTGGGAAATGCGCTTGAGGAAGCGCAGGATCGCCGGGCTCAGCCAATCGTAACGCTCGGCGAGCTTGGGATTGGCGCGATCGGCCGCAAACAGGAACTGGGTGAGGTCGTTGGTGCCGACCGAGAGGAACGAGACGCGCGGCAGGAACAGGTCGAGCACTTCGGCGAGCGCCGGCACCTCCAGCATCGCGCCGTAGCGGATCGCCTCGGGCAACAGCTTCTTCTTGCGCCGCAGGAAGGCGAGCTGATCGTCGAACACCGCCTTGGCCGCGTCGAATTCCCACGGCTCGCTGACCATCGGGAACATGACGTAGAGCGAACGGCCCGCCGCCGCTTCGAGCAGGGCACGCGCCTGTGCCTTGAGCAGCCCCTCGCGCTCGAGCGCGAGGCGCAGCGCGCGCCAGCCCATCGCCGGATTCTCGTCATGCTCGAACTCGGTCTCGCGCAGGTACGGCAGCGCCTTGTCGCCGCCGATGTCGACCGTGCGGAAGATCACCGGCTTGTCCCCGGCAGCATCGAGCACGTCTCGATAGAGCCGGAACTGGCGCTCGCGCTGGGGCAGCGTGGCCGAAACGAGGAACTGGAACTCGGTGCGGAACAGCCCGATACCGTCGGCCCCGACCAGCGGCAGGGTCGAAATGTCGTCGCGCAGCCCCGCGTTCATCATCACCTCGATCCGCGTGCCGCAGCGGGTGAAGGGTTCGACGTCGCGCAGCTCGGCATAGAGCGCCTGGCGCTCACGCGACTTGGCGAAGCGCTGGCCGAACGCATCTTCGACCTGCTGGGCCGGGCGGATCACGGCATTGCCGTTGTCGGCGTCGAGCAGGATGAAGTCGCCTTCCTGCACGATCCCGCGCAGACCCCGCGCACGGCCGAGCACGGGCACGCCCATCGCGCGCGCCACGATCACCACGTGCGCGGTGAGGGAGCCTTCCTCGAGGATCACCCCCTTCAGCCGCCGGCGGTCGTACTCGAGCAGTTCGGCCGGGCCGAGGTTCTTCGCGATCAGGATCGCATCGCCGCGCAAGCCCTGCGTCGCCGCGGTGCCGAGCTGGCCCGAGACGATCCGCAGCAGGCGGTTCGACAGGTCCTCCAGATCGTGCATCCGATCCTGCAGCAGCGGGTCGTCGATCTCGCGCATCCGCATGCGAGTGCGCTGCTGGACGCGCTCGATCGCCGCCTCGGCGGTGAGGCCGGCGTCGATCGCCTCGTTGATGCGCCGGCTCCACCCTTCGTCGTAGGCGAACATCTTGTAGGTCTCGAGAACCTCGTCGTGTTCACCGCCGACGCCGAATTCGGCGCGATCGGCCAGATTGTCGATCTGGTCGCGCATCTTGTCGAACGCGCGATAGACGCGCTGGCGTTCGGCCTCGATGTCCTCGGCCATGACCTGATCGATGGTGATGCGCGGCTGATGATAGACCGCCGTGCCGCTGGCCAGCCCCTTGACCAGCGGCAGCCCGGTGATCGTCGCCGGTCCGGTATCGACCGGCACCAGACCGCGCGCCTCGTCGCCGTCGATCAGCTCGTTGTGCGAGATCAGCTCGGACAGGACCATCGCGGTTGTCTGCAACGCCTCGATCTCGACATCCTCGTAGCGGCGCGGATCGACATGCTGGACGCAAAGCACGCCCACCGCGCGTTCGCGATAGACTATCGGCACACCGGCGAACGAATGGAACTTCTCCTCCCCCGTTTCCGGGCGATACTGGAAGTCCGGATGCGCTTTTGCTTCGGCGAGATTGAGCGTCTCGACTTTGTCCGCGATCGTCCCGACCAGCCCCTCGCCGATCGCCATGCGGGTAACGTGCACCGCCTCGGCATTGAGGCCGTGCGTCGCATAGAGTTCGAGCATGCCCTCGCGCAACAGATAGACCGAGCAGACCTCGCTATCGAGCGATTCGGCGATGATGTCGACCACGTGATCGAGCTTGCCCTGCGCGTGCAGGCGCGAGGCCATGACCTCGTGCAGGCGAGTAAGAATACGGCGTGCTGCGGCTGCTGCGCTCATGCAAGCGGCCTATAGCACGGCGGCTCCGATAGGAAGCGTCTCGCGCCGCAACCGGACGCGGAACGCGCTTCAGATTTCGGCGAGCTCTTCCTTGATCCTGAGCTTCTGCCGCTTGATGGCCTGGATCGCTCCAGCGTCGGGAGAGGGCCGGTTCAGTTCATCGCGAAGGCGGGCTTCGAGACCGGCGTGCTTGCTCTGCAGGGCGCTGGCGTGTGACGATACCATCTGGCTCTCCTTGGTTGTGCGACCGTGGAGCGACTCGCCTTCGCGGGCGAACCGCGCGATGCCATAAAACCATAACGCGTGCGCGTTGCGAAGTCCCGAGATTGCGCATTTCGACGGGACCGGGCAGAGGCGCGATGAATCGACCAGACGGAAAAAGTGAGCGGGGTCGGATGAACGAGCACGAACTTCGCCGGCGACTGTCGACGCTGCGGATCGAGCACCGCGACCTCGATGCGGCGATCGAGGCCCTGCGCGCAAGCGGCTCGACCGACCAGCTTCAGATCGCTCGGCTGAAGAAGCGCAAGCTCCAGCTCAGAGACCAGATCGCGGCGATCGAGGACGAGCTGCTGCCGGACATCATCGCGTAGTTTGTTTGCGCCCTCAAACGCCGGGCGCGGCCCATCCGGGCCGCGTGGGTCGGCCTTCGGCCGTCTCCGACTCCGCATCACTAGGCGCGGCGCGCGTTCGCGCTTGCGGGCTGCTTGAGGCAGCCGGGAATTCGCGTCGGGGCTGTTTACCTGCTGCACCAAAACTGTTCCGCCGCGGCACAGTCTCGAAACAGGATGGGATAACTTGTGGGCTTCTGCTGGCCGCCCGCGCGCGAGTGGGATAGCGGTGCATGGCGATGGGGACGCGCGCGGACATCGGCCAGGCGATCATCGAATCGCTTTACTGCGAGGCGTTGCTCCTCGCCGACGACGTGCGCGTCGCGTTCGATCTGTCGCGCCGCAACGCCCCAACCCCGGACGACGATTTCCTGCGTCTCGCGCTTTCGGTCGAAGGGCTGCGCACGACGACGCGGGTGATGCATGTGCTCGCCTGGCTGCTCAACCAGCGGGCGTATTACAACGGCGAGATGAGCGAGTTCCAGCTTCGCCGCCACGGCCGCCTGCCCGAAGACCGCGCGTCCGATCCGGAAAACCTCGCCTGGCTCGAACCCGAAACCTGCGCGCTGATCGAAGCGAGCGAAATGCTCCACGCGCGCATAGCGCGTCTAGACCGCGCGTGGCGCGAAGGGTTCGAGATGCGCCCCGCCGCGGTGCTGCGCTTGCGCGAGCGCCTCGGCCAAGCAGTCGAAAGCTAGCGCACGGGCCCTAAACCGCAGCCAGCGCTTTACGCCAGCGCGCGAGGCGTTCTTCGCGGGGCCCCGCGTTCATCGCGGGTTCGAAAGTGCGGACCTTGCCGCGCATCGCCCGCACAGCATCTTCGAGGCCCGCATGGATGCCCACCCCGACGCTTGCGAGCATCGCGGCGCCGAGCGCGGTGGTCTCGACGAAATCGGGCCGTTCGACCGTGACGCCGAGCATGTCGGCGAGATCCTGCGCCATCCAGTCGTTGGCGCTCATCCCGCCATCTATCCTGAGCGATTGCCACGCCGCGCCGTCGGCGGCGAAGGCCTGGGCGAGATCGTGCGTCTGGTGCGCCATCGCCTCGAGCGCGGCGCGCGCGATCTGCGCCCGCCCGTTCGCGAAGCTGAGCCCGGCGATCACCCCGCGCGCCTCGGCCAGCCAGTGCGGCGCGCCGAGGCCCGAAAGCGCGGGCACGATCGTCACCCCGCCACTGTCGGAAATCGAGCGAGCGAGCGCCTCGGTCTCGGCTGCGGTCGAAATGACGCCCAGCGCATCGCGCAGCCATTGGACAAGGCTGCCCGCGACGAACACCGAACCCTCGAGCGCGTAACGCCGCACGCCGTCGCGCTGGGTCAACACGGTGCCGAGCAGACGATGCTCCGATCGCGGCGGTGCGTCGCCCTGGTTGGTCAGCACGAACGCGCCCGTGCCGTAGGTCGCCTTGGTCTCGCCGGGCGACAGGCAACCCTGCCCCACGGTCGCCGCCTGCTGGTCGCCCGCGAGCCCGCAGATCGGAATCGCGCTGCCGAACAGCGTGGTTTCGGCCAGCGCACCGTGGGTATCGACCACTTCGGCGAGTGCCGCCTGCGGGACACTGAGCAACTCGCACAGCCCGGTGTCGAACTGTGCGCCGTCGAGCGGGAGGAGGAGCGTGCGGCTGGCGTTGCTCGCATCGCTGACGAACGCGCCGCCCGAGAGCTTGAACACCAACCAGGATTCGACCGTGCCGAGCGCCAGCGCCTTGCGCTCGGCCGCGGCGCGCACCGCGGCGTCGTGTTCGAGCAGCCAGTGCATCTTGGTGCCCGAGAAATAGGGATCGAGCAGCAGGCCGGTGCGGCGCTGGACCTCGCCCTCGTGCCCGCCGGCTTTGAGCTCGGCGCAGAACGCCGCGGTGCGCCGGTCCTGCCACACGATCGCGCGGGCGAGCGGCTCGCCCGTGTTGCGATCCCACGCGACGACCGTTTCGCGCTGGTTGGTGATGCCGATCGCCGCAACGGTGTCCGCCCCGCCCGCCTTCCCCACAACCTCGCGCGCGCAGGCGACCGTGCGCTGCCAAATCTCGCCCGCATCGTGCTCGACCCAGCCGGGGCGCGGATAGTGCTGCGTCAGCTCGCGCTGCGCGACGTGATGCAGGGCGCCGTCCGCTCCGAACAGCATCGCGCGCGTCGAGGTCGTGCCGGCGTCGAGGACGAGGATGTTTGCGGCCATCTACGCTTCCTGCCGTCGATGGCGTGGGAAGTCGAGACGTGGTTGGTTACTCGACACGCCCCGCCCTCACCCCCATATGCACCCGCATGGCAGGACCACCTCCCAAGCCCTGGCCCACCGGCCTCGTCGAGCGCCCCGAACCATTGGTGCGGCGCGTGCTCGCGCCCAACCCGTCGCCTTATACCTACACCGGCACGCAGACGTACCTTGTGGGTGAAGGCGACGCGGTGGCGGTGATCGATCCCGGCCCGGCCGACCCGGTGCATATCGAGGCCATCCTCGCGGCGGTCGGCGAGGCCAGGATCGCCGCGATCATGTGCACCCACACGCACCGCGACCATTCGCCCGCCGCGAAGCCGCTCGCAGCGGAAACCGGCGCACCGATCGTCGGCTGCGCGCCGCTGGTGCTGGACGATTCCGGCCCGCGCGCCGACGCCGCCTTCGACCGCGATTACGCCCCCGACCGCGTGATGGAGGACGGCGAGGCGATAACCCGGCCCGGGTGGACGCTGCGCGCGGTCCACACCCCCGGCCACACCTCGAACCACCTGTGCTTCTCGCTCGAAGAATCGGGCGCTCTGTTCACCGGCGACCACGTGATGGGCTGGTCCACCAGCGTGATCGTGCCGCCCGACGGCAACATGGGCGACTACATGAAGAGCCTCGAGAAGCTCCACGAACGCCAGGACCGCGTCTATTATCCGGCCCACGGCCCCGCGGTCGAAAAACCGCGCCAGCTCGTTCGCGGGATGATCGGCCATCGGCGCCAGCGGGAGAACCAGATTTTGCGCATCCTCGGCGAAGCACCGTATACGGCGGCCGATTTCGTGCCGCGCATGTACAAGGGGCTCGATCCTCGGCTGGCCGGCGCGGCGGAAATGAGCGTGACCGCGCACCTGCTCGATCTGGAACGCCGCGGGCTCGTCGGCCGTTCAGGGGAAATATGGCGAACCTTTTGAAATCGAAGCACCGCGAGGACCTCGGCCCGGAAGTCCGCCGCGAACGTCCGCTCGCGCTGGTCCAGGCCGTGCCGTGGATGATCGTGATCGGATTGATCGCACTCGCCGCCTGGCTCGGCTGGCGCGCGTTTTTCTATCAGGAGGAAGGCGATCCGGTCGGCAGCGCGATGCTCGCGTTCGAGAAGCAGAACTCGCTCACCGTATTCTCCTCGCGCTTCGAAGTGGTGGCCGAGAGCGAGGACACCCGCGGCGTGCTCGGAGTGCCGGTGCTGCGCTCGCGCCAGGCGATGATCGTCCCGGCGACGGTGGAGTACCGCGTCGATCTTTCGCAGGTCGGCCGCGAGCGGATGGACTGGAATCCCGAGACCCAGCAGCTCACCGTGCGCCTGCCGCAGCTCCAGACCACGCGCCCCAACCTCGACGAAGCCGACGCGCGCGTATTCCAGGATGGCGTGTTCATCACCCGCGATGCCTCGCGCGATCTCAGCCAGAACAATTCGGAGCAGGCCGAGCGCAAGGCGATGGCCTTCGCGAAGAACCCCGAGGTGCTCGCCCTCGCCCGCACCGCAGCAAAAGAGGCGGTGCGTCAGAACCTCGCGATCCCGCTGCAGATCGCCGGCTACGACGACGCGACGGTACGCGTCACCTTCGACGGGGAGCAGGCGCCCGCCGCCGCCAATTGACGCTTTCCTCGCTGCGGCGCGCGTAGTAAAACGCGCGCCGGGTCGCCGTGACTTTCCGGGAGGGAACGATGGCCACCGCAGCAGGAACTTTCGCACCGCCGGGCAGGGGCGCCGAATTCGCCGAACGGCGCTTCTTCCTCGTTATGGCTCTGGCGATGGCCCTGGTGGTCGTGGCAGGCTTTTCGCTCAACCTTGCGATGGGCCGCTCGACCTTCGCAGTCCCCTATTACTACCACCTGCATGCGGTCGTATTCATGAGCTGGCTGGCGTTCTACGTCGCCCAGAACGGGCTGATCGCGACCGGCAACGTCGCGCTGCACCGGCGGTTGGGACTGCTCTCTCTGGTGCTGGTCCCGGTGATGGTGCTGCTCGGCTTCGTCATCATGATTGGTTCGATGCGGCGGACCGGCGGGCCGTTCTTCTTCGACCAGAACGAATTCCTGATCAGCAATTCGCTGATGCTCCTGCTCTTCGCCGGCCTCGTCGGCGCAGCTTTGACACGGCGGCGCTATACCGGGTGGCACCGGCGGCTGATGTTCTGCGCGATGGCGATCCTCACCGGCCCCGGCCTCGGACGGTTGCTGCCGATGCCGTTGCTGGTGCCCAACGCCTGGCGGATGATCATCGGGCTGACGTTGCTCTTCCCCGTTATCGGCATGATCGCCGATCTGCGGAGAAACGGGCGGGTACATCCGGCATGGTTCTGGGGCGCGGGAGCGATCGTCGCGGCGCAACTGGTCGGCGATCTCGTCGCCTACAGCAGCGTGGGCGTCGCCATCACCGAAACGGTGCTGGCGGGCAGTCCGGGCGCCGAGCGGCCAATGGCCGCCTACCTTCCCTGACCGCCGGAACGCCCTCGCCAACCCGCCGGTTGTCACTATATGCGCTTGTGAACGCGCAACGGGACACGACATGACCGCTTTCGACACCAAGCTACCCACCGGCGAAGACCTGCTCGCCGAGATCGACCGGCTGCGCAAGGAGCGCAACGCAGTGATCCTGGCGCATTACTACCAGAAGCCCCAGATTCAGGACCTCGCCGATTTCGTCGGCGATTCGCTCGAGCTGAGTCGCAAGGCGGCGGAGACCGACGCCGACGTGATCGCGTTCTGCGGGGTCAAGTTCATGGCCGACACCGCCAAGATCCTGAGCCCCGAGAAGATCGTCGTCCTGCCCGACATGGACGCCGGATGCAGCCTCGAGGATTCCTGCCCGCCCGAGAAGTTCAGGGCCTTCCGCGAGGCGCACCCCGATCACATCGCGCTGACCTACATCAACTGCTCGACCGAGGTGAAGGCGCTCAGCGACGTGATCGTCACCAGCTCGAGCGCCGAGACGATCATCAGCCAGATCCCGCCCGAGCAGAAGATCATCTTCGGCCCCGACCGGCATCTCGGCGGCTATCTCAGCCGCAAGTTCAACCGCGAGATGCTGCTGTGGCCGGGCGTGTGCATCGTGCACGAGGCGTTCAGCGAGACCGAGCTGCTCAAGCTCAAGGAGCAGTATCCGGGCGCGCCCATCGCCGCGCATCCCGAATGCCCACCGACGATCATCGACCACGCCGATTACGTGGGTTCGACGAGCGGAATCCTCCAGTTCGCGCGCACGTTCGAAGGCGACACGCTGATCGTCGCGACCGAGCCGCACATCATCCACCAGATGGAAAAGGCGATCCCCGAAAAGACCTTCATCGGCGCGCCCGGCGCGGACGGCAACTGCAGCTGCAACATCTGTCCCTACATGGCGCTCAATACGATGGAGAAGCTCTACGCCTGCCTGCGCGACCTCGAGCCCCGCATCGAGATCGAGGAAGGCCTGCGCCTCAAGGCCAAGCAAAGCCTCGACCGCATGCTCGAAATGGCCAGCGGCACGATCGGCAAGGGGGATTTGGGGTCGCGGTGAGTGCTGCCAAGGTTGTCGGGTGGATGAGGAACGATCCCGTCCGCTGGGAACTGCTGGGTCATGTCCGCGACCTTGCTCTACCTGACTGCTGGATTGGTGCTGGATTTGTGCGCAATGCAGTATGGTGTCGGCTTCACGGAATGACCGCCAACCTGACGGGGGACGTCGATGTTCTTTGGTTCGATCGACGCGCGGCAAGCGAGGCGAACGACAGGGCGATAGAGGCTCGCTTGCAAACCGTTGTTAGCGGTGTCGAGTGGTCGGTTCGCAATCAGGCGCGCATGCACCTCCGCAACGGCGATCCCGCCTATACTTCAACGGAAAACGCCATGCGATTCTGGCCCGAGACCGCTACCGCAATCGCCGTTCGCCGAACCGATGCTGATGAATGCGATATCATCGCGCCGTTCGGATTGGACGATCTCTTGGAACTTAAACTTCGCGCGGCAGGCACTTTCGCCAAACGCAAACGGTCAATTTTCAATCGGCGCGTTCGCGACAAAGGTTGGCTTGTGCAATTCCCGAAACTGCAT
Organism: uncultured Altererythrobacter sp.; assembly: GCA_946886565.1. The sequence continues at coordinate 144,158 of CAMPIX010000003.1, forward strand.
CTCGCGAATTAGACGCTGGCGACTACCTTGCGGATAATATCCGGCTCGGCCTCTATCGCTTTCAGATAGGCGCGCACCGCCAGCGGCGGCATGTGGCGGGCCATTTCGTACTGGCGCAGGCTGGTAACGGGGATGCCGTAGGCTTTCGCGAACTGCTCCTGCGTCATGCCGAGCCGATGGCGCAGGATGCGGAAGCGCTGACCCATATTGGCCCGTTCCAGCCCGGCTACCGAGACGTCGAAATCCTCAGGGTCGTCCGGGTCCGCCGGAATAGCGATCGTAGTCTCTTTGTTCACTTGCGTTGCTCCTGCGCACGGAGATGAATCGAACGATCTCGTTCCGCATCGTGTAAACCGCGGTGTGAAGCTTGCGGTCGATCAGCCCCACCGCCTTGTATCGGTCTTCTCCGTCCTGCTCACGAAACGATGGCAGGATACGGTGAAACGGATCGTCGAACACCCGCTTGCCGTGGGATAACCGCAGTCCGTGCTTGAAGCGGTTGGCCTCGTCCTTGGCCGGATCGAACTCGAACTCCATGCCGCGCTATGTGTGAATCACATATACAGAGCAATCGCAGATGCGTCCATTGCGGATCGATGCGCCGGCACCAGCCAGCACCTTGCTCTCGCCCACCTATCTCCCTAGCAAGGCGGCAAAATTCTTCGAGGAGAGCCGCCGCATGATCGCCCGCCTGACCTTCGCCGCCCTTGCCATGACCTCCGCGACCGCGCTGGTGGCGCAGGATGCCGCAAGCGAAGATCCCTATATCTGGCTCGAGGAGATCCAGGGCGAGCGAGCGCTCGAACAGGTCGAGGAATGGAATGCGGAGACCGAGGCGAAGCTGACGAACGAGCCGGTCTTCGCGATCGCGCAGGCCTGGGCGCGGCGGATATTGGACGACGAGCGGCAGATCGCGATGCCTGGCGCGATCCAGGGCGACATGGTCACCAACCTGTGGCGCGACAAGGACAATCCACGCGGACTGTGGCGCATCGCGCCGCTGGACGGTTATCTTGCGGGCGAGCCGCAATGGCGGGTGCTGATCGACGTCGACGCACTCGGCGAGCGGGAAGGTGAGAGCTGGGTGTGGCACGGCGCCAATTGCCTCGCGCCCGAATACACGCGCTGCCTCGTCGCGCTCAGCCGGGGCGGCACCGACGCCGACGTGGTGCGCGAATTCGACGTGACCACCGGCAGTTTCGTCGAGGGCGGTTTCATGCTGCCCGAAGCCAAGTCGAACGTCGCCTGGTTCGACGCCGACACGCTGATGGTCGGCACCGACTGGGGCGAGGGTTCGATGACCACCTCGGGCTATCCACGGCAGGTCCGTTTGTGGGATCGCGGGACGCCGCTCGCCGAAGCGCCGCTCATCGCCGAAGCCGAGACCGAGGCGGTCAGCGCCGGCGCATTCTCGATTCTCGACGGCGACACGCGCTGGCGTTTCGTCAACGTCTCCCCCAGCTTCTGGACCAACCGCGTCAGCCTCGTGCGCGAGGACGGCTCGACCGTGCCGCTGCCGCTGCCCGAGGACGCCGGATTTCAGGACGTGCTCGGCGGGCGCGTGATCGCCAAGCTCAACTCACCGCTCGAAACGGGCGGCAAGACTTTCCCGGCCGGCGCGCTGGTTTCGTGGCCGCTCGCCGAGATCGCCGCGGGCGGCGAGCCCGCGCCTTCGCTGGTCTTCACCCCGAACCGGTCGCAAGCGCTCGAAGAAGTCGCGGCGTCGGAAGGCAAGCTGTGGATCAAGCTGCTCGACGATGTTTCGGGCAAGCTCGTCGCCCTCACGCCGAGCGCAAGCGGATGGACGCAGGAGGCGATCGAGCTGCCCGACAATTCGACGCTCTCGCTCGCCGCGACCAGCGGCAGCAGCGATCTCGCGCTGGTGACGGTCGAGGGTATGCTGACCCCGCCGACGCTCTACGCTGTCGCGCCGGGCGCGGAACCGCGGGTGGTAGACGCCATGCCCGCGCAGTTCGACGCCTCGCAATTCACCGTCGAACAGCGCTTCGCCACTTCGAAGGACGGCACAAAAGTGCCGTATTACATAGCGCGGCCCAAGGGCGTGGAAGGCCCGCTGCCGACGCTGATCCACGCCTACGGCGGCTTCCGCGCGGCGCAGACGCCGAAATACCTCACCGCCGAACCCTATCGCAGCGGCCCGCTGTCGCTGTTCTGGCTCGAGGAAGGCCATGCCTATGTCCTCGCCAATATCCGCGGCGGGGGCGAATACGGCCCGCGCTGGCACGAGGATGCGCTGCGCGAGAAGCGCCAGAACAGCTTCGACGATCTCCATGCCGTTGCCGAGGACCTGATCGCGAGCGATCTCGCGGCGAAGGACGGGATCGGCATCTCGGGCCGCTCCAACGGCGGCGTCCTGGTCGGCGCGGCGGCGAACCAGCGGCCGGACCTCTATGCTGCGGTGATCTCGGGCTCGCCGTTGACCGACATGAAGCGCTATCACAAGCTGCTCGCGGGCGCCTCGTGGATGGCCGAATACGGCAACCCCGACGTGCCCGAGGACTGGGCCTTCATGAAGGAATGGTCCCCCTACCAGAACCTGCGCGATGTCGAAGGCTATCCGGCGACGTTCTACTACAGCTCGACGCTCGACGACCGGGTCCACCCGGGTCATGCGCGCAAGATGGCGGCGAAGCACGAGGCGCTGGGGCAGACGGTCTATTTCCACGAATACCGCGAGGGCGGGCACTCGGTCGGCGCCGACCATGCCGAGGACGCCAAGCGCGCAGCGCTGCTGCTGGTGTTCCTCAACAAGGAACTGGCCGGGATCGACTGAGGTGCGGGCAACCGATCTCGTCGAGGAGCGTTGAGCGCGCATGACGGTGGACTTGCGGTGGCTGTGGTCGCGAATCAACGCGAACTACTGGTTCTATCCGGCGTTGTTCTCGCTCGTCTCGGTCGCGCTGGCGTTTGCGCTGATCCAGGCCGACCGCATGGGCGCCGCCGAATGGCTCAACGATGTCAGCGTGATCGTCCCCGCGCGGCCCGACGGTGCGGCGAATATGCTCACCGTGATCGCCGGATCGATGATCGGGGTGGCCTCGACTGTGTTCTCGATCACCATCGCGGCCGTTGTCTATGCCAGCGGCACTTACGGTCCGCGCATTCTGATCAATTTCATGGAGGACCGCGGCAACCAGCTCAGCCTCGCGACCTTCATCGGCACGTTCGTTTACGCGATTACGGTGCTGCGCACCGTGCGCGCCGAGGACGAGGCGCCCGCCAATCTCGGCGAAGCGGTGGCGACCACCCTCCCCGGCTTCGTGCCGCAGCTCTCGCTGCTCGTGGCATACCTGATGATGGCGCTATCGGTGGCGGTGCTCGTCTTCTTCCTTAATCACATCCCCTCGAGCATCCATATCAACTCGGTGCTCAAGGAAATCGGCCAGCGGCTGCTCGAAGATATCGCCGATAACTATCCGCAGGATCACCAGGGTGGCGAGCCCGAACCGGCGCCAGGCGGCACACCGCTGCGCACCGAACGCACCGGTTATGTTCAGCTGATCGACTTTCACGAGCTCGAGCACGTCGCGAAACAAGCGGGTTGCACCATCGCGCTCGAGGTGCGCACCGGCGATTTCGTCCATCCCGGCATGGCGATGCTGCGGGTGTGCGAGGGCACGGCGGGCGAGGAATTCGAGGCTGAAACCCGCAGTGCCTTCACGCTCGGCGCGACGCGCACCGCGACGCAGGATCCGCAATTCCTGATCGACGAGCTGGTCGAGATTGGCCTGCGCGCGCTCTCGCCCGCGATGAACGACCCCTTCACCGCGATCACCGCGATCCACTGGCTCGGCGCGGCAACAGCGGAGCTAGGCCGGCGCGACCTCAGGCGGCGATGCGAGGACCATCCCGATGGCCGCCGCGTCCATCCGCTGCCCGATACCTACCGCCATTTCCTCGAGCGCGGCTTCGGGGCGATGCGCAGCGCGGTTGCGACCAGCCCGACCGCGGCTCTGGTAATGCTCGACGCCTTGCGCACCGCCGCCGCGCCGGTCGAGGATCCGGAACGCGTTGCGATGCTGCGCGACGAGGGCGGCAGGCTGGTGACACAGGCGCGGCTCGCGATCGGCGGACCCGATCTCGACGACATCGAGAAGCGCTACGCCTCGTTTCTCGAGGCGTTCGACGTTTGATCCTCGCTCAGCACCGCGCGGGTGGCGCGCGGTTCGGCGATCTTGGCGAGCAGCAGCGCGCACGCGACCAGCGCCATCCCCGCCATATCCGGCAGGCCCAGCACCTCGCCGAACGCGAACCAGCCGACAGTCGCGGCGATCGCGGGCTGGGTCAGCAGCGCGACCCCGATCACCAGCGGGGGAAAGTGCTTGAGCGAGAACACCAGCAGCCCCTGCCCGATCACCTGGCTGGTGATCGCCAGCGTGACCACCGGCCACCAGCCCGCCGCGCCGGGCCACACCGGCTCGCCCAGCAGCAGCGCCATGCCGAGCAGCACCGGCGCGGCGGCGAGCCCGACAAGCAGCAGCACGGTCCATTGCCCAAGATTTGCCCGCGCCTTCTGCGCGGGGATCAAATAGAAGGCGTAGAACACCCCCGCGAGGAGGCAGAGAAGGTCCCCGACCAGTGTCGCGGCCGAGATCTCGAGGCTGCGCCCCATCAGGATCGCAGCGCCTCCCAGTGCCGCGGCCAGCGCCAGCCATTCGCGCCCGCCCGGCATCCGGCGCAGCGCAAGCAGGCCCCAGATCATCAGGATCACGCTGCCCGCGTTGCCGAACAGCGTCGCGTTGCCGAGCCGGGTGCGTTCGATCCCGATGTGCCAGCTCGCGAGGTCGAAGGCGAAGAACAGGCCCGCGGCCGCGACCAGCAGCGCGAGCCGGCGGTCGAGCGGTTCGGGCGTCCGCGCGCGCCAGGCGAGCAGCGCGATCACCGGCAGCGCGATGACCATGCGCCAGAACCCGGCCGCGACCGGCCCGGTATCGGCAAGCCGTACGAACCACGGGCCGAGCGCCAGCACGGCATTGCCGCCAAGCAGCGCGGCGAAGTGCCAGGCGCTCGCCTGATAGTTTTTCTCTGCAACTGGTTCGGTTGCGCTCGCCATGCCCGGCCCCTAGCTCCGAAAGCCGCAAACGACAGCAAAAAGGATGTATCCCGGATGCACGAAAACCTGTTCCAGCCGCTGACGATGGGCGCGATCGAGGCGCGCAATCGGATTTTCATGGCGCCGCTCACGCGCGGCCGCTCGAGCCAGCCCGGCTCGGTCCCGAACGAGATGATGGCGACCTACTACCGCCAGCGCGCCGGTGCAGGGCTCATCATCAGCGAAGCGACCGGGATCAGCGTCGAGGGGCTCGGCTGGCCCGCCGCGCCCGGCGTGTGGAGCGAGGAACAGGTCGAAGGCTGGAAGCTGACCACCGATGCGGTGCACGCCGAGGGCGGGCTGATCGTGCTCCAGCTCTGGCACATGGGCAGGCTGGTCCATCCCGACTTCCTCGGCGGCGAGCCGCCGGTCTCGGCGAGCGCGACCACCGCGCCCGGCCACGCGCATACCTTCGAGGGGCGCAAGGATTACGAGCAGGCGCGCGAGCTTTCGGTCGAGGAGATCGCGCGCGTGGTCGCAGACTATCGCCAGGCGGCCGAGAACGCGAAGCGCGCCGGATTCGACGGCGTCCAGCTCCACGGCGCCAATGGCTATCTCGTCGACCAGTTCCTGCGCGATTCGACCAACCTGCGCACCGACGAGTACGGCGGCCCGCCCCAAAGCCGCGTGCGCTTCCTGCGCGAAGTGCTGACCGCGCTGATCGATGTCTGGGGCGCCGATCGCGTCGGCCTGCGCCTCAGCCCCAATGGCGAGACCCAGGGCTGCGACGACAGCGATCCGGCGGCGACGTTCGGCGCGGCGGCGCAAGTCGCGGAAGACCTCGGCATCGCCTTCCTCGAACTGCGCGAGCCGGGACCCGAGGGCACCTTCGGCAGCACCCATGTGCCCAAACAGAGCGGGCTGATCCGCGACATCTACACCGGCCCGCTGGTGCTCAATTCGGACTACGATGCGCAGCAGGCCGAGCGCGATCTTGCTGCGGACAAGGCCGACGCGATCAGCTTCGGCCGCCCCTATATCTCCAACCCCGACCTCGCCGAACGCATCCGGGTGGGTGCGGAATTCGCACCCAACCGCGACGCACCGCGAAGCTGGTATCTGCCCGGGCCGGAAGGTTACATCGACTATCCGGCGATGGACGAGACCGTTACGGCCTGACGCCTATTCGCCGTCTTCGCTCCCGACCGAGATTTCAGGGGTGGGGGCGGCGGGTTCGGGCTCGGCCTGGGCTTCATCGGCCGCAGATTCGTCGGCCGGAGGTTCCGACGCTTCGTCCGCGCCCTCGGCATCGCCGGTCGGCTCGGTACGCAGGGGCGGCGATTGCGACTTCACGGTATCGAGCGGCAGCATCTCGTCGTCGATCGTCCCGCCGAGCACTTCGCCCGCGGCGGTACGCTGGTCCGCGTCGTCCGCTCCGTCGTCGCAACCGGCGAGGAACGCCATCAACGCCGCCGCCGCAATCGTCTTTCGCATCATGCCTTCACTCCACAAGCGCGCGCGAGCCCTTCGAGGAACCCGTCGGCGCGCGCCGCCAATGCCTCATCCCACTCCTCGGGCGCAACCGTCACGCCGAGCCGTTCCATGCTGGTGACCCCGTATTCGGCAATCCCGCAGGGCACGATCCCCGCGAAATGCGACAGGTCGGGCGCGAGGTTGACCGAGAAACCATGCATCGTGACCCAGCGGCGCACCCTCACCCCGATCGCGCCGATCTTGGCTTCGCCGCCGTCGATGTCGCGGGTCCATATCCCGATCCGCCCTTCGGCGCGCCACGCCTCCACTCCGAAGTCGGCCAGCGTGTCGATCACCCAGCCTTCGATCGCATGGACGAAGCAGCGCACGTCCTTCCCGCGCCGATTGAGGTCGAGCAGGACATAGCCGATCCGCTGCCCCGGTCCGTGGTAGGTGTAGCGCCCGCCACGCCCGGCCTCGACCACCTCGAACCGCGGATCGAGCATTTCGCCCGGCGCCGCGCTGGTGCCTGCGGTATAGACCGGCGGATGCTCGAGCAGCCAGACCAGCTCGCGCGCCTCCCCCGCGGCGATCGCACGGTTGCGCGCCTCCATCTCGGCGAGCGCGGCGCGGTAGGGCACCTGCTCGCTCTCGCGCCGCCATTCGATATCGGATCGGGTATTGCCGGACATTGACGATTGCGTGGCGCGGCCCGCGCGGCTTATCAAGGGGCAAGGCACCGCACGAAGGGGAAGATGCGATGAAATTCGACATGGGACGCGCCTGGAACGAGGCGACCGCACTCGTCGGAGCCAACAAGGAACTGCTCGCCGCGCTCGCGGGCATCTTCGTGTTCCTGCCCAATCTGGCGCTCGCGCTGCTGGTGCCCGAGATGATGACCGGGCCGGCCAATGTCGATCCCGAGAACCCGGCTGCGGCCGTGCAAGCGTTCTATACCGAGAACGGGGTGTGGTTCGGCCTGCTCGCGATAGTACAGTGGGCAGGCACGCTCTGCATGTTCGCGCTGCTGAACGACCGGCGGCCAACCGTCGGCGAAGCAATGCGCGCGGGCTTGATCGCGCTGATTCCCTATCTCGCCTCGCAGGTGATCGTGATGTTGGCGCTGGCGATCGTGCTGGGCCTGCCGGTGGGTCTTGCGTTCGGCGCGGGCAGCGTGGCGGCCGGCGTGCTCATCGCGCTGGTCGCCGTGGTCGCGTTCATCTACGTGATGGTGAAGTTGTCGCTCGTCGGCCCCGAGATGGTGATCGGCGGCAATCTCAATCCGATCACCGCGCTGCGCAATTCGTGGGTTCTGACCAAGGGCAACAGTCTGCGCCTGTTCGCGTTCTACTTGCTCCTCGGCATCGGTGTCGCAGTGGTCGCAATGGTGATCGGGCTGGTCTCGGGCCTGTTCGTGGCGATGCTTGGCCAGAACGCGGCAGGGCTGATCGTCGGCGGCCTCCTCAACGGACTGCTCGCAGCGATCTGGACCGTGTTGATGGTCTGCGTGCTGGCGGCGGCCTACAAGCAGCTCGCCGGCCCTTCGACCGCGGCCTACGAGAGCACGTTCGAATAAGGGAAACGGGGCGGCCGCGCCGCCGGGCTCAGGCCGCCTCGTCCTTCCAGCCCCAGAAAAGCTGGCACGGCAGCACGTTCCACAGCTCGAAACCCTGCTCGATCCGGGCGAAGTGCCGCGCCATGTAGTCGCGCGCCCTGGCGCTGAACTGGTAGACGAGGAACGCCCCGCCCGGCCGCAGAACGTCGTGCGTCGCCTCGGCGATCGCGGGGCCCACGCCATCGGGCAGGGTCGAGAACGGCAGGCCCGAGAGCACGTAGTCAGCCTCTTCATAACCGATCGCGCGGACGATTTCCTGCACATCGGCGGCCGAACCGTGGACCGCGACGAAGCGCCCGTCGGTGATCGTGCGCTTGAGGTAATCGATGTAGAGCGGGTTGGTGTCGATCACGAGCAGCTTGCCGTCGCGCGGCAGCCGCTCGAGCACCGGGCGGCAGAACGTGCCGACGCCGGGGCCGTATTCGACGAACAGCTTGCACTCGTCCCAGTTCACCGGGGCGAGCATCTTGCGGATCGTGAAGCCCGAGGAGGGGATGATCGAGCCGACCATCTTGGGATGCTCGAGGAAGCCGCGGAAGAACACCCCCCACTGTCCGAACAGCCGCCCGATCCGATCGCCGAGCGTGGTGCGCGGTTCGACCGCCAATTCGTTCATTTGCGACAAGAAATCGTGCCTCGCTCGATTGCGGATAGGCGCCACGATGCGGCACTGGCGCCGAATTCGCAAATCCGCGAGCGTATTGCAAGCGCCCAGCGGTGGGCTTAGCGAGTCCTGCGATGGCCGACGTCGACCCCGCCCTGCACCCGGAAATCACCCACCCCGCGCCGCGCCAGCGAATCTCGCGCGGGCGCATGGCGCTGCTGTTCCTCGTCATGCTGGTGACCGCGGCGGGCAATACCGCGATGCAGTCGGTCATGCCCTCGGTCGGCACCGCACTGGGCGTCGCCGACGTGTGGATTTCGATCGCCTACACCTGGTCCGCGCTGCTGTGGGTGATCTGCGCCCCGATCTGGGCGCGCCGCTCCGACCGGCGCGGGCGCAAGGCGATGATGGCGATCGGGCTGGTCGGCTTCATCGCCTCGTTCGCGCTGTGCGGGCTGGTGCTGATGTTCGGGCTCGCGGGCGCCATCTCGGCGGCGGCGACGCTGATCTTCTTCGCCGCCGCGCGCAGCCTCTACGGCGGGTTCGGCTCGGCCGCGCCGCCCGCGGTCCAGGCCTACGTCGCGAGCCGCACCCCGCGTGCCGAGCGGACCCAGGCGATGGCACTGATCGCCTCGAGCTTCGGGCTCGGCACGGTGATCGGCCCGGCGCTCGCGCCGCTGCTGATCTTCCCCGCGACCGGGCTGGTCGGCCCGTTCTTCGCCTTTGCGCTGGTCGGGCTGGTGGTGCTGGTCGCGCTGCGCCTGCGTCTGCCCGACGACACGCCGAGCTACGCCGCACGCGGCAGCGTGGTCGCCGCACCGTTCAGCGCCAACTCCAATCCGAACGTCGGACGCGGCGACGAGGATGACGAAAACGGCAGCGCGGTCGGCCCCGAAGCTATCCCAGACCTCTCGTGGCGCGACCGGCGGCTGCGGCCGTGGCTGGTCGCGGGGCTGCTCGGCGGCCACGCGCAGGCCGCGACGCTGGGGATCATCGGCTTCTTCATCCTCGACCGGCTGGGCCTGCGCGACGATCCGGCCGCGGGCACCGGGCCGATCGGGCTGATCCTGATGAGCGGCGCCATCGCCACGCTGCTCGCACAGTGGGGACTGATCCCGATGCTCAAGCTCGGCCCCCGCGCCTCCACCTTGTGGGGCATGGCGCTGGCGATCGTCGGCGTGCTCGGCTTTTCGGTGGCGCAGAACCTTCACTCGATCGCGCTCGGCTTCGCAGTCGCCTCGCTCGGGTTCGGGCTGTACCGGCCGGGCTTCACCGCGGGGGCGTCGCTAGCCGTGACGCGGCGCGAACAAGGCCAGATCGGCGGCATCGTCGCGTCGGTCAACGGTGCTGCCTATATCGTCGCTCCGGCAGCCGGCGTATGGCTCTACGGCCACCACCAGTGGATCGGCTTCGCCGCCATCTGCGTGCTGTGCGCAGCGGTGTTCGTGCTCGGCTGGCGCTCGCTTCAGGCCGACGAGGTGCTCGAGGGCCGCGAGACGGAAGACTAAAGAATTTCCTCGATCCGCTCGGGCGGACGGCACAGGCGCACGCCTTTCCCGGTTTCCACCAGCGGACGCTCGACCAGCTTCGGGTCGGCGGCCATTGCGTCGAGCACTGTGTCGTCGTCGGCCTCGGTCAGCCCGCGCTCCTTTGCGTCGGTGCCCTGCGTGCGCAGTCCCTCGCGCGGGGCAATCCCGGCGTCGCGGTAGAGCTGCGCCAGCTTGTCACGGCTCGGCGGGGTCTTCAGGTATTGCACCACTTCCAGCTCGATATCGTCGCGCGCTTGCAGCGTTTCGAGCGCGGCGCGCGACTTGCTGCAATTCGGGTTGTGCCAGATCGTCGCCTTCATCGGTGTCTCCTTGGGGTCATTCGTCAGGCGCCGTCATCGCCGGCACCTCTGCCGCCGCATCCTCGGCGCTGATTCCCGGCGCGGGGGCGGCGCTGATGCGTTCGACGCGGCGCGCGACGCGGCCGGCGCGCTGCACCGCGCGCACCAGCCGCGGATAGACCCCGCAGCGGCACACGTTCGGGATCGCGGCCTTGATGTCCTCTTCCGACGGATCGGGGTTCTTCGCGATCAGCGCCGCCGCCGCCATCGCGATCCCCGGCGTGCAGAACCCGCACTGGATCGCCTGTTCGGCAACGAGCGCCTGCTGCACCGGGTGCGAGCGGTCGCGGCTCAGCCCCTCGATCGTGGTGACGTAGCGCCCCTCGGCCTCGGCGAGCGTGATCAGGCAGGATCGCAGCGCCTCGCCGTCGACGATCACCATGCACGCGCCGCAATCTCCCGCCCCGCAGCCGTACTTGGTGCCGGTGAGGTTGGCCGCCTCGCGCAGCGCCCAGAGCAGCGGTGTCTGCGGATCCATGTCGAACGCGAGCGGCCGGTCGTTGACGGTGAGTGCGGTCATCGCGCTGCCTATCGCACGACGCCCCGGGCGCAGACAAGCAACGGCTAGGCAGAAGCGCGCCGCCTCGCTATCGGGCCCGCCATGAGCGAGGCGGCCAAGCTGACCCGCGAATCGATCCGCGGCCATCTCGTGACCCAGACCCTGCCGATGATGATCGGGGTCGCGGCGATCATGTCGGTCGGACTGGTCGACGCCTATTTCATCGGGCAACTGGGCAGCGCCGAACTGGCCGCAGTCGCCTTCGTCTTCCCGGTCACTATCGCCCTGTCGAGCCTCGCGGTCGGGGTGATGGTGGGGATCAACTCGGTGATCGCGCGCGCGCTCGGCGAAGGCGACGTCGAGCGCGCGGCGCGGCGGGCGAACTTCGGCGTGGTCTTCGCAACCGGCCTCGGCGTGGTGCTCGGCCTCGCGCTCTACCTGCTGCTCGACCCGCTGTTCCGGCTGATGCAGGCGTCCGACCAACTGCTGCCGCTGATCCGCGAGTATATGGCGCCGTTCGCGCTCGGCATGCCGGTCCTGCTGCTGCAGATGGCGCTGAACGGCGTGCTGCGCGGCCAGGGCGAGGCGCGCAAGACCTCGTTCGTCGCGTTCACCTTCGCCGGGGCGAACTGGGTGCTCGATCCGCTTCTGATCTTCGGGGTGTTCGGGTTCGAGGGGTTCGGCATGGCCGGCGCGGCCTACGCCACGATCTCCGGATATGCGCTGGCGATCGTGGTCGCGCTGTGGCTGATCCACGGCACCGCGTTGCCGATCCACCCGACGCTGATCCGCGAGTGCCGAATGGGCGAATCGGCGCGCGCGATCGTGCGCGTCGCGGGGCCCGCGGCGTTCTCCAACGCGGTCAACCCGATCGGCCTCGCAGTCCTGACCGCACTGCTTGCCTCACAAGGCGAAGCGGCTGTGGCGGGGTTCGGCGCGGCGGGGCGGCTGCAGAGCTTCGCGGTCGTACCGCTGCTCGGCCTGTCGGGCTCGATCGGCGCGATCGTCGGGCAGAACTGGGGTGCCGGCCGCCCCGAGCGGGCACGCAGGGCGATGCTCGAGGCCGGGCTGTTCTGCGTCGGCTATGGCGCTCTGCTGGCGGTGGTGCTGTTCGCCGCCGGCCAGTGGTTCGCCGACTTCTTCACCGACGATCCGGCGGTGATCGCGGAGTTCGACAGCTATCTGCGGATCGCGGCGTGGGGCTATGCCGGATTCGGCCTCTTGATCGTCGCCAACGGTGCGCTCAACGCCGTCGACAAGGCCGGCTGGGCGCTGACGCAAAGCTGCGCACGCGTCTTTCTCGTCATGCTTCCTTTTGGATGGGTGCTTCGTGCGGCATGGGGTGCAGAGGCTGTCTATGCGGCCGAACTGGCTGCCAATGTTATGGGCGGCGCGATCGCGGCGCTGATCGTCTGGCGCGTTCTGCGGCGCTTTCCGGAATGCGGGTGACCTTTCGTTAACCATCCTTGGCCATACCCCCTCTTCGACGACCGAGGGGCATGGGGTTTGATGGACGATCTGCTGGCAGACTTCGTGGCCGAAACCCGCGAGATGCTTCAGGCAATCGAGGGCGAGATCGTGGCGTGGGAAGCCGATCCCACCGACCGCGCGCGTCTCGATGCGATTTTCCGCTTCGTTCACACCGTCAAGGGCAACTGCGGCTTCTTCGACTTTCCCCGGCTGGAGAAACTGAGCCACGCGGCCGAAAGCGCGCTGTCCGAAGTGCGCGCCGAGCGCCGCCGCGCAAGCAGCGCGCTGGTGACCGCCGTTCTCGCGATCATCGACCGGATCAGCGACATGATCGACGCGATCGATGCGGGAGAGGATCTTCCCGCGGGCGGCGACGAGCTGCTGATCGCCGCGCTCGAACCGGGTCGCGACGAACCCGACAGCGAAAGCATCCAGGCCGCGGAGCATGCCGGACCCAAGGCGGCGCGCCATTGCAACGGCACACGCTCGATACGCCTGCCGGTCGAACTGCTCGACCGCGTGATGAGCGGCGTGTCCGACATGGTCCTCGCGCGTAACGAACTCGCCCGGCGGCTGCGCGAACTCGGCGCGGATCCTTCGCTCGAGGGACCGTTCGAACGGCTTTCCGGAATCCTGGACGGGGTGCGCGAAGGCGCGACTCGGATGCGGATGCAGCGGCTCGAACACCTGTTCAGCGCACTCCCGCGGATGGTGCGCGATCTCTCATCGGAGCTCGGCAAGCAGGTCATGATCGACCTCGAGGGCGGCGACGTCGAACTCGACCGCGAGATGATCGAATCGGCGCGCGACCCTTTGACCCACATCATCCGCAACGCGATCGACCACGGGATCGAACCGCCCTCTGCGCGGCTCGCCGCAGGCAAGCGCGAGATCGGCATGATCACCGTCTCAGCCCGGCGCACCGGCAATCGCATAACCATTGCCGTCAGCGACGACGGCCGCGGCATCGCGCTCGCGAGGCTCCGCGAGAAGGCGGTCGCCGGCGGCGTGGTCGGCGCAGCCGAAGCCGTGGGAATGAGCGACGAAGACGCGCTCGACCTGATCTTCGCCCCCGGCTTCTCGACGGCGGACAAGGTCAGCCAGGTTTCCGGCCGCGGGGTCGGGATGGATGTCGTGCGCGCGAACATCGAGAAGATCGGCGGCACCGTTTCGGTTTCGAGCGCCGAGGGCGAAGGCACCATCGTCTTCCTCCATCTGCCGTTGACGCTCAGCATCGTCGAAGGGCTGACCGTGACCGTCGGCCAGCACACGCTCGGTCTGCCGCGCTCCTACATCGTCGAGATCGCGCGCAGCGTGTCGCACGCGATCGAAGTCGAGCGGCTCGGCGACGGCATCTTCCTCACCTTCCGCGGTGAGCGCGTGCCGTGCCTCGATCTCGCCGAAGTGCTCGCGCTGCCCGAGCGGCTCGACCTCGACCGTGCGACTTTCGTGTTCGTGCGGCTCGTCAGCGGCGACCTGTTCGCGCTGGCGGTCGACCGCGTGCTCGACAATGCCGATTTCGTGTTGAAGCCCTTGCCGCCGGTCCTCGCCGGGATCGGACTGTTCGGCGGCACCGCGCTGCTCGATGACGGACGGCCGATCCTCAAGATCGACGTGCCCAGCCTTGCCGAGCGTTACGGCCTCGTCAGCCATACGCGCATCCGCAGCGCCGTCCCCGAAGCTGCAGCGGAGGTCGCTGCCCCGGCCGAGCAAGCGGTGGTCTTCACCGACTTCGCAGGCCGCCGCCGCGCGCTGCGAATGCGGCCGATCCAGCACATCCACACACTCAGAACCGCCAACACCGAAGCGACCGACAGCGGCCTGCTCGCCGCAGTCGACGGATCGATCCTCCCGCTGCTCGGGGTCGATGCGGGCGATCTCACGAAGGAATCGTTCACTGCGCTGCGGCTGGGAGACGGCGAAACCGAACTGCTCTACGCGGTTGCGGCGATCGTCGACACGGTCGATCTGCCCGGCGCGATCGCGCCGCTGGAGGGCGACGAGACGCTCGAAGGCAGCGCACTGATCGACGGCGCGATCGTAGGCGTGATCGACACCCACCGGCTGTTTGCCCGCCACGGACGCGCTGCTGCTGCGCCCGCGCGCCGCCCCACCTGTCGCCTGCCCGCCTCGGACCCGTGGGTCGCCAGCTTCCTCGAGCCGCTGATCCGTTCCGCGGGCTACGAGGTGTTCGCGAGTGCCGAGGGTTCGGCCGACGTCTCGATCGTGCTCGACGAACGGGAGGAGCCCGGCGCGGCGGCAGCAGTGGTACGCCTGCGCTCGCAACCAGATGCGGACGGCGACGGCGCCGCGAGCATTTATCGCTACGATCGCGACGGGCTGCTCTCCGCCCTCGCCCATGCCCGCGCGGGAGCCCGCTGATGGACGGTCTGTTGCTCCTCACCCGCATCGCCGGCCGCCCGGCCGCGTTTCGCGCGTGCGACATTCGCTCGATAATCGAGATCGGAGAGATCACCCCGGTGCCGCGTGCGCCTGACTATGTCGCCGGCCTCGCCGCGCTGCGCAGCCGCGCGCTGACCGTGATCGACAGCCGCGCCGCGCTCGGCGTTTCCGAGCCCGCGAGCACACCGGACGAGCGAGCACCGGTCGTGGAAGTCGACGGCCACGCTTACGCGCTGCTCGTCGACCGCGTCGACGACGTCGTTTCGGGAATCGGACAGCCGACCCCGGCCGCCGCCACGCTCGGTCCCGACTGGACGCGGGTCGCGCAGGGCATGATCGAAACCACCGCCGGGCCGGCGACTCTGGTCGACGTCGTCGCCCTGATCTCCGGGCCCCGCCGGGCCGCAGCTTAAACGATTGGTTACCCGCGTAGGATAACCGGGAGCCGTAATAAGGATCGCATGAGATGAAGAACTGCCTGATCGTCGACGATTCACGGGTCATTCGCAAGGTTTCGCGCCATATTCTCGAATCGCTCGGATTCGCGGTGGAGGAAGCGGAGAACGGCGAAATGGGCATCGCGCAGTGCGAGAAGGCCATGCCCGATCTCGTGCTGCTCGACTGGAACATGCCGGTGATGACCGGGATCGAATTCATCACACACCTGCGCCGCATGGCCGGCGGGGATGCGCCCAAGGTGGTGTTCTGCACGACCGAGAACGATGCCGCGCACATTCGCGAGGCGATCGGTGCGGGGGCAGACGAATACGTGATGAAGCCGTTCGACCACGAAACCCTCCAGATCAAGCTCCAGCTCGTCGGCATGGCCTGAGGAATTTTTCGATGGGCGCGGGCAGCATGATCGCGACCAGCGGGGCCGAACATTTCGCAGCGTCCTCGCCCATTCGGGTAATGATCGTCGACGATTCGCTGACGGTGCGCTCGGTGCTGTCCAAGATCATCGCGCCGGAGCCCGGCATGATCGTCGTCGGCAAGACCGGCAGCGCCGAGAATGCGCTGCTCGATCTCGCGAAATCGCCCGCCGACGTCGTGCTGCTCGATCTCGAGATGCCCGGGATGGGCGGACTCGACGCGCTGCCCAGGATTCTGTCTGAAAACCCGGCCACGCAAGTGCTCGTGGTATCCTCGCTGACCGTCGCCGGGGCCGAACACACACTCGCCGCGCTGTCGATGGGCGCGGCCGATACCATGCTCAAGCCGCGCAGCGGCGAGTTCGACGAAGGTTATCGGACCGCGCTGCTCCAGCGAATCCGCGCGCTCGGGCGGCGCAGCCGGATGGATGCCGGCGATGGTTATCCCGAAGCCCCGCCCCCGCTGCTCGCGCGCAACAACCCTCACCTGCCGCTCGAAATCGTCGGAATCGGCGCGTCGACCGGCGGCATCCACGCGCTCTGCGTCCTCCTGCGCCATCTGCCCCGTCAGGTCGCAGCGCCGATCCTCATCACGCAGCACCTGCCTGCGAGCTTCATGCCGGTCTTCGCGCGCCAGCTCGAGCTGGCCAGCGGGCGCGCGGCGGTGGTGGTGGAGGAACGCACGCCGATCGAGAGCGGGCGTATCCATGTGGCGTCCGGCCACGGCCATATGATCCTGCGCCGGCAAGGCGATCGCCTGGCGGCGACCACTGCCGCGTTCAAGGTCGCAAGCGGCTGCATGCCCTCGGTCGACCCGATGTTCGAAAGCATGGGCGATGTGGCCGGCGGCGGCGCGCTCGGCGTCGTCCTGTCGGGGATGGGGCGCGACGGCGCGACCGGCGCCGAGCGGCTCGTCCGCGCGGGTGGCAACGTCATTGCACAGGACGAGGCGAGTTGCTCGGTCTGGGGCATGCCGCGCGCGATCGCCGAAGCGCATCTCGCCTCCGCCATCCTGCCGCCTGAGAAGATCGCGCTGAGGATCGCCACGCACGCCGGAGAAGCGGCGTGGAAGTGACGCAGATCTCGCACAAGATCATCGCCGATCTGCTGCTGCGGCACACCGGACAGCAGCTCACCGAGGGCCGGCTGTGGCGGATCGGCAGCGCGCTGGCCGGCCTGTTCCGCGAATATGGCATCGACAACTCCGACCAGCTCGTCTGCCTGCTCTCGGCCCAGACTTCGGACGAGCTCGAGCGCAAGGTGATCGAGGCGCTGCTCAACAACGAGACCTATTTCTTCCGCGATCACCAGCTGTTCGGACAGCTCACCGAAACGGTGCTGCCCGATCTCGCCGCCAAGCGCGCCGCCAGCAAACGGCTGTCGATCTGGTCGGCCGGATGCTCGACCGGGCAGGAGGCGCTGTCGCTGTCGATGGTCTTCGCCGACCGGCCCGAGCTGTGGCGTGGCTGGACGATCGACATCCTCGGCACCGACATCTCGACCAAGGCGGTCGCCGCCGCGCGCCGGGCCTGCTACACCCAGTTCGAGATCCAGCGCGGCCTCGGCGTCGCGCAGATGCTCAAGCACTTCAACGAAACGCCGCGCGGCTGGGAGCCGGATCCGGCCCTGCTCGCGCCGATCCGCTACCGGGTCGGCAACGTGCTCGATGCGCAGGCGCGAATCGAACGGTTCGACCTCGTCCTGTGCCGCAACGTGCTGCTCTATTTCGATCAGGCGACCAAGGCGCGAGCGTTCGACCGCCTGTCCTCGAGCCTGCGTGAAGACGGCTGGCTGATGCTGGGCGCAGGCGAGACCGTGACCGGCAAGACCGGTGTGTTCGCGCCCGCAACCGGAGTCCAGGGGCTGTTCAAGCGCGCCCGCCGCAACGAGCCGGCAACGCCTTCGGGGGCGGCGGCTGCAAGGTAAATTCCGGCTTAACGCTTCCTTAGGACCGGGCGGATAACGGTTTCGGGACGAGGGGTATGGGGTCAACAGGTGACGACTGAGGCAGAGAAAAGCAGCTTCGCGCCGCGCCTTCTGGTGGTCGTCCCACTGGTTGTCCTCACGGCGATCTTTGCCGCGATCTCGATCGGCCTGCTGTTCAGCGACGATTTCCCACTCGCCCAGGCTTCGCCGCTGATCTTCGGCGGGGTGGCGATCTACGCGATCGCGGTGGTGCTGCTGCTGCGCTTCGGGTTCGCACACGTGGCCCGGCTCGAACGGCTCGGGATGACCGACAGCCTCAGCCATTTGCCCAACCGTCGCGCGCTGCATCAGAACGTATGCGAGGGGGCACGAACCGAGCAGGAAATGGCGGTCGCGCTGATCGATCTCGACGGTTTCAAGATGATCAACGACCTTTACGGTCACTCGGTCGGCGACCGGCTGATCAAGGAAATCGCACGCACACTGCGCAAATTGTGCGGCAAGGAGGCGGTCGCCTACAGGCTTGGCGGAGACGAGTTCGCGATCAGCATGTTCGGCCCGCTCGCCGGAACGGTCCTCGAAGGCATGTGTCGCAGCGTGCTCGACACGCTCTCCCAGCCGGTCGCGATCGAGGATCGGCGCATCCCCATCGGCGCCAGCATCGGGCTCGCGCGGTCGCAGGCGGGGCACGGCGTGGATTCCTCGGAACTGTTGCGCCGCGCCGATGTCGCGATGTACGTCTCCAAGCGCGGCGGCAAGATGCGCTGCACCTGGTTCAAGGGCGAATTCGACCGCAGCCTCGAAGCCGTGCGCAATCTCGACAACGAGCTGCGTGCGGCGCTGCTCAACGACGAATTCCGGGTCCATTATCAGCCGCTGGTGGACGCCAAGACCCATCGCATCGTCGCGGTCGAATCGCTGCTGCGCTGGAACCGGCCCGACGGACGCGCGATCACCCCTGCCGAATTCATCCCCGCCGCCGAGGAGTCCGGCCTGATCAACGCAATCGGGCTGTGGGTCCTGCGGCGTGCCTGCACCGACGCGCTGCCGTGGGACATCAAGCTGTCGGTCAACATCTCCGCCGCCCAGCTGCGCAACCCCGAGTTCCCCTTCCAGCTCGGGCAGATCCTCGAAGAGACCGGCCTGCCGCCCGAACGGCTCGAGCTCGAGATCACCGAGACCTGCCTGGTGCTCGATCCCGTCGTGGCCGAGCGCAGCCTCGACCTCGTGCGCGGGCTCGGGGTCGATGTCGTGCTCGACGATTTCGGCACCGGCTACGCCTCGATCGGGTTCCTGCGCCAGTTCCGCTTCGAAAAACTGAAGCTCGACCGCTCGCTGGTGGTCGATTCGGCGATCGACGAAAGCTCGCGCGCAATGATGCTCTCCAGCATCTCGATGGCGCGCGCGCTCAAGATGCGCGTCACCGCCGAAGGGGTCGAGACCGCCGATCAGGCGGCGATGGTGCGTAGCGCGGGCTGCGATCACATCCAGGGCTGGCTCTATTTCGAGCCGATGCCATCGGGCGAAATCGCCCAGCATCTTGCCCGACCGGTTTCCGAAAGAGAGGGCGCGGCCGACCAGCGCCGCGGAAGGAAAGTAGCATGAACGCTCAGTCCAAGATCGTCGTCCCCGACGACATGCGCGACGAGATCGAGCAGGTCGACCTCGGCGAGACCGTTCGCACCGTCGATTCCGGCCGTATCGCGCTGACTCGCTGGTTCAACGACCAGTCCCTCGCGCGCAAGGTCGTGCTTGTGGGCGGTCTGCCCCTCGCCGGACTGTGTACCGTTGCGGTGCTGGCATGGATCGGGCTGGGGACGAGCGACGCCGCCTTCGCCGAAGCGATCCGGTGGACGATCGCGGGTGTGGCGGTGCTCGCAGTGTTTCTGGGCATCGGCGCCGTTCGCGCAATGCTGGTCGACACCTCGGGTCTCTTGGCGAACCTGTCCGACGATATGTCCGCGCTTGCGGCCGGCCACCGCGACTTCACCATCGCCGGGTTGAAGCGCCGCGACGAGATCGGCGAGATCGCCCGGACGTTCGAGATTTTCGTGAAGTCGGGTCACAAGCTCGACGAGTTGTTCGCAAACCGCCGTGCCGAACGCGAACGGCGCGAGAAGGAAATGCGTACGTTTGCACGCACCTTCGAGAGCAGCGTTGCCGAAGTCGTTTCCGGCGTGGGTTCGGCCTCGGCTCAGCTACAGGCCACCGCCAGTTCCATGGCCGTCGCGGCAGAGCAGGGTTCCGCACAGACCCAGCGCGTGGCGCAGGCGATGAACGAGGCATCTTCGGGCGTCACCGCTGCCGCCGCGGCTTCCGACGAATTCGCAATGTCCATCGGCGAAATCAGCCGTCAGGCCGCACAGTCGGCCGAGCTCGCGCGCCAAGCGACCGGATCGACCAAGCAGGCCAACGATACGATCTCCGCACTTTCGGCGACCGCCGAGCAGATCGGCCAGGTGGTCGAGCTGATTTCCACCATCGCCCAGCGCACCAATCTGCTCGCGCTCAACGCTTCGATCGAAGCGGCGCGTGGGGGCGAGGCCGGGCGCGGCTTCGCAGTCGTCGCCTCGGAAGTGAAAGAGCTCGCCTCGCAGACCGGCCGCGCGACCGAACAGGTGGCGAAGCAGATCCGCGCCATTCAGGAATCGACCGGCGCCAGCGTCGATGCTTTGCGTGCAGTGGAAGAGCAGGTCCAGCAGCTCGAATCGACCGCAGTCTCGATCGCCTCGGCGGTCGACCAGCAATCGGTCGCCGGGCAGGAGCTGGCACGCAACATCGACCTCGCGGCGCGCAGCACCAACGAGGTCAAGTCGAACGTCGAACAAGTGCGCGAAACCGCGCTGTCGACCGGTGCCGCCGCCTCACAAGTGCTCAATTCGGCGACCGAGCTCGAGAATCAAGCCTCCGCGCTGCGCACGCAAGTGTCGCGCATCATGCAGGTGATCCACAAGCGAAGCTAAACGCACGCGCGCACAAGATACTTGGTGCGCCGCGCCTCGCGGCGCTATGCCCTCCTCCGCAACGGGCGCGCTTGCGCCTGCCAAAGGGAGAGACAATTGCCGGGTGCAGCCCTGTCCCGCGTCGGCAAGGCCTTCGGGCCATCGGCCTTGTTCGAGGATTTCGATCTGACGATCGGCGATGGCGAATTCGTCGTGCTCGTCGGTCCCTCCGGCTGCGGCAAATCGACCGTGCTACGCCTGATCGCCGGGCTCGAAACGCCTGATAGCGGCGAAATCGCGATCGGCGGGCGGCGGGTCGACCGGTTGCCCGCGGGCGAGCGCGGTGTGGCCATGGTGTTCCAGACTTACGCGCTCTATCCGCAAATGACGGTCGCCCAGAACATCGCATTCCCGCTGCGCATGGCCGGCCGGCCCCCGTCCGCGATCGCGGCGAGCGTGGCCGGCACGTGCGAACTGCTCGGCCTGGGCGAACTGATGGACCGGCGGCCGGCGCAGCTTTCGGGCGGTCAGCGTCAGCGGGTCGCGATCGGCCGCGCGATTGTGCGCGAGCCCGAGCTGTTCCTGTTCGACGAGCCGCTGTCCAACCTCGACGCCAACCTGCGCACGCAGATGCGCCGCGAATTCGCCGAGCTCCACGCGCGGCTGCGCGCTTCGACCCTCTACGTCACGCACGACCAGGCCGAAGCGATGGCGCTGGCCGACCGGATCGTGCTGCTGCGCGAGGGACGGATCGAGCAGCAGGGCACGCCGGAAGAACTCTATCGCCGGCCCGCGACGCTGTTCGCCGCGCGGTTCTTCGGCCAGCCGCCGATCAACACCCTGCGTGGCCGGATCGTACACGCCGACGACCGCCGAACCGAAATCGCCGTCGGCGCGCAGGACGGGGAGCGGATCGCCCTCGCCCCGCTTGCCGAGCCCCTCCATCCGAATGCGTCGGTGATCGTGGCGATCCGGCCCGAAGTGTTGTCCGCGGCGCCCTTCGAAGGCGCAATCGCGCTCGCGCCGCGCAAGATCGCATTCGCAGAATGGTTCGGAGGGGAGCGCCACATTCAGCTCGGCGAGGGCGATACGGCACTGGCATGGCGCACCCCCGGCGACACCGCCGTGGTCATGGGGGAGGAGATCCGGCCCCACGTCGCGCACGACCGAATCCACCTGTTCGGAGACGACGGCGCCGCACTGCCGCTGGCGGCATTGCCGAACCTGTGAAAACGGTTACATTGGGGGTGAGAGGGGTGTCATGGTCACGATTCGGGACGTAGCGAGGGAAGCCGGCGTATCGGTCGCCACGGTTTCGCGCGCGCTGAACGGGCACACCAACGTCACCAAGGCGACCCGTGAGGCGATCGAGGCTGCAGCCAAGGCGCTCAAGTTCGTGCCCCATTCGGGTGCGCGCAGCCTGACCAACCGGCAGACCGATACGATCGGCGTCATCCTGCCCGACCTGTTCGGCGAGTTCTTCTCCGAGGTGATTCGCGGGATCGACAAGATCGCGCATGGTTCGGGCAAGCACCTGCTGCTCGGCAACATGCACGGCAGCTCACACGAGACGACCAGCGCGATCCGCGCGATGCGCGGGCGGGTGGACGGGCTGCTGCTCATGCCGCCCGATTCGACCCCCGAACTGCTCGCCGAACATCTCGATCCCGGCATGCCGACCGTGCTGCTCAACGCGCAGGCCGGGGAGAGCGACGTACCGTTCGTCGCGGTCGATAACTATCACGGCGCGCGCGCGATCACCGAGCACCTGATCGCTCGCGGGCGAAAGCGTATCGTCCATATCGCCGGGCCCAAGCACAACCGCGATGCGCGCGAACGCCTGCGCGGCTTCACCGACGCGATGCGCGAAGGGCTCGGCGAGCGCCAACCGGTCGTCCTGCCCGGGGATTTCACCGAGACCGCAGGGCAGGAAGCCGGGCGGCTGTTGATCGCCGGGCAGGTGCCTGCCGACGCGGTCTTTGCGGCGAACGACGTCATGGCGGTGGGGTTGATCTCCGTGCTCGACGAAGCGGATGTCGGTGTCGGCAGCGACATGCTGGTGGCCGGGTTCGACGACATTCCGCTCGCCCGCCATATCACCCCCAAGCTGACGACGATGCAGTCGAACATGGCGCAGCTCGGCTCCACCGCAGCCATGCTGCTGCTGCGCATGTTGCGCGGCGAGACGCTGGGGATGGAGCACGGCGTGGTGCTGTCCCCCACGCTGGCCGAGCGCGGCTCGACCGGGACCGAGCGAGCGAAGATCGGCGCGCCGGCCGCCGCGGTCTGATGCGCGGCCGGCTGTCGCGACGGGAGATTCTCTCGGCCGGGATCGCCGGAACCGCTGTGGTGGCGCTCGGCGGCTGCGGGCGCGCAAGCGACGCACTGCAATTCTGGGCGATCGGTAACGAGGCCGCCAGCCTTCCTACGCTGCTTCCCGGGCTCGGGTTGGGCCATGCCGAGTTGCAGGCGTTGCCGTGGTCGGGCGCGCATCAGAAGTTGTTGACCGGTTATGTGGGCGAGGCGCTGCCCGATCTGGCCCAGGTCGGTAATAGCTGGATCGCCGAGCTCGCCACGCTCGGCGCGCTCGACCCGGTGCCCGCCGACCTCGAAATCGGCCCGGATCAGTTCGACGCTGTCCTTGCGAGCAACCGGATCGACGGACAACTGATGGCGGCACCCTGGTACGTCGATACGCGTGTGCAGTTCTACCGTACCGATCTGTTCGCGCGCGCGGGCCACGACGCGCCGCCGCTCGATTGGCAGGCGTGGAAAGCGGCGCTCGCACGCATCGTCGCGCAGGGGACCGACTACGGCGTGCTCCTCCCGCTCGACGAGTTCGAGCACCTGCAGACATTCGCGCTGTCGGCGGGAGCGGACTTCCTGCGCGATAACGGCACCCGTGGCGCGTTCTCGGCGCCCGCGTTCGTCGAGGCTCTCAGCTTCTACAAATCGCTGTTCGACGAGCGGCTCGCGCCGATCATCGCCGGCGCGCAGATCGCAAACCGCTGGGCCGAATTCGCGCGCGGCTGGTTCGCGACCTATCCTTCCGGCCCGTGGATGATCGAGGAGATGCGCGATCGCCTGCCCCGCACGATGCAGGGCCGGTGGGGGACCGCGCCCAATCCCGGACCGGACGGCGCAGGCGCGGCGGCACCCGGCGGATCGAGCCTCGTCGTCTTCGCAGGAAGCCGCCGCAAGCCCGAGGCGTGGGATATCGTCCGCCGCCTGCTCGCGCCCGATGCGCAACTCGCGCTCCATCGCGCCACCGGCGATCTGCCGGCGCGGCGCTCGGTCTGGGAGGCGGCGGATCTCGCACAAGATCCGATCGTCACCGCGTTCGCACGCCAGCTCGAACTGGCGCGGCCGTTGCCGAAGGTGCCCGAATGGGAGCGGGTGGTGACCGAGATGCAGGTCGTCGCCGACCGCATGGTGCGGGGCGAGTTCACCGTGCGCGGCGCGGCGGCGGAAATGGACCGGAGGGTCGACGAGATCCTCGCCAAGCGGCGCTGGATGCTCGAGCGGGGGACGATGGCGTGAGCGGCACGCTCGCCAGCGCCGAGCGGCGCGCCGGGTGGCTGCTCAGCGGCCCGGCGCTGATCGCGATCGCGCTGTTCTTCGTGCTCCCGACGATCGCCTCGCTTGTGCTGAGCCTGACCGATTTCGACCTCTACGCGCTCGCCGATATCGGCAACCTGCGCTTCGTCGGGCTCGCGAACTACGCCGCGCTGCTCGCCGATCCGTTGTTCTGGACCGCGCTCGGCAACACGCTGTGGTTCGTCGTGCTCGGCGTGCCGCTGGTGGTGGTCGTCTCGCTGTTCGCCGCGATCCTCGTCAACGAACGCGCGGTCGCCTGGCGCCCGGTATGGCGGGTGGCGTTCTTTGCGCCCTACGTGGCGACGCTGGTCGCGGCGGCGGTGGTGTGGAAGTATCTGCTCCACACCCGCTACGGTCTGGTCAACTACGCGCTCGGCGGGCTCGGGCTGCCGCCGGTCGACTGGCTCGGCGATCCGCGCTGGGCGATCCCGGCGATCACGCTGTTCGTGGTGTGGAAGAGCTTCGGCTATTCGATGCTGATCTTCCTCGCCGCGCTCCAGACCGTCCCGCGCGAGCTCGACGAGGCGGCGCGGATCGACGGCGCGGGGTGGTGGTCGCGGCTGCGCCATGTCACCCTCCCCGCCATCGCCCCTGCCACGGGACTCGTCGCGATCCTGACCGTAATAGCGATGTTCCAGCTCTTCGCCGAACCCTACGTGATGACCGAGGGCGGCCCTGCCCAATCGACCATCACGGTGCTCTACCTGATGTTCGAGGAGGGGGTCCAGTGGTGGAACCTCGGCACCGGCGCCGCGGTGGCGGTGGTGCTGTTCGCCTGCATCCTCGCCGCGGCGCTGCTGCCGGCGATGGCGCTGCGGCTTTTCAGGGCGCGCCGGCCATGATCGCCGGGCGCCTGATGACCGCGCTCGCCGCGCTGTTCGCCGCGATCACGCTCGCGCCGCTGCTGTGGATGCTCTCGGTCAGCCTGATGCAGCCGGGCGCTGCGGCACAGTTTCCGCCGCCGCTGGTCCCTGCCGACCCGACCCTCGCCAACTATCACGAACTCTTCGCCACGCAGGGCATGGGCGTATTCCTGCTCAACAGCGTGCTCGTCTCGACGCTCGCGACGCTGCTCGCGCTGATCTTCACCCTCCCCGCCGGATACGCCTTCGCCAAGCTGCGCTATCCGGGGCGCGCAGCCACGGTGCAGACGCTGATCGCGCTGCTGCTGATCCCGGGGCAGATCGGCATGCTGCCGCTGTTCCTCGAGCTGAAGGCGCTCGGGCTGGTCAATTCCTACGCCGGAGTGCTGGTGCCCTGGCTCGCCGGGATCATCGGCATCTTCCTCGTGCGGCAATACGCGCTGTCGATCCCCGACGAACTGCTCGAGGCAGCGCGGATCGACGGCGCGAGCGAATGGCGCATCTTCCGCCACGTCGTGCTCCCGATCCTCCGTCCGGCGATCGCGACGCTGGCGGTGTTCGTATTCCTTGGGAGCTGGAACGACTTCATGTGGCCGCTGATCGTGCTCTCCGATCAGGACCTCTACACCCTGCCGGTCGCGCTCGCCTCGCTCGGGCGCGAGCGCGCGCAGGATATCGAACTGATGATGGCCGGCTCGGTGGTGACCACCGTGCCCGTGCTGATCCTGTTCCTGGCGCTGCAGCGCCAGTTCATCGGCGGATTGCTCGCCGGAAGCGTCAAAGGATGATGATGAAACGATTGCTACTCCCCCTTGCCCTGTTCCTGTCCGCCTGCACCGGAAACGGCGCTGTCGCCTCGACCCCGCCCGAGCCCGGCCAGCACCCACAGGCGCCGGTCGAAACCGGCGGCTATGCCTACCAACTCTATCTGCCGGCAGGCGCGGCTGAAGCGGAGACCGACGGCGAGCAGCGCTGGCCGCTGCTGATCTTCCTCCACGGCTCGGGCGAGCGCGGGAGCGACATCGCGAGGGTCAAGGTCCACGGCCCGCCCAAGGTCGCCGACCGCGATCCGACCTTCCCCTTCATCCTCGTCTCGCCGCAGCTTCCGGCCGAGGAGGACTGGGATCTGGCCAAGCTCGACGCGATCGTCGACCATGCAACCGAAACGCTTCCGGTCGATCCGGCACGGGTCTATCTCACCGGGCTCAGCCGCGGCGGACACGCCACATGGCGGTGGGCGGCGAAAGAACCCGATCGCTTCGCCGCCGTCGCCCCGGTCGCCGGGCGCGGCGATCCCGCCACCGCCTGCGCGCTGACCGATACGCCCGTCTGGGCCTTCCACGGCGACCGCGACGATGTCGTGACGCCGGAGGGCAGCTTCGCCATGGCGCGCGCGATCCGCGCCTGCGGCGGGCGCGAGAGCCGCCTGACGATCTACCCCGACCTCGGCCACAACGCATGGGATCCGGCTTACGACGATCCCGCGCTCTACTTGTGGCTCCTCTCCCATCGCCTCGAAGGACACGACCAATGAGCAGCTTTCCCGACGACTTTCTGTGGGGCGCTGCGACCGCCGCCTATCAGGTGGAGGGCTCGCCGCTCGCCGACGGCGCGGGTGCGAGCATCTGGCACCGCTTCACCCACGATCCGCGGCTGATGATCGCCACCGGCGACACCGGCGACGTCGCCTGCGATCACTACAACCGCATGGAGAGCGATGTGGAGCTCATGAAGCGGCTCGGGCTCCAGGCCTATCGCTTCAGCATTTCGTGGAGCCGCGTGCTTCCCGAGGGCACCGGGCGGGTGAACGAGGCCGGGCTCGACTTCTACCGCCGCCTGGTCGATCGCCTGCTCGAAGCCGGGATCGAGCCGCTCGCGACGCTCTACCATTGGGACCTGCCCGCTGCGCTCGACGACCGCGGCGGCTGGCTGAACCGCGACAGCGCGGAATGGTTCGCCGAATACGCCGGCGTCATGTACCGCGCGCTCGACGGCAAGGTGAAGAAGTGGGGCACGCTCAACGAGCCGTGGGTGGTCGCCGATGGCGGCTATCTCAACGGCGTACTCGCCCCCGGGCACCGCAGCATCTTCGAATGCGCGATCGCCAGCCGCAACCTGATGCGCGCGCACGGCCGTGCGGTGCAGACCTACCGCGAGATCGGCGCGCACGAGATCGGGCTGGTGATCAACATCGAGCCCAAATATCCCGCCAGCGACAGCGCGGATGACCTCGCAGCCACGGCGCGAGCCGACGCCTACATGAACCGCCAGTACTTCGACCCCGCGCTGCTCGGAACCTGCCCCGACGAGCTGCGCGACATCTACGGCGAAGCCTGGGAGGAGTGGTCCGCCGAGGACCTCGCGCTCGCCTGCCAGCCGCTCGATTTCGTCGGCATCAACTATTACACGCGCAGCGTCGTGCGCGCCTCGGACACGGCATGGCCGCTGTTCGCCGAGAGCGTGGTGCAGGAAGGCGCACAGCACACCGAGACCGATTGGGAAGTCTTCCCCGAAGCCATGACCCGCACGCTGCTGTGGTTCCGCGAACGCTACGGCGATCTGCCGATCTACATCATGGAGAACGGCGCGGCCTTCTCCGACCCGGCGACCAGCAGCGCCGACGGCATCGTCGACGACGACCGCTGCCAGTACCTCGCAGAACATATCGCCGCAGTGCGCGACGCGATCGCGGCCGGGGTCGACATCCGGGGCTACATGGTCTGGTCGCTGTTCGACAACCTCGAATGGGCGCTCGGCTACGCCAAACGCTTCGGGATCGTCCACGTCGACTACGAGACGCTCGCACGCACGCCCAAGCGCAGCGCGGCGCTCTACCGCCAGATCGTCGAGAGCAACGGGGCTCGGCTCGATCGGGCGGCGGCATGAGACGCCCGTTCGCTCTTCTCGCCGCATTGTTGCTGGCCGCCTGCGTGCATGTCCCTGCCGAACAACGCGGCTCTTCGGACATCCGCGCGATGACCTTCAACATCCGGCTCGATCTCGAATCCGATGGCGCCAATGCCTGGCCGTACCGCAAGGAGATGGTCGTCGCGTTGATCAGACACGAGGCGCCCGACCTGCTCGGCACGCAGGAGGTGCTGCTGCATCAGAAGCAGTACCTCCAGACCGCGCTGCCCGAATACACCTTCGTCGGCGTGGGGCGCGACGATGGCGCTCAAGGTGGCGAATTCTCGCCGCTGGCATGGCGCAGCGACCGGTTCGAGCTGCTGCAATCCGGCACGTTCTGGCTCTCGCCTACGCCCGATGTGCCGAGCACGGGCTGGGACGCCGCGCTGCCGCGCATCGCCACATGGGCGGTGTTGCGCGACAGGGAGAGCGGGCGGACGATCCGCGTGCTCAACACCCATTTCGACCATGTCGGCACCGAGGCCCGCGCCAATGCCGCGCGAATGATTGCCGAATGGGCGGCCGAGGGCGATATGCCGGCGATCGTGATGGGCGACTTCAACGTGCCCACCGGCAGCGAGCCTTATCAGGTGCTCGCGACCACCGCGAAAAGCGGCCTCGCCGATGCCCGCGCGATCAGCAGCACCCCGCCCTACGGCCCTCCGGGCACCTTCACCGGCTTCGACATCATGGCCGCGCCCGACACGCCGATCGACCACATCTTCGTGACCGAGGATTTCACGGTCGACGATTATGCGGTGGTGACACAGCACTGGGGCGGCAGGCTGCCGTCCGACCACTATCCGGTGGTCGCCGATCTCGAACTGGGTCCGCGCTGAGCCGTTACTCGGCCGGTTCCTCGAGCCAGCCGCCGGTGAAGCCGAGCCTCTCGAGGCCGCGGCGGATGTGCGGGTTCTTGCGCATCGTGCGCCAGATCAGGCCGCTGCGGTGGTTCTCGAGCATCGCCAGGATCGGCCCCTGGTCGATCCCGAGATGGTCGCGTGCGATCCAGCCGAGTTCGGGGTCGACCGTGCCGCTCGGGCTGCCGGCCTCGACGAAAGTGTAGCTCGGATTGAACGCGTCCTTGAAGCCGTAGCGGGTATAGAGCTTGTCGCCATAGGCTTCGCGCATGTTCATCAGCGCGTCGATCGTCACCTCGGGCGCGAAGGGCACCGAGCCGCCGGCCGCGGTCGGCACCACCGTGCCGTCGTCGACCACGCGTTCGGCGCTGACGCCGCGCGCGGCATAGCCCATGAACTCGCGCGGCTCGCCGTTGACCTCGCGGCCGTTCGCGGCGCCGGTGGGTCCGTCGGAGGCAGTCCAGCCCCAGATGTCCGCCGAGTAACCGATCCAGTCGTTGGGATTGTCGGCCCCGTAGGCGCGCTGGCTCAGCGTCGCGCGGCGGCTGTTCTCGAAATAATCGATGCCCTTGCCGCGCATGAATTCGTCCTGGATGCCGCGGAAATCGACCCAGACGTGGCTGTACTGATGGCCGAACAGCGGCTCGAACTGGAGATGTTCGTAACCGTAGTAGGTACCCCAGTCCTCCTCGAGGTTCGCCGCCCAGCCGGTGTCCCACGCCGCCTTGCCCACCGGGTGCGTCGGCGATCCGGCGGCGAGGATGTAGACGAGCATGCCCTCGTTGTACCCGACCCAGTCGTGGGGTTCGCACTGCCCGTTCGCGGCACCTTCGGGCTTCCAGCCCATCGAGATCGCTTTGCCGCTCCCGCCATTGCCGGAGGGCTTGTTGCAGTTCTCGCGCTGCGCCCAGGTCCAGTCAGTACGGCGATAGATTCTCTCGGCAAGATCGCGGATTTCCGCCTCGACCGGCGTTTCGCGGTCGAAATAGCTTTGTGCGAACAACACCCCGCCGAGCAGCAGCGTGGTGTCCACGGTCGACAGTTCGGTCTGCTTGAAGCGCGTGCCGTCGTCATTCTTGAGGAAGTGGTAGAAGAACCCCTTGTAGCCGGTATTGCCGACCGGCTCCGGGCCCTGCGGCGCATCCCAGTAAAACTCGAGGCAGTCGCGCGTCCGCTCCGCCGCTGCCTCGCGGCTGACGTATCCGCGCTCCGCCCCGATCCCGTAAGCGGTGAGCGCGAATCCGGTCGCGG
This sequence comes from uncultured Altererythrobacter sp., assembly GCA_946886565.1. Next base: position 174,381 of record CAMPIX010000003.1, read on the forward strand.
CAATCGAGGAGAACGGATTGCTCGGCCAGCGATCGGGCGCGAGGCAACGCTCGGTGCCGGTGGTTTCCCAGAAATAATCGAACGTGCGGCGCGAGAGGTCTTCGACGAACGTGGCTTGGCCGGCCGTGTGCGCAGGGGCCGGGACGACCGGCCCGGAGGCCGGCATCGCGCATCCGGCGAGGGCGGTGGCGGCGAAAAGGGCGGTGAGGCGCGCGGCAAAAGACACGTTCGTCTCCTAGCTGTGCTGAGGAAAATGGGCAAAAAAAGACCGCCGCGAACCACGCAGGTTCGCGGCGGCCCTTGGGAGACTAGAAGCTGAAACCAGCCGACAGCTTCACGGTCCGCGGGGGGCCGTCGATGTTGAAGTTATTCAGATTCCGCTCGCCCGTCACCGCGCTGAACGAGTTGTAGTTCCGGTCGTTGAACAGGTTGATGACGTCCGCGCGGACCCAGATCCGCGTTTCGTCCGACACGAACTTGAGCGGGATGTACTTCGTCAGCGCGAGGTCCATCTGTCGATAGCCCCAGCGGTCGCCGTTGCCCTCGGTCTCGATCGAGGAGACGTCGCGGGACGACGGATCGCCTTCCACGAAGGTAAAGCGGGTCAAGTAACGTGGCGAGGCGATCTGAAACTTGCCCGAAAGCACGAAGCCGTACGGAATATCCACCGTGCCCGCCATGACGAGGCGATGCTTGCGCACACCAGCCGATCGCACGAACGGGTAATCCTCGATGCTCGGGAAATCGAGCGAGAACGTCTCGCCGAACTGCCGGTTCTCCTCAGCCAAGGTGAAGGTGTACGTCGTCGTCAAGCTCCACGGGGAGGTCTGAGTGTACTGCTTGTTCAGCTTCAGATAGGCCGAATCCGCGCTCGTCTCGAGGCCATTGGTGCCGATGATGATCGATCCGAAGGGCCGCGGGGGATCGCCGAACGGAGCGCCCGGGTTGCCGGTGGGCGGGAAGAAGCTGCCGTCCGGCCGCCGATTGCCAAGCAGATAAGCAAAGCCATCCTTACTCTCGATATGCGAGTAGCCGACCTCGGCATCGAGAAGATTGAAACGACCGCGCAGGCCGAGGCTGAACTGATCCGAATATGGGACCTTCAGATCGTTGTTGATGAACCGTAGTTCGCGCCCGGCGCCCGCCGGAGCGTTCGCGATCAGCTGCTCGCGGCCCTCTGGTGTCAAATAGATGGGATCGAACGGCACGCAGGTCGGGCTCGGCGTGCAGGTGTTGTCCGGATCGCCGGTGATGAAATTAAACGTCCGGTTCGAAGCGAGCCCCTGTGCGATCTCCTGCTGGAGGAAATCGAACTGATTGCGATCGTATGACCGACCGTAGCCCCCGAAGATCACGAAGCGGCTCGCGTCATCGAGTTCGTAGCTGAAGCCGATCCGCGGCTGGATAGCGCCCATGAACGCCTCGCGTTCGCTACCGGTCGAGATGTAGTCGTTGATGTCGTAGTTGGCGTTAACGAGGTTCGGATAGTTTTCCGGACCGACCGCAGCCACCTGCTCGGGATCGTGGACATAGTCGAGGAACGCCGGGGTCTCCTCGTAATCCCAACGGACGCCGAGGTTGAGCGTCAGCCGGTCGGTCACATCCCAATCGTCTTGCGCGTAGATGCCGAACTGGAAGTTATCCGAACTGATGTTCGGATCGCCCACCCCCTCGGGTGCGCTCAGCTCGACCCGGTAGGGAATCTCGTCGTTGAATGTCCCCCCGTTCGGATTGAAGCTGGTGTTGAAGGTGTAGATCGGATTGATGCGGTTTCGCTGGAACGAGTTCAGGGTCACCCACTTGGCCTTGGCGCCCACCTTGATCGTGTGGCCTTCGAAACCGGTGTAGGTAAAATCGTCCTGGACGAGCCAGCCCTTCTGACCCTTGTCCTGGAAGTTCGTTCCACCCCCGATACGCAGAATGTCACCCGTGCGCGACGTTCCATCGCTGTTAGAGACGGTTGCGCGGAAGACGTAGTTGTCTTGGATCAGGAAGGGGCGCGGGCCCCATGTCACGTCCTCGTAGGATACCTTGAAGTCGTTGATCCAGGTGTCTTCGGTGTGCTCCCAGCGCGCAAGGCCGCGCCATTCCTCGACCTTGGCGATCGTGCGCGTGGAAAAGGCCGAAAGCCCGCTGTTGAACGATTCACCCGATTCGTCGCGGTATTTGACCGAGAACTCGAACAAATCCTTGATCGAAGGCGAAAAGTCGATCTTGCCGAAATAGAGGTTCTCGTTGAACTCTTCGTTGAAGGAGCCGAACCGATCCTGATATTCGGACGGGAAGAAACTCACCGGCAGGTCGAGACCCGGGCTCACGTCGCGCGGTTCGATCCGCCGCTTGCCTTCGTAGGTCACGAAGAAGTGCATGATATCCTCGATGATCGGGCCGCCGAGCGCGCCGCCGAACTGAAGATCGCGGGTGCGGATCTTCTCGCCATCGCGAAGCTCGTTCGGCGTCGGGGCGCGAAAATCCTGGTCGGTGTAGTCGACGAATCCTTCGCCGTGAAACTCGTTGGTTCCTGATTTGGTGACCGCAGTGATCGCCACCGAGCTCACTTGGTCGAACTCGGCTTTATAGTTGGAGCTGATCACGCGGTACTCACCGATCGCCAACTGGGGGAACGGATTGCCTTGGGTCGAATCCTGGCCTGTGATGCCGTTCTTGAGCACGTAGTCCTTCTGCCCGACGCCATCGATGAAGACATTGACCGTGCGGCTGTCCTGCGCCCCACCCTGCAAGCGCGATTGACCACTCGAATTGGTGATGAATTGCACGCCCGGCGCAAGATCGGCAAAGGCGAGGAAGTTGCGGTTGTTCTGCGGCAGTTGCTCGATCAGCCGCTGACTGATTGTGATGCCGATCTCACCGCCTTCCATCGTGCGGATGCGGTCGGCGACGACGATGATCTCGTTGCCGGTCGCGGCCACCTGCTCCCCTTCGGGCGCGGGCACGGTCGTGACCTCGGCGAGGTCGAAGTCGAGCGCCGCGTCCTGCGCGACCGCAAGATCGAATTCATCGGTGCTCTGCACGCCTCGCGCAGTGGTAATCTCGAGACGATAGGTTCCGGGCCGGAGCGACGCGAAATTATAGTTGCCATCCGCGTCGACCGTCGAGGTGCGGCGGATGCCCGTGTCGACTTCCACCGCGATGACCTGGGTCACACCCTCTGCCCCGGTGATCCGGCCACTGAGCGAGGCGTTCGATTCCTGCGCATGCGCGGGCGCGACGAGCGCCAGCGACATCGCGCCGCCGGCGACGCCGATTGCGAGTGCGGCGGCGAGCTTGCGGCCGAAGCCTGCGTTACGGGTGCAAGTGTGGGTATGCGACATGTATTCCTCCCCATGATCGGCCGCACTCTCAGTGCGATCCGACAAAGCGCGTTAATGGCCGCAGCCCCTGACAGCCGGCGACCGAATCAATCTGTGCAAGGGTCTTGTAACCGGTTTCATATGCCCTGTATAGCCTTCACCACAGCGCCGATTCCGGCATAGGTATTCACAGGGACAGCTCAGCCCGCGCACACCGCGGGCGGGCGCAGGGAGAGAACCATGATCAAGTCCGCCAACATCCTGCTCGCCGGCGCGGCGGCCCTCGCGCTCGCCGGATGCGCGACCACGGCGCAGGTTTCGGGTCAGCGCGCGGCACCCGCCGAGGCGGCCAGCGCGTCGCCAACCGCGGTTCCGATCGAGCCCGCGCAGCCCGCATGGGCACAACACGATCCCGAAATGGATGCGTTTCTCGACGAGCTGATCGGCAAGATGACGCTGCAGGAAAAGGTCGGCCAGCTGACCTTGCTGACCAGCGATTGGGAATCCACCGGCCCGACCATGCGCGAAGGCTACAAGCAGGATATCGCCGCCGGGCGCGTCGGCTCGATCTTCAATGCCTACTCGGCGGAATACACCCGCAACCTGCAGGAAATGGCGGTCGAGGGCACCCGGCTCGGGATCCCGCTGCTGTTCGGCTACGACGTGATCCACGGCCATCGTACGATCTTTCCGATCTCGCTCGGCGAGGCGGCAAGCTGGGATCTGGACGCGATCGAGAAATCGGCCCGCGTATCGGCCACCGAGGCTTCGGCGGAAGGCGTCCACTGGACCTTCTCGCCGATGGTCGACATCTCGCGCGATCCGCGCTGGGGCCGCGTTTCCGAGGGCGCAGGCGAGGACACCTTCCTCGGCAGCCAGATCGCCAAAGCCCGCGTGCGCGGCTACCAGGGCGACGATCTGCGCGCGCTCGACACCGTGCTCGCCACCGCCAAGCATTTCGCCGCCTACGGCGCAGCGCAGGCGGGGCGAGACTACCACACGGTCGATATCTCCGAGCGCACGCTGCGCGACGTCTACCTGCCACCGTTCAAGGCCGCGCTCGACGAAGGCGTGGCGACCATCATGACCTCGTTCAACGAGTATGACGGCATCCCGGCGAGCGGCAGCAAATTCCTGCTGACCGACGTGCTGCGCGGAGAATGGGGCTTCGACGGTTTCGTGGTAACCGATTACACCTCGATCAACGAGATGGTCCCCCACGGCTATTCGCGCGATCTCGCCCATGCCGGCGAGCAGGCGATCGAGGCCGGGGTCGACATGGACCTGCAGGGCGCGGTGTTCATGGAGCACATGGCAAAATCGGTCGAGGAAGGCCGGGTCGACATGGCGCGGATCGACAAGTCCGTGCGCCGCATCCTCGAGATGAAGTACCGGCTCGGCCTGTTCGAAGACCCCTATCGCTATTCGAGCGTCGAGCGGCAGGAAGCCACGCTCTACAAGCCGGAATTCCTCGAGGCGGCGCGCGACGTGGCGCGCAAGTCGATGGTCCTGCTCAAGAACGAGGGCGACGTGCTGCCGCTCGTCGCCGGCGCCGACCGGATCGCGCTGATCGGCCCGCTGGCCGACAGCAAGACCGACATGATCGGCAGCTGGTCGGCCGCCGGCGATCGCCAGACCCGGCCCGTCACCATCCTCGAAGGGATCGAGGCGCGCGCCGGCGACGGCGTGACGGTCGAATACGCCAAGGGCGCGAGCTATGCGTTCGAGGACGAGGGCAAGACCGACGGCTTCGCCGAAGCGCTCGCGCTGGCCGAAAAGTCCGACGTGATCGTGGCCGCGATGGGCGAGCGCTGGGACATGACCGGCGAGGCGGCGAGCCGCACCTCGCTCGACCTGCCCGGCAACCAGACCGCCCTGCTCAAGCAGCTCGTCGCGACGGGCAAGCCGGTGGTGCTGGTGGTGCTGAGCGGTCGGCCGAACACGATCACCTGGGCGGACGAGAACGTCGATGCGATCCTGCACGCCTGGTATCCGGGCACGCAGGGCGGCCATGCGGTCGCCGACGTCCTGTTCGGCGACTACAACCCCGCGGGCAGCCTGCCGATGACCTTCCCGCGCACTGTCGGCCAGGTGCCGATCCACTACGACATGAAGAACACCGGCCGCCCGATCGAACTGGGCGCACCGGGGGCGAAATACGTCTCGCGCTATCTCAACACGCCCAACGATCCGCTCTACCGCTTCGGCTACGGGCTCAGCTACACCGACTTCGGCTATTCGCCGGTCACGCTGTCGAGCGCCACGATCGGCCCCGACGGCACGCTCACCGCGAGCGCCACGGTCACCAACACCGGCGAGCGCGCGGGCGAGGAAGTGGTGCAGCTCTACATCCGCGATCTCGTCGGCTCGGTGACCCGACCGGTTCAGGAGCTGAAGGGCTTCGAGAAGATCATGCTCCAGCCCGGCGAATCGCGCACGGTCAGCTTCACGATCGAGCCCGAGGATCTCGCCTTCACCCGCGCCGACATGACGCACGGGTGGGAGCCGGGCGAGTTCCAGCTGTGGATCGCCCCGTCCTCGGGCGCGAAGGCGAGCACGCCGGTGACCTTCACGATCACGGAGTAGCACGATGCACGGCCGCCGCTGGACCGCCTTCCTCGCCCCGCTCGCAGCGCTGGCGCTGCCCGCCTGCGCCACGCTGCCGCAGGACGCGCCGCGCGCCGCGGCGGCGGCGCCGGAGGAGGAACAGCGGCGGCCGAACATCGTCTTCATCATGTCGGACGATCACGCCTACCAGGCGGTCTCCGCCTATGGCGGTCCGCTGGCCCCGCTGGCCCCGACGCCCAACATCGACCGGATCGCACGGAACGGCGCGATCTTCACCAACAGCTACGTCACCAACTCGCTCTGCGGGCCCAGCCGCGCGACGATGCTCACCGGCCAGTTCAGCCATATGCACGGCTTCACCCAGAACGGGCAGAAGTTCGACAACGGGGTGTGGAACTGGGTCCGCGAGCTCGGCGGCTCGGGCTACAATACCGCGCTGTTCGGCAAGTGGCACCTCAACTACTCGCCCGAGGGTGCCGGGATCGACGACTGGAAGGTGCTCGACGATCAGGGCAAGTACTACAATCCCGACATCATCACGCCCGAGGGCCGCAGCCAGGTCGAAGGCTATGCCACCGACCTCGTCACCGACTACAGCCTCGACTGGCTCGAGCAGCAGCGCGAGGCGGACAAGCCCTTCGCGATCCTGATCCACCACAAGGCGCCGCACCGCAACTTCATGCCCGCGATCCGCCACCTGCAGAAGTACCTCGGCACCGAATTCCCCGTGCCGACCAACTATTTCGACCACTACGACGGCCGCCCCGCCGCCGCGGCGCAGGAAATGAACGTCTATCGCGACATGTACGAGGGCCACGACCTCCACATGACCGAGGAAGTCGGCTCGAGCGAGCTGCGCTACGACCGCTGGCCCGACGATTTCGCCCGCATGACCCCCGAACAGCGCGCCGCGTGGGACCGACTCATGCAGGCGAGCAACGACGCGATGAACGCCGCCGACCTCCACGGCCGCGAGATGGCGCTGTGGAAATACCAGCGCTACATGAACCAGTACCTCGCCACCGTGACCGCGGTGGACGAGAGCGTCGGCCGCGTGCTCGACTGGCTGGAAGCGACCGGGCTCGATGAAAACACGATCGTGATCTACACCTCCGACCAGGGCTTCTACCTCGGCGAGCACGGCTGGTTCGACAAGCGCTTCATGTACGAGGAATCGCTGCGCACCCCGCTGGTGATGCAGTACCCGGGGCACATCGCGCCCGGCACGCGGATCGAGGCGCCGGTGCAGAACGTCGACTACGCCCCGACCTTCCTCGATCTCGCCGGCCTGCCCGATCGCGAGACGATCCAGGGCCGCTCGATGCGCGAGGTGCTCGACGGCGAGGCCCCGGCCGACTGGCGCGAGGACATCTACTACCACTACTACGAGTATCCCGGCTTCCACTCGGTCCGCGCGCACTACGGCGTGCGCACCGACCGCTACAAGCTGATCCGCTTCTATGGCGACATCAACCAGTGGGAATTCTACGACCTCGCAACCGACCCGCATGAAATGCACAACCGCATCGCCGACCCCAAGGTCCAGCCGATCGTGGCGGAGCTAAAGATGAAGCTGGTGGAGCTGCGACAGAAGTACAAGGACAGCGACGGCCCCGCGGTGAGCGACCCGCTAACCGCGGTGGCGAAGGGACGGCGGGATGCGGAGGCTGCGGCTGGAATTGGGGAGCATGCGCATTAGGGGATGGTAGGTCACAGGATCGACCACCGGTGGCTGTTTTGCGCCCTCATCTTGGACACTCAGCCGCCTCGCCTATAATGCTGATCGCTGCCGTTCGTTCAATCTGGTGTCGATGGCAGCTACACGCTCTGATGTCCGACGTTCGAGCATTATCCTTGAGCGCCGGGAATAAGATCGGCAGCACCCTGATGCTACGAGCGGCCCCCAATGTTCGAAATGAGTGAGAAGCGGTCTTCTTAGCAAAGGGGTCGGCCGGCAGTCCCCAGCCGCTCCTAGGTGACGGGGCGAGGACGCGGTTTGCCGATGTCTGTTCGTGGCAGTTGAGCAACCAGCAGCGGAGGCAAACCCGCCAGAAGCAAACGCCGCAGCGGCGTCCAAAAGGCTCCGGTAACAAGGATGATCGTTCCTAATGCGAAGGCGCCCGCGATGGGCAGGGATCCCTGTCCTTCTCCTAAGAGCACGCCGAACGCCATCAAGGTGAACAGGAGGCTCGACATCATGAGCGCGCGACGGTTGATCAATAGTCCTACTACGCCAAACAGGATGAAAAGGCTCAGCACCAGCACGGCTTGGCCGACGTCAAGATTAAGAAGCGTCGAACGAAACAGCGGGTATGGCACCCCAGCCGATGGATCGAGACCAACGGCGAGGTAGAGCGTAACATTGGCGATGGCGAAGCCTGAGAACAGATGGAGCCAGAATGCTATGTCGGACCGGCGCGTTTGCCGAAAGATGTCAGACATATCGAGCCAGATCGCGACTAGAAACTGACCAAGCGCATAGATGAGGATTATCACGTTCGCGCGAACCGTGGATGGATCAGCGAAAAGCATCATCTCCAAGAAAGATGTGAAGCTGAGGCCCGCAAGGGCAACGACGAACCAAACGAAAGAAATGTAGAATCGGCTCCAGAACAGGACACCGGCGCCGATTGCTCCTGCGCTGATGAACAACCCGCGAAGAGGCGTCACGAGTTCAGCAATGCCTGGCGCATGCCCGTCTCCAATAGCAGGTCCGGGCAGTTCCAAGCTTATGGCGAACAACCAGCTGACCGACCCGGCTATAAAGATTCCAAGCAAAAGAATGCCAGGCAGCATCATCCCCCTTCGCTTCCAGAAATACTCGGTCAGTGCCCAGCTCGCACCCGCGAAAATCAAGCCTGTCAGATGTCCGATCTGCCAAAGGACTTGAAGGAGCCCGTAGAACATAAGCACAATGCCGATAGATACATAGATATCAGTCTGGCCAGATATGAGTTTAACGCGCTCCTGATCGGCCAAGGGGCCTCCGCTACGCTTGGCCGAGTGGCTTCTTAGCTGCTCAGCAGCATCTGCAGGCAGGGCTTTGGCACGAACTGCGGAATCTAGATCAGAGTCGTCGTACATCGGATCGGGGTTCCCCCTCTCTGCGCCCAACGTGGCGCAAAGCTCTGAACAAAAGGTTCAGACACGTCCGCCCCGCCCCCGGGGGAGCCTCACTTCTTGAGAAACCGAGGTTCCGGGCCTTACCAGAAGCGTCGGTCATTGAGGGATCGCTGCTTAGGCAGATCGGCCGCAATCGGTCCCTAGCCACCCCTTCCGGGCGGTATTTGGGGCGGCTCCGCGCTGTCTTCTGCGGCGCCAAGAGCCGCAAAGCCTCCCAGCCCCTCCTCCGCCGTGCGCTCCGCAGGCGCGCGCTCCTCAACCCCACCCGCATAAACCGCCGACAGCTCCCGATACTGCCGTGAGCCGAACGCAACCAGTGTCGCCACCACCCCCAGCGCCCCGGTCACGCTGAACACCAGCGCCATGCCGCGCTCCGGCCCCACGCCGTACCATGCGCCGACCGCCTCGGCGCCCGCGCCGGTGGTCATGAAGGGGATCGCGGCGAACTGGGTCAGCGGGCCGATCAGGAACGCGGTCAGCGGGGCGGCGGATTGTTCGACCGATTGGGCGAAGCCGAACACGCGGCCCTGCCGCTCGTAGGGCACGACCTTCTGCAGGGTGGTGTGCTCGGCCGCCTCGGCATAGGGGCCGAGGAACAGCCAGATCACGCAGCCCACCGCCAGCAGCACGATCGAGGACTGGATCGTGAACACGCCCGCCACCGCCCACACCATCAGGTTGACCAGCAGCAGCGTGCGCAGCGGGTTCTTGCCGAGGCCGGTCCGCGCGATGGTCAGCCCGCTGACGATGAACGAGCACGAGGCGACCGCCCACAGCATGCCCCATTCCTGCACCTCCATCAGCGACAGGCCGTAGGCGTCCAGCAGCGCCATGAACACGCCGCCGAGGAAGTTGTTGAAACTGGCGAACAGGATCAGCGCGAACAGCCCGGGCACCGCGCCGACCACCGCGATCGTGCCCTTGAGGTCCACGTGTTTGCGTCCGCCCGGTGCGGAGGAGGCCGGCTCGGGATCGTCGACGCGCACCGTCAGCAGGTGGAGGAAGGCGAGCACGGTGAAGCCGATCGCCAGCGCCAGTGTGCCGCGGATCCCGTCCCACGCGACGAGGAAGCCGCTGATGCCCGAGGTCAGCAGGAAGCCGATCCCGGTGACCATGCCGACCAGCCCGTTGGCCTTGTCGCGCCGGTCCTCGGGCACCAGCGCCGTGACCAGCGTGGGCAGCGCGATCAAGCGGATATTGCCGCAGATCACCGCCAGCATGACGAGGAGGATGAAGCCCCATAGTGCGGCGCTGTCGACGCGGGCCAGCGCCGCCTCCGGCGTCAGCGCATAGGCCGCGAGCGAGGTGCCGTAGAGCACGAACGATCCCACGCTGGAGGCCAGCATGATCGCCTTCTTGCGGTGATGATCGACGAGGCTGCCGAACCAGATCGCGAATCCGGCGGTGAACACCAGATAGATGCCGCCGATCGTCCCGGTCACGAACACCGAGCGGGTCTCGAGGAAGGCCCAGAAGATCAGCGCGAACCAGACCGTGAAGTTGATCACGTTCTGCACCAGGTTGTTGGCGAGAATCAGGTGGAATGGATCGAACCGGCGCATCGGCCAGCTATCCTTCGCCCCGAAGCGCTGCGCAAGCGATTGAGCGGCGGCGAGGGAGGCCGTGCTCAGCCGATCGCACAGGCACGCCACATCGACAAGCTCGTCACCCCGGACTTGATCCGGGGTCCAGCTTCCTTGGGCGCTGCGCCGGCAGGCGGCGGGGGCCCCAGATCAAGTCCGCGCCGGCGGTCGGCCGTGAGAACGTTGGAGGCGCATTTTCCTACACGCGGCGAACCTGCTAGGCCCCCGTCTCGCTCTTTCGCATCGTCGGCCACCCCTCTCCCTCGCGCCGCTCAAAAGCCCGCAACTTTTTTGCGCCTGGACAGTGTAACATGCGGTCCATGTCTCGCCCGCGCGCGACGAAACGCGGCCCTCCTCACTCCACCGGCCGCAGCGACATCGCAAAGCCGCCGCCGCGCTCCATCGTCATCGTCAGCGTGTCGCCCGCGGTCACTTCGCGCGTCTCGCGGACCATGGCGAAGCGGTCGCCCTCGATGCCGCCGCCTTCTCCATCACGCCAGATCTCGGCGGTGTAGCGCCTGCCTTCCGGCAGGAAGGAGAGGTCGATCGCGACCTCGCGGCGTTCGTGGTCGGTCACCCCGCCGATCCACCAATCCTCGCCCCCGCGCCGCTGGCGCGCGACCACCGCATACTCGCCGATATCGCCCGCGAGCACGCGGGTCCGCTCCCAGTCGACCGGCACCTGCTCGATGAAGGCGAGCGCGTCGGGGCGCTTCGCGTAGTTCTCGGGCAGGTCGGCCGCCATCTGGATCGGCGAGTAGATCACCACGTAGTCGGCAAGCTGGCGCGCGAGCGTGTTGGGGATCGGCCGCCCGTCACGGCCCGCGAGGCTGACGATGCCCGGCGTCAGGTCGAACGGGCCCGAGAGCATGCGGGTGAACACCAGCGTCGGCACATGGCTCGGCGGGTTCGGCGGCTCGCCCCAGGCCATGTACTCGGTCCCCCGCGCGCCTTCGCGGCTGACCATGTTGGGATAAGTGCGGCGCAGGCCGGTGTCCTTGATCGGCTCGTGCGCGTTGATCGCGATCTCGTGCTCGGCCGCAGCCTTGGCCACGCGCACGTGGTGGCGCGCCATGTACTGGCCGTCGTGGTACTCCCATTGCTCGGTCCCGTTGGGGTCCTCGCGCAGGATCATGCCCGCATCGGCGACGTAGCCGGTCTTGACCGCGTGAACCCCGTGGCGCTGGTAGTAGTCGTAGGCTTCCTCCATCTGGCGTTCGTAGAGCCCGGCGTTGCCCGCGGTCTCGTGATGGCCCATGATCTCGACGCCCTTGCTCGCCGCGTAGGCGGCGACCCGCGCCATGTCGAAATCGGGATAAGCTTCGGCGAATTCGAAGTTGCGCCCGCTCTCGCTCCACCAACCCTTGTTCCAGCCCTCGATCAGCACCGAGCCGAAGCCGTGCTCGGCGGCGAAGTCGATGTATTCGAGCGCGTGCTCGGTCGTCGCGCCGTGCCGCGGCCCGTCGTTCCAGGTCCACTTGTCGAGGTGCATCGCCCACCAGATGCCGATGTACTTGTGCGGCTTCACCCAACTCACGTCGCCGAGCTTGTTGGGCTCGTTGAGGTTGAGGATCACGTCCGAGGCGGCGTAGAGCGCGGGCGCGTCCTCCCCGATCAGCACCGTGCGCCACGGCGTTGCGAACGGCGCCTGCCCGCGCACCTTCCACGGCTGCGAGCTGGGCGCGAGGCGGGTGCGGAAGCGCTGCCCCTCGATCCGCTGGAGCCAGAAGCCCGAGTAGTCCGCCAGCGCCGCCTCGTGAATCGCGACGTGCAGCCCGTCCTCGCGGCGGAAGGTGATCGGCGTGTGCGCGGTGCCGACCTCGTCGGCCGGGGTGTGGTGGTAGAGATACTCGTAGCGATTCCACTCGCCGCCGGGAATCCACCAGGCTTCGGCATCACCCGCGATGACGAACTCGGTCAGTTCCTCGTCGATGCGGATATCCGTGAGTTGCTCCTGCTCGGGAAACTCGAAGCGGAAGCCGACGCCCGCGTCGAACACTCGCGCAACGAGGTCGATCGTCCGCTGGTCGCGGCCCTGCTCGACGATCGGCACGCGGATTTCGCGGTAGTCGTTCTCGACCAGCCGGCGCTCGCCCCACGGCTGCTCCCACGTTTCGCTGAAGCTCGCACGCGTCGCCTCGCCGAGCTCCATTCCGGCCTGCCACTTGCCCGCGCCGCGCAGCATGAAGCCGAGCTTCGACGGCGCGATCACCGGCTCGCCGTCGTGCGTCACCGACCAGGTCGGCACGCGCTCGACGGTGGTGATGGTGAAGCACACCCGCTCGTCGGGCGAACATTGGGTGTGCGACACCTCGTCCTGCGCGGCGACCGTCGGCGCCATGCCAAACGTCAGCCCGAGCGCAAGCAGAGTACGGCGGCAACCGCGGATGGTCGGGCGATACATTCGGCTTCTCCCCTTGCGCCCGATGCGACTACGTATGCGAATTGACGGCGGCGCGGATTCTCGGGATGAGTTGTGCAGGAAGAGAATAAAGCGTGCAACCGGTTACATGGTTCGGTAAGCGGTTCAAAAAGCACCTGCACACTGGGAGGAATGCGAAAATGGCCCTGGCACCCGACGTCGCGACGAGCACCGATCCGCATCCGGTAGAGGACAGCGGCCAGCACATCGACGCGCCGGGCCTGCAGTATTTCGTGTTCGGGCTGTTCTTCATCTTCGGCGGGATCACCTCGTTGAACGACGTGATCATCCCCAAGCTGAAGGAGCTGTTCACGCTCAACTACACCCAGGCAATGCTGGTGCAGTTCTGCTTCTTCACCGCCTACCTGCTGATAGGCATTCCGGGCGCCAAGCTGGTCAAGAAGATCGGCTATATGCGGGGCGCGGTTGCCGGGCTGGTGACGATGATGGCGGGCTGCCTGCTGTTCATCCCGGCGAGCCAGACCGCGACCTACGGCATCTTCCTGTTCGCGCTGTTCGTGCTCGCGAGCGGGGTGGTGATCGTCCAGGTGGTCGCCAATCCGCTCATCAGCCTGCTGGGCCCGCAGCGCACCGCGCACAGCCGGCTGACGTTCGCGCAGGCGTTCAATTCGCTCGGCACGACGGTCTTTCCGATTGTCGGTTCGATCGTGATCCTCGGCAGCCTCGCCAACGTCACCGCGGCCGAACTTTCGGGCGCCGAGCTCACCGCCTATCGTCAGGCCGAGAGCGAGGCGATTTGGCAGGGCTACCTCGGGGTCGCCGCGCTGATCGGCCTCGTGGCGCTGGCGGTGTGGATGTTCCGCAACCGCCTGCAGGGCGAGGAGCACGCGCCGTCCTCGGGCCTTGCCGGGTTCGACCTGCTCAAGCGCACCCGCTTCGGCTACGGTGCGCTGAGCATCTTCCTCTACGTCGGCGCCGAAGTCGCGATCGGCTCGATCATCATCAACTACCTCGCACTCGAGCGGGTGCTGGGCCAGCCGGAAGGCGTGGTCGGTTGGATGATCGGACTCTACTGGGGCGGCGCGATGATCGGCCGCTTTATCGGTTCGGCGGCGCTGCGGATGTTCAGCCCGGGCAAGATCCTGGCGTTCAACGCCGCCGGAGCGATTCTGCTGATCCTGATCTCGGCGAACACAAGCGGCGAACTGGCGGCCTACAGCCTGCTCGCGGTCGGGCTTATGAACTCTATCATGTTCCCGACGATCTTCTCGCTCGCTTGCGAGAAGCTCGGTTCGCGCGCCGCGGACGGATCGGGCATCATCAACGTCGCGATCTTCGGCGGCGCGGTGGTACCAGTGGTCTTCGGCATGCTCGCCGATGCGACCGGCAGCCTCGCCACTGCGCTCATCCTGCCGGCAATCTGCTACGCGATCATCGCCGGGTTCGGGATCTTCGCGCGCCGCCCGGCCTGACCGCCCGAGTAACGCTTCGTTAGATAAACGCCGGCCCGGCGCGGTTTTCCCGTGCCGGGCCGTGTTGCGCTGCGCGCCGTCGGTCGGCCGCAAAACCACCCGCTTGTGCCTTTTCAAAACTTGGGTATGCTGATTCGGCACGGCCCGGAAAACGGGCGGCGCTGATGGGATGAGCGGATGGCCTGGGATTTCGAAACCGAGCCCGAGTTTCAGGAGAAACTCGACTGGATGGAAGCGTTCGTCCGCGAGAAGGTCGAACCGCTCGGCATGCTCGGCATCCATCCCTACGACGTCAAGAACCCGCGCCGCAACGCGCTCGTGCGCCCGCTTCAGGATGAGGTGAAGGCGCGTGGCTTGTGGGCCTGTCACCTCGGCCCCGAGCTCGGCGGGCAAGGCTACGGCCAGGTCAAGCTGGGGCTGATGAACGAGATCCTCGGCGGCGCGACGTTCGCGCCGATCGTGTTCGGCTGCCAGGCCCCCGACACCGGCAACGCCGAGATCATCGCGCATTACGGCACGCCCGAACAGAAAGAGCGGTATCTCCAACCGCTGCTCGCGAACGAGATCGTCTCGGCGTTTTCGATGACCGAGCCGCAAGGCGGATCGGACCCGACCAACTTCGTCACCCGCGCCGAGATCGACGGCAACCACTGGAAGATCAACGGCGAGAAGTGGTTCTCGACCAACGGCAAGTGGGCCGATTTCCTGATCGTGATGGCGGTCACCGATCCCAGCGCGCCGCGGCACGAGCGGATGAGCATGCTCATCGTCCCGGTCGACACGCCGGGGGTGGAGATCGTGCGCAATGTTGGCGTCTATGGCCAGCAGGACGGCAGCGAGAGCTACATCCGCTACACCGACGTGCGCGTGCCGACCGACCACCTGCTCGGCGAGCGCGGCGGTGCGTTCGCGATCTCCCAGACCCGGCTCGGCGGCGGGCGCGTGCACCATGCGATGCGCACAGTGGGCAACTGCCGCCGCCTGCTCGACATGATGAGCCGCCGCGCGGTCAGCCGCAAGACGCGCACCGGCACGATCGCCGATTACCAGGCGGTGCAGATGCAGATTGCCGACAGCTACATCGAGCTCGAGCAGTTCAAGCTGTTCGTGCTCAAGACCGCGTGGATGATCGACAAGCACCAGGATTACCGCAAGGTCCGCAAGGACATCGCGGCGATCAAGGCGCTGATGCCCAAGGTTTATCACGACATCGCCGCGCGCTGCGTGCACATCCACGGCTCGCTCGGCGTGTCGAACGAGATGCCCTTCGTCGGCAGCCTCGTCGCCTCGATGGTGATGGGCATCGCCGACGGGCCGACCGAGGTGCACAAGGTGACGGTCGCGAAGCAGCACTTGCGGCAGTACCGCGATGTCGCCGATCCGATGTTCCCCGATTACTCGCTGATCCATCGGCGTGCCGCGGCCGAGGCGCTCTATCCGATCGAGGAACCGGCGTGAACGCCACCCGCGCCGCGCAGGCCCCCGCCACCGAACAGGCCGGCGAGACGCCAGCCGCCCCGCGGATCAACTTCACCACCCGGGTCAGCTACGGCGCGGGCGCGATGGCGAACGGGATCAAGGGCGCGGCTTTCTCGAGCTACCTGATGCTCTACTTCAATCAGGTGATCGGGGTGCCCGCGGCGATCGTGGGGACCGCGCTCGCCTGTACCCTGCTGGTCGACGCGGTGGTCGATCCGTTCCTCGGCCGCTGGGCGGACGTCACCCGCTCGCGCTGGGGCCGGCGGCACCCGTTCATGTACGCCGCGGCGATCCCGACCACGGTGTTCTTCTTCCTCACCTGGTTCCCGCCGCAAGGGTTGAGCCACGTCCAGCTCGGCTTCTGGATATTCGCGATGGCGGCCGCGACGCGCGCCGCGATCAGCGCGTTCGAGATCAACGCCTCGGCGATGGCCCCCGAGCTCACCGGGGACTACAATCAGCGCACCCGGCTGTTCTCGCTGCGCTACTGGTTCGGCTATGCCGGGGTGTACGGCTTCACCGCCTTCGCGCTGGCGGTCATTTTCATCGAGACGCCCGAGTATCCGCGCGGCCAGCTCAATCCCGAAAGCTACGTCAACTTCGCGGCGCTCGGCGCGGTGCTGATCTTCCTCGCGATCCTCGTCTGCGCCGCCGGAACGCACAACCGCATCCCCTACCTGCGGCAGGCGGACCCGGTGGGCGATGGCCCCGCGCTGACCCTGCGCGGCCATCTGGCGGAAATGTTCGCCGCATTCAGCAACCGCGCGTTCCTCGCGATCTTCGGCTTCGGGGTGTTCAAGTACACCGCAATCGGGCTCTACAGCGCGACCACGCTCTACTTCAGCACTTTCCTGTTCAAGCTCGACACGATGCAACTCGCGTTGCTGACGCTCGACAGTTTCGTCGCCGCGACCATCGCCGCGCCGCTCGCGCCGGTCTTCTCCCGATGGTTCGGCAAGCGCACGAGCTCAATGGTCTTCGCGGTGCTCGGCGTGTCGATCGGGCTCACGCCCCTGCTGCTGAGCCTGTTCGGCCTGTTCTTCGAGCCCGGCGATCCGCTGCTGGTGCCGACGCTGTTCGTGATCGGCGCGGTCTACGGCGCGATGGTCGCGATCTCGCTGATCAACACCAGCGCGATGATCGCGGACGTGGTGGAGGACAGCGCGGTCGAGACCGGGCGGCATACCGCAGGCACGTTCTTCGCCGCTTCCAGCTTCATGCAGCAATGCTCGAACGCGCTCGGCATTTTCGCCGCCGGGCAAGTGCTTGCGCTGTCCCAATTTCCGGCGAATGCCGACCCGGATACGATCGCCCGGCCGGTGGTCGACAGCCTGCTGATGCATTATATTCCAGCGTCGATTTCGCTGTGGACGATCGGCGCACTGATTCTGGTGTTCTATCCGATCACGCGCGAGCGGCACGAGCGGAACGTCGAAATCCTGCGCGCCCGCGAAGCCGAAGCGCGCGAACAGCAAGCACGCGATGCGGCCCTCGGCGGGCCGGCCCGATAATCAAGGAGAATGCGATGGCGACCCAGCCCGACTTGAAAACGCCGAGCGAGGCGGACGCCTTCCGCGAGGAGGTGCGCCAGTTCCTGGCCGAGAACTTCCCGCCCGAGCTCAAGGGCAAGGGCAACGCGCTCGCGAGCGTCGAAGGGCCGACGCGCGAAAGCGACGCCCAGCGCACATGGCGCGAGGCGATGGGCGCACGCGGCTGGGGCACGCCTACCTGGCCGAAAGAATACGGCGGCGGCGGTCTCGACCGGCGGCAGGCGCGCATTCTCGACGAGGAGATGGCCAAGGCGGGCGCCTACAACCCCATCGGCGGCATGGGCGTGATGATGTTCGGCCCGACGCTGCTCGAATACGGCAGCGAGGAGCAGAAGCGCGAGCACATTCCGCCGATCTGCCGCGGCGAAATCCGCTGGTGCCAAGGCTATTCGGAGCCCAACGCCGGCTCCGACCTCGCCAACCTTCAGACCACCGCCGAGGACAAGGGCGATCATTACCTCGTCAACGGGCAGAAGACCTGGACCAGCGGCGGGCAATGGGCGGACAAGTGCTTCTGCCTCGTGCGCACCGACCGCAGCGACAAGCACAAGGGCATCTCTTTCCTGCTGATCGACATGGACGCGCCGGGTGTGGAAGTCCGCCCGATCCAGATGATCAGTGGCATGAGCCCGTTCTGCGAAACCTTCTTCACCGACGTGAAGGTGCCGAAGGAAAACCTCGTCGGCGAGGAAGGCCAGGGCTGGACAATCGGCAAGCGCCTGCTCCAGCACGAGCGCACCAATCTCTCGGGCGGCGGCAGCCTCGCGCGGATGATGGGCGCGAGCCTGTCGGACCTCGCGAAGAAGTATGTCGAGACCGACGACAGCAGCGCGATCTCCGACAAGGTCCTGCGCGACCGGATCGCCGATTTCGAGATCCGCTGGAGCGCGTTCCTGCTCACCGCGCGCCGCGCGATGGAGGAGAGCAAGGCTGCGGGCGGCGTTAGCGAGATCAGCTCGGTGCTGAAGAAGCTCGGCACCAAGCTCGGGCAGGAACGGTCCGAACTCACGATCGAGATCATGGGCCTGCAGGGCCTCGGGTGGGAAGGCGACGGGTTCTCCGACGCCGAGCTCGCCGGGGTGCGCGCCTGGCTCTTCGGCAAGGCGACCACGATCTACGGCGGCTCGACCGAGATTCAGAACAACATCATCGCCAAGCGCGTGCTCGGCATGCTCGACCACCAGTAAGGGGCACCAGGAACATGGCGGTTCTCAACGAAGAACAGGAAATGCTGCGCGACATGGCGCGCGACTGGGCCACGAACGAAAGCCCGGTCGCAGCCTTCCGCAAAGTCCGCGCGAGCGGCGCGCCCGAAGGGTTCGACCGCGACGCCTACAGTGCGATGGCGCAGATGGGCTGGTCCGGGGTGATCGTGCCCGAGGAACACGGCGGATCGGACTTCGGCTGGCTCTCCGCCGGGCTGGTGGTCGAGGAACTCGGCAAGACGCTCACCGCCAGCCCGCTGATCGCGAGCACACTGGCCGCCGCGGCGATCGTGCTCGGCGGGAACGAAGAGCAGAAGGCGAAGTGGCTGCCCAAGCTCGCGAGCGGCGAGGCGATTGGCACGCTCGCGATCGACGAAGGGCCGCGCCACGATCCAGCGAAGATCGCGGCGAGCGTGTCGGGCGGCAAGCTGTCGGGCACCAAGGCTTTCGTCCACGAGGCGCACGGCGCAGACCTGTTCGTGGTCGCCGCGGCCGACGGGCTCTACCTCGTCGAGAAGGGCGATGGCGTCTCGCTCTCGGATCGCAAGCTGACCGATCATCGCAGCCATGCCGAGGTCGTGTTCGACAATGCGGCAGCGGACAAGCTCGCAGATGGCGGCGATAGCCTGCTCGAGGACGTGCTCGACCGCGCGCGCATTCTCACCGCCTGCGAAATGCTCGGCATGGCGCAAGCCGTGTTCGACACCACGCTCGACTATCTGAAGCAGCGCGTGCAGTTCAACCAGGTGCTCGCCACGTTCCAGGCGCTCCAGCACCGCATGGCCGACCTGTTCGGCGATCTGGCGATGATGCGCTCGGCAGTCGAGGGTGGGTTGCAAGCCCTGGATAGCGGCTTCGGCGTGCCGCGCGCGGCGGCGATCGCCAAGGCCGAAGCCAACCGCGTGCTCCACGCGATCAGCCGCGAAGGCATCCAGCTCCACGGCGGCATCGGCATGACCGACGAATACGACATCGGCTTCTACCTCAAGCGCGCGCGCGTGCTCGAGGCGAGCTGGGGCAGCACATCGTTCCTGCGCGACCGCTTCGCGGCGATCGGCGGCTATTAGAGCACTTTCCGCTGGAAGATCCCGAAGGTCTTTCCGGAACGGCCAGCGTCCAACGGCGGGCGCTGGCCGAGCACGCGCGGTTCGTCGATGACAACCTGAAGCGCAACTTCCGCGCGAACTTCATCCACGGCGTGCTGGGGATGACCGGCTTCCGGCTGATCTACGCCCCGACGATCATCCCGGCCTACCTCATGCTGCTGACCGGCAGCGCGGCGGCGGTCG
This sequence comes from uncultured Altererythrobacter sp., assembly GCA_946886565.1. The sequence continues at coordinate 194,344 of CAMPIX010000003.1, forward strand.
GGCTCGGCAGCGCGCTGCTGCAACTCGGCGCGACGATCAGCCCGATCGCGAGCGGCGCGCGGATCGAGCACCGCAGCCATATCCTGCCTCACGCGATCCGCGTCGGCTCGCTGATGCGGCTGATGATCCTCGGGCTCGCGCTCGCGGGCTGGTTCCTGACCGGCGACATGCTGTTGCTCGCGACTTTCGCCTGCTTCCTCCTGCTCGGGTTCTTCACCGGCGCGCAGCGGGTCGCGTTCCAGATGCTGATGAGCAAGCTGATCCCGATCCGCAAGCGCGGGCGGTTGCAAGGCTACCGCAACTTCGCGGGCGGGCTGATCGCAGCGGTGCTCGCCTGGGTCGCCGGGAATTACTTCATCGCGGGCGACTGGCTCGGCAACGGTTATGCGACCACCTTCCTGTTCGCCTTCGTGCTGACGAGCGCGGGACTGGTCGTGCTGAAGACGATGATCCGCGAGCCCGCCGCGCCGCTCGCGCGCGCGCCGATGCCGTTTCGCGAACGGATTCGCGAGTTCCCCCAGCTCCTCGCCGACCGCGACTTCGCGAGCTTTCTCGGCGCGCACAGCTTTGCGACGATGGCGCGGGTCGGCGCGCCGTTCTGGACGGTCTACGCGGGCAGCCTGCTCGGCCTCGACGGTGCGCTGATCGGGGGGCTCAGCTTCGTGTTCCTCGGTTCGGACACCGTCTCGAACGTGGTCTGGGGCCCGATGGGCGATCGTTTCGGGTTCCGAATCGTTTATGCGCTCTCGCTGCTGTGCTCGATCGCAGGCGTTGCGCTGCTGGTGATCGCCGAGAATGCGGCCCCGATCTACGGCGCCTTCGTGCTGCTCGGGTTCGGCGGTTCGGGCTGGATGCTCGCCTCGGCGACGATGGTGCTCGAATTCGGCGAGCCGCAGGACACGCCGATGCGGCTCGCCTTCGTCACCACGGTCGAGGGCGCGATCGCAGCGAGCGGGCCGGTGATCGCGGGGCTGGTTGTCACGGGCTGGGGTTTCGGCCCGCTCTTCGCACTTGTGCTCGGCGCGCTGGCTATCGCGCTGCTGCTGCTGATCTTCCGCGTGCGCGAGCCGCGCGACTTGTCCGCAGGCTACTCGGCAGGCGCGAGCAGGCCCGAGGACAGCGTCGAGACATAAGTGCGGATCGCCAGCTCCGGGTCCCCGAAGCGCTCGGCCCAGTTGCGCGCTTCGTAGGCGCTGTTGAGCGTCGACATGATGATCTGGCTGGCCACCAGCGGGTCGATCGCGCGCACCGACCCGTCCGCGATACCGTCGATCAGCATCCCGGCAAAGCGCCGCGCAAGCCGGTTCGAGCGGGTCACCACGTCCACCTTGTGCTCGCTGTCGAGCGCCTGGAGCGCTGTGGTGCGCAGCAGCGGCATGGCATCGTGGAACTGCAAGTCGAGCAGTTCGCCGAGCACGCTCGACAGCCGCGTCCAGTAATCGGCCTCGATCCCCTGCCCCGCCATCTGCACCGCCGAGAGCCGGTCGTAGCTGCGCTGGAAGCACGCGAGCACGAGATCGTCCTTGGCATCGTGATGGTGGTAGAAGCTGCCCTTCGTCACGTTCAGCGACCTGGCGATGCGGTTGACCGAGGCGCCGCGATAGCCGCGCTGGTTGATCGTGACCGTCGCCGCGCGCAGGAACTCGTCGTTCTGGTTCGGCTTGGGTGCCTCCAGGGTTCGCCACGTTCCGTTCTCGAACACGCGCGGCCGCCATTCCCCGCGCTCGGCGGGAATGCCGTGCGCGAGAATGTCGAACATGCGCTCGCCGACGCGCGGGAAATCGAGCGTCGAATACCGCAGCGACCACACCGGCCACCACATCATCGCCTCGAGCAGCACGTGTGCGCGGGCGGAGAACAGCGCGTGCGCGTGGTCCGAATGCGCCTCGCCGAAGAAGCCGCGCACGCGGCGCACGACCTCGCGGTAGCGCGCGAGCAACGGCGCCTGCGCCTCGGGATCGAGCGTGCGGATTTCGGAGAGCGCGGTGACCAGCCCCCGTTCTCCGTGGCGGATGCGGGTGCGCAGCGCGACGTGGTCGGCGATATAGCGGCGCAGGCGCGCGGGCGGATCGGGCTCGGCGAGCGCGTCGGCCGCCATCTGCTCCATCAGGTCGAGCGTCGCCTCGTAGACCGCGACGACCAGCTGTTCCTTGCGCGAGAAGTAGTAGGTGATGCTGGTCGCATTGAGCCCGATCGCGCGCGCGACGTCGGAGAGCGTGGTCGCCTTCACCCCCGCCTCGTTGATCAGCACCGAGGCGGCATGAATGATGGCCTGGCGCTTCTCGCCGAACCGTCTCGTCTCCGCACTCTTGCTCGCCATCGGGTCCCCCGGTTTACAGGCCCGTTACATCAGGCCGGACGAAAGTGCCAAGGCCGCGCGACCGCTATCCCCCCTCGAACAGCGCGGCGAGGTCCTTCTTGAGGATCTTGCCGTTGGCGTTGCGCGGCAGGGTCTCCTCGGTGAAGACCACCCGCACCGGCACCTTGAACTTCGCGAGCCGCGCCGCGACCCACGCCTTGAGCTCGTCCTCGCTTGCGCTCGTGCCCGGCGCAAGGTGGACCACCGCCGCGGGCTCCTCGCCCAGTTGCTGATGCGGCAGGCCGATCAGCGCCGCGTCGGTCACCGCGGGGTGATCGTAGAGCACGTTCTCGACCTCGGACGAGTAGATGTTCTCACCCCCGCGGATGATCATGTCCTTCGCCCGGTCGACGATGTAGCAGAACCCTTCCTTGTCGAGCCGCGCGAGATCGCCGGTGCGGACCCAGCCGTCGGTGAAAGTCGCCGCGGTCGCCTCGGGGTTGTTCCAGTAGCCCTTCACCACCATCGGCCCGCGCGCCCACAGCTCGCCGACCTCGCCCACGGGCATTTCCGCGGTGCCGTCCTCATTCATGATCTTGAGATCGGCGACCGCGACTGGCGGGCCGCAACTGTCGGGGCGGTTGAGATAGTCCTCGCTCGAATGGCCGGTGACGGTGGCCATCGTCTCGGTCATGCCCCAGCCGTTGCCGGGCAGCGCGCCGAAGACCTCGCGAATCTTGCGCACCAGTTCGGGCGCGGAGGGCGCGCCGCCGTAGGCGATCGCTTCGATGCTCGAGAGGTCGTAATCCTTGCGCGCCGGATGCTCGATCAGTTGCCAGGCGATCGTGGGCACGCCGCCGGTCGCGTTGACCTTCTCGCGCTCGATGATCTCGAACGCCTTCACCGGGTCCCACTTGTGCATGAAGATCAGCGTGTTGCCCGCCGCGACATTGCCCATCAGCCCGGCCGAACAGGCGGTGACGTGGAACAGCGGGATCACCGTGAGGCCGACCTTATGCGCGGGCTCGGGTATCTCCTCGCCGCGGCGCAGCACCGCGCAGGCGGCGTTGTAGCCGCTCGACATCACGTTCGTCGTCAGGTTGCGGTGCGTGCCGAGCGCGCCTTTCGGGTGGCCGGTGGTGCCGCTGGTGTAGAAGATCGTCGCGTCGTCGTCGGGCACGATCTCGACCTCGGGCAGCTCGGCTTGGGGCAGATCGGCGTATTCTTTCGGAGCACCGATCACGCCTTCGAGACGTTCGGCGCCCTCGAGCTCGCGCTCGCAGCGCGAGACGAACACCGTATCGAGAGCGGGGCACTCGCCGCGGTGCGGCGCGATCCGTTCCCACCGCTCGTCGTCGCAGACAAGCAGCCTGGTGCCTGAATTAGCGAGGCCGTAGGCGAGTTCGGGCCCGGTCCACCAGGCATTGAGCGGCACGGCGATCGCGCCGATCGTCACCGCGGCGAAGAAGGCGACCGGCCATTCGGGCAGGTTGCGCATCGCCACCGCCACCCGGTCGCCCTTCTCGACGCCGCGCGCCTGGAACTCATGCGCAAGCTGTGCCACCGCGCGGAACCATGCGTCGTAAGTGACCCGCTCGTCCTCGTAGATCGTGAACTCGCGCGCACCGTGCATCCGCCCGAGCAGGGCGATCGCGCGCAGGTTCGGTGGTGCGTTCTTCCACGTGCGCGTGGGCACCCCGCCGATGTCGATCGTCTCCATCTCGAAGCGCTGGCCGGGCGCGGTGAGGATTTCGCGGCACCGCTCGCGCGAGATCGCGGGCCACCCCTCGGGCGGCGTCCAGCCGATCGCCGAGGCCAGGTTCTGCGCCTTGGTCGCCATCGTCAGAGCACCTCGAACAGGCCGGCCGCGCCCATCCCGCCGCCGACGCACATGGTGACGACGACGTGCTTCACGCCGCGGCGCCGGCCCTCGATCAGCGCGTGCCCGACGCAGCGTGCGCCGGTCATGCCGAACGGGTGGCCGATGGCGATCGAGCCGCCGTTGACGTTCAGCCGGTCGTCCGGGATGCCGAGCTTGTCGCGGCAATAGATGACCTGCACTGCGAACGCCTCGTTCAGCTCCCACAGGCCGATATCGTCGATCCCGAGCCCGAAGCGATCGAGCAGCTTCGGGATCGCGAACACCGGGCCGATGCCCATTTCGTCGGGTTTGGTCCCGGCCACCGCCATGCCGACGTAGCGGCCGAGCGGTTCGAGCCCGCGCGCCTTGGCGACCCCCGCCTCCATCAGCACCGAAGCCGCCGATCCGTCGGCGAGCTGGCTGGCGTTGCCCGCCGTCACGCAGTGCCCCTCGCCCATCACCGGCTCGAGCTTCGCAAGTCCTTCGCGCGTGGTGTCAGGTCGGTTGCAATCGTCCATCGCGATCGTGACCTCGCGCTGGCTGACCTCGCCGCTCGCCTTGTCGGTCACGTTCATAGTGGTGGTGACCGGGACGATCTCGTCGTCGAGCCTGCCCCCCGCCTGCGCCGCGGCGGTGCGCTGCTGCGACTGGAGCGAATATTCGTCCTGCGCCTCGCGCGAGATGCCGTACCGCTTGGCGACGACCTCGGCGGTGCCGATCATCGGCATGTAGATGTCGGGATGCATCTCGAGCAGTTGGTCGTCGCGCTGGGGCGGCGCGGCGTTCGAGCGAATCGCGCTGATCGATTCGACCCCGCCCGCGACGCACACGTCCATCCGGTCGACGATGATCTGCTTCGCTGCCGTCGCGATCGCCATCAGCCCGCTCGAACACTGGCGGTCGATCGTCATCCCCGCCACCTCGACCGGCAGCCCGGCCCGCAACGCGATCTGGCGGCCGATGTTGAAGCCCTGCTGGCCCGACTGGCTCGCCGCACCCATGATTACGTCGTCGATCTCGCCGCCGTCGAGCCCGGCGCGCCCGACCGCGGCCTCGACCGACCACGCGCCGAGCTGCACCGCGTGCGTGGCGTTGAACGCGCCGCGGATCGCCTTGGCGAGCGGGGTGCGGGCGGTGGACACGATGACGGCGTCGCGCATTCGGGCAGATTCTCTCGTCGGTTTCGCTTGTGCGATTCTTTGTCGGCGATTTATGCAGAACCGGCCATCCGTGGCAAGTCGCAACCCGTCGTCTTCCGAAATTCGGGTATGAGGCTTCAAAAGCGCATGAAATCGGCTATCGGTGATGGTCGGAAAACAAGGTATGCCCTTTCCGGGCTGATATGGGAGAGAGCATGATCGAATTGGCGGATGCGGCCGGGCTCGGATTCGATACGGCGCGACTGGCGCGGATCGATCCCTTCCTGAAGGAGCAGTACATCGACAGCGGGCGGCTGCCCAACGCACAGGTCCTGGTCGCGCGCGAGGGCCGGCCGGTGCACTACGCGCATTTCGGCGATTTGCGCGACGACGGCACGCCGATGCGCGAGGATGCGCTGTTCCGCATCGCCAGCATGACCAAGCCGGTGACCTCGATCGCGTTCATGCAACTGGTCGAGCAGTGCAAGACTGCGGTCGACGATCCGGTGGCGCGGGTCATTCCCGAGTTCGCCGAGCTCGGCGTCTATGCCGGCGGCGGAGGCGCGGTTCCGTTCGCGCCCGCCAAGCGCGGCCGCCCGATGCGCTTCGTGGACCTGCTCACCCACATGTCGGGGCTGACTTACGGCTTCCAGAACCGCACCAGCGTCGACGCCGCCTATCGCAAGGTCGAGTTCGATTTCGCGCGCAGCAATCTGACCAGCGACGAATACGTGACGCAACTCGCGGAAATTCCGCTCGAGTTCGAACCCGGCGCGGGCTGGAACTATTCGGTCTCGACCGACGTGCTCGGCATCGCGGTCGAGCGCCTCTCGGGCATGCGGCTGGGCGACTACTTCCGCGAGCACATCTTTGGGCCGCTCGGCATGGTCGACACCGGCTTCCGCGTGGCCGAGGGCCAGGCCGGCCGCTTCGCCGACGCCTACGTCTATCGCCCGGGCAAGGCCCCCAAGCTAATCGACCGCGCGGCCGAGAGCCGCCTGCTCGGCGAAGGCAAGTTCGACAGCGGCGGCGGCGGGCTGATCGGTACGATCGCGGACTACCACCGTTTCTGCGCCATGCTGCTGAACAAGGGCGAGCTCGAAGGCGCGCGGATCGTCGCGCCCAAGACGCTCGACCTGATGACCGCCAACCACCTGCCGGGCGGCGTCGACCTCACCCAGATCAGCCAGAGCCTGTTTTCCGAAGCGAACAACGCCGGGACCGGCTTCGGGCTCGGCTTCGCCATGGTGATCGACCCGGCGCGCACGCTGATGCCCGCGAGCAAGGGCGAGTTCTACTGGGGCGGCGCCTATTCGACCGCGTTCTTCGTCGACCCGGTCGAGAAGATCACGATGGTTTTCATGACCCAGCTCTACCCCTCCTCGACCTACCCAATCCGCCGCCAATTGAAGACGCTGATCTACTCGGCGCTCACCGACAGCAACGCCTGAAGGAGTTTCGCATGACCTCGCCCATCCGCACCGAACGCCACGACAACGTGCTCGTCATCGTATCCGACAATCCGCCGGTGAACGCGCTCGGCCAGGCCGTGCGCGCGGGGCTCTCCGCGGGGATCGAGGAGGCGCTGTCGGACGACGCAGTCGAGGCGGTGGTGATTCGCTGCGACGGACGCACGTTCTTTGCGGGGGCCGACATCACCGAGTTCGGCAAGGCCCCGCAAGGGCCGAGCCTGCCCGAGGCGCTCGACAAGCTCGAAGCGAGCGACAAGCCGGTGGTCGCCGCGATCCACGGCACCGCGCTGGGCGGCGGGTGCGAGGTCGCGCTCGCCTGCCACTATCGCGTCGCGGTGCCGAGCGCGAAGCTGGGGCTGCCCGAGGTCAAGCTCGGGCTGATCCCGGGCGCCGCGGGCACCCAGCGCCTGCCGCGCGTGGTCGGCGCCGAGTCCGCGCTGCCGCTCGTCGCGATCGGCGATCCGATCCCGGCGACGAAGGCGCAGGTGATCGGGCTGGTCGACGCGATTGTGGGCGAGGACAGCCTCGAGGCCGATGCGATCGCTTTCGCCAGGTCGAAGGTCGGCCAGCCCGTCCCGCGCGCCTCCGAAGGCGACGCCAACCAGGACGGAGTGAGGAACCCGGCGATCTTCGACGACTTCCGCCAGAAGCAGGCGCGCAAGATGCGCGGCTTCGATGCCCCCAACGCCGCGATCGAGGCGGTCAAGGCGGCGGGCGAGCTGCCCTATGCCGAGGGCGTGAAGAAGGAGCGCGAGCTGTTCGTCAAGCTGATGGGCGGCACGCAATCGCGCGCGATGCGGCACTATTTCTTCGCCGAGCGCGCCGCGAACAAGATCGACGACGTGCCCGCCGACACCCCGCTGATCCCGATCGGGAAGGTCGGCTTGATCGGCGCGGGCACGATGGGCGGCGGGATCGCGATGAACTTCCTCTCGGCCGGCATCCCGGTGACCATCCTCGAGATGGCGCAGGACGCGCTCGACCGCGGCACCGGCACGATGCGCAGGAATTACGAGAACACCGCCAAGCGCGGGCGGATGACCGCCGAGCAGGTCGAAGGCGCGATGGGCCTGCTGAGCCCGACGCTCGACTACGCCGATCTTGCCGACTGCGATCTCGTGATCGAAGCGGTTTACGAGAGCATGGACGTGAAAAAACAGGTCTTCGCCAGGCTCGACGAAGTGGTGAAGCAGGGCGCGATCCTCGCCTCGAACACCAGCTACCTCGACATCGACGAGATCGCGACCGCGACCGAGCGGCCGGGCTACGTGCTCGGCCTGCACTTCTTCAGCCCCGCGAACGTGATGAAGCTGCTCGAGATCGTGCGCGGCGCGCAGACCCGCGACGACGTGCTCGCGACCTGCATGAAGCTCGCGAAAAAAATCGGCAAGGTCGCCGCGGTCTCGGGCGTATGCCCCGGCTTTATCGGTAACCGCATGCTCTCCAAGCGGCAGGAGCAGGCGAACAAGCTGATCATGGAGGGCGCGAACTACTGGGACGTCGACGACGTGCTGCTCGAATTCGGCTTCCCGATGGGCCCGTTCCAGATGGGTGATCTCGCGGGGATCGACATCGGCTGGCACCGCGACCCGAGCAAGGTCACCACCGTGCGCGAGGCGCTGTGCGCCGCGGGCCGCTTCGGACAGAAGGCGGGCAAGGGCTTCTACGACTACGACGAGGCGCGCAACCGCACGCCCTCGGACGAGGTGAAGCGCATCATCGCCGATTTCGCCGCGAAGGAAGGCAATGCGCCGCGCGATATCTCGAAGGACGAGATCCGCGAGCGGCTGCTTTACCCGATGGTCAACGAAGGGGCGAAGATCCTCGAGGAGAAGATGGCCCAGCGCGCGAGCGACATCGATGTGGTCTGGATCAACGGCTACGGCTGGCCGCTCTACACCGGCGGACCGATGTTCTGGGCCGACACGGTCGGGCTCGATGCGGTGGTCGCAGGGCTGGAGAAGCACGGCCTCCCGGTCAGCGACTACCTGCGCGGAAAAGCCGAACGCGGAGAGACCTTCAACAACTGATCCGTCGTGCCTGTTTGATTCATACGGAAAGGCGGAGGACTGAAGCCGCCGCGGCGGCTGGTCGCGGCGAAGCCGCTTTGTCCCACGCGAAGCCAGGAAGAGGTCGCCCGCGAGAGCGCACCGCAGCTGCCTTTGCGTGAACCAGGCATCTCTTCGACCTGGCCTTGTGCATGCCGCGGTTAGAAACACGGGTATGAGCAGCAAGTGACAACCGAGACAGACGCGCAGACTACCCCCGTCAAAAACCCCGAATGTCACTTCCAGCTCTCGGTATCACGCAGATTTTCCATCGGCGGAGTGTTTTAAGGCGGCGCTTCACAGCCATGCCGTATAATTCCCGGCTCCGGTTTGGGTGCGACACGGTAGACGTATGACGCTGCGCCCACGCTCATTTCACGAATCGCTTGACATCGGAGGTTCAAAATACTCCACTTTCGATAAGTGGGTATGCGCACAAGAACGCAACCTGCGGGGAAGAGGAGAGGATAATGAGGAACTATGCATTGCGTGCAGCCTGCGCGCTGCCGGCCATTGCAGCCGCTCTGGTCGCCAACCCTGCCCTGGCGCAGGACGAACAGCCTCCCGCCGAGGAGGAGGTCCAGCAAAACGAAGTCATTGTGGTGACCGGATCGCTGATCCGCGGCACGCCCGAAGATGCCGCCCTGCCCGTCAACGTGATTTCGCAGGAAGAACTGGTCGATCAGGGCTCGCCCACCGCGCTCGACCTGATCAAGAACCTGCCCGGATCGAGCGGCGTGCTTGGCGATTCGAACCAGTTCGATGCGCGTGCGCAAGGGTCCGAAGGCGTCGCGACGGTCAACCTGCGTGGCCTCGGGCCCACGCGCACGCTGGTGCTGCTCAACGGCGGGCGGCTCGCCAATTCGCCGATCGGGGTGCCCTCGGTCGATGCCAACCTCCTGCCCGCCGCAGCGATCGGCCGGATCGAGGTGCTCAAGGACGGCGCTGCCGCGACCTACGGTTCCGATGCGATCGGCGGCGTGGTCAACTTCATCACCAACAAGCAGCTCGACGGCCTCGTAGTCAGCGGAGACTACCGCTTCATCGACGGCTCCGACGGCGACTGGACCGCCTCGGCCGCGTTCGGCGGCGGCAGCGACGGGCTGCGGGTGCTCGCCAGCTTCGGTTACCAGCACCGCTCCCCGCTCGCCGCGATCGAGCGCGATTTCGCGATCCGCCCGTTTACGGAGAACCCGGCGGGGGGCTTCACGCAAGGCGGAAACCCCACTGCTTTCCTGCCCTTCGCATTTTACCCCGGCACGTTCATCGGCCTCACAAGCGGCTTTCAGGTCGATCGCGGCTGCGACGACCTGGGTGGCGTGCCGGTGAACAACTCGGTTCCCACCGATATCGATTCCGCCACGCGCTGCGCCACGCAGTATTCGGTGTTCGATCTGTTGGTGGAGAAGGAAGACCGCTGGCAGGCCTATCTCGAAACCGAAATCGACCTGACCGACGAAATCGCGCTCGAATTATCGGGCCTGCTCGGCCACACCGAGATTCTGGCGAACACCTCGCCCAGCTACATCCTGCTCAACACCCCGACGCCCGGCCTCGCCAATCCGATCGGCGCGCAGTTCTGGGTCCCGCCGAACAACCCCGGCCTGATCGCCTATCGCGCGGAGAATCCCGACCAGTTTCCCTTGGGCGCGAACAGCGCGTTGTTCGCCGCGGGCGTGTTCCGCACCGCACTGCTCGGCGGCAACCCCAACTTCAGTCCGAACGGAATCGAGGGTGCTGCGCCGGCAACGCGCGACGGCGAATCGATCCGCTTCTCCGGTGCCTTCCGCGGCCAGCATTCGGACACGTTCAACTGGGAGCTGAGCGGAGTCTATCACAAGTATATCCGGGAATCGGTCGGCTACGACACCGTGATCGACCGTGTCCAGCTCGCGCTGCGCGGACTCGGCGGCGAGGGCTGCGATCCGCTGACCGGCACGCCGGGCGCGGGACCGTGCATGTTCTACAATCCGTTTTCGAACGCCGTTCAGAGCAATCCGGTCACGGGAGAGACCAACCCGAATTTCAATCCGGCGGTCGCCAACGATCCCGCGATCTTCGACTACTTCACCAAGAAGTCGAGCAGTCGGCTGTCGAACACGCTCAAGGTCGCGAACTTCATCGTCAGCGGCAACACCGGGATCAGCCTCGGCGGCGGCAACGGCATCGGTTACGCAATCGGCGCGCAATACCGGCAGAACGATTATCGCGCCGCCTATGGGCCGTTCAACGATCTGACGATCTATCCTTGCCCCGCGTCGCTGGATTTCGATGTCGATAGCTGCGCGCGCGAGATCGGCCTGTTCGGGTTCCTCGGATCGGATCGTCCCAACGCCAGTTCGCAGGATGTCTATGCCGTGTTCGGCGAGCTGCAGATCCCGGTCGGGGATCGCGTGGATATCCAGCTCGCCGCGCGCTACGAGGACTATGGGGGCGCGGTCGGCTCCACCTTCGATCCCAAGGCGAGCGCACGCTTTCAGGTAACCGACTGGCTGGCGCTGCGCGGCTCGTATCAGACGACCTTCCGCGCGCCGCCGTCCAACTATCTGACGGCCGGAGATTTCCTGACCTCGCTGCAGTTCGTGGGCGGATCGTTTCGCGCGGTGCGGGTAAATGACAATCCGATGCTCATTCCCGAAAGCGCCGAAAGCTACGGCGGCGGAGTGCTGCTCGATTTCGGCAGGTTCACTGCGAGCCTCGACTACTGGAAGTACGACTTCTCCGACGACATCGTCGCCGAGCCGCTTTCGGGCCTGCTCAACTCGGTGTTCGACAGCACGCTGGGCTCGAGCACGCCGGGCACCGCGACCGCCGATTGCTCGAACCCGCTCGCGAGCCGGTTTACCTTTTCGGGCGGTCCGGCGAACGGCGGCTGCGGGACGCTCACCCCGACGCTCGCCGACGTGACGACGATCGACACGTTCTACACCAACGGCGCGGGGCTCTCGACTTCGGGGTTCGACTTCCTCGCGAACTACCGCGGCGATTTCGGGTCGCAAGGCTCCTGGGGCCTGGGCGTCACCGCGAGCTACGTGATCGACTATCGGACCAACGACTTCTTCATCGGCGACGATCTGATCCAGCCGGGTTTCTCTGCGGTCGGCAAGCTCAACTACCAGACCACCGCCTATCCGCTGCCCGAATGGAAGCTCAATGGACATGCCGACGTGGGTTGGAGCGAGCACAACGCGCGCCTTACCCTGACCCACATCCAGGGCTACACCGACCAGCGACTGACCGAGGGATCGCCGGGATACGACATTCCGAGCTTCACCACCCTCGACTTCACCCTGCGGATCGGCTTGCCGATGGAAACCGACCTGACGCTCTCGGTGCTCAACCTGCTCGACGAAGAGCCGGGTTTCGCGGCGCTCGACTACAACTACGATCCGTTCACCGCCAACCCGCTGGGGCGCAACTTCAAGGTCGGCATACGCAAGGAGTTCTGATCCTCCCCAGGGTCGCATAAAACTCGGGCCCGGCATCCTGCGATGTCGGACCTTCTTCTCACGATGATCGCGGAGCAAATGTGAACCAGGCGTCGAAGATCGATCTTGCAAGTGTTCTCGCGCCGCGCGCGACCTCGGAGGAGGGCTGCTGGACCGGCGCGCCGGGGCCGGCCATGGGACCGCGTCTGTTCGGCGGGCAGGCGATCGCGCAGGCGCTGATGGCCGCCTCGCTCGAGGAAGACGCCGATCGGCTCGCCCACTCGCTGCACTGCTATTTCCTCAAACCCGGAATAGCCGAAGCGCCGGTCGACTATCGCGTCACCCATCTTACCGCGGGGCAGAGCTTCGCGACGCGCCGCGTCGAAGCGTGGCAGGGAGACCTGCGCATCTTCTCGATGATCGCCTCGTTCCACCGCGCCGAGATCGGCTTTCGCCACGCGATCGAGAGCCCGGTCCCACTCGACGTCGAAGCGGCGATTGCGGCGCTTGACGAATGGCGCGAGCGTCATGCCGATGCGCAGGAAAGCCCGATCGCCGAGCGGCTTCAGCGTCGCCCGATCGAGATCGCGCCGATCGATCCTTCGGCAGTCTTCGGCCGGCGTCCGCGCGAACCGCAAGCGGCCTCGTGGATGCGCATGCGCGCGCCGACCCTGGCCGGACCCGCGATGCAGCGCGCATTGTTGGCCTACGCATCCGACATGCTGTTCCTGCGCAACGCGATGCTGCCGCACGGCATACGTCCGGGCGGCCACGAGGTCCAAGCCACCAGCCTCGATCACGCGCTCTGGTTTCACGAGACGCCCGATTTCGACCGCTGGCACCTCTTCGTCACGGACAGCCCCTGGGCCGGCGGCGCGCGCGGGCTGAACCGAGGACACTTTTTCGCCGACGACGGTCGCCTCATTGCAACGGTCCAGCAGGAGTGCCTGATGCGACCGCGCGGCGAAGCGCTCGGCCGCGCAATCGAGCAGGAGGAAAGCCGGTGAGCGAGGTGGCCCCGCCGTTCTCCGGAGCACGGCTCGGCCGGCCGGTCCTGGCCTTTGCCGAACGCGCGCGGACCTGACATCACATGACGAGAAGGAGCATGCCATGTCGCTATTCGACCTGACCGGGAAGGTCGCCGTGGTCACCGGCTCGAGCCGCGGGATCGGACGCGCGATCGCCGAAGAGCTCGCCGCGCACGGCGCGAAAGTGGTGATCTCGAGCCGCAAGCAGGATATGTGCGACGAGGTCGCCGCTGCGATCAACGCCGAGCACGGCGAAGGCAGTGCGATCGCGATTGCCGCGAGCATTTCGGACAAGGCGCAACTTCAGGACCTGTTCGCACGCACCAGAGAGGCGCTTGGCCCCGTCGACATCCTGATCTGCAACGCCGCGAGCAACCCGTATTACGGATCGATGGACGGAATCGGGGACGAACAGTTCCGCAAGATCTTCGACAATAACGTGCTTTCCAACCACTGGCTGATGCAACTCGCGTTGCCCGACATGCGCGCCAGGCGCGATGGGGCGATCGTCCTGGTCAGCTCTATAGGCGGCCTGCGCGCCTCGACCACCATCGGCGCCTACTGCGTCTCGAAGGCGGCCGACCTGCAGCTCGTGCGTAACGCCGCTGCCGAGAACGGCCGACACGGCATACGCGTCAACGCCGTCGCGCCCGGGCTGGTGAAGACCGACTTCGCCAAGGCCCTGTGGGACAACGCCGAGGCGCTCGCCGCAACCGAGGCGCGGCTACCGATGCGCCGGATCGGGGAGCCGTGCGACATCGCCGGCGCCGTGGTCTATCTGGCCTCCCCCGCCGCGAAATGGACCACGGGACAGACCATCGTGGTGGATGGCGGCGCGACGATATGAGCGGCGCGCTTGCGGGCAAGGTCGCGATCGTCACCGGCGCGGGTTCGGGGATCGGCCGTGCCAGCGCGCTGCTGTTCGCACGCGAGGGCGCGCGGGTGATCGCGTTCGACAAGACCGAACAGGCGCACGACACTGCCAAGGAGATCGAGGAAGCCGGCAGCGAGGCGCTCGCGCGGAGCGGCGACGCGGGCGAGGAAGCCGACGTGGCCGCGCTGGTCGCCGCGGCGCTCGACGCCTGGGGCCGGCTCGACGTGTTCTTCGCCAATGCCGGGATCACCGGCGGCGTGCGGGGCGGGTTCTTCGACGCGACGCCCGAGATCTGGGCCGAGGTGCTGCGCGTCAACCTGATCGGCCCGTTCCTCGCGGTGAAGCACGCCGCACCGGCGATCGAGCGTTCGGGGGGCGGGGCGATCGTCTGCACCGCCTCGGTCGCAGGACTGCGCTCGGGCGCGGGTCCGGCGCAGTATTCGGCGAGCAAGGCCGGGGTCATCAACCTGGTGCAGACCGCCGCGCAGCAGCTCGCCGGCACCGGGGTGCGCGTCAACGCGGTACTTCCGGGCCTCACCGAAACGGGAATGACCCGCCCGCTCTACGAGGGCGCGCGCGCCGCGGGCAAGGAGGACCGGATCGGCCAGCTCAACCCGCTGCTGCGCGGCGGCCAGCCCGAGGAGATCGCACAGGCCGCGCTGTTCCTCGCGTCCGATGCATCAAGCTACGTCAACGGACAGGCGCTCGCAGTCGACGGCGGCCTCTCGAGCTCGCACCCGACCTCGCGCCCGCCCGGCGCTCCCGATCGGCCGAGCTCGTGATCGGCTGAAGGCACAAAAAAAGCCCCGCTGGGATCAGCGAGGCTCGGACTTGTTCGAAGCGGTGGTTGCGGGGGTTGGATTTGAACCAACGACCTTCAGGTTATGAGCCTGACGAGCTACCGGACTGCTCCACCCCGCGGCACCTTCTTGTTCGCCCTCAAACGCCGGGCGCGAGCCATCCGGCTCGCTTGGCTTCCGGCCTGATCGGCCGACGGGCGGTCGCCCTTGCGGCTTCCTGCGGAAGCCGGGGGCGATACTGCTGATCTCAGGATGTTCGAAGCCGAAGGCTTCGCAAGGCCGACTGGCCGTCGCGCCCACTGGCGCGGTAGCCAAGGCCGCGGATGCGGCCGCCGGCGCCTGAGGCCAACAAACATTATGAATGGGTTTTTACCGCGCTTCCGCCGGCTGCAATGCCTGGCGACGACCTACTCTCCCAACGCTTGAGCGTTAGTACCATCGGCGCTGTCCGGTTTCACGGCCGAGTTCGAGATGGGATCGGGTGGGTCACGGACGCTAGGGTCACCAAGCAATGAAGCCGGCGGACTGGGCGCCCATCGAAGTATTACTTCGATGGGACCCAAATGCGGTTTTAAATCGATGCAACTTTAAGGGCGTATCTGGCCTGACAAGTCCTCCACATCGAGGACAGCCTTTTCAGGACTGTCGTTGATGGTGGGATTCAACAAGCGCGAACAGAACTATTAGGACCGGTTAGCTCCACGCATTACTGCGCTTCCACACCCGGCCTATCAACGTGATGGTCTATCACGGTTCGATGATTGCTTATCTTGAGGGAGGCTTCCCGCTTAGATGCTTTCAGCGGTTATCCCGTCCGTACATAGCTACCCTGCTGCACTGCTGGCGCAATGACAGGTACACCAGAGGTACGTTCACCCCGGTCCTCTCGTACTAGGGGCAACTCCTCTCAACAATCGACGCCCACGGCAGATAGGGACCAAACTGTCTCGCGACGTTCTGAACCCAGCTCACGTACCACTTTAATTGGCGAACAGCCAAACCCTTGGGACCTGCTCCAGCCCCAGGATGTGATGAGCCGACATCGAGGTGCCAAACGATTCCGTCGATATGAGCTCTTGGGAATCATCAGCCTGTTATCCCCGGCGTACCTTTTATCCGTTGAGCGATGGCCCTTCCACGAGGGACCACCGGATCACTATGACCGACTTTCGTCTCTGCTCGACCTGTCGGTCTCGCAGTCAGGCAGGCTTATGCCATTGCACTCTCGCAGCCGGTTTCCAACCGGCCTGAGCCTACCATCGCGCGCCTCCGTTACTCTTTAGGAGGCGACCGCCCCAGTC
>CAMPIX010000004.1 GCA_946886565.1 uncultured Altererythrobacter sp.
GCCCCAGGCTTCCCCCATCAGCACGCGCTTCTTGCGGTCTTGCAGATGCGCACCGATCAGCGCGAGGATCAGCACCGCGCTCGCGACAATAAGCGTTCGGACACTCCACCACAGCGCGATGTGTGCGAGTGCCCAAAGCGCGAAGCCCCACATCATCGGGTGGCGGGTGACCGCGAAGACCCCGGCGGGCTCGCGCTCGGCCGCCTTCGCCGCACCCGGGTCGGGGAGCGCGGGGTTACCGCGGAGCGAGCCGAGGAACAGCACCAGCGCGGGCAGCGTGAGCGATGTCGCGACGATCCACCCGATCTCGCCCGAACCTGGCAGGTCGGCGGGCGGCGCGGCGCGGAAGGCGAGCACCATCCATGCGAAGGTCGCCAGCGC
The DNA here is from genome assembly GCA_946886565.1 of uncultured Altererythrobacter sp. The sequence continues at coordinate 382 of CAMPIX010000004.1, forward strand.
GACGAGCGAGTAGAGGCCGAGGAACGCCCGCTCGCCGACCTTGCCGACGATCGCCGCGCGCAACGGGTGCGAGAGCGCGAAATGCGTGCCGACGAAGGCGACCGACGCGGCGCTCAACGAGATCAGGGGCTCATTCATCGGCGTCTCTCCTGAAACGCCAATTAAGTAGCAAACGACAACTTACCTGGCAATCAGCGCCCTTGTCCCTCGATCGCGAGCAGTTCGATCGTGAACAGCAGCGTCGCGTTGCCGGGGATCGGGCCCTTGCCCCTGGGGCCATAGCCGAGATCGGCCGGCACCGCGATCTCGATCGTGTCGCCGACCGCCATATGCGGGATCGCGAGCTGCCACGCTTCGACCAGCTTGCCGAGCGGGAAGGTCGCGGGTTCGCCGCGGTCCCACGAGCTGTCGAAGGTCGTGCCATCGGTCAGCGTGCCGGCGTAGTGGACCGTCACCGTGTCCCGCACCGTCGGGTGCGGCCCGATTCCGTCGCCCTTCACGCGCCGGATGCGCAGGCCGCCGGGGAGCGTGCCCCAGCCGTCGGCGGGCTGGAGACGCGCGAGCGCGGCCTGCTGCTCGTTGTGCCAGGCGGCGCTCTGCGAACGATCGGGCGCGGTGTCCTGCGCGACGGCGGGTACGAGTGCGAAGGCCGTAACCGCCATCGCAGCAACACTCAGCGCGCCCAGCGTCGAGGCCGCCCCCGCGGGCGCCTGCTGCGGCTTACCAGTCATAGGCTTCCGGCAGTGCACCGCGCTCGATCTCGCGATAGCGCTCGCGCAGCCCGGTCTGGTGGTTGTCCATCGGCTGCTCGACCCCGTCGATATAGACGCGGACCGGAGTGGAGGAGAGTTCGAGCGGATCGCCGTTCCACACCACCACATCGCCTGCCGCGCCTGGCGCGAGCACACCGAGCCGGCCGCCGTAGCCGCTGATCTCCGCCGGGATCGAGGTGATGCTCGCGAGCGCTTCGCCCCAGCTCAGGCCCGCTGCGCGCGGGATTTCGTTCAGCGCGACGAGATTGCCGGCGAACTGGGCGAGATAGCGCGGCTGTTCCATCGCCGAGGCGTTGATCGCTACCTTGACGCCGGCGGCCTGCATCCGGCCGATGTTGCTCTGCGTCGCGGCGAGTTCCTCGAACTGTGTCGGCAGATCGTCGAGCGCGTCGGCGATCACCGGCACTCCGGCGGCAGCGATCGCGTCGGCGACCATCCAGCCCTCGCTCGCGCCGACCAGCACGAGCTTGAGGTTCGGGAATTCGCGCGGGAGCGCCAGCACAGAGCGGATATCGGCGGCGCGCTCGACGTGAACGTAGAGGGGCTGGCGACCGTTCACCACCGGTACGAGCGCGGCGGCGTCGAACCGGGTGAGCAGTACATCGCTGGCGCGCTCGGCGTCGCTCCCGACCAGCCGCGGATCGATCGGCACGTCATCCCCGGTCGTGATCGGGGCCGGGCGGCTCGGGCTGCCCACGAGACCCGCTTCCTCCCCGAAGCTGCCCGCTTCGCGCAGCGCGTTGCGCAGCAGCGTGTGCGCCGCGGTACGGCTGCCGCCGGCGAGCCGGGCACCTGCTTCGCCAAGTTCGACGAACTGGAAGGCGCGCGCCCGGCGCACAGCCTGCGGATCGTCGCCCAGATCGATCATCGCGCCCTGCCCGGCGAAGATCGAGCTCGCCGCATCGGGCGCCACCGCGGCGCGGGTGATCCCCCCGGCGCGGCTGACCAGAATGTGCTGCGAGCGCCGATTGATCGCCGGCGCGGCGTCGAGCGCGGCGCTGAAGGGCGAGTTGCGCGCCGAGGTGTCGTTGCTGTCCTGCACCGCGTTAACGTCCCACAGCCCGAGCGCGGTCACCGTCGCGAAAAGGCCCGGCGTGACCCAAGCGCCCGTGCCGTCGGATACCGGCACGCCCGGCGGCACATCGACGTTGGCGCCCACAGCCACGACTTTGCCGTCTTGCACGACTACCGTGGCGTTCTCGATCGGCGCGCTGCCATCGCCGGTGGCGACGGTGGCGTTGGTGATCGCGAAATCCTGGCCAAGAGCGGGCGAAGCGGCAGCCGAGGACAAAACAAGCGCCGCGGCGCCCGCGAGCAGCGTGCGCGCGATCATTTCACGTCTCCTTCACCGGGCTGGCCGAGCTCGAAATCGCTCACCGGCCGAAGCTGCGGGTCCATCGCGTCGAACAGCAACGCGCCGTCGATCCAGACCTTCTCCGGCCGCGTATAGACCGACAGCGGATCGCCGTTCCACAGCACCACGTCGGCCATTTTGCCCGCCTCGAGGCTGCCGGTCATGTCGGCGATCCCCATCGCCTTGGCGGCGTTGAGCGTGAACCAGCCGATCACCTCGGCGTCGGGAATGTCGATCCCCATGCGCGCGCCGGCGGCCTGCGCCTTCGCGGCGTCCTGGTTGAGCCGCTGGATGCCGTTCTCGCTGTCCGAGTGGATCACCACGCAGGCCCCGGCCTGCTGCAGCAGCGCAGCGTTCTCGGGAATGCCGTCATAGGCTTCCATCTTGAACCCGTACCAGTCGGACCAGATCGCGCTGCATACGTCGTTCTCACGCAGGAGGTCGCCGATCTTGTAGCTTTCCACCGCATGGTGGAACGCGGTGACCTGGTAGCCCATCTCCTTCGCCATATCCATGACCAGGGCCATCTCGTCGGCGCGGTAGCAGTGATTGTGGACCAGAATTTCACCGTCGAGCACGCCCGCGAGGGTCTCCTTGCCCAGATCGCGTTCCTTGCGGTCGCCTTCGGCGTATTCGCGCGCGTCGATCCAGGTCTGGCGGTTGACCGCGAAGTTGCCCATGCGGGTCGAGGGCATGCGGCCCTTGCTGCCGTAGACGCGCTTGGGGTTCTCGCCGCAGGCCATCTTGAAGCCATAGGGCGCGCCGGGGAACTTCATTCCCTGCACGGTGCGGCTGGGCACGTTCTTGAGCGTGACCGAACGGCCCCCCATCAGGTTCGCCGAGCCGGGCAGGATCTGCAGTGCGGTGACCCCGCCGTTGGCGAGCGCGCGGGAGAATCCCGGATCCTGGGGCCAGACCGAATGTTCGGCCCAGACTTCCGGAGTGGTCGGGTTGGTCGCTTCGTTGCCGTCGGAATGAGCTTCGACCGAAGGTGTCGGATAGTCGCCGAGGTGGCTGTGAATGTCGATCACGCCGGGAGTGACGAACTTGCCCGCCCCGTCGATCCGCGTGTAGCCGGCCGGGATCGCCAGATCGGGCCCGCCCACGCCGACGACTTTGCCTTCGGCGAACAACACCACGCCGTTCTCGATCCGCCCGCCCGCACCGTCATAGACGGTCGCACCGACCAGCGCGGTTGGCGCGCCCGGATACGGCCGGTAGGTCGAGGGATAGGGGTTGTCGGGATAGTCGTAGGCGCTCGCGGACTTCGCCGATTCATCCGAACCGGCAGTGGTGCAGGCGGCCAGCGCGGCGGTTGCGGCCGCGGCGAGAAGCAGGCGGGTGATCGATTGCATTCGGATGCCCCCGGAAATTAAAGGGGCGCGGATCGCGCCGCGCCCCCGTCAGGTGTCAAAGGTCAGTCGTGCTGGCGAGTGGCCGGATGGACGCCCGCGGCCTGCGGTTCGCCGACTTCGCTGCCGCCCGACAGATCGTCGCCGACATCGTCGTCACCCAGCGTGTCGAGGTGCATCAGTTTCTTGACCAGGCCGGAGATGACGATGACGACCAGGCCGACGCCGATCGCGACCAGGCCGATCTTCCAGTAGATATCCATCGTCGCCGCACGGCTCATCTCACCATCGTGGCCGCCCGTCGCCGCGCCGATCATCCCCGCGATATAGTTGCCGCCCGCGGTCGCGAAGAACCATGCGCCCATGACGAGACTCGCGAGATGGCGCGGCGAAAGCCGGTTCATCGCCGAGAGACCGACGGGCGAAAGGCACAGCTCGCCGGTGGTGTGGAAGAAGTAGATGCCGAACAGGAAGATCACCGGCACCAGCGCCTCGGGCCCGACGCTCGCTGCGCCCCACACCAGCACCAGGAAGCCGAACCCGAGCTGGACCAGACCGAGCCCGAACTTGGCGGGCGTCGAAGGCTCCAGGCCCCGGCGGCCGAGGAAAGTCCACAGACCCGCGAAGATCGGCGCGAGCAGGATGATGTAGATGGGATTGATCGACTGGAAGATCGGCGCCGGAACCCCGCCGAGGTCGATATAGCGATCGGTGAACAGGTTGAGCGAACCGCCCGCCTGCTCGAACAGGCCCCAGAACAGAGGCTGCAATGCGATCAGGAAGAGGATTGCGAACATCCGCTCGCGGGGGTGCTTCTCCAGCTTGAACGCCTCGAACAGCACGTAAAGCAGCAGGGCCGCGCCCGCCACCAGCATCAGACCGCCGACGATCGACTGGTACTGGATCAGCACCCACATCACCGCGACTGCAGCGATGCCGACGCCGTAGAGCGCGTACTCCAGGCCCTTCGCAAGCACCCGCGGCGGCTCGCCCTGGCCCAGCAGCAGCGGCCGGCCGATGACGAAGACGATCAGGCCGAGCAGCATGCCGAAACCAGCGGCGCCGAAGCCGTAGGCCCAGCCGAGGCGGAAGCCGAGATAGCCGGCGATGATCGTGCCGATCGCCGCACCGACGTTAATCCCCATGTAGAAGATCGTGTAGGCACCGTCGCGGCGCACGTCGGTGAGCGGATAGAGCTGCCCGACGATCACCGAAATGTTCGCCTTGAGGAAGCCCGAGCCGACGATGATGAAGCTGAGCGCGAGCCAGAAGATATTGATCGTGGGATCGTTCTGTCCACCGGTTCCTTCGAACGCCATCAGGAAGTGGCCGAAGGTCAGCAGCACCGCGCCGAAGGCAACCGCCTTGCGCTGGCCGAGATAGCGGTCAGCGAGCCAGCCGCCGAGCACTGGAGTGATGTAGACCAGGCTGACGTAAGCACCGTAGACGATGTTCGAGGCGCTGTCATTGAACAGCCAGTGCTGGGTAAGGTAGAAGATCAGCAGCGCGCGCATGCCGTAGTAGGAGAACCGCTCCCACATTTCGGCGAAGAACAGGATGTAGAGGCCCTTGGGATGGCCGCCGACTTCGGGTTGCCTGCGGGTGACGGCCCATGCGCCGGCGATCAGAAACAGTGCGAGCACGACGCTGGCAATGGCGGCGATCCAGTCGCCCTCTTGCCACAACGAGATATCTTTCATGCGAACCTTCCCCGAAACTTGTGCGGCTTGTCGCCGAGTGCGGGCACCCTAGCGCCAGATTTCGCCATGTGAAGCTTTAGTTTCAGGCGAAACCGGCGATTTTCCGCAGGGGCGCGGCCACGCCGGGAACCTTGCGCGCCGCGCTGTATTATGTCACTGATGCACCTTGTATCGCGCCCGCGAACGCCCGCTCCGGCGCAAGGACCGTATGCCATGACCCAGCAGAGCCGCCCCGTCTACCTCAAGCTCCGCGACCAGATCGCCGCCGCGATCATCGAGGGAGTCTATCCGGAAGGTGAAATGCTGCCCTCGGTGCGCGCCTTCGCTGCCGAACAGGGCGCCAATCCGCTCACCGTGGCCAAGGCGTACCAGCAGTTCCAGGCCGATGGCCTGGTCGAGGTGCAGCGCGGGGTCGGAATGTATGTCGTGCCCGGTGCCGCGGAAAAGCTGCGTCGGAGCGAGCGCGAGCAGTTTCTCGCCAGCGAATGGCCCGAACTCAAGGCGCGGCTCGCTCGTCTCGGTATCGAGCCCGCCGACCTCCTCGCCTGCAGCTGACCGCGCCAGCGGATTGTCGGCGCGCGCAGCGATTGCGCGTGCGGCGCGGTTCTGGCATTGGCTGTGGCAAGGGTCGCCCACGCCGTCATCCCGCCGGCGCAACCGAAATCTGGGGTCTGCGAGACGATAGCCGGCGCGCTATCGGATCTCGAAGACCGGGAGGAGCGAGAATGATAAGATCCGAACTGCTACAGGCTCTGGCCAAGGATAATCCCGAACTGCGCGCCGAAGAAGTGGAGCAGGTGGTCGACATCTTCTTCGAGGAGATCGCCACGCGGTTGGCCGAAGGCGGCCGGGTCGAACTGCGCGGCTTCGGCGCATTCTCCACCCGTGAGCGTCAGGCGCGCACCGGGCGCAATCCCCGCACCGGCGAGGCGGTCGATGTGCCTGCGAAGCGGGTGCCCTACTTCAAGCCGGGCAAGGAAATGCGCGAGCGTCTCAATACCGATTGAGCGCGCGGCTCCGCGCTGGACTTTCCTTGCACAGCGCCTACGCGGGCGCCGTGCGGGCGTGGCGGAATGGTAGACGCCGGGGACTTAAAATCCCCTGAGCCTTGCTCGTGCGGGTTCGAGTCCCGCCGCCCGCACCAGAAGCGTGCCGTGTTAGCAACGTATTTACCCTTATACCCCTAGTAGCTGTTTGCCCACGAGTTGTCGGGCAAACCCGCGGGACGGCGGCGTTGGTGCGCTACCGCGCTCGAAAGGCGGATTATGGAGCAAGGTCGGAGCGACGCTCAGGTGAGCGAGCCCGGGTCGGCCGAAGAACGGGCCGCCCCGCGCTTCACGCTGCTGATCCGCGCTGCCAAACTGGTCGCGCCGCAGGGCCAGTTCGTCTGCGTGATCCGCGATGTTTCCTCGACCGGCGTCAGCCTCCGCGGATTCCATGCGCTGCCGGACGGCAAGGCGCTGATGGTCGAGCTCCAGTCGGGCGAACGCCATGCGGTAGAGAGAGTCTGGGAACGGGGCATGGATTCGGGCTATCGCTTCCGCGAGCCGGTCGAGGTGTCCGACCTGATCTCGGAATCGGGCGAATATCCACGGCGCCAGGTGCGGGTCGATCTCGACCGGCCGGTCTACGTCCGGTCGACCGGGCAGACGATCGCGGCGCACCTCGTCAATCTTTCGCAACAGGGCGCGCGGATCGAGTGTCCCTATCTGCTCGCGATCGGCCAGCCGCTGCGGCTGGTTTCGGATGATCTGCCAGACATCTCGGCCAAAGTGCGCTGGCGCGAAGGGCGGCAGTTCGGCCTCGTCTTCGACACCACCTTCAATCTGCGCGAGCTGGCGATGCTGGTCGCTCAGCTGCAATGTCCCGAGCTCGTTCGCGAGCAGCCACCGGGGTTAGCCTGAGGTACGCGCCGATGCCGCACTTAACTTCGTCCTAACCATTTTCCTCCACTGCCGGACCGGACATCAATCCGGGGGCGTCGATGGGGGAAGTACAAGCGAGCGAACTGGCGGTCGACGTTGCGATCGTGGGAGCAGGGCCCGCGGGGCTGACGGCGGGATATCTCCTGACCAAGGCGGGCAAGTCGGTTGCGATCGTCGAGAAGGATGCGACCTACGTCGGCGGCATAAGCCGCACAGTCGAGCACGAGGGCTATCGCTTCGACATCGGCGGGCACCGCTTCTTCTCCAAGTCGCAGCAGGTCGTCGATCTGTGGAACGAGATCCTGCCCGACGACTTCATCCAGCGCCCGCGGATGAGCCGCATATACTACGAGGGCAAATTCTATTCCTACCCGCTACGCGCGTTCGAGGCCTTGCGTAATCTCGGCGTCCTGCGCTCGGGTATGTGCATGGCGAGCTATCTCGCCTCCAGGCTGTTTCCGATCCGCGAGGTGAAGAGCTTCGAGGACTGGACGACCAACCAGTTCGGCAAGGGGCTCTATTCGATCTTTTTCAAGACCTACACCGAGAAGGTCTGGGGCATGCCGTGCGACGAGATGAGCGCCGACTGGGCGGCGCAGCGCATCAAGGGCCTGTCGCTGTGGGGCGCGGTGGTCGACGGGCTAAAGCGCTCGCTCGGACTCAATCGCCGGCCCAATGATGGGCAGGCGGTCAAGACCCTGCTCGAGACCTTCCGCTACCCGCGGCTCGGCCCGGGAATGATGTGGGACGCTGCGCGCGACCGGATCCTCGCCACCGGAAAGGGCCGGGTTCTTATGGGCCACGCGCTGGACCGGCTCGCAGCCGACGGCGAAGGCGGCTGGCGGATGAGCGCGACCGGCCCCGAGGGAAAGGTCGTGATCCGCGCGCAACACGCGATCAGCTCGGCGCCGATGCGCGAGCTCGCCGCGCGGCTCCATCCGCTGCCCGACGCGACCTGGAACGCCTCCAACCTCAAATACCGCGACTTCCTCACCGTGGCGCTCAAGATCCGCTCGGACGATCTGTTTCCGGACAACTGGATCTACATCCACGATTCGAAGGTGCAGGTCGGCCGGGTGCAGAACTTCCGCTCGTGGTCGCCCGAGATGGTGCCCGACGCGGGCGTCGCCTGCGTCGGGCTTGAGTATTTCTGCTTCGAGGGCGACGGCCTCTGGGCTTCGGCCGACGACGATCTGGTCGAGCTGGCGAAGAAGGAGATGGCGCTGTTGGGGCTGTGCGATCCGGCCGACGTGATCGGGGGCGTCGTCGTGCGGCAGGAGAAGGCCTATCCGGTCTACGACGAGAGCTATGCCGCCAATGTCGCCGCGCTGCGCCACGAGCTGGAGGCGAAGCATCCGACGCTGCACCTCGTCGGGCGCAACGGCATGCACCGCTACAACAACCAGGATCACGCGATGATGACCGCGATGCTGACGGTCGAGAACATCCTGACGGGCGAGCGCCGCTACGACACCTGGTGCGTCAACGAGGACGCCGAATACCACGAGGCGGGCGACGAAGGCGCCGAAAAGGCGATAGCCGCGCGCGAAACGATCACCGAAGACCAGGCCGCAGCTCTCGGCTCGGTCCGCGAGGTTCCCGCGCGCATCGCCGACGCGGGCCGCAAGGCCGCCTGACCGGCGACGGGCGCGCGATGACCCGCCTCCTCCTCGGCCTGCGCGATGCCCGGCTGGTTCGCTACCTCGTCGCCAGCGTCGTTGCGCTCGCGGTCGACATGGGAAGCTTCCTCGCGTTGCTCGCGCTCGCCGCGCCGCCGGCGCCCGCTTCGGCGGCGGCGTACATGGCGGGGATCGTCACCCACTGGCTGATCTCGAGCCGCGCGGTCTTCTCCGACACGGTCGCGGTGCGCGGCGCGGAGCGGACCCGGCAGAAGGCGCTGTTCCTCGGCTCGGCGATCGTCGGGCTCGCCCTCACCACCGCCATCGTCGGCCTCGGCAATCTCGCCGGGATCGACCCGCGCCTCGCCAAGCTCTTCGCGATCGGGGTCAGCTTCGGCGCCACCTGGCTGCTGCGCAGCCGTGTCGTTTTCCGCGCCGCCTGAGATGGAACGCGACCGGCGCCTGCGACGGGACGAGCGTCCGACCCTGCGCGTGGCGCTCGTCTGGCTCGCGCTCTGCGCGATCATGCTGGCGGTCGGCTGGCCGCGGGTGGTCCAGGGCCAGTTTCCCGATCCCGACGACGTGCTGCGGCTGGTGCAGGTGCGCGACTTGCTTGCGGGGCAGGGCTGGTTCGATGTCACGCAGTACCGGATCGATCCTCCGCGCGGCGCCCCGATGCATTGGTCGCGGTTGGTCGATATCCCGCTCGCGCTCATGATCGGGATGCTGGCGCCGCTCTTGGGGCAGGCCACGGCGGAAACGATGGCGCTCGTGGCCGTCCCGCTGCTGACCTTCGGCGCCACCCTGTGGGTGGTCGGCCGCCTCGCCTGGCGGCTGCTCGGGCCGCAGACCGCGGTCTATGCCTGCCTCGCCTGCGGCTTCCTGCCCGCGCTGCTGTTCCAGTTCCAGCCGATGCGGATCGACCACCATGGCTGGCAGGTCTTCGCGGTCGCGCTCGCGCTGTGGGCGATTTCGGCCAGGAATCCGCGCACGGGTGCCGCGCTGGCCGGACTGGCGATGGCCGCGGGGCTCTCGATCTCGATCGAGTTGTTGCCGATGGCGGCGGCGTTTGGCGCGATCCTTGCGCTTCGATGGCTGCGGGATGTTCACGAGCGCTGGTGGCTTGTCGTCTATCTTCAGGCACTGGCGATCGGCCTGACGGGCCTGTTCCTCCTGACCCGGGGCCTGGCCGACCTGGCACAACATTGCGACGCGATCGCGCCGGCGCACCTTGGCTTCTTCGTCGTGGTTGCACTTGCGACGAGCGCGATTGCACCGCTGCGCACGATTACGCCGCTTGCGCTGACAGGCCTGCTCGCGGCCGCCGGGATCGCCGGACTCGCGGCTTTCGCGCTCGCCTCTCCGCAATGCGTCGCCACTCCGTTCGCGGCTCTCGATCCACTCGTGCACGATTTCTGGTATGTCAATGTACTCGAGGGCCAGCCGCTTTGGCGGCAGCGATTTGCCTTCGCGGCTCCCATCGCGATTCAGCTCGCCGTCGGCCTTGCCGGCACGCTCTACTTGCGCTGGCGGGCGCGCGACTGGCTGCGACGGTGGTGGGGCGACTACCTGCTGTTGCTGCTGGCGGCGACGTTGCTGTCGGTGTTCGTCTGGCGTTCCGCAGCGTTCGCCTCCGTCATCGCGGCGATTCCGCTCGGCTTCCTGCTGCAACGCTTGCTCGCGCGCTTACGCGGCTCGCGCCGCCCCTTGAGCAAAGGGCTGGCAGTGGCCGCGATCGTCCTGCTCCTGGTGCCTTCGATCCCGGTCGTCGTCGCGCAGAAGATCGGGCAGAGCCAGAGCGGAAAGCAGGTCGCTTTGGTGGCAGAATCGGCATGCCGCATAGGGGACCAGGCGGCAAAGCTCGACCAGCTGCCGCCCAGCGTTGTCTTCGCACCGCTCGATATCGGACCGGCGATACTGGTGAAGAGCCACCATTCGGTCGTGGCGACCGGGCACCATCGGGCAGCAGCGGCCATGCGCGACGTCATTGCCGCCTATACGGCAGAGCCGGATGAGGCGGAGACGATCATCGCGCGGCACGAGGCGCAATATCTCGTCATATGCACCGACCTTATGGAACCTCGGCTTTTTGCCCACGCAGCTCCCGACGGACTGATGGCGCATTTGCTCGCAGGCGATGTTCCGGCCTGGCTCGAGCCCGTTCCAATCGAAGGGCCGCCCGAGTTCGCGGTCTACCGCGTTGTCCGCCCCTACGCGGGACGGAAGTCCATCGCTGCGCCGTTCATGCAGTAGCGCTTGCCGGTCGGCTCGGGCCCGTCGTTGAAGACATGGCCGAGATGCCCGCCGCAATCGGCGCACAGCACTTCGGTGCGCGGGTAGCCGAGCTTGTAATCGGTGTCGGTCGCGATTCCGCCAGCCAGCGGCTTCCAGAAGCTCGGCCAGCCGGTGCCGCTGTCGAACTTGGTCTTCGAGGAATAAAGCGCATTGCCGCACCCGGCGCAGACGAAAGTGCCCGCCCGCTTCTCCTTGTCGAGCGGCGAGGAGAACGGCCGTTCGGTGCCGGCTTCGCGCAGGATGCGATACTCGGCGGAAGTGAGCTTTTTGCGCCACTCCGCGTCGCTCATCCGCACGCGATAAGGTTTCGCCTCCGCGCTTCCGCCACAGGCGGCCAGCGCAAGGCTGGCGCACCCTGCTCCCATCAGTCGCAGCGTCGCACGGCGATCGGCAATCGTGGCGTGAATCGGCATGGCCCTCCTCCTATCAGTGCCAGCCTGAATAGCGGCGGAACGGCGAGCGTAGGAGTCAGGGCTTGCGACGCTCGAGAAGGCCCTTTCCGAATGCGTCGACCATAACCGTCTCGAAATGCTCGCGCGCGGCGGCCAGGCATCGGTCCTGAAGGGCGAGCCGGCCGCCGCGATCGCCGGCAACCTCCTCGATCCGGGCGAGCAACCGGTCTTCCCAGCCGGCCGTAGCGGTGTTGATCACTTCGTCCGTCATGCCGATCATGTTGAAGAACCCGGTCAGCTTGAACGTCTCGGTCTCGACCGGAACGACCGGTGCGCCGGCCACCAGGCCGAGCACGCAGGTGTGCAGCCGCGAACTGACGACGACGTCGAAGTCCGACAGAAACCTCGCGTAATCATCGTACGGCAGCGTGCGCCCGTCGCACTCGATCCCGTCGCGCGCCAGGTATTTCTGCCAGAACGGGAAGTCGGTCGTCCATTCGTTGCTGGTCAGCGTAATCTTGCCGCGTGCGGACAGTTGCTCGATGACTGCATCCCACTGGTCTTCCAGCCCGTGGGCACGCGCCTGCAGCGCGTTGATCGCGAGCGCCAGACCTTTTCCGCCGCGCGACTGCGTGCGTTCGATCGCGCTCATCGCTGCTCCGTCGGGCAGCACGATCGGCTCTGCGGCGCCGCCGATTGAAGCCAGGTAGTCCGCGCTTTCGATATCGCGAAACTCGATCACATCGCACTGCGCGAACACATGATCGGACAGCGCGGCGAGAGTGCGGTCTTCCACTTCGAAACTCAGATTGACGAAGGCCGTACGCGCGCCGGCAACCTGAGCGCAGCGCGCTTCGAGCAAATACGAGAGCGGCGTATCGGTCGACGTCGGGGCAAATTCGCCTGCCGGGTTGACGACAACCAGATCCGCCGAACAGATATAAGCGAGTCTTTCGAGATAGGATTTTTCACCGTAGCCGAATTTGGCCAGGAGACCGCGAAACGCGATGAGCCGGCGAAATTTCAGAAATCGAGGCGACCGTTTTTTGCGGAAGTCGTATTCTACGTCTACCCTGGTTGGCTCGGCGGCAGCGCTACCGGACGCTTTGGCCACGAGCCGTTGAGCGAGGCGATCGAAAGCCGCGATCGGATCGGACGATTCCGCGAGTGTCTGAAGCGTGAAACGCTTCAAGTATGCCGGGACGCGCTCCAGAAGACGAATTTTGCTATCCGGATAGCGCCGGCGAAGAAAATCGCGCCACGCAATCGACAGAGCCTGGTTGCCTTGATTTTGCGTAATGGTTCTTGTTATAAGAGCTATATTTGTAGAGTTATTACTCATTAAGTAATCCTATAGCCGAGGCTTCGGCGGCATGGCAAAGAGTTCGAGCTCGCGAACCAGGCATCGATCGGCATTCGGTCTTCATACGAATTCGCCGATCGCGGTCAGCCGGAGCGGCCGAAGAGCTTGAACAACAGCGCCGCCTTCCTCTCGTTCCAGGCTGGAAAGGTCCATTTTTCGGGAGCGCAAAGCGCGATCAGGGTTGCGGCGAGGGCGAATATCACAAGCATCGCGGCGGCAAAAGCCATTCCCTCGGGCGACCATACACGGCGCAACGCCTCACCCCCGGCCACGATCGCGCAGCCTGCGAGCAGCCCTGGAAGCATCGCCGCGATCACGTGCAGCCGCGTCGGGACGCCCGCGCCGCCGTCACGCGCGACCGGTACGATCACCGCCAGATAGAGCGTCGCAGTGCAGACCAGCGCTACCAGTTCGATCCCGCGCGGCGCCGCCCAGAACATCCCTGCGCCCATCGTCACGCTCATCAGGATGTGCCGGCGCAGCATATGTCCCATGGCGCCGGCGACGATGATCGTGCCGTCGATTAGGCTGAGCGCGATGCGCGCGGGCAGCCCGGCGACCAGAATCGCGAGCGGGATCGTGGCGCCCGTCCATTGCGACCCGAGCAGCACTGCGACGATTAGGTCGCGAAAGACGATCACGAATGCCGCGGCGAAGCTCGTCCCTATGGTGACCATGCGCAGGATCGCGCAGGCGAACGCCGTGCTGCTGCCGTCGCGCTCCCGTTTGGCGACCAGCGCCTGACGGATCGGGTGGTCCAGCGCGGCAAAGGGCTCTTTCGCCTGGGTGCTGAGGTTGTACGCGCGGCTGTAGAGGCCGGTCGTCGCGGCCGAATTCGAAAGGCCCACTGCGATCGTGTCGATCGACGACCAGAACCATGCGAAGCCGCGCGAAGCCAGCCCGTAGCTGCCGGTCGCCGCGAGGCCCGACAGATCGAACCGGCGCGGCCAGCGCAGCGACAGCCGTGCGGCGATGGCGAATTCCACCGCCATGGTGAAGTGAAGCGCGATCTGGCCCGCGACGAGACTCCAGTAGCCCCATCCCGCGAACGCGAGCGCGATTGCGACGAGGACATAGACCGCCGCGCCCACGACCACGAACAGACCGGCATCGCGGAACCGGTGTTGCCGGCGGAGTATGGCCCGGCCTGTTACCATCACCGCCTGGAAGAAGAAGATCGCGCAGGTAGCGCGCAGCACCCCGGCGAGGCCGGCGAAGTCGAACAGCGTTTCGAGCGCGGGCGCGGCCACGATCACGCCCGCCGAAACCGCCGCCATGATCGCGAGGCACGTCCACAGCAGCGATCGCAGGCGGTTCTCGTCCAGATCGTTCGAGCGCAGGATCGGAAAGTCGATGAAGCCTTCGGCGACCACCAGCATCAGCAGGGCGAGCGAGGTCGAGATCGCGATCACGCCGAAGTCGCCCGGGGTCAGCAGCCGCGCGAGCACCACGGTGCCCGCCAGCATGACGAAGCTTTGGCCGAACCGGCCCAGCAACGACCAGAATCCGCCGCCGATCAGCAGTCGCGAAAGGCTTGCCGAACTGCCGCGCCCCGTCCGCGCATCGTCCTTGGAAGGATCGGTCCCGGTCATCGCGTCACGCGCCGGAGACGCGTGCGCACACCCGCAACGCGCCAGCGATCGCGCGGCGCTCCGGCAGCCGATCGACGTAGCCGGCGCGCGAACGGTCGACCGCCAAGGTGCCGCCCAGGTCGAGGTTGATATGCACGGGCGCGTCCTTTGAAACCGGCCGTTCTCATTGCGGCAAGCGCGATGCTCCCTAGGTTTATCGCCGCACAACCTCAACACATTAAGCGAGCGATCGAAGGGAGGGAGGGGCCGACTTGACATCCATCGCCGCCGCCGCGAGAGCGGCTGGCCGAATTCCGGCCATGGCAAGACGAAGCGATCCGATGACCCACAGCCACGCCCGATCGCACCCCAGGCCGCTGGCCGCCTGGGTCGTGCTCGGTCTCTTCGCGGGGCTAGTCGCCCTGCTGGGCGGCAGCTCGCGGCCCGATGCGATCCAGATCGTCGCGCTCCGCCCGCTCGCGGCGCTGTTTCTCGCCCCGGTGCTCTATTTCTTCGCCTGGCCGCACTTTCGCGACTTGCGCGTGCCGTTTCTCCTGCTGGTCGCGCTGACCGTGTTGATGGCCCTCCAGCTCGTGCCGCTGCCGCCCGGAGTGTGGCAGGCGCTGCCCGGGCGCGAACCGATCGTCGAGCTCGACGCGGCCCTGGGGATATCGGATGCCTGGCGACCGCTTTCGATGGTACCGAGCCGGACGCTGAATTCGCTTGCCGCCATGATCGTGCCGCTGACCGGCCTCGCGCTGGTGGCCGTGCTGCGTATCCGCCGCCGGGCGCTGCTCTATACGGTCGTCGCGATCGGCGCAGCGAGCGCCACGATCGGCCTGCTGCAGATCGCGGGAGGCGACGCGCTCTACCTTTACGAGATCGCCAACCGCGGCTCGCCGATCGGATTCTTCGCCAACCGCAACCATGCTGCGGTCCTTTGCGCGATGACGCTGGTCACGATCGTCTACCTGATGACCGCGCCCGACTTCGGACGCCGTCCGCCTTGGCACAACATCTTGCTTGGGACGCTCGCGGCGCTGGTCCTGCTTGCCGGGCTGGTTTCGGGTTCGCGCGCGGGCCTCCTCGGGCTGACGCTGGCGCTGGCGGCGAGCGTCGGATTGTTCTGGGCGCGGCACGTACGGCGCGATCGCGCCCGCGATGCCGATGCGCGTGAAATGCCCGCCACGCTCGGCCGTCGGATCGCGCTGGCGCTCGGCATCGCCGCGGTGGTCGGGGTCGTCGCGCTCTTTTTCCTGTTCGACAGCATCCCCGCGCTCGAGCGCCTCTCGGAGAAGGGTCTTGCCGACGGCATGCGGCGCGACCTGGCGCCGATCCTGCTCGAGATGATCGGCAGATATGGGCTCGCAGGCAGCGGCTTCGGATCGTTCGAGGAAGTGTATCACATCAGCGAGCCTGCAGCGCTCATGCTTCCCTCGTATGTCAATCAAGCGCACAACGACTGGGCGCAGTGGGTGATCGAAGGCGGCCTGCCCGCTGTGGCGATCGCGGTGGTGTTCCTGGTGTGGTTCGCCGGCGCCCTGCGCGCGGTGTTCCGGGGCAGGCACGGCTTCGTGCGCGGGGTCCACTGGGCCAGCCTGGCCGCGATCCTGATCAGTGCGAGTCTGGTCGACTACCCTTTGCGCACGCCGCTGTTTCAGTTGGTTGCGGTTCTGCTACTGGCAGCCTTGTGCCGCGAGCAGCGCCACGCGCGCGACGGATACTGAGCGCCGCGCGGCGCGGAAAAGGGCTTTGCATAAGCATCTGCCGACGGTTAAGGCCGGGTGCCTCGGGACGTGAAGGATAACATGACAAGCCTGATTGGAAGAGTGCTCGCGGCGGTACTGGTTTCGGCATCGCTCTCCGCGTGCGCGCACGATCGTACGATCGGGGCGGCGCCGGGGATCGAGGTGGCCGATCTGGCGCAGTTGCCCGTTCCGCGCGACATCGGCGTTTACACCATCGGCGCGCAGGACACCCTGCAGATTTCGGTGGTCGGATCGGAAATGCTGAGCGGCACCTTCCTGACCGACGACGAAGGATATCTGAACTACCCGCTGGTCGGCGACGTGTTCGTCGGCGGCAAGACCCCGAGCGAGGCGGCGCGTCTGATCGCCGATGGTCTGCGCGGCCGCTATGTGATCAATCCGCAGGTCAGCGTGCGGCCCGAAGCGATCCCGGCCCCGACCGTCTCTGTCGGTGGCGAGGTGGAAACCCCCGGCACTTATCCGGCGGCGACTTCGGTCAGCCTGCTGCGCGCGATCAACAACGCCGGCGGTCTATCCGAATTCGCCAAGTCCGAGGATGTCCTCGTGCTGCGCACGGTGGATGGCCAGCGCTATATCGGGGTTTACAACATCGAAGCGATTCAGCGCGGCAATTATGGCGATCCCGCGATCTATCCCAACGACATCGTCACGGTGGGCGATTCGCCGTTCCGTAGAACGCTGCAGACCGTCCTGCAGCTCGTTCCCCTGCTTTCGACCAGCGTGATCCTGCTCGACCGGAACGGCAACTGATGCGAGCCGATATGAACGACACGACTGATTTCCACGCTCGGTCGATCGGTATGCCGCCCGAGGGGACGTCGAGCCCCGAGGCGTTTCGCCGCGATCTCGAACGCTACTGGCTCCAGGCGCGCAATCTCAGGTACTGGCTGCTGGGCATCCTGGCGCTGGGCCTGCTGGCCGGCTTCGTGGTCACCATGCTGTCGACCGAACTTTACCGCGCAAGCGCACGGATCGAGATTTCGCGCACGGTCCAGAATGTGACCGAGGCCGAGCCGCTCGAAATCGAAGCCGGGGTGCTCGACCAGCAGTATTTCACCACGCAGTACGAGCTGTTGAAGTCGCGTTCGCTGGCGCAGCGGGTGGTCGACGAGGGCAACCTCACGCGCGACCAGGCGTTCCTGCGCGCGTTCGGCATGGGTAACGGCACGGGCGTGGCGCCCGGTGCGATCGAAGCCGCGCTGCTGGACAATATCACGATCGAGCCGGTGAGCGATTCGAGCCTCGTGGACATCCGGTTTTCCAGCCCGGACCCCGAAGTCTCGGCCAATATCGCTAACCTGTGGGCGCGGCAGTTCCTCGCAGCCAACTACGAGAAGCAGTTCGGCGCCAACATCGAGGCGCGCCAGTTCCTCGAGGATCAGATCGAGGAATTGCGCGAACGCCTCGCCCTGTCCGAACGCGAGCTGATCGACTACGCCAACGCCAACGAGATCGTGATTCTCGATACCGGCGGTGACGAGGAAGGCTCGGAGATGGCGAGCCAGACGCTGATCGGCGCCGAACTCGCCGCGCTGAACGAGGCGCTCGCCGAAGCCACTGCCGAGCGGATCGCCGCCGAAGCTGCGCTGCGTGCAGGCGCACGGGGCGACACGGCACAGACCGCGTCCGCCGGCCTTCGCTCGCGGCTCGCCGATGTCCGCGCCGAACTGGCCGAACTGCGCTCGCGCTTCGGGCCCGAATATCCCGAGATCAAGGCCAAGGAGGCCGAAGTGGCCTCGCTCGAAAGGGCGCTTTCGGGCGAGGACGACTTTGGTTCGAGCGCTTCGCGCGCGGCCTTCCGCGCCGCGTCGATGGAAGAGGACCAGCTTCGCCGCCAGCTCGACCAGGCGCGCGATTCCTATCTCGGCCAGCAGAACGAAAGCATCCAGTACGGCATCCTCAAGCGCGAGGTGGACACCAACCGGCAGCTCTACGACGCGCTTCTGCAGCGCTACAAGGAGCTCGAGGCGGCCGGCGCGGGCAAGAACAACATGACGCTGATCGATCCCGCGCGGGTCCCGAACAGCCCCTACGCCCCGTCGCTCGCGCAGAACCTGCTGTTCGGCCTGCTCGCTGCGCTCGTTATCGCCATGCTGCTCGTCTACATCCGCGAGGCGATGGACCAGACGCTGCGCGATCCGGCCGATCTCGATCGCCGTCTCAAGCTCGCGCCGCTGGGCCTCATCCCGCGCACCGAGTCGGACGACATCATGGCCGATCTGGAGGAGCGCAGTTCGGAGATCAGCGAGGCCTATATCGCGGCGAGGACGAACATCACCTTCCTCACGCCCGACGGTGCGCCCTCCTCGTTCATGCTCACCTCGACCCGGCCCAACGAGGGCAAGAGCCTCTCGGCGGTCGCGCTCGCGCGCAGCTTCACCGGGCTCGGCAAGAAGGTGCTGCTGATCGACGCCGACTTGCGGCACTCGGCGCTCGACGATTTCATCCATGTCGACGGCAAGGAAAGCCCGGGTCTGAGCGGGCTGCTGACCGGCCACGGCGATTTGCGCGAGGCGGTCGTCGCGATCCCCAAGCACGGGTTCGACGTTCTGCCTTCCGGGCGCCGCCCCCCGAACCCGGTTGAACTGCTCGCCGGCACGCGTCTGCGCGAGATCGTGCGCGAGGCGGGCGCTCACTACGATCACGTGCTGGTCGACGGCGCGCCGGTGCTCGGCCTTGCCGATGCGCTCGAAGTGTCGAAGGCGGTCGAGGGCGTGGTCTTCGTGATCGAGGGTAACGGAGTGAACTTCCGCGGCATCGAGAACGCACTCGCCCGCCTGCGCAGCGCCAACGCGCACATCTTCGGCGCCATCGCCACCAAGCTCGACCATCGCAACGCCAGCTACGGCTACGGCTATGGATACGGCTATGGGTACGGCTATGGCGAAGCGCACGATGCCCGGACGGTCTAAGGCAGGCACGCGAACCAAAGCCGGGTTACGTGTCAGGCCCGGCCGCGCGGTCGTGGCGGCGGCCGTCGCGCTGGTGCTCGCGGCCGCCCTGCTGGCTCAGGCGATCAGCGGAGCGCTCGCTCGCCGACAGCCGGCGCTGGCGGCGAACCTGCCGGTGCCCAACGGCGCCGCTTACGAACAGCTTGCAATGGTCATCCACACCGCTGCCGCGATCAAGGGCATGGACCAGCGCGAAGCCGCGGAGCAGGCCCGTCCGCTGGCGATGCGCGCGCTCGCCCGCGACCCGCTCAGCCCGCGGGCGATAGCGATCGTCGCACTCGCTGCGGAGGGCCGTGAGGCGCGCCGCGCGATCCTCGAGGCCGGCACTGCGCTCAACCGCCGCGACCTCCTCCTTCAGGGGCTGATGCTGGAGGACCGCGTCGCGCGAGACGACTATCGCGGCACGATCGAAACGCTCGATGCAATGCTGCGGGTCCATCCCGAACAGCGCAAGCTGCTGTTCCCGTTGCTGCTGCAGGCGCTCGCGCAGGAACCCGCGGTGCCCGAATTCGCGCGCATGCTCGACGGCAGTTCGGACTGGCATATCATGTTTTTGCGCCATGCCGCCGGCCAGCCCGAGCTGCTCGCCAATCTGGGTGCGCTTCGGCTGAACAGCCGGCTCGAGGATCGTGCGTTCGATCAGCTTCTGGTCATGGGGCTGGTCGGGCAAGGCGAGCTCGATCTCGCCTACCGGGTGTACAGCCGGGCGACCGGGAGGCGGATCGGCGCACTCGGACCCGGGCCGATCGAGTGGAGCTCGGAACTGTCGCCGTTCGACTGGCAGTTCGCAGGCGAACAGGGAATGCGCGTCTATCCCCGCTCCGAGGATGGCCAGATCGAGCTCTATGTCCGCGGGGGCAAGGGCGGCGTCATCGCGCGCAAGCTGATCCGCAACCCGCGCGGCGATTTTGCAATTCGCGTGAACCATAACATCGCGCCGGCCAACGCGATCGAGGACGTCCGGCTCCGCCTGCGTTGCCCCAACGGACCTTGGCTGTTCGACCGCCCCTTCACCGAGGGCGCGACCACGTTCGCGATCGACCTTCCCCCGGTCGACTGCAACTTCCTGATGCTCGAGATCCACGCCCGCGCATGGAGCGGCCAACCCCCGGTCCAGGGCACGATCGACCGGCTGGAGATCGTCTCGACCCCAACCGCCAGCTAGCTCCGGCCGAGCTAGGTATCGAGCGCGATATCGGGCGCGTCTTCCTGCTTCATGCCGACCACATGATAGCCGGCGTCGACGTGGTGCGTCTCGCCGGTCACGCCCGACGACAGATCCGACAGGAAGTAGAGCCCCGATCCGCCGACGTCGTCGATCGTCACATTGCGCCGCATCGGCGAATTGAGCTCGTTCCACTTGAGGATGTAGCGGAAGTCGCCGATCCCGCTCGCCGCCAACGTCTTGATCGGCCCTGCGCTGATCGCGTTCACGCGGATGTTCGCGGGGCCCAGATCATTGGCGAGATACTGCACGCTGGTCTCGAGCGCAGCCTTGGCGACGCCCATTACGTTGTAGTGCGGGATCACCTTCTCCGCGCCGTAGTAGGTCAGCGTCAGGATCGAACCTCCGCCTTTTCCATCTTCGGTTTTGGGGGGCATCATTGCCGCCGCGCGCTTGGCCACCGCCACCAGGCTGTAGGCCGAGATGTTCATCGTCATCAGGAAGTTGTCGAGGCTGGTGTCGACGTATTTGCCGCGCAGCTCGCTCTTGTCCGAAAACCCGATCGCGTGGACCACGAAGTCGATCGTCTCCCAGCGCGATTTCAGCGTCTCGAACGCCGCGTCGAGCGCCGCCATCTCCGCCACGTCGCATTCGAAAGTGAAGTCGCTGCCGAGCTGCTCGGCGAGCGGCCTCACACGCTTGGCCAGCGCCTCGCCCTGGTAGGTGAACGCCAGTTCGGCGCCGTGCTCGCGCAGCTTCTTCGCGATTCCCCAGGCCAGCGACTTGTCGTTCGCAAGCCCCATGATCAGCCCGCGCTTGCCCGCCATCAACCCGCTCATGCCGTTCCCTCTTTCGGTTCCTGTTCGTCCTGCATTCGGCGCGCACGCGCTTCCGCCCGCCGCCGGTCGTCGGCCTGGCCGATGCGGTTCTCCTCTTCCTCGGGAGTCTCGGCCAGCGCGGCGTTGAGTTCGGCGCCGATCACCATCCCTAGGCCGACGAGATAGAAAAAGAAAAGCGCGATCATCATCCCCGCGAGGCTGCCGTAGGTCGCGTCGTAGCTGAAGAAGCTGCGGATCGCGGGCGGCAGCGCCACGGTCACCGCGACCCACCACAGCGTCGTCGCCAGCGCGCCCGGCCACTTGGGATAGCGGCTGTCGCGGTAAGTCTTGGGCGCGAGCGTCAGGAACAGCAGGTAGAGCGAGCCGAACAGTCCGAAGGCGGGGATCAGGCGGCTGATCTGCAGCTCGCCGATCACGTGCGACAGCCACGGCAGATAGGCGTCGATCACCTCCTGCGCCGCACCGATGATGACCTGCGCGATCAGCGAGAGCATCAGCAGGATCACCGCAGCGACGATCACCCCGGCCGACAGCAGGCGATATTTCCAGAACGCTTGCGTTGCCGCGGTGCCGTAAGCTCGGCGCAGGATGTCGCGGATCGTCTCGATCAGGCTCGAGACGGTCCACAGCGCGATCAGCCCACCGACCCACAGCAGCCATCCGTTGCGCGACTGGACGACCTCGCGCGCGACTGGCTCTATCACGCTCCCCACGATGGGGGGCAGCGCGTAAAGCACGGCATCGATCGTCGCCGCACGCTCGCTGTTCTCGCCGACGATGGAGAAGATCGCCGCGCCCAGAATGAAGAACGGGAAGATCGCCAGCATCGCCATGTACGCGAGATTGCCGGCGTGGATGAACCCGTCGTTGTAAGCGCCGACCATCACCCGCTTGGCGACTGCGAACACGCGCGTGCCGGGGCCGACATGCTCGGCCACCCGGGCGCGCAGGCCGAGCTTCGCCTCGATCGCCTCCTTGCGCCGTTCTTCGGGCGAAAGCGTGTGGATGACGCGTTCCTCGGGAGCCGGGATATGTTCTTCGCTCATGGGCCCGTCAGGTGGCGGGATCGGTCAGACCCCCAGATCGGCACGCGGATTGCGGCTGTCCTGCCAACCTTCGAGCCGCTTGGCCAGTTCCGACACGTCCTCGGGCAGCGCGATCTCCAGCGTCACCAGCTGATCGCCCCGCGCGCCCGACCTGGCCGAAAAGCCCTTGCCCTTGAGCCGCATCGTCGTGCCCCCACTGGTGCCGGGTTTGACCGTCAGCATGACCGGCCCGTCGACCGTGGGGCAGCGCACCTTGGCGCCCGCGACCGCTTCGGACAGCGTGATGGGCAGATCGAGCCGCACGTCGTCGCCGTCGCGGCGGAAGAACTTGTGCCGGTCGATCGATATCGTCACCAGCCCGTCGCCGGCGCTGGCCCCCGCGGGGCCGGGCTCGCCCTTGCCCTTCATTCGCATCTGGGTGCCGTCCTCGACGCCGGCTGGCAGCTTGAGATCGATCGTCTTGCCGTCGGCGAGCGTGATCCGCTGATCCTTGCGCGCCGCCGCATCGACGAAAGGCACGCGCAGGCGATAGGCGATGTCGGCTCCCTTGCGTGGCGGGGGCGGGCGTCGCTGCTGGCCGAAGCCTCCGCCCGGGCCGCGCGAGGCGCCGCGTGCGCCGCCCATCCCGCCGCCGAACAGGCCCTCGAAGATATCGCCCAGATCGGCCCCGTCCTGCTGGAACCCCTGGAAATCCTCGGCGCGAAAGCCGCGCTGGCCGCCGCCCCCGAAACCTCTGCCGGATCCGCCGCTCCCGAAGCCTCCACTGCCGCCCATGCCTGCGAACGGATTGGCCGGATTGCCCTCGGCATCGATCTCCCCCCGGTCGAAGCGCGCGCGCTTGTCGTTGTCCGAAAGCAGATCGTAGGCTTGCGTCACCTGGCTGAAGCGCTCGGCCGCCCTGGGATTGTCCTTGTTGCGATCCGGGTGCAGCTCTTTTGCGAGCTTGCGGTAGGCGCTCTTGATGTCCTTCTCGCTCGCGTTGCGAGAAACACCCAGCGTTGCATAGGGATCGGCCATGGCGTGTTAGCTAGGTGAGGCAGTGGTCGGGCGCAAGCGGCGAGGCTTTCCTACACTTGCGTGCGGCGTTAGAGCCTTGGGGATGAGCCGCGTCTCGCCGTATATGCCGCATCGGGCCAGAGTCGCCGAACGGCGCTGCAGAGGGCGGATTTTTTCTCGCCAGGACAGTGTAACATGCGGTCCATGTCTCAAAGAAGCGCGATGACCGACGACCAGACCGCATTGCCCGAATCGGATCCGCTGGCGCTGTTCGACGCCTGGTTCGCCGAGGCGCAGGCGACCGAGCCGAACGACGCCAATGCGATGGCGCTCGCCACCGCCACGCGGGAGGGCGCGCCGTCGGTGCGGATGGTGCTGCTCAAGGGGCATGGTTCGGAAGGCTTCACCTTCTTCACCAACGCCCGGAGCCGCAAGGGCGAGGAGATCCGCGTCAATGCCCGCGCCGCGCTGCTGTTTCACTGGAAGAGCCTGCGCCGCCAGGTCCGCATCGAAGGGCCGCTTGCCGAGGTGAGCGCTGCGGCGGCCGACGCCTACTTTCACTCGCGCGCCTTCGTCAGCCAGGTCGGCTCGGCCGCGAGCGACCAGTCACGCCCACTGGCCGACCGCGCGACCTACGTGGCCCGGGTCGAGGCGCTGGCGGAGGCGTGCAAGACGGCAGGCGAAGTCCCGCGCCCGCCCTACTGGACCGGCTTTACGCTGACACCCGAGCGCATCGAGTTCTGGCTCGACCGCCCCAACCGTCTCCACGACCGCCGCCTCTACACCCGCGAGGGGGATGGGTGGTCCAGCACGCTGCTCTATCCGTGAGCGTCGCCCTCCCTCCGTTCGCCTCGAGCGAAGTCGAGAGGCGGGTGGCAGAGTGTCCCGACTTCCGCCTGCGGCGGAAGTTCATCCTGAGCGCCCACCCTGCGGGCAGTCGAAGGGCTCGACACGAACGGAGGTCGGGTGGTGACTGAGAAGCAAACGGACCGCGCCAGGCTGACCCGCAGCGCCGCCTACGCCTCGATCGCGGTCGCGGTGTTCCTCGCCGTGCTCAAGAGCTGGGCGGCGTGGCGCACCGGGTCGACCGCGATGCTCGGCAGCCTCGCCGATACCGCGCTCGATCTCGTCGCCAGCGTGGCGACGCTTGCCGGGGTGTGGGTCGCGGCGCAGCCGGCGGACGAGGACCATCGCTTCGGCCACGGCAAGGCGGAAGCGCTTGCGGCGGTGTTTCAGGTCATGCTGATCGCGCTGTCCGCCTCGGGCATCGCATTCCGCGCGATCTCGCACCTCGTCTATGGAGGGGAGACCACCGCGGCGGGCGAGGGCATTGCGGTGTCCGTGGCGGCGATCCTCGCCACGTTCGCGCTGCTCGCGTGGCAGCGGCACGTGATCCGCCGCACCGGCAGTCTCGCGATCCGCACCGACAACGTCCACTACCAGTCGGACCTGCTGCTCAACCTCGCGGTGATCGCCGCGCTGGTGCTCGATCAGTACCTCGGGCTGTCGCAGGCAGACCCGCTGTTCGGGCTCGCGATTGCTGCGTGGCTGCTGTGGGGCGCATGGCGCGCGGGGAGCGAGGCGATCGATCAGATCATGGACCGCGAATGGTCCGAGGAGAAGCGCCAGCGCTTCGTCGAGCGCGCCGCGCGCCATCCCGAGCTGACCAACCTCCACGATCTGCGCACCCGCACCAGCGGGGCGCACGATTTCGTGCAGTTTCACGTCGACCTGCCCGGCAGCATGACCGTCGCCGAGGCGCACGACGTAATCGAACGGGTCGAGGCGGACCTGTGCGGCGAGTTTCCCCGTATGGAGCTGCTGATCCACATCGATCCGCAGGGCCACATCGACGAGCCGGGCAATCCGCTGGTCGAGGCCGACGAGTTCGGGAAACTGGAGAAAGACGCCAAATGAAACTGCCCTACTGGCACGTCGATGCTTTCGCCGCGCACCCCTTCGCGGGCAATCAGGCCGCGGTCATGCCGCTCGACGAATGGCTCCCCGACGCGGTGCTCCAGGCGATCGGGGAAGAGAACAATTTCGCCGAAACCGCCTTCGTCGTGCGCGACGAGACCGGCGAGGCCGACTGGGAGCTGCGCTGGTTCACCCCGGCCTGCGAGATCCGCCTGTGCGGGCATGCGACGCTTGCCGCGGGGCATGTGCTGCTGGGGCGAGACGGCGGCGAGCGCGTGACGTTCCGCACGCGCAAGGCCGGGCTGCTCGAGGTGCGGCGCAGCGAAGCCGGCTACGAGTTGGCGCTTCCGGCAATCTCCACCGAACGCTCCGACTGGCCCGAGGCGGTCGCGCTGCTCGGCGCACAGCCGCAGGAGGTCTGGCGCAGCCCGGATGGCTACGGGATCTACCTGTTCGACAGCGAGGATGCGGTGCGCGCGCTCGATCCCGACTTGCGCGGTCTCGGCGCGCTCGGCGACGACCAGTTCATCTGCACCGCTCCCGGCCGCGAGTTCGACGTGGTCAGCCGGGTGTTCGTTCCTGGCGGCGGGGTCGACGAGGACAGCGTGACCGGCTCGGCGCACGCCGCGCTCACGCCGTTCTGGGCCGCGCGGCTCGGCCGCAGCGCGTTCACCGCGCACCAGGCCTCGCGCCGCGGCGGCGACCTCGCGTGCCGACTCGAGGGCGAGAGGGCGTGGCTCGGTGGGCCGTGCGTGACGGTGGTGGAGGGGAGCTTCTACCTCGCGGGGTAGAGCTCCATGATATCCGCCAGCTCCTGCAGGAGCACCTTGCGCTCCTCGGCGTTCGAGTGACCGAGTCGGACGACGGTCAGCTTCTGCTCGGGCGAGACGAGGATGTACTGCCCCATGTGCCCGATCGCGGCGAACATGGATCGCGGCGCGCGGCCGGGGAACAGCGGGCTCTCGTCCTCGCCCGGCACCGGGCGGTTGAGCCAGGTCTGCATGCCGTAGTTCTCCTGCCGCGGGCTCGGCCGCGTCATCAGCTCGATCCACTTGCGCGGGACGAGCTGGCTGCCGCGGTACGAGCCCTTCGAGCGCAGGAAATCGCCGAAACGGGCCCAGTCGCGCGCGGTGCCGTGGATCAGGCTGCCGCCGATCAGGGTGCCGCTGGCGTCGAATTCGGGGACCATCGAATCCATTCCCAACGGGGTGAACAGCCGCGTCTCGAGATAGTCCGCGACCGCGCGCCGCCGCGCGTCGGGATCGTCGCGGCGGGTGAGCACGCGCGCGGCGATGTCGGCGAGGATCACGCTGGTGGCCGAGGAATACTCGAACTTCGCGCCGGGTTCTGCCTCGAGCGGCTGGCTCTCCGCCCAATCGGCCATGTCGTCGCGCCCGTCGAGGAACAGCATCCGCACTTCGGACGATTCGTAGGGTGGATCGCCCGCCTCGGTATGGCGCAGCCCGCTGCGCATCTGAAGCAGCTGGCGCAGCGTGATCTCGCCGCGCGGGTCGCCCGGGCGCTGCCAGCGCTCGATCGGCGGCGAGCGGTCGAGCGCGAGCCGCCCGTCGGCGACCAGCATGCCGATCATCACCGCGGTCACCGTCTTGGCCATCGACCAGCTCGCGAAACGCGTATTGCGGTCGTAGCCGGGGGCGTAGCGCTCGGCCGCGATCTCCCCGCCGTGCATCACGATCACCGCGCGCGTTTCGCCGACCGCTTCCCTGGTGAACAGATCGTCCACCTCGCGCGCGAGTTGCTCGGTCGGCGCACCGGCGCTTTCGGTGACGGCGGCGAGCGCTTCCTCGGTCAGCGGGGCGGGCGGGACGGGTGCGTCGCTGCACGAAACGAGGGCTGGCAGCAGGGCGAGGCAGGCGATAAGGGGGGCGGGCCGCAGGCGCATGCGGCGTTCCCTCGCGCAGCAACCCGAGCTTGGCAATGGCAAACTCCTCCCCGAGCAAAAGGCCGCGCAAAGGCGTGCGCACCGGCCCTGCCAGGCGCCGCCGCTGGCCGCTCTGGCTCGCGCTCGTCGCGCTGATCGCGGGCGGGCTCGCATGGTATTATCGCGCGCCGATCACGGGCTATTCGGGCATCGCTGCGGCGTATTCTGCGCGCGTCGCCTGTTCGTGCCGCTTCGTCGCCGGGCGCAGCCTCGAGGATTGCGAGAAGGACAAGCTCGACGGGATGGAACTCGTGGTGCTGAGCGAGGATGTCGAAGCGAAGAGCGTCACCGCGCGCTTCCTGCTGCTCGCGAGCGAGACGGCAACCCTGAAAGACGGCTACGGCTGCGTACTGGAGCCTTGGGAGAGCTGATCCGCGACCGCTTGGGTCGAATCGATCCATCCACCGCCGACCACGCGCTCGCCGGCGTAGACCACCGCCGCCTGCCCCGGCGCGACGCCGTATTCGGGCGCGGCGAAGCGGAGCGTGCATGCCGCACCGTCACCGAGCGGGCCGTCGAGCGTCACCGGCACCGGCCTGGCGAGGCTGCGGACTTTGGCGGTCAGTGGCGTGTCTGGCAGCGGACCGATGCGGTTGGTCTCGACGATCCGCGCCGCGGCGACCGCGAGCATACGCCGCGGGCCGACGCGAACGCTGCGGCTTTCGGCATCGATCCCGACCACATAGAGCGGTTCGGCCCGCCCACCGATATCGAGCCCCTTGCGCTGGCCCACGGTGAAGTGGACGATCCCCTTGTGCTCTCCCAGCGTCTCGCCGCTCGTAGCGTGGACGATCGGGCCGGGCTCACCGCCTTCGGGCCGCAGCTTCTTGACGATCTTCGCATAGTCGCCGTCGGGAACGAAGCAGATGTCCTGGCTGTCGGGCTTCGCCGCGTTGCGCAGACCCGCCTGCTCGGCGAGCCGGCGCACTTCGCTCTTGGGCAGCCCGCCGAGCGGGAAGCGCAGGTAAGCGAGCTGGTCCTCGGTCGTCGCGTAGAGGAAGTACGACTGGTCGCGCGCGGGGTCGAGCGCGCGGTAAAGCTCGGGGCCTCCGGCGCCGATCAGCCGCTGCACGTAATGGCCGGTGGCGAGACAATCCGCGCCCAGCTCGCGCGCCATGCGGAACAGATCGGTGAACTTGGGGCCCATGTTGCAGCGGATGCACGGCACCGGGGTGCGCCCGGCCAGATAGTCGTCGGCAAAAGTCTCGACCACTTCTTCGCGAAAGGCGCTCTCGTGGTCGAACACGTAGTGCGCGATGCCGAGCCGGTCGGCGACTGCGCGCGCATCGGCGATATCGTCGCCCGCGCAGCACGCGCCCTTGCGCCCGGTCGCCGCGCCGTAGTCGTAGAGCTGGAGCGTGACGCCGATCGTCTCCGCGCCGCTCGCGGCGGCGAGCGCGGCCACGACCGAGCTGTCGACCCCGCCCGACATCGCGACCACGATCCGGCTCTCGCGCGCGGGGCGCGGCAGGTCGAACAGCGCGGCCGGGTCGGGCGTGCAGGGAAGACGGGCGGGAGCGTTCATGCGCGCGCCCATACACGCACGGGCGTTATCCATAAAGCCGTGCGTGGCCCGGCGCTTCGCGGCGCCTTTACCCGATGTTGACCAAGCGCGGTGTAAGGCCGGGCGATGTTCGAAGGGCAGATCGTTCCCGCCGCCGCCGATTCGGCGAGAGAAGGCGGCGCGCTGCGGGTTCCGGCGTGGCCGGAGCTCGTCGCGCGGCTGGCCGCAGCGCACGACCTGCGCCGCGCGATGGCGCGCGCCGGCTCATATCCGGCGGGCAACTTCGCTTGCTTCGGCGAGTGCGGGGAGGGGGTTTCGGGCGAAGGCGAACCCCTCGTTAACCCTGATGGTTTAATGCATGGCAAAGGGCCCGGGGGCATGGCCTTTGCAGCCGCGAATGGTGCGGTAATGGCGAGCCGAGAGACGCGATGATCGAAAACCAGAAAATCCGCCCTGCCCAGGTGATCGGCCCGCTCGGCGAGGCGCTCACGGTCGACGATCTCCCGCCGCGCAACACCAAGCGCTGGGTCGTGCGCCGCAAGGCAGAGGTGGTGGCCGCGGTCAACGGCGGGCTGCTGACGATCGACGAGGTGCTCGATCGCTACGGCCTCACGCTCGAGGAATTCGCCTCGTGGCAGCGCGCGGTCGACCGCTCTGGCATGCAGGGCCTGCGCGTCACCCGCATCCAGCACTACCGCGACCTCTACGAACGCCAGCTCAAGTACTGACGTTTCGGCAAGTTATCCTCTGCCCAAGATCGCGAGCCTAGCCGCGCGCGGTCGATTGGCGTATTCTCCTGCCACGGCACGAAGAATGCCGGGGAACCGCTTGGCCTTGCCCGCAGTTTAAGGCGGTGCAAGGTTTTGCAAACAGGAGGAGTTCTAGGATGGACTGGATTGTCGCAATAATCGTCGGCGGCATCGCCGGCTGGCTCGCCAGCCTCGTGATGAACCGCGATGCTTCGATGGGCATCTTCTGGAATGTCGTGGTCGGCTGCGTCGGCTCGGTGATCGGCAACCTGATCGCAAACCAGTTCGGCTGGGCCGGCACGGTGCAGGATTTCTCGCTCACCGGGCTCATCATCGCCTTCATCGGCGCCGTTGTCCTGCTCGCGATCGTTAATCTGGTCCAGCGCGGGCGCGTTCGCTAAGGCATCTTAATCTTTCCCGAAAAGGGCGGGCACGGCACGGGCCGCGCCCGCCTTTTTTGCAGGCGGAGTCATTCGTCGGGCGCATATGCCCCCCGTCGAACTGCGCATTGCCGCGCGCAGCGGCGAGGTCTACAGGCAATCGGACTATTGCCAGAAGTGAGTTACTGGGGTAACACACTGCCGGGT
Source organism: uncultured Altererythrobacter sp. (assembly GCA_946886565.1). Next base: position 30,191 of record CAMPIX010000004.1, read on the forward strand.
TCCTGTAGACTGAGAGCGCGATGAACTACGAGACGTCCGTGTCGGCGGAATCTGCCGAGAGCTATCCCACCGACCTGATCGACGAAGGCGAGACGCGCGCTTCGCGCCGCCGGCGTTGGATCATCATCGCGCTGGTCGCGCTCGTCGTGCTCGCCGGCGTGGCGTTCTTCGTCGCGCGCGGGGGCGAGAACGGCGGCGTGGGCGCGGGTGACGAGGAGTCGACGGCGCCCGTGATCACCGTGGTTACCCCCGGACGGACGACGATCGCGGGCGAGATCGAGGCGTCGGGCACGCTCGACGCGCGGCGGCCGCTGCCGATCGGCTCGGTCGGCGAGGGCGGGCGCGTAGTCTCGGTGCCGGTCGATGCCGGCGACTGGGTGAGCCAGGGACAGGTGCTTGCGGTGCTCGATCGTTCGGTGCAGGTGCAGCAGATCGCCAGTGCCCGCGCGAACATCAATGTCGCGCAAGCCGACGCGGAGCTTGCGCAGGCGAACCTCGACCGTGCGCTCCAGCTGGTCGAGCGGGGCTTCATCTCGAAGGCAGAAGTCGACCGCCTGACCGCCACCCGCGACGCCGCGCGCGCGCGTGTCCAGGTCGCCCGCGCCCAGCTGGGCGAACTGCAGGAACGGACCGCGCGGCTCAATATCTATGCCCCCGCGGCGGGCCTCGTGCTCGAGCGCAATGTCGATCCGGGTCAGACCGTCGGCGGCGGCGGCGAGCCGCTGTTCACCATCGCCAAGGGCGGCGAGATCGAAATGCTCGCCAAGGTGAGCGAATCCGATCTCGCCAAGCTCTCGGTCGGCACCACCGCCACGGTGACCCCGGTGGGCCTCGACAAGAGCTTCACCGGTCAGATCTGGCAGCTTTCGCCGACGATCGAGGAGACCAACCGCCAGGGTACGGCGCGCATCGCGCTGTCCTATGCGCCCGGCCTGCGGCCCGGCGGCTTCGCCACGGCTACGATTGCAAGCGGCACGATCGTCGCCCCGATGCTCCCCGAATCAGCGATCCTGTCGGACGATCAGGGCAGCTTCGTCTATGTCATCGACAGCGAGAACAAGGCGCAGCGGCGCCCGGTGCGGACGGGCATCGTCACCGACGAGGGCATCGCCGTGGTCGAAGGATTGACGGGGACCGAGCAGGTCGTCCTGCGCGCCGGGGGGTTCCTCACGGAAGGCGAGACGGTGCAGCCGAGGCCTGCCGAGACGGGCGGGAACTGAGCAGATGAGCTTCCGCAACATCTCCGCGTGGTCGATCCGCAACCCTGTCATTCCGCTCGTCTTTTTTACGGCGCTGTTGTTGGCCGGCCTGTTGTCGTTCGCGCGGATGGACGTGGTCAACAATCCGGACATCGAGTTCCCGGCAGTCAACGTCTCGATCTCGCAGCCAGGAGCGGCGCCGACCGAGATCGAGAACCAGATCACGCAGCGGGTCGAGGCGGCGGTGCGCGCGATCAACGGTGTGAAGACGATCAACTCGACTGCGAGCGAGGGCAATTCGAGCACTTTCATCGAATTCGAGATCGGCATCGATCCGAACGATGCGGTGTCCGAAGTCAAGAACGCGATCGACCAGATTCGCGGCAGCCTGCCCGACGGGATCATCGAGCCGCGGATCACGAAGGAGGAGATTGCGGGCGGCTTCCTCGGCATCTACGCCGTCGAGGCCGACGATATGACGATCGAGCAGCTCAGCTGGTTTATCGACGACACGGTGGCCAAGCGGTTGCTCTCGATCGAAGGCATGGCCGAAGTGAATCGCTTTGCCGGCGTCGATCGCGAGATCGAGGTTATCATCAACCCGGAAAAGATGCAGGCTTTCGGGGTCACCGCGGGCCAGATCAACAACGTGCTGCGCCAGACCAATATCGACGCGGCGGGCGGCAACACCGAAGTCGGCGGCACACGCCAGTCTGTCCGTGTGCTCGGCAGCACCGAAACTGCCTACGAGCTCTCGCAGCGGCTGATTCAGCTCGGTGATGGCCGCACCGTGCGGCTGGGCGACGTCGCCACCGTGCGTGATGGCTACAGCGAACGGACCTCGATCAGCAAGGTGCGGGACAAGGAAGTGGTCAACTTCGCGATGTCGCGCGCCAAGGGCTCGTCGGATCTCACCGTCTTCGAAGCCGCGACCGCCGAGATCGAGGCGATGGAAGCCGATTATCCGGGCGTGCGCTTCATCCCGCTGTTCAACACTGTCCAGTACACCGAAGAACAGTACGAAAGTTCGATGGCGGCGATGATCGAAGGCGCGATCCTCGCGGTCGTGGTGGTGTTCTTCTTCCTGCGGGACTGGCGCGCGACGGTGATCTCGGCGATCGCGATCCCGCTCTCGGCGATCCCGACCTTCTGGTTCATGGACCTGCTCGGGTTCAATTTGAACTCGCTCTCGTTGCTCGCATTGGGGCTCGTGGCGGGTGTTCTGGTCGACGACGCGATCGTCGAGATCGAGAATATCGTGCGCCATATGCGCATGGGCAAATCGGCCTATCAGGCCTCGATCGACGCGGCCGACGAGATCGGTCTCCCGGTGGTGGCGACCAGCTTCTGCATCGTCGCGGTGTTCCTTCCGGTTGGGCTCATGCCTGGTATTTCGGGACAGTTCTTCAAGAACTTCGGCATTACCGTGGTGGTCGCGGTGCTGATGTCGCTGGCCGTGGCGCGCATGATCACTCCGATGCTCGCGGCCTATTTCCTGAAGGCTCACGGCCACGCCTCGCATGGCGAGGGGCCGTGGATGGACCGTTACATGCGCGTGCTCGGCTGGTCGCTCAACCGCGGCAGGATGTACACCCGCCGCGAAGGGCTGGAGGGCCCGCGTAACCGCCTCCTGTATAGCCTCGCATTTCTCGCGACGATTCTCGTGCTGATCGTGGTGCCGTTCGCCGTTGTCTTTGCGGTGTACGGCATATTGCAGGCCGCCGGCGTCCCCGAGATTCTCGCAGGCGCGATCGTCCCGAGCGGCGAAGGTCTATTCCATTTCCTCGTGCTCAAGCCGCTCGAAATTCTCGAACTCGCGCTTGTGGTGGCGATCGGGCTGGGTGCGGGCTGGCTGGCGCTCAAGCTCATCGGCCTGCCGTGGCGCGGCCATCTGCGCGACAGCTGGCGTTGGCTCGAGGCGCGGTTCTACGATCATCGCGTGTGGATGATGATGACCGGCTACTTCGCGCTCATCCTGACCGTGCTGCTGTTCATGAACGTGCCGCCGCAGTTCCAGCCCGAGATCAACAGCGACAACAGCCAGGTCGAGATCGAGATGGTCCCGGGCACCACGCTCGAGACGACCGAGCGCGTTGCCGATCAGGTCGCGGCGATCCTCTACGAGCAGCCCGAAGTGCTGCGGGCGCTCGAGCGCGTGCGCGTCGGTAATGCGTCGATCTACATCACGCTCAAGCCCGACCGCGAGCGGAGCTCGGTCGAGTTCGAGCGCGCTCTCGCACCGGTGCTCGCGCAGATTCCCGACGCCCGCGTGCGTTTCCAGTCGCAGGGCGGTGGTTTCGGCAGCGGACGCGACATCACGGTGATGCTGGCGGGCTCGGATCCGGAACTGCTCGAGGAAACCGCGGCGACGCTGGTCGAGCAGATGAAGGAGCTCGATACGCTCGTCGCCCCGCGCATCAGCGCCGATATCAACCGGCCCGAGATCATCATCGAGCCGCGGCCCGATCTCGCTGCCGAGCTCGGCGTGACCACCGCCGCGCTGAGCCAGACGATCCGCATCGCGACGCTCGGCGAGATCGAGCAGAATGCGGCCAAGTTCTCGCTCGCCGACCGGCAGATCCCGATCCGCGTTAAGCTGCCCGAACAGTCGCGCGAGGATCTGACCACGATCGAGAACCTGCCCGTGCCGACGCGCACCGGCGGTACCGTGCCCCTCTCGCGCGTGGCCGACATCAGCTTCGGCTCGGGGCCGACGACGATCCAGCGCTACAATCAAAATCGGCGCGTGCTGATCGGCGCCGATCTCGCGCAGGGTGTGGTCAAGGGCGAGGCCGACGCGCAGATCAACGAGCTGCCGGTGCTTCAGAACCTGCCTCAGGGCGTGATCCGCGACCTGGTGGGCGAGGACGAGTGGCAGCAGGAGATGATGGGCAGTCTCCTGATCGCAATCCTGTCGGGTATTCTGCTCGTGTTCGCGGTGCTGGTGCTGCTCTACAAACGGCTGATGAGCCCGCTCGTCAACATGACGTCGCTCGCCCTTGCGCCGCTTGGCGGCATCTTCCTCGTCTGGCTGGTCGGCCAGCCCCAGTCCATGCCGGTCTATATCGGTATTCTGCTGTTGCTCGGGATTGTATCGAAGAACTCGATCCTGCTGATCGACTTCGCGCTCGAGGAAATGGACAAAGGAACACGCAAACTCGACGCGATCATGGATGCCGGGCATAAACGCGCGCAGCCGATCGTAATGACCACCGTGGCGATGACCGCCGGCATGATTCCGGTCTCGCTCTCGCTTTCGGGCGACGGCGCTTGGCGCGCTCCGATGGGCACGGTGGTGATCGGCGGGTTGATCATGTCGACGATGCTCACCCTCCTCATCGTCCCCGCCGGATTCAGCCTGGCGGACGGGTTCGAGAAACGCATCGGGCCGTGGCTGCGTAGCCGCCTGCTGACTTATCGTCCGGACGAGCCGTCGCCGGCGCCTGCGGACGGGCCTGAACCCGATAGCGGGCCCGTTCCGGCGTCGCGCCGCACGCCGCCGGGTCCGTATCCGGCCGAGTGAACCGCGAAACCCCGCCGCTTCCGGCGCGTTCTCCGGTCATGAGGCGCGCTTCGCTCCCTCCTGATCGTGCGCGCCGCATGCGCATGACCGCGACTGCCATGCTCGTGTTCATGGCGGGCGTGTTCCTGTTCTCGCGCCAGTATCTCGAACTCCATCCCGTGTGGGGCTACGTCCATGCCTTCGCCGAAGCGGCGATGGTCGGCGGGCTGGCGGACTGGTTCGCGGTGACCGCGCTGTTCCGCCATCCGCTGGGGGTGCCGATCCCGCACACCGCAATCATTCCCGAAAACAAGGACCGCATCGCCGACACCATGGCGCAGTTCCTGCGCGACAACTTCCTTACGCCCGCGGTGGTCGCGAGGCGGATGCAGACCATGAACCTCGCGCGCGCGGTCGGCGATTTCCTCGTCAAGCCTGGGGAGGGTGCGCAGTCGCGGCTTGGCGCGGGCGCGGCCGAGCTGTTCGCCGGAGTGCTCGAATCGCTCGATCCCGAGCGGCTCGGCGGGCAAGTGCGCGCCGGGCTCAAGCACCAGCTCGAGAAGCTCGAGGTCGCGCCGCTGCTCGGCCAGATGCTCGGCGCGGCGATTGCCGACAAGCGCCACCTGCCGCTGATCGACAGCATCATCCGCTGGGCCGGGCTGACGCTCGAGGACAACGAGCCGATGGTGCGCGCGATGATCCACGAACGCGCCAACGCGCTGCTGCGCTGGACCGGGCTCGACGAGCGGCTCGCCAATTCGGTGCTCGATGGGCTCTACAAGCTGCTCGCCGAAGTGCTGGTCGATCCGCAGCATCCGCTGCGCGGCAAGATCGAAGAGGGGCTGGAGAAGCTCGCCCACGATCTCCAGCACGATCCCGAGACGCGCGCCAAGGTGGAGCGGATGAAGCGCGAGCTGCTCGACAACCCGGCCGTCGCCGACTGGTGGCAGGGCGTATGGGAGCGGATGCGCACCGGGCTGATCGGCATGGCGCGCGATCCCGATTCGACGCTCGACGGCTGGCTGGGTTCAACCCTGGCCGAACTCGGCGCCGCGCTGCGCGACGATCCGCGGCTGCAGATGCAGGTCAACCGCTTCGCGCGCCGCACCGCGGTCGGCGTCGCGACCCGCTACGGCGGGCAGATCGTCCAGCTCGTGTCCGAAACGGTGCGCCGGTGGGATGCGCGCACGATCACCGACCGCCTCGAAAACGCCGTCGGCCGCGACCTGCAGTTCATCCGCATCAACGGTACGCTGGTCGGCGGACTGGTCGGCGTGACCATCCATGCGGTGGACGGGTTGCTGTAAATCGCCGTTTCAGAACGGGAAGAACATCCGGATCGCGGCAATCGCGGCCACGCAGGTGACGATGTTCAGCGGCAGGCCCACCCGCACGAAGTCCATGTAGCGATAGCCCCCCATCTGGTAGACAATCACGTTGGTCTGATATCCGAACGGGGTCGCGAACGCGAGGCTGCCCGCCATCATCACCGCGACCAGAAACGGCCGCGGGCTCACGCCGAGGCTCTCCGCCAGCGCGACCGCCACCGGGGTGACGAGCACCGCGACCGTGGCGTTCGAGAGCAGCTCGGTGAGGATCAGGGTCGCCACGTAGAGCACGATCAGCGCAACCAGCGGGCTGAGCCCGTCGACCGTCTCGATCAGCAGCTGCGAGGCTTCGGCGGCGAGACCGCTCTCCTCCATCGCGATGCCGATCACCACCATGCCCGCGATCAGGATAAGGATTTCGGCCTTGAGGCCGCTGTAGGCCTCGTCGGCGGTGATCACGCGCAGCAGGATCAGCAGGACCGCGCCGGCGAATGCGGTCGCTGCGATCGGCGCGACGTTGATCGTGGCGAGTGCCACCGCGCCCACGAACACCGCCATCGCGATCGCGGCCTTGGCTGGGGCGAACGGACGGGGCTCGGTGAACAGGTCGGCGTCGCCCACTTGCGCGCCGCCCATCTCGAGTTGGCCCGGAAGCGGCGGCCGCTCGGCTCCCTCTGCCTTTTCCTCATGGTAACGCAGCAGTCTGCCGCTCACCAGGAAGAGATAGAGACCGCCCGCGATGGCGACGATGATCCCGACCGGTGCGACTTCGAAAATGCCGAAGCTCGGCTGGCCCGACACCCGCGCCATGTCGTTCACCAGCAGGTTGGTCGAGGTGCCGATCAGCGTGCAGCATCCGCCGAGCACCGTGATATACGACAGCGGCATCAGGTAGCGCTTGGGCGACAGCTTGAGCTTTAGCGCGACATCGCGCACCACCGGCGCGCTCAGCACCACGATCGGAGTGTTGTTTAGGAACGCGGAGGTCGCACCGCACAGAACCATCAGCAGCCACATGCCCGCCGATCCCATCTTCTGGCACAAGCGCACCGCGCCGACGATCGCGCGGTCGAGCAGCCCCGAGAGTTCGAGCGCGTAGGCGATGACGAACAACGAGGCGAGCGCGATGATCGCGGGGCTGGCGAAGGCGCTCTGCACCTCGATCGGGCGAACGACGCCGGTCATCAGCAGAACCGCGGCACCGGTCAGCGCCACTACATCGGCGCGCACCTTGTCCCAGATGAGCGCCGCGACGACCGCGGCGAGGACGAGCAGGGTGAGGATCTGATCGATCGCCATCGGACCCTCTGCGTCGAGCCCGCCGCCTTCGCTGTCAACGCCTTAGTCGAAGAAAATCCGATTGGGGTATGGAGCCCGTGCGCGATTTTGCTATCACTTGGCCATGCAGGAACCCACTCTTCGGGCCAGCCGGCTCGCCATCGCAGGCGGGCTCATCGCGGTGATCGCGGTCGGCGGGGCGGGGTTTTTCCTCGGTCGCTCCACTGCGCCGGATCGCGAACCGCGGGAACCGGTCGTCGTGGAAACCCCCGCGCCATCGCCGAGCCCGACGCCCGAGCCGATCCGGATTCTCGAGCGGGCGGACCTTATCGCACTCGCCGGCGAAGCGACCGAGGCGCTGGTCGCGGGCGAACCTGTTCCCGAAGCCGTCGGCGAGGCGGTCGACCGGCGTTTCGAGCTCGCGGTGCCGTTCGGCTGCAGCGGACCTGCAGGGGAGGACAGTCTCGCCCCCTTGCGCTGGCGCTATGACGAGGAAGACGAGGCGCTGCGACTCCACGCGGCAGCGACCAGCTGGTCCGCAGCCGACTGGGGGCTTGCCGATACCGGCGCTATCGAGGCGATCCAGGGCTTCTGGATCGCACGGCCCTGGTCCTCGACCGGCGAATGCCCGCAGCGCGCGGGCCAGGCGCGGGCCACCGGTATGGAGCCGGTCACTCTGCCGGGGCAGACTCTGGCCGTGGCGCAGTTCTTCACTGGCGGCAGCCGGCGCGAGGCGCTGCGCGACGGACGTGCGTTCGAATCGGTCAAGCGCGTGCCCATCGACGAATTCAGCGCGCCGCGCGGCTTCCGGCTGATGCTCTCGGGCCGGATCGACCGCGTACCCGGCGGCGGGCCGGTGCGCTGCATCCAGCCCGCCGGGATCGAGCAACGCCCGATCTGCGTCGTTGCGGTCACGCTGGACGAAGTGCGGATCGAAAATCCAGCCAGCGGGGAAGTGCTCGCGAGCTGGCCGGTCGGCGGCTGACCGCGGCACGCACCTCGGCCTTCCTCAGCGCTGTTAGGCCGGAGCTTCTCCGCCCCATGGCGTCTCGATGATCTTGATCGCCATTTCGCGATAGTAGCCGGCGGCCGATCCGATCACCTCATACTTTATGCCCCAGCCCGATTCCCAATCGCGTACCGCGCGGTAGACATGCAGGGGCTGCGCAAAGTCATCGAACAAAATGACATCGCCAGGCCGCAGCAGCTTCGCGAACTCGGCCAGGACGAAGAGCGTGGACGAATAGAGATCGGCATCGAGGTGGATTACCATCTGCCTACGGCGCTCGAAGTCAGCCAGAAAGGGCGGCAGGGTATCGGTGAACCAGCCCTTCACCATCTGCGCCCGCCGGTCGTCGAACTGTGGAATGTTGGTGGCGAAGTGGCCTTTTTTCATGGGATTGAAGGCCAGATCCCATTCTTCCGGGAGGCCTTCAAAGCTGTCGAAGCCGTAGAACCGGCTGCCGCTTTCCTGATGCAGTTCAAGCCATAATCCAAACGTCTTGCCGTTGAAGACGCCGAACTCCAAATAATCGATTTCGTGCTTGATATGCTCGCGCTCTATCAACTGAAAGAGGTCGAGCTTTTCCGGCAGGCGCGGCTTGTTCTCCGCGTTGTCCTTCAACCAGCGCGACATCGGAGCATTGCGGTTCGTCATATCGATCAGGCGCGAATACCGCGGCCAGATCACTGCCATCAACTCTCGCTTGTTCAAGAAACGCTCCTCTCGATTTCGGTCGACGAGAATAGACGAGTTTCTCGTGATTCAGCGCGGATCTGAGTTTCTCGGTACGGTAGCGGCACTCTTGCTCGCGCCGAACCTACGTATCGAGGTTGAATTGATCCGCAACCCTCTAAGCAGCGGCAGTCCGATCCCCGTAATCGAAAGTGAAGGACTACAGCTTCTCGGTCAGCTCCGGTACGACCTTGAACAGATCGCCGACGAGGCCGATGTCGGCGACCTGGAAGATCGGGGCGTCCTCGTCCTTGTTGATGGCGATGATGGTCTTGGAATCCTTCATGCCCGCAAGGTGCTGGATCGCGCCCGAGATGCCGATCGCGATATAGACTTCGGGCGCGACGATCTTGCCCGTCTGGCCGACCTGGTAGTCGTTGGGCACGTAGCCCGCGTCGACCGCCGCGCGGCTCGCGCCGACGCCCGCACCGAGCTTGTCGGCGAGCGGCATGATGATGCTCTCGAATGTCTCGCCGTCCTTCAGCGCGCGGCCGCCCGAGACGATGACCTTGGCGCTGGTCAGCTCGGGGCGCTCGCTCTTGGCGAGTTCCTGGCCGATGAAGCTGCTGGTGCCCGCGTCGCCGTCACCCGACACGGCTTCCACGGTGCCATTGCCACCCTCGCTAGCCGCCTTGTCGAACGCGGTGCCGCGCACGGTGATGACCAGCTTGGGATCGGAGCTCTCGACCGTCGCGATGGCGTTACCGGCGTAGATCGGGCGGGTGAAGGTCTTGTCGCCCTCCACGCTCATGATCTCGGAGATCTGCATCACGTCGAGCAGCGCGGCGACGCGCGGGGCGACGTTCTTGCCGGTGGTGGTCGCGGGCGCGAGGAAGGCGTCGTGCGTCTCCATCAGCTTGGCAGCGAGCGGCGCGACGTTTTCGGCCAACTGGTGCTCATAGGCGGGATCGTCGGCGAGGTGGACCTTGCCCACGCCTTCGATCTTCGCCGCTTCATCGGCGACCGCCGCGCAGCCGCTGCCCGCAACGAGCAGGTGCACTTCGCCGAGCTTGGCGGCGGCGGTGACGGTGGAGAGCGTGGCGTCCTTCACCGAAGCATTGTCGTGTTCGACCAGAACGAGCGTTTTCATCTATCCAACCTCTAAGTCCGTTCGCCCTGAGCTTGTCGAAGGGCCGTACTTCCTTTCACCCGCGCGCCCGAAGAAGGACGGTGCTTCGACAAGCTCAGCACGAACGGATGTGGTTCGGTGTTTCCTCAGGCGATGCCCAGCGCCTTGATCTTGGCGACCAGCTCGTCGACGTCGGCGACCTTCACGCCCGCCTGGCGCACCGGCGGCTCGGCGACCTTGAGCGTCTTCAGCCGCGGCGCGGTATCGACGCCGTAGTCGGCCGGGCTCTTGGTTTCGAGCGGCTTGGACTTGGCCTTCATGATGTTGGGCAGCGAGGCGTAGCGCGGCTCGTTGAGGCGCAGGTCGGTGGTGACGATCGCGGGAAGCGTGAGCTTCACGGTCTCGAGCCCGCCGTCGATCTCGCGCTTCACGGTGACGCTCTCGCCATCGAGCTCGACGGTGTTGGCGAAGGTGCCCTGCGGGCGCCCGGTGAGCGCGGCGAGCATCTGGCCGGTCTGGTTCGAATCGTCGTCGATCGCCTGCTTGCCGAGGATCACCAGCCCCGGCTGCTCGGCCTCGTAGATCGCCTTGAGGATCTTGGCGACAGCCAGCGGCTCGACCTCGTCGTCGGTCTGGACCAGGATCGCGCGATCGGCGCCCATCGCGAGCGCGGTGCGCAGCGTCTCGGTCGCCTTGGCCGGGCCGATCGACACCGCGATCACTTCCTCGGCCTTGCCCGATTCCTTGATCCGCAGCGCTTCTTCCACCGCGATCTCGTCGAACGGGTTCATGCTCATCTTGACGTTGGCCAGGTCGACCCCGGAGCCGTCGGCCTTGACGCGCGGCTTCACGTTGTAGTCGATCACCCGCTTCACGGGCACGAGGATCTTCATGGGTGGTCCTTCCTCTCGAATTGCGTGGCGTTCGCCTAACTTGCGTTTACGTAAGCGTCAAGTGACGGGGACTCGCTCTCGCAGGTCCAAACTGCGCGCCATCCCTCGCGTTCCGCGTTCGCGGGGTCAAGCGGAGATCGCGCGGCGGCGCTTTACCGGCGTGCGCGCCGCGGGTATTTTCGGAGCGCCCGCGAGGAGGGGGCCGTCATGCGCTCAGTTGCATTCGTGCTTGCCCTGGCGCTCGCCGCGCCCCTCGCCGCGCAGGAAACCCGCGTCGCGCCCGCAGGCCACATGCCGCCGCCCGCCACGATCGAACAGGCTGGCTGGCTGGTGGGCGACTGGGTCGGCACGGGGATCGACGGGGCCGAGGCCGCGGAAAGCTGGCTCCCGCCTTCCGGCGACACGATGGTCGGCCTGTTCGTGCAGGAAAAGCCCGACGGCGCTCTGATGTTCACCGAGCACATGTACCTGGCGGAGGAGGAGGGCAGCCTCGTCCTCAAGCTCAAGCACTTCAACCCCGACCTCACCGGGTGGGAGGAGAAGGACGGCATGGTCCGCTTCCGCCTGCTCTCAATCGAGCCTTGCGCGGCCTTTTTCTCCAGCCTCACCTATCGCTGTGAGGGTGAGGACGGCTTGCTGGTCGCAGTGCGAATGAAGAGCGAGGGCGACGCGATCGAGGAACTGGTGTTCCGCTTCCAGCGCCGCCCCTAGCGTGGGCGATCAAGCCGCCTGCTTGACTTCCGCCACGATCTTGCGCGCCGCGTCGCCCAGATCGTCGGCGCTGACGATCGGCAGCCCCGAGTTGTTGAGGATTTCCTTGCCCTTCTCGACGTTGGTGCCCTCGAGCCGGACGACCAGCGGGACCGAGAGGTTCACGTCCTTCGCCGCGGCGACGATGCCGTCGGCGATCACGTCGCACTTCATGATCCCGCCGAAGATGTTGACCAGGATGCCCTCGACCGCCGGGTCCTTGAGGATGATCTTGAACGCCGCGGTCACCTTCTCGCGGTTGGCGCCGCCGCCGACGTCGAGGAAGTTGGCCGGGAAGGCGCCGTTCAGCTTGATGATGTCCATCGTCGCCATCGCGAGGCCCGCGCCGTTGACCATGCAGCCGATCGTGCCGTCGAGCTTGATATAGGCGAGATCGTACTCGCTCGCCTCGACTTCGGCCGGGTCTTCCTCGGTCTCGTCGCGCAACGCCTGCACGTCGGGGTGGCGATAGAGCGCGTTCGAATCGAAGCTCATCTTGGTGTCGAGCACCAGCAGCTTGCCATCCTCGGTCTCCACCAGCGGATTGATCTCGAGCATCGCGCAGTCGAGGTCCATGAACGCAGTGTAGAGCTGCTTCGCCAGCTTCTGCGCCTGCTTGTTAAGCTCGCCGGTGAGGTTCAGCGCGAAGGCCACCGCGCGGCCGTGGTGCGGCATGAAGCCCTGCGCCGGGTCGATCGTAATGGTGGTGATCTTCTCGGGTGTGTCGTGCGCGACCGCCTCGATGTCCATCCCGCCTTCGGTGGAAACGATCATCGCGACGCGGCCACTGGCGCGGTCGACCAGCATCGAGAGATAGTATTCGGAGGCGATGTCGACCCCGTCCGTGACGTAGAGGCGGTTGACCTGCTTGCCCGCATCGCCGGTCTGCACGGTCACCAGCGTGTTGCCGAGCATCTCGCGCGCGCTCGCTTCGACCTCCTCGATCGACTTTGCGAGCCGCACGCCGCCCTTGGCGTCGGGGCCGAGTTCCTTGAACTTGCCCTTGCCGCGCCCGCCCGCGTGGATCTGCGCCTTGACCACGTAGAGCGGCCCGGGAAGCTGCTTCGCGCCCGCGACCGCTTCCTCCACGGTCAGCGCCGCATGGCCGGCGGGAATGCCGATGCCGTACTTCGCGAGCAGTTCCTTGGCCTGATATTCGTGGATGTTCATGGGGGCTGTTCCGCTGTCTGTGACTGTCCGTACCGGCGGCGCCGGTTTGCGCGGGGCCTAAGCATGGATTGCCGCGCTTGAAAAGTCTCGCGTCCGCTTCCACTGCTGGTCGCGAGTGATCGATCGTTCCCGCCTCGAAGACATCGTCCGCGAAGCCGCGCGCATCGCGCTCGCCGCCTGGCCGGGTGCGGGCCATGCGGTGGAGACGTGGGAGAAGACGCCGGGCAACCCGGTCTGCGCTGCCGATCTCGCGGTGGACGCCTTCCTGCGGCGCGAGCTCGGCCGGCTGCTGCCCTCGGCCGGCTGGCTGTCGGAGGAGACGGTCGACGATCCCGCGCGGCTCGCACGCGGGCTGATTTGGCTGGTCGACCCGATCGACGGCACGCGCGACTTCATCCGCGGGCGCAAGGGTTGGGCGGTCTCGGTAGCGCTGATCAGCGAGGGTCGGCCGCTGATCGGCATGCTGGCCGCGCCCGCGCGCGAGGAGGACTGGATCGGGGTTTCGGGGCAGGGATCGTGGCGCAACGGCGAGCGGCTCAAGGCCTCGCGCCGCACCGAGTTTCCAGGCGCGCGCGTGCCCGCCGATTCGCTGCCGAAGGAGGATCGCGATCTCGAAATGGTCGCCAAGCCCAATTCGATCGCCTTACGCGCGGCGATGGTCGCCGCGGACGAGGCCGATCTGCTCGCCACGCTGCGCTGGGGGTTCGAGTGGGACATCGCCGCCGCGGCGTTGATAGCGCGCGAGGCGGGGGCCGCGATCAGCGACGCCTTCGGCCATCCGCTCAACTACAACAAGCGCGATCCGCGCGCATTCGGTCTGCTGGTCAGCGCGCCCGGCATCCACGCCTGCGCGGTCGAACGGCTCGCCGGCCGCGCTCGAGAGCTGTCGCGCAAATAGAGGCGCGCAAGGAAAAAGGGCCGGCCCGCCGCTTGCTCGTCAGGCCGACCCTTTCTCTCCGCTCGCTGCGGAAGCGGGTAGCGCTTTACTGATTCTGCGCTGCGTCGATCTCTTCCTGACTGATCGGGATGATCTTGATCTCGACCCGACGGTTGAGACGGCGCCCTTCCTCGGTCGAGTTGTCGGCCACCGGCATCGTCTCGCCGAAGCCCTGCCAGCGAATGCGCGCCGAATTGACACCGCGGCTGGTCAGGTAGTTGGCGACCGTCTGGGCGCGGCGTTCCGAGAGGCCCTGGTTGAACGAATCGGAGCCGGTCGAATCGGTGTGGCCGTACACGTCGATCAGGCTGTTCGGATATTGCTGAAGGCTCGCCGCGACATCGTCGAGCGTGGCGCGGAAAGTGGGCTTGAGAGTCGCGCTGCCGACATCGAAGGTCACGCCATCGGGCAGGTTGACCAGGATTGCCTCGCCGCCGTCGACCTCGGTCACGTCGACGCCCGAGCCGGCGGTCGATTCGCGCAGTTCCTTGATCTGCTGATCCATCTTGTAGCCGACCACGCCGCCGATCGCGCCGCCGCCGACCGCGCCGATGATGCGCCCGGTCTTGCCGCCGATCAGCCCGCCGAGCAGCGCGCCCGCGGCCGCGCCGCCGATGCCGCCGATCGCGGTGCGCGAAATCTTGCGCTCGCCGGTGTTGGGATCGGTCACGCACGCCGACACGCTCACCAGCGAAAGCGCGGCGAAGCCGGCGACGAACATTCTCGATTTCTTCATGGGGATACCCCTCTCGTTGTGAACCGTTAGCGCCCGTGGGGGCCGGGCGCGCCCACCTGCGCCTCGTTCGCTCAACACGGAAACGGGGCGCCCGTTCCCCGTCGAGTGCGCGGGGCTCCGTCGTCTCAGGCTGGCGCGGCGTACCAATTGTGCTAGCGACGCAGGCGTGACTCCCTATCCCTGGACAGATCTCCTCATCATCGCCGGGCTGATTGTGCTCAACGGCGTCTTCGCCATGTCCGAACTGGCGATCGTTTCGGCCAAGACCTCGCGCCTGCAGCATATGGCGGACAAGGGGAGCAGCGCCGCGGCCACAGCGATTGCGCTGGCGGCCGATCCGGGAAAGTTTCTTTCGACGGTTCAGATCGGGATTACCCTCGTCGGGATCGTCGCGGGCGCCTATTCCGGCGCGAGCCTCGGTGCGCCGACGGGCGAGCGGCTCGAAGCGCTCGGTCTGCCGCCTGCCTATGCGGACGAAGTCGGCTTCGTGGTGGTGATCGCGCTGACGACGTACTTCAACCTGGTGATCGGCGAACTGGTGCCCAAGCAGGTGGCGTTGCGCGCCGCGGTGCCGATCTCACTCGTCATGGCGCGCCCCATGGCGCTCATCGCGCGGATCGCGGCGCCGCTCGTCTGGCTGCTGGACAACTCGTCGGGGCTGCTGATCCGCCTGCTCGGCGTTCGTTCGGGCGGGCATTCGAATGTCACCGCCGAGGAACTGCACATGATCTTCGCGGAAGCGACCCGTTCGGGCGTGATTGAGGTCGATCAACATCAGATTCTCGCGGGCGTGGTGCGGCTGGCGGACAAGCCCGTCCGCGATGTGATGACCCCGCGGACCGAACTCGACTGGGTCGATGCAGACGCCGATCAAGCCGCGATCCGCGGGGCGATCGAGGCGAGCCCGCATTCGCTCCTTCCCGTCGCGGAGGGGGCTTCCGACCGCGTGGTGGGCGTCGTCAAGGTGCGCGAAGTGCTCGCGCGAATGGTTGCGGGCGAACCGGTCGCCCTGCGCTCGATCATGAAGAAGGCCGAGGTCGTGCCCGACCAGCTCGACGCGATGGACGCGCTACGCGTGCTCCAGCAGTCCGAAGTCGCGATGGCGATGGTGCACGACGAATACGGCCATCTCGACGGTATCGTGACCCCGGCGGACTTGCTGATCGCGATCGCGGGCCAGTTCGCGAGCGATCAGGATCAGGGCGAACAGCCCGGCATACTCGAGCGCGCCGACGGCTCGCTGCTGGTCTCGGGCGCGCTCGCGGCGGACGATCTCGCTGAGAGGCTGGATCTCGAATACCCCGACGACCGCGAATTCGCGACCGTGGCGGGCTATGTCCTGTCGGTGCTCAAGAACCTGCCGACCGAAGGCGAGAGCTTCACCGACCAGGGCTGGCGGTTCGAGGTCGTCGACATGGACGGGCGCAAGATCGATAAATTGATCGTGAGCGAGGAGTAGTAAACACGCTCGCGGGCGTCGTGAGAGCGGCGCGGAGTCTTTGTTTTTCGCAGGCGCATCCGCGCCTGCGTCCTCGGGGCTGTTCCTCCCTTCGGTCGGGCCCCTGCGGGCGGCCGTTCGGCCTTGCGGTCCGCTGGTCGCGGACCGGAGCTTTCCAGACATCAATGGCCGGGAAGAGTTCGGGCTGCGACCAGCAGCCCGCAAGCGCGACCGCGCGCCCGCAGCGCCCGAAGGGAGCGAGGATATCGCGCGCGCGGATGCGCGTGCGGAAAACAAATGAAAAGCAGTTATCCCGCAGGGATAACTGCTTGCGCGAACTGCCCGTCACCTTCCGGCGCCGCGACGATGTCGCGGGTCACGCGGCCTTTGGCCACCGTGTGCGTGGCCGGGTCGCCGACTTCGGTGCGAATGCCGGGATCGGCCACGCCCGCGCGGTCGAGCGCGCTGGTCTCGACGCCGCTGCGCGGAGCCGGGCCGCCGAACAGCACTTCGAGCGCTTCCTCGCTCGCAGCGTCCTCGGTCGGGCGCGGAGCGCCGGGCGCGGGGGGCACGAGGCTGAAATCGGGCGGCACGACCAGCGGCGCCTGGCGCTGCACCGCGAACTCATCGGGGCGCTCGCGGCCGAGAATGCCGCCGCTGCTGCCGCAACCGGCGAGCATCGCGCTCGCGCCGGCGAGAAGGACGAGGGTGGTCGATTTACGCATCTTCAGCTCTCCGCGGCGCCGTGCGCCCGCTCGGTTTCGGGTGTTGCGTCCTTGTCGCGCACGAAGAACGCGCGGGCAAGGATTATCAGGACGCCGATGGTGATCGCGGCGTCGGCGATGTTGAAGATCAGGAACGGGCGGAACTCGCCGAAATGGAGATCGGCGTAGTCGATCACGTAGCCGTATTCGTAGCGGTCGCGGATATTGCCGAGCGCGCCGCCGAGGATCAGCGAGAGGCCCGCGATCTCGCCGAGCGCCTTCTCGCGCAGCATCCACACGGTGACGACGAGCGCGATCAGGCTCGTCACGCCCACCAGTATCCAGCGCATCTCCATCGAATCGGCCTGAAACATGCCCAGCGAGATGCCGAAATTGTAGGTCATCCGAAAATCGAAGAACGGCAGCAGCTCGACCACCTCGCCGCGCTCCATCCCGAGCGTCTCGGTGACGTAGAACTTCATCGCCTGGTCGATCAGGAACAGCACGATCGCCGCGGCAAAGCCGATCAGGCGGTATTTCATGACCTTGCTCATGCGGCGTCCAGCTCCGAAATCACATCGTCGCAGCGGGCGCAGAGCGCGCCGTCCTCGGCTACCTCGGGCAGGAGGCGCCAGCAGCGGCCGCATTTGTGGTCTTGGGTGCGCGTCACGGTCACTTCGCCGCCCTGGCCGCGCGCGACTGACGCGACGATGAACAGTTCGGCGAGATCGGCGTCGGAAAAGCCCTCGGGCACCGCGGCGGCGGGCACCGCGACTTCGGCCTCGAGTCCCGAGCGCACGACCTTCTCGCGCCGCAGCGGCTCGATCGCCTCCATCACCCGCTCGCGCAAAGTGCGCAAGGCGTCGAAGCGCGCGGCGATTTCCGGGTTCACCCATTCGCCCGGCAGCGGGTGCAGCTCCTGCAAGTGGACGCTGCCGCGCTCCGGGAAGCGCGTGGTCCAGGCCTCTTCCGCCGTGAACACCAGCACCGGCGCGGCGTAGCGCACGAGCGCGTGGAACAGCACGTCGAGCACGGTGCGGTAGGCGCGGCGGCGCAGGTCGCCTTCGCCGTCGCAGTAGAGGCTGTCCTTGCGCACATCGAAGAAAAACGCCGAGAGGTCCTCGTTCGCGAAATCGACCAGCTCGCGGGTGTACTCGTTGAAGTCGAAATCGGCGATCGCCTGCCGCAGCGTCGCGTCGAGCGCGTGGAGCTGACTCAGCACGTAGCGTTCGAGCTCGGGCATCTCGGCCGGATCGACGCCTTCGCTCTCGTAATCGAACCCGTCGAGCGCGCCGAGCAGGTAGCGGAAGGTGTTGCGCAATCGGCGATACTGGTCGCCCACGCCCTTGAGGATCTCGTCCCCGATCCGGTGGTCCTCGGTGAAGTCGACCGACAGCGCCCACAGGCGGATGATGTCCGCCCCGTACTGCTCCATCACCTTGACCGGATCGACCGTGTTGCCGAGCGACTTCGACATCTTCTTGCCGTCGCTCGCCATGGTGAAGCCGTGGGTCAGCACCGCGTCGTAGGGCGCGCGCCCGCGCGTGGCGCAGCTTTCGAGCAGCGAGGACTGGAACCAGCCGCGATGCTGGTCGGACCCTTCGAGATAGAGATCGGCGGGCCACTTGAGCTCGGGCCAGCGCCCGCTTTCGAGCACGAACGCATGGGTGCAGCCCGAATCGAACCACACGTCGAGGATGTCGGTGATCCGCTCGTAGTCGGCGGGGTCGTAGTCGGGGCCGAGGATTTCGCCCGCCGCCTCGTCGGTCCAGGCATCGACGCCCTGCTCGCGCACCGCGGCGACGATGCGTTCGTTAACCGCGGGGTCGACCAGATATTCGCCGCTTTCGCGGTGGACGAACAGCGTGATCGGCACCCCCCACGCGCGCTGGCGGCTGAGCACCCAGTCGGGCCGCCCCTCGACCATCGCCCCGATCCGGTTGCGCCCCTTGGCGGGCACGAAGCGCACACGATCGATCTCGGCGAGGGCGGTCGACCTCAAAGTCCGTTCGCCCTGAGCTTGTCGAAGGGCCGCACTTTTTTCGGACGCAGCGCTGGAAGAAGAGGACGGTGCTTCGACAGGCTCAGCACGAACGGAATTTGGGGTTTCCGCCAAATTCCGATCCATCGGCACGAACCACTGCGGCGTGCAGCGGTAGATGACCTTGGCCTTGGAACGCCACGAATGCGGGTAGGAGTGCTGGTAGTCCGCGCTCGCAGACAGCAGCGCGCCGGCATCGCGCAAGTCCGAGCAGATCGGCCCCTCGGGCGCGTTGAACCTGGGGTTGATGACCGACATCCGCCGCTCGTCGCCGCCGCCGAGCCACAGCCAGTCGTCGCGATAGCGCCCGTCGGCCTCGACCGCGAACTTCGGCGTCAGGCCGTGGGCCTTGCACAGCTCGAAATCGTCCTCGCCGTGGTCGGGCGACATGTGGACCAGCCCGGTGCCGCTGTCGGTGGTGACGAAGTCGCCCGGCAGGAACGGTCGCGGCGCGGCGTAGAACCCGCCGAGATGGTGCATCGGGTGGTGGGCGACGGTTCCGGCGAGGTCGGAGCCTTTGCCGCGCCAGATTGGCTTTAGGCTGTCCGCGGCAAAAGCCGACCGTGCTCGAAAAGCATCGAGCAAACTACCCGCGACGAGTATCACTCCGCTCCAAATCGTTTCAAGATCATCTGGCGTCTGTGGAGGATACTTGCCACGCAGCATGTGTTGACGACCGGCAATGGCAACATACTCAATCTCCGGCCCATAGGCCAAGGCCTGGTTCACCGGGATCGTCCACGGCGTGGTCGTCCAGATCACTGCGTGCGCGCCGACCAGTTCGGGAATCGGGCTCTCGACGATCTCGAACGCCACGTCGATCTGGGTCGAGGTGATGTCCTCGTACTCGACCTCGGCCTCGGCCAGCGCGGTCTTTTCGACCGGGCTCCACATCACCGGCTTGGCGCCGCGATACAGGTTGCCCGCCTCGGCGAACTTGAGCAGCTCGGCAACGATCGTCGCTTCCGCCGCGAAGTCCATCGTCAGGTAGGGCTTGTCCCAGTCGCCGTTGATGCCGAGCCGCTTCAGCTGCTCGCGCTGCACGTCGACCCAGTGCTGCGCGTAGGCGCGGCATTCGGCGCGGAATTCGGCCGCGGGGACCTCGTCCTTGTTCAGCTTCTTCTTGCGGTACTGCTCCTCGACCTTCCACTCGATCGGCAGCCCGTGGCAGTCCCACCCGGGCACGTAGGGCGCGTCCTTGCCCAGCAGCGTCTGCGTGCGCACGACCATGTCCTTGAGCACGTGGTTCAGCGCGTGGCCGATGTGCATATCGCCGTTGGCATACGGCGGCCCGTCGTGGAGCACGAACTTTTCACGGCCCGCGCGCTCCTCGCGCAGCTTCGCGTAGAGCCCGTCGGATTCCCATTGCGCGAGAATGCCCGGCTCCTTCTGCGGCAGGCCGGCCTTCATCGGAAACTCGGTCTTCGGCAGGAAGACCGTGTCCCGGTAATCTCGCTGGGGGGGCGTTGGCGGATTTTGGGCGTCGTTCATGGAACCAGCGCCGCTAGAGGAAAGCGGGCGTGTAGGAAAGTGAATAGGTTTCGCGCAGCGCCTATCCAACGCTCGCGAGCAACCGCCGCGCCTCGGTGCAGTCCGAATCGATCTGCGCCACCAGCGAATCGAGCGAATCGAACGTCGCCTCGGGCCGCAGGAAGTGGTGGAACGCGACCTCGATCTCCTGCCCGTAGAGATCGCCGGCGAAGTCGAAGAAATGCGGTTCGAGCAATTCCCGGGGCGGCTCGAACTGCGGGCGCACGCCGATGTTCGCCGCGCCCTGCAGCGCCTGCCCCGTCGCCAGTACCCGCCCGGTGACGGCATAGACCCCGAACTTGGGGCGAAGATAGCTCTCGATCGCGAGGTTCGCGGTCGGATAGCCGATTGCGCGCCCGCGCTTGTCGCCATGCTCGACCACGCCGCGAATCGCGAACGGGCGGGTGAGGAGCCGCGCGGCCTCCTGCGGATCGCCCTCGCGCAGCGCCTCGCGCACGCGGCTGGACGATACCGGTTCGCCGCCATCCATCACCGCCGGCACCGCGCGCGCCGCGATGCCTGCCTCGCGGCCGAGCTCCTCGAGCCGTGCGCGATTCCCCGCGCGGCCCTTGCCGAAGGTGAAGTCCTCCCCCGTCACCACGCCCACGACGCCGAGCCGCCGCCCGAGCAAGTCGTGCACGAAATCCTCGGCGCTGGTGCCCGCCAGTTCGGCGTCGAAGTGGAACACCAGCATCGCGGTCGCCCCGGCGGCGAGGTAGAGCTCCTGCCGCTGCTCGAGCGTGGTAAGGCGGAAGGGCGGCACCTCGGGCTTGAACAGGCGCACCGGGTGCGGGTCGAAGGTGGCGATGATCGCGGGGCGGCCCTCTGCGCGCGCCCACTCGATCGCCTCGCGCGCGACCGCCTGGTGCCCCTTGTGAAAGCCGTCGAAATTGCCGAGCGCGATCACTGCGCCGCGCAGGCTCTCGGGCATGGCCTCGCGATGATCGAGCCACCTCATTTGGCTGCGTCCATCGGCGCTATCCCCGCGCGCAGCACGCGCAGCGCATTGCCGCCCATCGCCGCGCGCACCTCGTCGTGGGTGAAGCCTTCGTCGAGCAGCGCCTGCGTCATCTGTACGAGCTGGCTGGCGTCGAAGCGCACCGTGGTCGCCCCGTCGTAGTCGCTGCCGAGCGCGACGTGCTGTATCCCGACCAGATCGCGCACGTGCTTCATCGCGCGTGCCGCGTCACGCGGGCTCGTGCCGCACACCGCCGCGTCCCAGAAGCCGATCCCGATCACCCCGCCGGTGCGCGCAACGCCGCGGATTTCGGCGTCGGAGAGGTTGCGGTTGACCTCGCACGTCGCCTGCACCCCGCCGTGGCTCGAGACCACCGGGCGGCGCGCCATCGCAAGGATGTCGGCGACGCAGGCGTGGCTGCAATGCGCCACGTCGACGATCATCCCGAGCGCCTCCATCCGCCGGATCGCCGCGCGGCCCTTTTCGGTCAGTCCGCCTTTCTCGAGCCCGTGCATCGAGCCCGCGAGATCGTTGTCGAAGAAATGCGTGAGGCCCGCCATGCGGAAGCCCGCGGCGTGGAGCCGGTCGAGGTTGGCAAGGTCGCCTTCGAGGTTCTGCAGACCCTCGATGCTGAGCAGCCCGCCCACGGGCACCGGCTTGCCATCGCGCCGGGCGAGCAACGCCGCGATGTCCTGCGGCTGCGCGACCTTGACCAGCCGACCGTCCGACTGCGCCACCGCCCGATCGAGCTTCTCGCCGTGGTACAGCGAGCGTTCGAGCAGCGAGGTCCAGGTGCGGATCGGCTGGAGCTGCGCGATCGCCAGCGCCGTGATGTTGTCTGTTTCCGCGCTGTTGGCCTCGTAGTTCTGGCCCTTGGGTGTCTTGGTCACGCTGGAGAACACCTTGAGCGCGACGTTGCCGTCGATCATGCGCGGTACATCCTCGTGCCCACGCTCGGCGCGCTCGATCAGGTCGCGGTCCCACAGCAGCGTGTCCGAATGCAGATCGACGATCGTCAGCGTTGCGTGCAGCGCTCGCGCCTCCTCGGACACCGGAATCAGCGGCTTGCCGTCGATCTTGTTCATGCTCCGCTCGACCATTCCCGGCGCGAGCGCGAAGAACGCGATCGCGGCGAGCACGATCAGCGCCAGCGCGCCCCAGGCGAGCTTGCGCTTCATGCCGCGCGCCGCCGCAGGGTGACGAAATCGAACGCGGGCAGATCGCCCTGCGCCGGATGCGCCTCGCGCGACGCCTCTTCCCACTCGGCCCCGAGCGGCGGCATCAGCACGTCGCCTCCGTATTCGGCGTGGATTTCGGTCAATTCAACCCGGCTCGACAATGGCAGGAACACGTCGAAGATCGCCGCCCCGCCGATCACCGCGACTTCGCCTTCACCCGCCAGCGCGAGCGCCTCCTCGGGCGTGCGCGCCACTTCGGCGCCTTCGCGCTCCCACCGATCGCGACGGGTGAGGACGATATGGCGGCGGCCGGGCAGCAGCCCGGGCAGGCTCTCGAAGGTCTTGCGGCCCATGATCATCGGCCGGTTCATCGTCAGCGCCTTGAAGCGCTTGAGGTCGGCCGGGATGTGCCACGGCAGCGTGCCCTCGTTGCCGATCACGCCGTTGGCGGCGCGGGCGTAGATGCAGAACAGCTCCTGCGCCATCGGGGCCGCTAGCCGCGCTCGATCCGCGTGACGTGCCCCATCTTGCGCCCTTCGCGCGCCTGGCGCTTGCCGTAGAGGTGCAGATGCGCGCCGGGTTGGGCGAGGCATTCGTGCGCAGTGAGCGCCTCCTCGCCGATCAGGTTCGACATGACGATCTGTCCGGCGATGGTCGCGGTGTTGCCCAGCGGCAGCCCGCAGATCGCGCGCACGTGGTTCTCGAACTGGCTCGTCGCCGCGCCCTCGATTGTCCAGTGGCCCGAATTGTGGACCCGGGGGGCCATCTCGTTGAACACCGGGCCTTCATTGGTGGCGAAGAACTCGCAGGTCAGCACTCCGACATAGCCGAGCGCCTCGGCGACTTGGGCGGCGAGGTCGCGCGCCGGGCCGACCTGCGCGGCGATCGCCTCGCCCGCCGGCAGCGCCGAGGTCGCAAGGATGCCGCCGACATGCGTGTTCTCGGCACTGTCCCAGAACCGCACCTCGCCGTCGCGCCCGCGCACGAGGATGACCGAGAACTCGCTCGTGAACTCGACGAAGCCCTCGTAGATCGTCGATGCGTCGGGCAGGCGGATCGCGTCGGCGTCGCGCGCCGTCTGGATGCGCCACTGGCCCTTGCCGTCGTAGCCGTCGCGGCGGGTCTTGAGGATGCCCGGCGCTCCGATCCGGTCGACCGCTGCGGCCAGTTCCTCGGCGGTATCGACCGGCGCGTAGGCAGCGGGCGTTCCGCCGAGCCCTTCGACGAAGCGTTTTTCCTTGAGCCGGTCCTGCGCGGTCTCGAGCGCGCGCGGATGCGGCGCGAGCAGCGGCTCGATCGCCGTCAGCGGCCCGACCGGCACGTTCTCGAACTCCCACGTGACGACGTCGCACGCGGCGGCGAAATCGCTCAGCGCCGCGGCGTCGGTCCACGGTGCGCAAGTGAATTCGGCGCTGACTTCGGCGGCGACGCTTTCGCGGCCCGGGGCATAGACATGGCAGCGATAGCCGAGCTGCGCCGCGGCCATCGCGATCATCCGCCCGAGCTGACCGCCGCCGAGAATGCCGATTGTCGCGCCTGGAATTATCACCCTCACCTACCCCGTTCGGGCTGAGCTTGTCGAAGCCCCGCTTTGCTTCGGAGTTGCGCTAGAAGAAAATGCGGCCCTTCGACAAGCTCAGGGCGAACGGATTTGGGGAGGCGGCTCAATCTTCGGGCCGTTCCTTGACTGCCGCGGTGCGCGCGGCGCGCCAGGTTCGCAGACGCTCGGACAGCTGCGGGTCGCCGAGCGCGAGGATCGCGGCGGCGAGCAGGCCGGCGTTGGTCGCCCCGGCCTTGCCGATCGCGAGCGTGCCGGTGGGCACCCCGGCGGGCATCTGCACGATCGAGAGCAGGCTGTCCTGCCCACGCAGCGCCTTCGATTCGACCGGTACGCCGAGCACCGGCAGATGGGTCAGCGCGCTGAGCATCCCCGGCAGATGCGCCGCGCCGCCGGCGCCGGCGATGATGACCTGAAAACCTTCCTCCGCTGCGTGCTTGCCGAATTCGTACATCCGATCGGGCGTGCGGTGCGCCGAGACGATCCGCGCCTCGTATTCCACGCCGAGCTCGTCGAGTACTTCGGCGGTGCAGCGCATCGTCGGCCAGTCGGACTGGCTGCCCATGACGATTGCGACTTTGGCTCCCCCGTCGCCCATCTCAGCGGTCCTTCAGATAGTGGCGCTCGCCCGGTTTCATCCCGGCGTCGAACTCGTAGACGATCGGCTGGCCGGTGGGAATCTCGAGCCCGGTGATGTCCTCGTCCGAAATGCCCGACAGGTGCTTGACCAGCGCGCGCAAGCTGTTGCCGTGCGCGGACACGATCACAGTCTCGCCGGTCGCGAGCACCGGCAGGATTTCGCCTTCCCAATAGGGCAGCACACGCTCGATCGTGAGCTTGAGGCTCTCGGTGCCGGGCACGTCGATCCCGGCGTAGCGCGGATCGGCGGAGAGATCGTAGTCGCTCCCGGCGACCATTTCGGGCGGCGGCACGTCGAAGCTGCGGCGCCAGATATGGACCTGCTCGTCGCCGTGCCGGTCGCGGGTCTCCTGCTTGTTCAGCCCGGTGAGCCCGCCGTAGTGCCGCTCGTTGAGCCGCCAGTCCTTGACCTCGGGGATCCACAGCCGCCCGCAGGCCTCGAGCGCGAGGTGCAGCGTCTTGATCGCGCGGGTCTGGAGCGAGGTGAAGGCCCGCGTCGGCAGCACGCCCTTTGCCGCGAGCAGTTCGCCGCCCGCGATCGCCTCGGCCACGCCCTGCTCGGTCAGGTCGACGTCCCACCAGCCGGTAAAGCGGTTCTCCAGGTTCCACTGGCTCTGGCCGTGGCGGACGAGGATCAGGGTGGGCAAGCGGCGCTCCTTGTTCGTTCGGGAGCGAGTGCGGTTAGCTTTTCGCGTCCGGCTTGGAAACCCCGCTGTCGCGCGATTCGCCGGCCCCGTTGCTCGCCATCTCGCGCGATTGGGCTTTCCGGCGGCGCAGGTTCTCGCGCAGCCGGGCCGCCAGCCGCTCCTCGCGCGACATTTTCTTGTCGGTGCCTTCACCCATGCGCAACGCCTTGCCCTTATAGCGCCGAACGCTCAAGCTCGGCTTGACTTTCCCCGGGGGTGCGCCAATAGCGCGCCCGCTTCTTGCAGCGCTGCTGTAGCTCAGTGGTAGAGCGCACCCTTGGTAAGGGTGAGGTCGGGAGTTCAATCCTCCCCAGCAGCACCATTCTTGCCGCAGGCAAGAATGGTTTTTTTGCTTTTCGAACGCGCATCCGCGCGTTCGTCCTCGGCGCTAATCCCTTCGCTTCGCTACGGGGCGCCTGCGGGCGGCCGGTCGGCCTTGCAGTCCGTGGTCGCGGACCGGGCCTTTCCAAGCCATAAGCTGTCGGACGATGGTTCGATCCTCCCCATCGACTTGCGATGGGGAGGTGGCAGACGCCGCAGGCGTCTGACGGAGGGGTGAAGTCGCGAGAGGCCCCTCCACCGGTCGCAGGCTGCCAAACAACTTCTTGCCTCTCGCTACCGTCTTATCCATGTAAACCACCATGGACGAGAGCGAAGAGCTGACTGCGCTGCACCCGAACCACGTCAAGGTTCTGCGGGTCGCCACCGCGATTGCGACGATACCCTTTGTGATCGGCTCGCTCGTGCTCGAGTTCGCCGGCCTGCTGCCGACCGGAGTCTTGATCGTCCCGGTGCTGCTTGTCGCGGCGCTGGCCATCGTCCGCGCGCCGCTGCGGCGTTATGCGGCGCGGGGCTATGTGATGGGCGAGGACCGGCTGCGCGTGGTGCGCGGGCTGTGGTTCCGTTTGGACACGGTCGTGCCGTTCGGCCGGGTGCAGCATATCGACGTCGACCAGGGCCCGCTCGAGCGCGCCTATGGCCTCGCCACCCTGACGCTGCACACCGCGGGCAACCACAACGCCTCGGTCGCGCTGCCCGGCCTCGCCGACGCAGACGCGCGCGCCATGCGCGAGACGATCCGCGCGCGGATCCGGCGCGACACGATGTGAGCGAGCCTGCCGCCTCAAACGAAGGCGAGGAGCGGCGCACCGAGCCGGTCGGCATGGTGGTGCGCGCGATCGCGGGTCTGCGCCAGCTCGTCCCCGCGCTGATCGCGCTGGTCTTCGTGCTGCGCGACGCGGGGCCATGGATGCTCGCCGCGCTGCCGCTCGCACTGGTGGTAGTGGGCCTGAGCGCGTTCGCGTCCTGGCTCCAGTGGCGGCGCTTCACCTACCGCGTCGGCGCGGAGGATATCCGGGTCGAGAGCGGCGTGTTGAGCCGCGCGGCGCGTTCGGTACCCTACGAGCGGATTCAGGACGTCAGCCTCGAGCAGGGCCCGCTCGCGCGGCTGTTCGGGCTGGTCGAGGTGCGCTTCGAGACCGGCGCGGGCGGCAAGGACGAGCTCAAGCTCGCTTTCCTGCGCGAGGCCGAGGGCGAGCGGCTGCGTGAAGTGGTGCGCGCGCACAAGGATGGTACGCCCGCGCAAGCCGACACCGCCGAAAGCAACGAACCCGCCGCCGAAGCGCTCTTCGCGATGGGGCCGCGCCGCCTGCTCACCTTCGGCCTGTTCGAGTTCTCGCTCGCGGTGGTCGCGGTCGCGGCGGGCGCCGTGCAGCAGTTCGATTTCCTGCTGCCGTTCGATCCGTGGGACTTCGACGAATGGCAGACGCGGCTCGCCGGGCCGGGCGCGTGGCTGGCGCATCTGGGGTCGACGGCACAGGTGGTCGGCGGCGTCATCGCGGCGGGTTCGCTGATCGCGGTCGGCTTCGCCACCGGCGTGATCCGCACCGTGCTGCGCGACTGGGGCTTCGTGCTCGAGCGGACCGCCAAGGGCTTCCGCCGCCGCCGCGGGCTGCTGACGCGGACCGACGTCGTCATGCCCGCGTACCGCGTTCAGGCGCTCAAGTTCCGCACCGGCTTCATCCGCCGCCGCTTCGGCTGGCACGGGCTGAAGTTCGTCAGTCTCGCGCAGGACGCGGGCGCGGCGAGCCACGATGTCGCGCCCTTCGCGAAGTGGCCCGAACTCGCGCCGATCGTCCGTGCGGCCGCATTCGCCATGCCGGCCGAGGACCTCGCGTGGCGGCGCGCGAGCGAGCGGGCGCGGATCGACGGAGCCCTGTTCGCCGGAGGATTGATCGGCGCGATCGCGCTCGTGGTGCTCGTCGCGTTGTCCGCGACCGGCGCGGCCACCCCGCTCTTCGCGCTGATCCCGCTCTCCGCCGCACTGCCGCTCGCCGCCTGGCAATGGCTCCTCTGGCGGTTCGAACGGCATGCGGTCGACGAGACGCAGCTTTATTCGCGGCGTGGCTGGCTCGCCCCGAGCACCGATGTCGCGAGCCGGATCAAGCTCCAATCGGCCGAGATCGCGCAGGGCCCGATCGCGCGCCGCCACGGCTACGCGACGCTCAAGCTCGGGCTGGCGGGCGGCAAGCTCGAGATCGAGGGCATCCCGCTCGCGCGCGCGCGCGAACTGCGCGCGGCGGTGCTCGACAGCATCTGCGCGCAGGATTTCTCCCAGCTCAGCTAGGCGTCGGCGCCAGCAACTCGGTCCATTCGGGATGGCGGCGGAACTGCGCCTCGACGTAGGAGCACTGCGGCACGATGGTGAACCCCTCGGCCTTCGCGTCGGCCACAAGCGCCTCGACCAGCGCGGCGGCAACCCCGCGCCCGCCGATCTCGGGCGGGACGAGCGTGTGGTCGGCGATCCGCGCGTTGCCGCGCGCCTTCCAGGTCAGCCGCCCGATGTGGTCGCTGCCGGGGACGTGCGCGCGGTATTCGCCGTGGGTCGTCTCTTCGTGACGGGTGATGTCGAGACCTTCTACGCTCATGGCGCTTGCTCCTTCTTGCACTCAACGTCGTGCTCGCTAGACGCGTTCCGCGATGATGTTCCTCTCCGACAACGCCGCCGCCGTCCACCCTCAGGTCTGGGAGGCGATGCGCGCCGCCGACGCGCCCGATTCGCCTTATGACGGCGATGCGCTGTCGCAGCGGCTGGACGAGGCGTTTACGGCTTTGTTCGGACGCGAGTGCGCAGCGATCTGGGTCGCCACCGGCACCGCCGCGAATTGCCTCGCGCTGGCGACGATGGTCCAGCCGCACGGCGGCGTGGTCTGCCACCGCGATGCGCATATCGAGGTCGACGAGGGCGGCGCGCCGGGATTCTACCTTCACGGCGCGAAGCTGCTGCTGGCGGATGGGGAGGGCGCGAAGATCGACCCGGATGGCATCCGCTCGGTCATCGATCCGATCCGCGACGATGTGCATCAGGTGCAGCCGCACGCGATCTCGGTCACCCAGGCGAGCGAATACGGGCGTTGCTACCGGCCGGAGGAACTCGTCGCGATCGGCGCGCTGGCGCAGGACCGCGGGCTGGGCCTGCATGTCGACGGCGCGCGCTTCGGCAATGCGGTGGCCTTCCTCGGCTGCTCGCCCGCCGAAGCCGTCCGCCCGGCCGACGCGCTGAGCTTCGGCTGCGTGAAGAACGGCGGCATGAGCGCGGAGGCGGTGGTGTTCTTCGATCCCGCCGCGGCCGATCTCGCGCGCTATCGCCGCAAGCGCGCCGGGCACCTGCAGTCGAAGGGCCGCTTCCTCGCCGCGCAGGTCCTGGCGATGCTCGAAGGCGACCTGTGGCTCGAGAATGCGCGTGCCGCCAACGCGGCGGCGCGCGAGATCGCCGGGGCCTGCGGCGCGCGGCTGCTGCATCCGGTCGAAGCGAACGAGCTGTTCGTGCGCCTGACCCCCGCCGAGCGCGAGGCGCTGCGCGGGCAGGGCTTCGGCTTCTACGACTGGGGCGCCGACGCGGCGCGCTTCGTCACCGCCTGGAACAGCGACCCGGCCGACGCGGCGGCGCTGGCGCGCGCGATCGCCGGTTTATGAACCGGGCCGAGGAGGGCGCTCCGCCGCACGCGCTGCTGCGGCCGGCGATCGTGCTCCCCTTCGTGCTCGTCGCGCTCATCTGGGGCTCGACCTGGTTCGTCATCACCGGCCAGATTGCCGCGGTCCCGCCGAGCTGGTCGGTCGCCTACCGCTTCGCACTCGCGACCCCGGCCATGTTCGCGGTCGCGCTGGCGATGCGGCGCGGGCTTGCGATCGGCAAAGCGGGACACCTGCTCGCCTTGGCGATCGGGCTCACGCAGTTCTGCGGCAATTTCAATTTCGTCTATCGGGCAGAGCTGCACCTGACCTCGGGCGTGGTCGCGGTGATGTTCGGGATGCTCATGGTGCCCAATGCGCTGCTCGGCGCCTGGCTGCTCGGCCAGCGGGTCACGCCGCGGTTCCTGCTCGGGAGCGCGGTCGCGATCGCGGGGATCGCGCTACTGCTGCTGCACGAGGCGCAGCTCTCGCCGCTCGGCGGCAACGTCGTGCTCGGCGTGGCACTGGCGGCCGGCGGGATCCTGTCCGCCTCGATCGCCAACGTGATCCAGGCGAACGAGACCGGGCGCACGCTGCCGATGGCGAGCCTGCTCGCCTGGTCGATGCTCTACGGCACCGGCTTCGACGTGGCGTTCGCCTGGTTCACCGCAGGCCCGCCGGTGTTCCCCGCCGCGCCGGCGTTCTGGGCCGGAACCGCGTGGCTCGCGATCGCCGGGTCGGTGGTCACGTTCCCGCTCTATTACACGATCGTGCGCGAGATCGGCCCCGGCCGCGCGGCCTACAACGGCGTGCTGGTGATCGTGATCGCAATGCTGATCTCGACGCTGGTCGAGGGCTACGAATGGTCGCTCCTCGCGGGCGCGGGGGCGGTGCTGGGGATGGCCGGGATGATCGTAGCCTTGCGCGCGCGGCAAGTGTGATTGGTTCGCGCAGAGGCGCCGAGGCGCGGAGTTTTGGTTCGCGCAAAGTGCGCCGAGTTGGTTTTCTGGCGGCGCAGCCGCACATCAAGCTCACTGCGTGAATGCCGCCTTCGCTCTCTCTGCAAGCTCAGTTTCGGCGCGAAACTCCTCCGCGCCTCCGCGCCTCTGCGCGAACCTAAATCAGCAAGGCCAGCCCGTCGCGGAAGGTCGGATACTTCGGACTCCACCCTAGCACGCGCTTCGCCTTGCCGTTGGCGACGCGGCGGTTTTCGGCGTAGAAGCCGCGCGCCATGTCGGACAGGCCCGCCTCCTCGATGCTCTGCATCGGCGGCGGGGCGATGCCGAGCAGGCGACAGGCTTCCTCGATCACCGCGTTCTGGCTCGTCGGCAGGTCGTCGGCGAGATTATAGGCTCCGGGCGGGGCGTCGAGTCCGGCGAGCACGCCCGATACGATATCGTCGACATGCACCCGGCTGAAAACCTGCCCCGTCAGATCGATCCGGTGCGCCTTGCCCTCGCGCACGCGGTCGAGCGCGCTGCGGCCGGGGCCGTAAATGCCCGGCAGGCGGAACACTCGTGCTCCACGTGCAAGCCACGTCGCGTCCGCCTCGGCGCGCGCGGCGCGTCGCCCGCCACCGGTGGGCGCGCTCTCGTCGACCCATGCGCCGCCGCTGTCGCCGTAAACTCCGGTGGAGGAGAGATAGCCGAGCCACCGCCCTGTGCCGCCGAGCTGGGCGCCATAGGCCGCGAGCACGGGGTCGCCACTCTCGGCACCGGGCGGGACCGAGGACAATACATGCGTCGCCCCGGCGAGCGCCGTGCGCACCGCATCGCCATCGTCGAACGCCACCGTCCCGCCGCGACCGGTGCCGGCGACCGCCCACCCGCGCCCCTCCAGCGCGGCGGCGACACGTTTCGCGGTGTAACCCATTCCGAAGATAAACATTGTCCCCATATCCTCGTTCTACCCGGTGGACGCGGAAGTGAAAGGACCTAGAAGCTCGACCCATGGATATCGCACCCACGCCCTCCACCGCCTCCGGCAACCCCGAGATGGCCGACGCAGCACCCGAACCGCGGGAGCCGGCGCTGATCCGGCGGGAGGACTACAAGCCGTTCGGCTGGCTCGTCCCCGAGACCGCGCTCGATTTCGATCTGGGGCTCGAGAAGACACGCGTCACCGCGACACTGACGGTGGCGCGCAACCCGGCGGCCGAACGGGCCGACACGATCCGCCTCAACGGCGACGGGCTCTCCCCGCTCGCAGTCGCGGTCGACGGCCGGACGGTAAACGACTGGACGCTCGACGGCGGCGACCTGCTGCTGCCACTGCCGGAGGACGAGCACGAGATCGCGATCGAGACCGAGATCGATCCTTCCGCCAATTCGCAGCTCATGGGCCTCTACGCCTCGAACGGTATGCTCTGTACCCAGTGCGAGGCGGAGGGTTTCCGCCGGATCACCTTCTTCCCCGACCGGCCCGACGTGCTTTCGACCTATCGGGTTCGGATGAGCGGGCTGAAGTCGCTGTTCCCGATCCTGCTCTCGAACGGCAATCTCGTTGCCGAAGGCGAAGGCGAAGGCGGCGCACACTGGGCCGAATGGCATGACCCGTGGCCCAAACCCAGCTACCTCTTCGCGCTCGTCGCGGGCGATCTGGTCGCCAATTCGGGCAGCTTCACCACGATGGGCGGGCGCGAGGTCGCGCTCAACGTCTGGGTCCGCGCCGAGGATCTGCCGCGCACCGACCACGCGCTCGAATCATTGAAGCGCTCGATGAAATGGGACGAGGAGGCGTTCGGCCGTGAGTACGACCTCGACCTGTTCAATATCGTCGCGGTCGGCGATTTCAACATGGGGGCGATGGAGAACAAGGGGCTCAACGTCTTCAACACGAAGTACGTCCTGGCCGACCCAGAAACCGCGACCGACGGCGATTTCGACGCGATCGAGGGGGTGATCGGGCACGAATACTTCCACAACTGGTCGGGCAACCGCGTGACGTGCCGCGACTGGTTCCAGCTTTCCCTCAAGGAAGGCTTCACCGTGCTGCGCGACCAGCTGTTCAGCCAGGACATGCGCGGCGAAGCCGTCAAGCGGATCGAGGACGTTCGCGTGCTGCGCTCGGTCCAGTTCCCCGAGGATTCAGGGCCGCTGGCGCATCCGATCCGGCCCGACAGCTTCCGCGAGATCTCGAACTTCTACACCGCGACGGTGTACAACAAGGGCGCCGAAGTCATCCGCATGATGCGCACGATGGCCGGACCCGAGGCGTTTCGCGCGGGCACCGATCTCTACTTCGACCGCCACGACGGCGAGGCGGCGACGTGCGAGGATTTCGTCACCGCGATGGAGGACGGCGCGGGGCTCGATCTCGAGAAGTTCCGGCTATGGTATTCGCAGGCGGGCACGCCCAAGGTTTCGATCTCGCTCGAACACGACGGTGATGTCGCGACTCTGACGCTGAGGCAGCAGGTGCCGCCGACGCCGGGCCAGCCGGGTAAGCTCCCGATGCCTATTCCGCTCAGGCTCGCGCTGTTCGACCGCGCGAGCGGATCGCATGGCGGCGAGCGACTGGTGGTGCTCGATAGCGCGGAGATGACGATCGCGTTCGAGGGTTTTGCCGACGCGCCTGTCCTGTCGATCAACCGCGGCTTCTCCGCCCCGGTGTCGATCGAGCGCCATGTCCCGCGCGAGGATCTGGTGTTCCTCGCCGCGCGCGACGACGACGCTTTCGCCCGCGCCGAGGCGATGCAGGAGCTCGTCGTCGGCCATCTCGTCGCCGCAGCGGGCGAAGGGCTCGACGCGCGCGAACGGAGTGAAGGCCGCGCCGCGATCCGCGAGGCGCTGGCCGCAATTCTCGACGACCAGGCACTCGACGATCTGATGCGCGGCGAACTGATGGTCCTGCCGGGCGAGACCTATCTCGCCGAGCAGATGCTGGTCGCCGATCCCGGCCGCATCCACGCCGAGCGCGAGGGGCTCAAGGCGTGGCTGGCGAGCGAGCTCGGCGATGCGCTGCGTGCGATCCATGCCCGCGCAAGCGACACGCCCTACGGCCTCGACCGCGCGGCGCGCGGAGCGCGCAAGGTCAAGACGCTGGCGCTGTCGTATCTCGCTGCTGGCGATCCGGAGCGCGGGGCGCACATGGCTGCGGCGCAGTACGACGCGGCCGACAACATGACCGACCGACAGGGCGCGCTGATGGTGCTTGCCGGGCTTTCCGGGCGCGTGCGCACCGACCGGTTGACCGAGTTCTACCGCCGCTACGAGAGCAACGCGCTGGTGGTCGACAAATGGTTCGCGCTCCAGGCCAGTTCGCTCCATCCCGACGTGCTCGAGCACGTGAAGGCGCTGGCCGATCATCCCGACTTCACGCTCAGAAACCCAAACCGGGTGCGCTCGCTCTACATGCCCTTCACCGGCACCGCGCATGGTTTCCACGCGGCGAGCGGCGAGGGCTACCGGATGATCGCCGACCTGATCCTCGCGCTCGACCCGATCAACGCGCAGACGGCGGCCCGCTTCGTCCCCTCGCTCGGCCGCTGGCGGCGGATCGAGCCGCGCCGCGCCGCACTGATGCGCGCCGAGCTCGAGCGGATCGCCGAAGCTCCGCGGCTCTCGCGCGACACCTCCGAACAGGTCACCCGCTCGCTTGGCTGAGGCGCTCCACGCGCAGGCGCTGGCGGGCGTGCCGCACGGGTTCATGACCCGCCGCGGAGGCATGTCCACCGGCGCGGCCGCCGGGTTGCAATGCGGGTTCGGAGCGGACGACGATCCCGCTGCGGTCCAGGCGAATCGTCGCGAAGCCGCCGAGGCGGTGCTGCCCGGTGCGGTGCTGGTGAGCGTGCACCAGGTCCACTCGCCCGATGTCGTGATCGTCGACGAACCGTGGAGCGAAGATGATCGGCCGCGCGGCGACGCGCTCGTGACCGGCCGGCCGGGCATACTGCTGGCGATCGTCACCGCCGACTGCGCGCCGGTTCTGCTCGCCGACCGGGCGGCGGGTGTGGCCGGCGCGGCGCATGCCGGATGGCGCGGCGCGCTCGGCGGCGTCATCGAGAACACCGTCGACGCGATGGTCGCGCTCGGCGCCACGCGCGGGCAGATCGCGGCGGCGGTCGGGCCATGCATCGCGCAGCCGAGCTACGAGGTGGACGATGGCTTCCACGCCGAGATCGGGCCCGACGGCGCGCGCTTCTTCGCACCAGGCCGGCCGGGGCACTGGCAGTTCGACCTGTCCGGCTATGTCGAAATGCGGTTGCAAGCGGCTGGCGTCGGTACGGTCGAGGCGCTCGGCTGCGACACTTACGCGGAGCCCGACCGGTTCTATTCCTATCGCCGCGCGACCCATCGCGGGGAGGCGAATTACGGGCGGCTGATCTCGCTCGTCGGGCGCCCCCGGTAGCGCGACGCCCATCCGAAAAAGGCGGTTGGCAGCACCGGCTTTCGCAGCTACAGGCCGCGCAAACCGGCACCGCAGGGGGGCCTCGCTCGCGCTCGTGCAGGCGGTGGCCGCGTGGGATTCTCCTCACCGGCGGCGGGGCCGGACCAAGGCAAGACAGGTCTGAACAAGGCAGGGCTAATGGCTGATACGACTGGCGCCGCGACACCCGATATCGTCGCCGAACCCGATGTTTCGGGCGGCGACGACGGGGTTCGTCGGCGCGACTTCATCAACATCGCGGCGGTCAGCGCCGCGGGTTTCGGCGGCGTTGCCGTGCTCTACCCGCTGATCAGCCAGATGGCGCCTTCGGCCGACGTGCTCGCAGAAAGCAGCACCGAGGTCGACGTCTCGGCGATCGAGCCGGGCCAGGCGATCAAGGCGGTGTTCCGCAAGCAGCCGCTGTTCGTCCGCCGCCTGACCCCGCGCGAGATCGCGGAGGCCGACGCGGTCGACGTGTCCTCGCTGCGCGACCCGCAGACGCTCGCCGAGCGGACCAAGGAGGGGCACCGCGACATGCTCGTGACGATGGGCGTGTGCACCCACCTCGGCTGTGTGCCGCTGGGTGCCGCCGAAGGCGAGAACAAGGGCGAGTTCGGCGGCTACTTCTGCCCCTGCCACGGGTCGCACTACGACACCGCGGCGCGCATCCGCAAAGGCCCGGCACCGCTCAACCTCGAGGTGCCCGAGTACGCATTCACGTCCGACACCGTGATCACGGTCGGCTGAGGAGCCAGAGACAGAACATGAGCTTTCCCTGGGCCAAGGAATACACCCCGACCAATCCGGTCATGAAGTTCTTCGACGAGAAGCTGCCCCTGCCGCGGCTCGTCTACAACGCGGTGGGCGCCGGCTATCCGGTGCCGCGCAACCTGAACTACATGTGGAATTTCGGCGTTCTCGCCGGCTTCTTCCTCGTGCTGCAGATCGTCACCGGTGTAGTGCTCGCGATGCACTACGCGGCCGACGCGACGGTGGCGTTCGGCAAAGTCGAGCACATCATGCGCGACGTGAACTGGGGGTGGCTGATGCGCTACGCCCACGCCAACGGCGCGAGCTTCTTCTTCATCGTCATCTACCTGCACATCTTCCGCGGCTTCTTCTACTCCTCGTACAAGGCTCCGCGCGAGATGGTCTGGCTGCTGGGCGTGGTGCTGTTCCTGCTGATGATGGCGACCGCCTTCATGGGCTACGTCCTGCCGTGGGGCCAGATGAGCTTCTGGGGCGCCAAGGTCATCACCGGCCTGTTCGGCGCGATCCCCGTGATCGGCGAGCCGCTGCAGGTCTGGCTGCTCGGCGGCTACGCGCCCGACGATGCGGCGCTCAACCGCTTTTTCTCGCTGCACTTCCTGCTGCCGTTCGTGATCGCCGGCGTGGTGATCCTGCACATCTGGGCGCTGCACATTCCGGGCTCGTCGAACCCCACCGGGGTCGAGGTCAAGAGCGAGAGCGACACCGTGCCGTTCCACCCCTACTACACGGCGAAGGACGGCTTCGGACTCGGCGTGGTGCTGATCCTGTTCGCGGTGATGGTGTTCTTCCTGCCCAACGCGCTCGGCCACCCGGACAACTACATCGAGGCCAACCCGCTCTCCACGCCTGCGCACATCGTGCCCGAATGGTATTTCTGGCCGTTCTACGCGATCCTGCGCGCCTTCACGATGGACTTCATCCTGCCGGCCAAGCTGTGGGGCGTGCTCGCGATGTTCGCGGCGATCCTGATGTGGTTCTTCCTGCCCTGGCTCGACCGTTCGCCGGTGCGCAGCGGCCATTACCGCCCGCTGTTCCGCAAGTTCTTCTACGTGCTGCTCGCCGCGATGGCGGTGCTGTTCTACTGCGGCGGCGCGCCGGCGGAAGAGCCCTACGTGATGCTGAGCCAGATCGCGACCGCCTACTACTTCCTGCACTTCCTGGTGATCATCCCGCTGGTCTCCTCGTTCGAGAAGCCCGAACCGCTGCCCTATTCGATCACCGAGGCGGTGCTGGGATCGGACAAGAAGGCGGTGCTGGGCGAAAACACCACGCCCGCGACCTGACGGCGACGAGAGAAAGAGACGCACAATGATCCGGCTTATCGCAATCCTCGTCGGTCTCGGCATCAGCCTCGTCGTGCTGCTGTCGTTCGTCACCGGCGCCTACACCTGGGCGACCGAAGAGGCGCAGCACACCGCCGAGCACGAGTTCCATCTCGCGCCGCGCGGGCCCGAGGGCGGGTTCCAGCACGAGGGGCCGCTCGGTGCCTGGGACGTCGCGCAGCTCCAGCGTGGCTACCAGGTCTACAAGGAAGTCTGCTCGGCCTGCCACAGCCTCAAGTACGTCGCGTTCCGCGACCTGGCCGGCATCGGTTATTCCGAAGGCCAGATCAAGGCCGAGGCGGCGAGCTGGCAGGTGCCGGGAATCAACCCCGACACCGGCGAGGAAACCTTCCGCCCGGGCCTGCCGACCGACTACTTCCCCTCGCCCTATCCCAACGCGGTCGCGGCCGCGGCGGCGAACAACAATGCGGTGCCGCCCGATCTCTCGCTGATGACCAAGGCCCGCCACCACGGGCCCGAATACGTCTATTCGCTGCTGACCGGCTACGGCCCGGTTCCGGACGAGCTGACCGAAGAGTTCCCCGATTTCGAAACCCCGACCGGGCTGCACTTCAACCGCTACTTCCCGAACCTGAACCTCGCGATGGCGCCGCCGCTCACCGCCGACGGACAGGTGGCTTACGCTCCGGGCAATCCGGCGCCGACCATCCGCCAGATGTCGGCCGACGTCGCGGCCTTCCTGACCTGGACCGCCGAGCCCAAGCTGGTCGAGCGGCGCCAGACCGGCTGGCCGGTGCTCGGGTTCCTGATCTTCGCGACGATCCTTGCGTTCCTCGCCAAGAAGCAGGTCTGGTCGAACGCCAAGCCCAAGCGCGAAGACGACTGATCGCCTTCGCTGGAAAAGCGAACTTGCGCCCCTCCATCCCTGCGATGCGAGGGGCGCCTGCATTTTCGGGGATCGAATGAGCCCCGAGGAGCTCAAGGCGCTCGTGCGCACGGTGCCCGACTTCCCCGCGCAGGGAATCCAGTTTCGCGACATCACGACGCTGATCGGCCACGGCGAGGGGCTCGCCGCGGCGGTCGGGCATCTCGCGGATCGTGCGCGCGCCGCCGGCGCGCAGGCGATCGCCGGGATGGAGGCGCGGGGTTTCATCTTCGGAGCGGCGGTGGCCGTCCAGCTCGGGATCGGCTTCGTGCCCATTCGCAAACCGGGCAAGCTGCCGATCGAGGCGATCGGGATCGACTACGCTCTCGAATACGGGAGCGATCGGCTTGAGATCGATCCGGGCGCGATCGGCGCCGGGCACAATGTGGTCATGGTCGACGATCTGATCGCCACCGGCGGCACCGCGCTGGCGGCTGCCGAGCTGCTGCGCATGGCCGGGGCGCGGGTCGGGCACGCATTGTTCGCGATCGACTTGCCCGACCTCGGCGGGGCAGCCCGGCTTCGCGCGGCTGGCGTAGAGGTCGAGGCGCTGATGGCGTTCGAGGGCGAATGACGGGATAGAAATGCTGCGCCGGGCATTCATTGTTCCAGGGCAGCAAGGCGAACCATCGCCGCGCGATCGGTTTTGGGGGTTATGGAAGAACAGGCAGTCGTCATAGCGCTGGTGGGCGTGCTCGGCATCGGTGCCCAGTGGGTCGCCTGGCGCACCGGGTGGCCCTCGATCGGTCTCATGCTGGCGGCGGGTTTTCTCGCCGGGCCGGTCTTCGGTCTGTTCGATCCGCGCGCGGTGTTCGGGGATTTCCTCGGTCCGGCGGTCTCGATCGGCGTGGCGCTGATCCTGTTCGAGGGGGGGCTCGGCCTCGATTTCCGCGAATTCCGGCAGTATGGCGAAGGCGTCCGCCGGCTGGTCTTCCTCGGCGTTCCGCTCGCGTGGTTGTTCGGCGCGCTCGCCTGTTACTACATCGCCGGACTGGTCTGGCCGGTGGCGGTGCTGTTCGCCGGCATTCTGGTCGTGACCGGGCCGACGGTGGTTCTGCCGCTGCTGCGGCAATCGACGATCAAGCAGCGACCCGCGGCAATTCTGCGCTGGGAGGCGATCGTCAACGATCCCGTCGGTGCGCTCTGTGCGGTCATCGCCTACGAATATTTCCGCCTCTCGCGCGAGGGCGCGACGCTGGTCGAAGCGGTTCCGCCGATCATCATCGCCGGGCTCATTTCGGGCCTGGTCGGCTATGGCGCTGCGCGCATCATCGCGTGGAGCTTCCCGCGCGGCCTGGTGCCCGAGTTCCTCAAGGCGCCGGTCCTGCTGGTGGCGGTGGTCGGCGTGTTCGTCGGCTGCAATCTGATCGCACACGAGGCCGGGCTGATGGCGGTGACGGTGATGGGAATCGCGCTGGCGAACATGGACGTCGCCAGCCTGCGCAGCATTCATCCGTTCAAGCATAACGTCGCGATTCTGCTCGTCTCGGGCATCTTCGTGGTCCTCGCGGCCTCGCTCGATCTCGAACAGCTTCGCGCCTTCGAATGGCGCTTCGGCCTGTTCATCGTCGCGCTGCTGTTCCTGGTGCGGCCGGCCACGATCCTGCTCAGCCTGCTGTTCAGCAGCGTGCCGTGGAACGAGCGTCTGTTTCTCGCGTGGATCGCGCCGCGCGGGATTGTGATGGTCTCGATCTCGGGTCTGTTCGCGCTGCGGCTGGAGGAGATCGGGTTTGCCGACGCGACCATCCTGATCGGCCTCAGCTTCGCCGTCGTGGTCGCAACGATCGTGTTCCACGGCTTCACTATCAATCCCGTTGCGCGGCTGCTCGGGGTGAAAGGCGAATCGCGGCCCGGCCTCTTGATCGTCGGCGCCAACCCGTGGACGGTCGCGCTGGCGAAGCAGATGCACGAATTGAAGACCCCGGTGATGGTGGTCGATTCGAACTGGGGCAGCCTCAAACCCGCACGCGCGGCAGGAATTCCGACCTACCACGGCGAAATCCTGAACGAAGCGACCGAATACAATCTCGATCTCTCGCCGTTTCAGGTGCTCGTCGCTGCGACCGACAACGAGGCCTACAACGCGCTCGTCTGCACGGAGTTCGCGCCGGAGATCGGCACCGATTCGGTCTATCAGCTCGGCGAGGCCGAAAAGGCGGACGATCACCGCAAGCTGCCGAGTTCGCTCAAGGGGCGGGCGCTGTTCGCTGCGGGACTTGGCGCGGACGACGTTCATCTGCTCCAGACGCAGGGCTGGGTCTTCCGCAAGACCAGGCTGTCGGAAGAGTTCGATTTCGACGACGCGCGCGAAACCCTGCCCGGAGAGGGGCACCTGTTGCTCCTGATGCGTCAGGATGGCACGTTGCGGTTCTTCACCCACGCCGCCCGCCCCGACCCGCGCCCCGGCGACACCATCATCTCGTTCACCCCGCCAAAGAGCCGGACGGCAGAGGCGGCGCGGCGACCGGCGCAAGACGAGCAGGACCCGCAACCGGCATGAAGAAAAGGACTTTCGCGATGAAACGATGCCTGGCGATGGCGGCCGCGGTCACGCTGGCGGGTTGCAACGACCGCGAGGCGCCCGCGCCCGAG
This sequence comes from uncultured Altererythrobacter sp., assembly GCA_946886565.1. Next base: position 70,409 of record CAMPIX010000004.1, read on the forward strand.
CCGGGGACGCCCGAATCGACTCCGGCCGTCGCACCGACCCAGGCGTCTATCATCCGCGACGAGGTTCAGGTCGAACGCGCCGAACCGGAGCTCGAACCGCTGAAAGCCAGCGTCAGTTTCGCCGAAGCCGGGCAGGAGCTGTCGGCTGCGGCGCTGGAGGATCTCGCGGCGATCATGGAGTCCGAGCAGATCGCGGCGGGCGGCGCCATCGTGCTGCGCGGCCATACCGATTCGACCGGCGACGACGAGGCGAACCTGCGCGTGTCCGAACGGCGCGCCGAAATGGTGCGCGATTGGCTGGTCGAGAACGGCGTGGCGGAAGAGCGGATCAGCGTCATCGCGATCGGCGAACAGCGCCCGATCGCGCCCAACGCGAATCTCGACGGCACGCCCGACGAGGCCGGGCGCGCGGCAAATCGCCGGGTCGTGGTGACGATCGCGGTTCCCGGCGACGATGGCGCCGTTGAAGAGGATGCGACGGCGGTGGAGGACGAAACCGGCGACGCCGAACAGCGGCCCGACGAATAGCGCTCAGCCGCGGCGGCGCACTTCGTCGAGCACGCGTTCCGCCCATTCGGGGCGGCAGATCAGCAGGTCGGGCAGCTCGGTATCCAGATCGTTGTAGACAAGCGGGGAACCGTCGATCCGCGAGCAGTGCAGCCCGTGCGCCGCGGCGACCGCGACCGGCGCGCAGCTATCCCACTGGTGCTGGCCACCCGAATGGAGATAGATTTCCGCCTCGCCGCGCACCACCGCCATCGCCTTCGCACCGGCAGAGCCCATCGCGACGAGCTCGCCGCCGATCGCTTCGGCCACCGCGACCGCCTCTTTCGCGGGACGGGTGCGGCTGACCACGAGGCGCGGCTTGGCCGGAGCCTCGGGCAGCGCTGCCACCCGATCGCTGCGCAGGACCAGTCCGTCGCCGAGTCCCGGCAGCGCAACCGCGCCGATTTTCGCCTCGCCGCCGATCGAGAGTCCGACATGGACGGCCCAGTCGCTGCGCGCCTCGCCGTATTCGCGGGTGCCGTCGACCGGATCGACGATCCATACCCGCTCCTTGTCGAGCCGCGCGAGCGTGTCGCGGCTTTCCTCCGACAGCACGCCATCCTCGGGCCGCTGGACCTTGAGCGCGTGGAGCAGGAACTTGTTCGAGACCTCGTCGCCCGCGCTTCCGAGCGCCTTGCTCTCGAACAGCCCGCTCTCGCGCACCGCGATCAGGATGCGCCCGGCGATCTGCGCAAGATGCGCGGCGAGTTCGGCGTCGGACATACTCATTTGAGCGGCAGGATCTTCGACACGATGTAATCGGCGGCTTCTTCGACCGTCATCTCGACCGTGTTGACCCGGATGTCCGCATTCTCGGGTTCTTCGTAGGGGCTGTCGATCCCGGTGAAGTTCTTGAGTTGCCCGCTGCGGGCCTTCTTGTAGAGCCCCTTCACGTCACGCGCCTCGGCGACCTCGAGCGGGGTATCGACGAAGATCTCGACGAACTCGCCTTCGCCCATCATCTCGCGCACCATGCGCCGCTCGGCGCGGAACGGGCTGATGAACGCGGTGAGCACGATCAGCCCCGCGTCGGTCATCAGCCTGGCAAGCTCGCCCACGCGGCGGATGTTCTCGATCCGGTCGGCCTCGGTGAAGCCCAGGTCCTTGTTGAGCCCATGACGCACGTTGTCGCCATCGAGCAGGAAGGTGTGCCGGTTCATCAGGTTGAGCTTCTGCTCGACCACGTTGGCGATGGTCGACTTGCCCGATCCCGAAAGCCCGGTGAACCACAGCACGCGCGGCTTCTGGTTCTTGAGCGCGGCATGATCCGCGCGGGTGATTGTGGTCGGCTGCCAGTGGACGTTCTGCGCGCGGCGCAGGCTGAAATGCAGCATCCCCGCACCCACGGTGGCGTTGGTCATCTTGTCGATCAGGATGAACCCGCCCAGCGCACGGCTGTCGGCATATGGCTCGAACACGATCGGCCGCTCGGTGCGCAGTTCGGCGACGCCGATCGCGTTGAGGCCGAGAGTCTTGGCCGCGAGGCGCTCCCCCGAGCCCCCGACGGCGTTGACGTTGATCTCGTACTTCGGTTCCTGGACGGTCGCTGTCACCGTTTGCGTTCCGAGCTTGAGCCAATAGCCGCGGCCGGGTTTGAGCGCCTCGTCGCTCATCCACACCACCGTCGCCTCGAATTGGTCGGAGGCCTCGGGCGGGTCGCCCGCCGCGCCGATCACGTCGCCGCGCGAGCAGTCGATCTCGTCCTCGAGCGTCAGCGTGACCGATTGACCGGCAACCGCCTCATCGCGTTCGCCCTCGAACGTCACGATCGACTTGATGGCGCTCGTCCTGCCCGAGGGGACCACGCGGACCGCATCGCCCGGCTTTACCGTGCCGCTCGAAATGAGGCCGGAGAAGCCCCGGAAGTCTAGGTTTGGCCGGTTGACCCACTGCACCGGCATGCGGAACGGGCGGCCCTGCGCCGCGGTGTTGGCGATCTCCACCGTCTCGAGATGTTCGACCAGGCTCGGCCCCTCGTACCACGGCGTGTTCTCCGACGGGGCCGCGGTGATATTGTCGCCCTTGAACCCGGAGATCGGGATCGCGGTGAAGCCTTCGATCCCGATGCTTTCGGCAAAGGCGCGATAATCGGCGACGATCCTGTCGAAAGCCTCGCGGTCGTAATCGACCAGGTCCATCTTGTTTACCGCCAGCACCAGATGGCGGATGCCGATCAGGTGCGCGAGGTACGAGTGGCGGCGCGTCTGCACCAAGATACCCTTGCGCGCGTCGACCAGGATCACCGCGAGGTCGGCGGTGCTCGCGCCGGTCACCATGTTGCGCGTGTACTGCTCGTGCCCCGGCGTGTCGGCGACGATGAACTTGCGTTTTTCCGTCGCGAAGAAGCGGTAGGCGACGTCGATCGTGATGCCCTGTTCCCGCTCGGCGGCGAGTCCATCGACGAGCAGCGCGAAGTCGATCTCCTGCCCCTGCGTGCCGACGCGCTTCGAATCGCTCTCCAGCGCGGCGAGCTGGTCCTCGAAGATCATCTTCGAATCGTAGAGCAGCCGTCCGATCAGCGTGGACTTGCCGTCGTCGACGCTGCCGCAGGTAATGAAGCGCAACAGCCCCTTGTTCTGGTGCTGCTCGAGATAGGCGTCGATATCCTCGGCGATGAGCACGTCGGTGCGGTAGATGGGTTCGGGCGAAGCATCGCGGGCCATCAGAAATAACCCTCCTGCTTCTTCTTCTCCATGCCGGCGCCGCCTTCGTCCTTGTCGATCGCGCGGCCCTGGCGTTCGCTGGTGGTGGTGAGGAGCATTTCCTGCACCACTTCGCTCAAGCTGGCAGCCTCGCTCTCGACCGCGCCGGTCAGCGGGTAGCAGCCGAGCGTGCGAAAGCGGATCGAGCGCATGACCGGCTCCTCGCCCGGCTCCAACGGAAAGCGCTCGTCGTCGACCATCAGCAGCAGCCCGTCGCGCTCCACGGTCGGGCGCGGCGCGGCGAGGTAGAGCGGGACGATCTCGATCCCCTCGGCCATGATATATTGCCAGATGTCGAGCTCGGTCCAGTTGGAGAGCGGGAACACGCGGATGCTCTCACCCTTGGCTTTCCGCGCGTTGTAGAGGTTCCACAGCTCGGGGCGCTGGTTCTTCGGGTCCCACCCGTGGTTCGCGGTGCGGAAACTGAAGATGCGCTCCTTCGCGCGGCTCTTCTCCTCGTCGCGCCGCGCGCCGCCGAAGGCGACGTCGAAGCCGTAATGGTCGAGCGCCTGCTTCAGCCCTTGCGTCTTCCACATGTCGGTGTGGAGCGCGCCGTGGTCGAACGGGTTGATCCCTTGTTCTACCGCCTCGGGGTTCTGCCACACGAGCAGCTCCATCCCGGCGGCTTCGGCCATTCGATCGCGCAGCGCGTACATGTCGCGGAACTTCCACGTGGTGTCGACATGGAGCAGCGGGAACGGCGCCGGCGCGGGGTGGAACGCCTTGCGCGCGAGGTGCAGCATCACCGCGCTGTCCTTGCCCACCGAATAGAGCATGACCGGCCGCGCCGCCTCGGCCGCGACCTCGCGCATGATATGGATGCTCTCGGCTTCGAGCCGCTCGAGATGGGTCAGGCTGCGCATGATGGGTCGTCTTTTGCCACAGGGGCCCTGCTCGCTAGCCGATGGGCCGCGCAGGGCAAAACGGATTTGCTTGGGAAGGGGCAAGGTAAGCCTGCCGCGGGGCCACAATATGGGGGCTGACGCAACCCGATATTGACGAAAGTGCGCCAATGGTGGCAACGGGTCGCTCGAGCGGGCGGGTATAGCTTAGTGGTAAAGCTCCAGCCTTCCAAGCTGGCTATGCGGGTTCGATTCCCGCTACCCGCTCCACAATCCTGAAATCTCCGCAGAAAACCGCCACTTCGCGAAGGCGGTATGCTGTGCCGGCAGATCTGGCCGCGGGATGTTGCACAAAAGCGACAGAAAATATCCTTTTCAGGAAATCTGGTCCGTTGGGGTTGTTCGCTCCAACCCGTTGTTTCAGGCTCAAGACATCGCTCACCATCGCGTTGGAGCGGGGCGCTTGTCCCGTAGGATAGGTGCGCGCGTGTCACATGTACGGGCGTCCCGGTCGGACGCCCGCTTCGATAATTAAGGGGGGCCGGAATGAGGTCGCAATCTAGGGTTTCGAAAGTAATCTATCGTTCGGGCGCGGCGCTGCAGGCGCTGGCGTTGCTCGGAGCAGGCGTTGCGGTGCTCGGCGTGTCCGCCGCTCCCGCCGCCGCTCAGGACTTCACCAATGTGACGGCGACCGGGCGCGTTCAGGACACCACCGGCGCGGCGATCGCCGGCGCCCAGGTTACGGTTACGTCCAGCGCGCAGGGCTTTTCGCGCACGACCACGACTAATGATGCCGGGTCTTTCGAAGTCCCCTCCCTCCCGGCGGGCGTATACACCTTCACGATCACCGCGCCCGGGTTCAACACCCTGACCGAGACGGGCGTCAGGCTCGACCGCGCCAATTCGGCCAACCAGTTCACCATCGCGCGGACCGGCGCCGTCGCGAGCAATGCGATTGTCGTCACCGGGCGCCGCCAGATCGTCGACTTCGGCGAGACCACGACGGGCGACGTCATCAATATCGGGGAAATCGCCGACACCGTGCCTGTCGCGCGCGACCTGACCTCGGTCATCCAACTTGCGCCCGGCACCACAGCGGGCGACAGCGCGTTCGGCAATCTCGCTTCGATCGGCGGCGCGTCGGTCGCGGAGAACGCGTTCTTCGTGAACGGCCTCAACGTCACCAATTTCCGTACCTTCCTGGCGCCGGCGACCGTGCCGTTCGAATTCTACGAAACGGTCGAGGTCAAGAACGGCGGCTTCCAGGCCGAGTTCGGCCGCGCCACCGGCGGCTTCGTGAACGCGATCACGAAGAGCGGCAGCAACGAGTATCATGTGGGCGCACTGGTAACCTACGAGCCGCCGAGCTTTTCCGAGGAAGCGCCGAACACGTTCACCGCAGATAATGAACTCGACCGCAGCGAGCGTATCGACACCAACTTCTATGCGTCGGGGCCGATCATCAAGGATCGGTTGTTCGTCTACGGTCTCTACAACTTCCGGTATAATCAAGATGTGTTCGCTTCGAATACCTCTGGAATCTACACCATTCGGGACGACAACAGCCCGTTTTATGCGTTCAAGGTCGACGCGATCCCGCTCGACGGGCACCGGTTCGAACTCACGTACTTCGACACCAGCGCCACAATCACGGATCGGGATTACAATTACGATCCGGAGACCAATGAGGTGTTCGACCTGGCGAATACCACGGTGTTCCGGCTCGGAGGCGAGAATTACGTCGGGCGCTATACGGGCAACTTCACCGACTGGCTGACGCTCTCCGCTGCCTACGGCAAGAGCAAAGATCGTGACAATACGGGGACTACGAACGATTCGCTTTCCGGCGCCTTGGACAATCGGACAGACTCTCGCTTTGGCAACCCGACGGTCGTGATCGAGGAAAATCTCGATACGCGTGAATTCTATCGCGCCGACGTCGATCTGTTCTTCGACCTGTTCGGATCGCACCATATTCGCGGCGGGTACGATCGCGAGAATCTGACTAGCGACGTCAGCACATCCTACACCGGTGGTGTCTTCTACCAGTACTTCACCGCGGGCGCCGATGACTCCTTCGCACCGGAAGGGACCGATTATGTCGCTGGCCGCACTTTCATCAACGGCGGTGTTTTCGAAGTCACCAACGAAGCCTTCTACATCCAGGACCAGTGGACGCTGTTCAACGACCGGCTGACGCTCAACCTGGGTATCCGTAACGATCGCTTCACGAACAAGAACGCAAATGGCGAAGTGTTCTACGAATCGGGCGATCAGTGGGGGCCAAGACTCGGCGCGACGTTCGACGTGTTCGGTGACGGCGGGACCAAGGCGTACGGCTTCTTCGGCAGGTACTTCCTGCCGATCGCGGCCAATACCAACCAGCGCCTTGCAGGTGCGGAGCTCGACTACACGCGCTATTTCGAGCTCGACGGTCTCCAATCCAATGGCCTGCCGATCATCGGCGACCCGCTTGTGGGCTTCGCTGGCGCCGCGCCATGTCCCGACAGCGGGGTACGCAACTGCCGCATCAATTCCGACGGCGAGGTGACCCCGACCATCGCGACCATTTCGCAGAGCCTTCAGCCGCAGTATGCCGACGAGTATATTCTCGGGCTCGAGCAGCGCCTCGGCGAGCGTCTGACAGTCGAGCTCTACGGTACGTACGAGACGCTCGGGCGAGCGCTCGAAGACGTTGCGATCGACGCAGCCGTGCTCGATTACTGCGACGCCGAGGGGATAAGCGGTTGCGACGACATCTACACCGGGTTCCACCAGTACGTGCTGGTCAATCCGGGGGTGGATTCGACGATTACGCTCAACGAAACGCTACCCGGCGACCCGGCGGGGACGTTGCGCACGGTGGATTTCACTGCCGACCAGCTCGGATATCCAGAGGCGGAACGCGAATACAAGGCGCTGACGCTCAAGGTGAATCGCGAATTCGACGGTGTATGGGGTCTTTCGGGCTCGTACACGCTGTCCGAGACCGAAGGGAATTACGAGGGTGCGGTGAAATCCGATATCGGCCAGGCCGATCCGGGCATCACGCAGGACTTCGACCAGCCCGGTCTGGTCGACGGCACCTACGGCCTTCTGCCGACGCACAGGGCGCATGTCTTCAAGGCTTACGGCAACTATGCGCTGACCGATTGGTTCACCTTGGGCGCGAACTACTCGCTCACCTCGCCGCGTAAGTATGGTTGCATCGGCCGCGTTCCGGCCGAGGTCGACTTCTTCGCGCAGTTCTATGGCGCGGCGGGTTACTACTGCCACGTGGACGGGGATGGCACTGTCATCACCGATCCGGACGCTCCGAACCTCGGACAGAGGCAGCTCACGCCCCGGGGAAGCGTGTTCGAAAGCGACTGGAGCTCCAGGCTCAATCTGTCGGCTGTTTTCACGTTGCCGACAGACGAGTTCAACGGGTTCTTCCGCGTCGATGCGTTCAATGTCTTCAACGAGCAGGCCGTCATCGACCTCAACGAATTCGGAACCGACGATGCCGGCAATCCGAATCCGCAATACATGGATCCGGTCACCTACCAGACGCCGCGGTACTTCCGGTTCCAGATCGGCATCCGCTACTAAGCGCGGTCAAGTCGAACTACAGAAAAGGGCGGGGCAACACCCCGCCCTTTTTTGTTCGGCTGAGAAAAGACATGCACCAACAAGCTGCGCTGGAGGCAATCGGTTCGCTGCAGTCCGCCTTGCGCGCGCGCAAGCGGGCGGCGGTCAACGATGCTTGTCGCCGCCTGATCGAAGGGCGGGCCGAACTCGGCAAGCAATGGAAGGCGATTGTCGGCGCGCTCCTCCACAACGGCGAACTCACGCTCGCGCAGTCTGCAATGGAGGTTTGGGTCGAACAGTCGGGCAACGATCCGCACGTGCGGTACGAACAGGCGGCGCTGGGCGCGCAGGTCGGCCAGCTCGGGCGGGCCGAGCAACTCCTCCACGCGATCGGGCCCGATGTTCCCGATGTCGCGAGCAACGCCTATCTGCACGGAACCATCGCCACAAATCTCGGCCGGCTCGATGAGGCCCGCGCGCATTTGCGCCGCGCGGCGCACGCCAATCCCCACTCCGGGCAGATATGGCTGGCGCTGATGAAGGTCGGCCCGGACGAGAGCGATGCGAAGGCCGCGCTCGCTGCCGAACCCGCGATGCAAGCCGCGCCGGCGCCGGAACGGGCGGCGTATTGCTATGCGCTGGGGAATCTGCATGCTGCACGCGGCGATCCCCCTGCCGCATTCGCAAAGTTCGAAGCGGGCGCAAAGCTCGCCGGCGAGTTCCGGCCCTATGACGCCCGGACCGACAGGCGGGACGCCGATACGGTGAGATCGGACTGGACGAGCGAAGCAATCGAGCACGCCGCCCGACCGGAAGAGCGCTCGGGAACGGGCCGCCCGATCTTCGTTGCTGGCCTGCCCCGGTCCGGCACGACACTGGTCGAACAGATCCTGGCGAGTCATTCGGAAGTGGATGGCGGCGACGAACTGGGATTGCTGCGGCTGGTCGAACAGGACATCCGCGGAACGAGCCCCGCACGCATCGAGCAATACGTGCAGACCGGGGGAAGCGTAGAGGCGCTGCGCGATCTCCACGATCATCTGCTGTCCGAAAGATTTCCGGGGAATGGCCGCGTCGTCGACAAGACCTTGAGCGCGAGCCGCCAAATGGGTTTGATCGCGATTCTCTATCCCCATGCGCCGATTATCTGGGTACGGCGCGATCCGCTCGATTGTGCGTGGTCGGCGTTTCGGACCTGGTTCGCGCGCGGGGTCAACTGGAGCTTTTCACTCGAGGCCATCGCCGAGCACTTCCAGCTGGAGGATGCCTTGCACCGTCACTGGAGCGGCGTGCTCGGCGACCGCATCCTGACCGTCGAATATCGCGCCCTGGTCGAGCAGCCCGAGCGACAGATCGAGCGAATCGCGGATCATTGCGGTCTGCCCTTCGAACTCTCGATGGTCCGGCCGCACGAGACCGCGCGCGCCGTCACCACTGCGAGCGTCACGCAGGTTCGCGAACCGATCAACAGGAAAGGGCTCGGCGCGGCCGCGCCCTATCGGAAGTTTCTCCAACCCTTCGTGGACGCCTACTCCGATTAGCTTGCTCGTGGTGCTCGCGCTGGCGCGCGAGCGGCCGGCGGCTATCGATCCCGGTCTGGCTGAAGCCGGGTGCGGGAAGCTGGCGAACCCCTCCAACCCCGCGGCGTCGAACGGGACAGCGCGGCCCGGCTTGTCGACATCGTATGCTGACCTGCCTCGCAGCCGAGGCCGAGGCCGGGGTCTCGACCCGATCGCGGCGCCAGCCCCGCCATCCGCCGGACTTTCGCGAAACCGCTGCCGAGGTCGCGCATTGGATAGACGAACCCCCAACCGGAGGAGCGATTCCATGACCATTCCCGCCCGCCTGGCATTCGCAGCACCCCTCGCTCTCGGACTCGCCGCCTGCGGCGACACAACCGAGGTCGACGACCGTGTGGTCGACACCCCCGCCGAGGTCGAGACGCCGCCCGACGTGACTCTGCCGAAAGTCCCGGTGGAGTATCCCGAGGTCCCGCTCAACGCGCGGACCACGGTCGACTACGCCGGCACCTACGAGTTGCACAACGCGAACGGTGAGGTCAGCACGATCGTGCTGCGCGAGGACAGCTACACCTGGCGCGCGCCCGACGGGACCGAGACGAGCGGGAGCTTCACTTGGGGTCCCGAGAACGACCGCATCCTGATCGAGCGCGCCGGTGAAACGCAGGCCTATGCGGTGGCCCAAAACGTCCTCTACCGGCTGCCCTCGGCAGACGCCCCCGCCGACGGCGAGCGCAGCGAGGAAACCACCTGGCGGCGGAGCGACGCCACACCGACCGACGGCAACCAGGCCGACATTCCCGCAGAGTAGCGCGCCGGGCGGGAATTCGCCGCATCGCGGGTCTTTAATCGTCCCCAAGCCATCGCTAGATTGCCCGAAATCGAGCGAACGGACCGAGGGACATGATTTCGCCTGGCAAAGCGGACAACGACAGCGAACGCGCGCAACTCGTCGAACTGGCGATGCGCGCGATCGAGCGAACCGGTGAGAATATCACCCGCGCCGCGCTCGCCAAGGACGCGCGAATCCCGCGTGCCCGGATCGACGCGATCTTCCCGACCGAGGACGACCTGTTCGATGCGATCCTCGAGCAATGGTACGCGCCCGACATCGCGATCATGGAGGAGGTCGTGGCCTCCGGGCTGCCGGTCCGGCGCAAGTTCTACGAATTCTTCGCCCGCCGTTTCATCCGCGAGCGCGCGCGGTTCCACAAGGATCCGGCCGTGTTCGCGGTCTATTGCGAGATCGGGACCGACAAGTTCGAGAACGTGCGCGGCTATATCGACCTCGCCGACCATTACTTGTCCGAACTGATCGCCCAGGCGCAGGAGGAAGGGTATTTCGCGGGGCTCGGGATCAACCGCGCCCTCTCGCTGATCAACCAGATGGTGAACTGCTACACGTCGCCCCAGATGATGCTGATCATCGAGGAGCGGCTGGCCGAAGACAAGCTGGCCACCATCATCGACACGCTGTTCGATGGCCTCTCGGCCGAAGCGCGCGGCGCTGCGCCGGTCGCCGGGTTGCGGATCGCCTGACGCTGCACTTCAGCGCGCGGTGAGGTCGGTGACCCGCCCGGTCTCGGGCAATTCCCGCATTTCGACCGCGCGCAGATAGGCTTCCATCGCGTCCAGATCGACCGGGCCGGTCACCACGTCGGTTCCTTGGACGAATACGGTGAAGCTGTCCCCGCCCGCGGCCAGGAAGCTGTTCATCGTCACGCGGTAGTTTGCCGCCGGGTCGATCGGCACTCCGTCGAGTGTTGCCGAGACCACGCGGCTCCCGGCCGGGCGGGCCATGTCGTAGCGCATGGCAAAGCCTTCGGACGCGGAGAAGGTCTGCACGAAGCCTTCGTCGTCGAACTGCTGCTCGAGCAGCGCGAGCAGTTGCGCGCCGGTATAGGTCTTGGTCACCAGCGTGTTGCCGAAGGGCTGCGCAGCGTAGATGTCGCCGAAGGTCACCGTGCCGTCCTCGGCCGGGAGGATCGCCGCGCGCACCCCCGAATTGTTCATCAGCGCGATCTGCGCCCCGGCGTCGCGCGTCGCGAAGAGCTGCGCGTCGGCGATCAGATTGCCGAGCTGCGTCTCCTCGGTCGCCGGGCCGGGATCGGGCGCGGGACCGGAGATCTTGCCCACGGGCCGCGATTCGGCCTCGTGCGCCGCGGCGGCGTAGCGCGCGACGTAGGCGGCGATCTCGGGGTCGGGCGGGAACGTCGCGAACGCAGGATCGGCCCTCGCGCCGGGCTCGGCGGGGGCGTTCTGCACCACCACGTTGCGCGCGGTGACGCCAGCCACCGTGTTCGCCGCAGGGTCGATCGTCAGCGCGATATCGGTCAGCAGCGATCCGCCGTAGCCCGCGCTGGTGACGGTGAAGCCGCGCGCCGGATCGACCGTGGCGAAATCGCACACGTAGCTGCGGTGGGTGTGGCCCGAGATTACGAGGTCGACGCGCGGGTCGAGCCGCTCGAGCACTTCGCGCAACGGGCCCGCAATCGCACCGCAGCCCGAGAACGGGGTACCGGGTTCGGGCGCGAGCCCCTGATGGATTGCGACCACGATGGCGTCGGCGCCCGCCCGTTCGAGCTCGGGCACGAGCGCGTTGATCGCCCCGGCTTCGTCGCCGAAGGTCAGCCCCGCGACCCCGCTCGGGGTGACGAGCGTGGGCGTTTCCTCGAGCGTCAGCCCGATCACCCCCAACGCCACCGCGCGTTCGCCGCTGCCGAAGTGGCGGATCGAGGAGCCGGGGAACAGTGTCTCGCCCCCCTGGGTGACGACATTGGCGGCGAGGAAGGCGAAGTCCGCGCCGCCGAACTCGGGCTCGACCGCACAGGGTTCTCGCATCCCGTGCTTTTCGCAGCCACCCTGCTGCATCCGCTTGAGCTCGCGCCAGCCGCGGTCGAACTCGTGGTTACCGACCGCGTTGAAGTCGAGCCCGAGGCGGTTCATCGCCCCGATAGTCGGCTCGTCGAGGAACAGCGAGGAAACCAGCGGGCTCGCGCCGATCAGGTCTCCGGCGGCGATCACCAGCGAATGATCGCCGCCCTGCCGGGCCTGCGCGACCGCGCTGGCGAGATAGGCCGCCCCGCCCGCGCGCACCTCGTGCTCGGCACCGTCCTCGCCAGTCAGCCTGATCGGGCGCGCCAGCGGCTCGAGATTGCCGTGGAAGTCGTTGAGCCCGACGATCTTGAGCGTGACCGGCGCCGGCGTCTCGGCCGGTTCCGGAACGGTGGCGCAAGCGCCGAGCACGAGCGTGGCGGCAAGCGCGAGAAGTTTGCGAGGGTTCATGACGCGGCCCTTGGCTGAAACGGATGTCGGGCGAATGACACTCGCTTTTCCGTGCCCGGCGCGGCCGCAAGACTCAACTCGAAATCGCGTGACCAAACAAGGCCGAAGCGCCCGCCTCAAATATCCAGGTTCGCCACGTTCAGCGCATTGTCCTGGATGAATTCGCGGCGCGGTTCGACCACGTCGCCCATCAGGCGGGTGAAGATCTCGTCGGTGACGTCGGCGTCCTCGACCTTGACCTGCAGCAGGACGCGGTTCTCGGGATCGAGCGTGGTCTCCCACAGTTGCTCGGCGTTCATTTCGCCCAAACCCTTGTAGCGCGCGATCGACAGGCCCTTGCGCCCGGCGGCGAGCACCGCGTCGAGCAGCTCGGTCGGTCGCGTGATCGCCGCATCGGGTGAGATCACGATTTCGGTTTCCTCTCCCTCGGCGCCGTCCTCGGGCGCTTCGGTCTCGACGCCGAGCCGTGCGAAGCGCGCGGGGCGGGCATAGACTTCGGCGTTGTCGCTCGCGAGCCGGTGGAGCTTGCGTGCCTCGGCGCTGCCGACGAACGCCGCCTCGATATCGTGCACGTCGGTCACGCCGCGCCACACGCGCTCGAAGCGCACGCTGCCATCGGCGCGAAGCTCGGCGCTCCAGCTGGCCTCGGGGTCGGCCATGCCGAGCCGTTCTGCCGCGAGATCGAGCGCGCGCGCGCGCGTCGCGGAATCCAGCGCGGGGTCGAGCGCGCCGGCGAGCGCCATCTGCTCGACGATCGCCGCGTCGTACTTGCGCGGGACGAAGGCGATCAGGTTGCGAAGGCGCAGCCCGTGTTCGACCAGCGCGCGCAGATCGGCGTCGCTGCGCGCCCCGCTCGCGGTCTCGAGCACGCGGCCCTGCAGCCCGGCGTCGACCAGATAGCGGTCGAGCGCGGCCTGGTCCTTGAGATAGACTTCGCTGCGGCCCTTGTTGACCTTGAACAGCGGCGGCTGCGCGATGAACAGGTGCCCGGCCTTGACGATCTCGGGCATCTGGCGGTGGAAGAAAGTGAGCAGCAGCGTGCGGATATGCGCGCCGTCGACGTCGGCGTCGGTCATGATCACGATCTTGTGATAACGCAGCTTCTCGAGGTTGAAATCGTCGCGGATGCCGGTGCCCATCGCCTGGATCAGCGTGCCGACTTCCTTGCTCCCGATGATCCGGTCGAACCGTGCGCGCTCGACGTTGAGGATCTTGCCCTTGAGCGGCAGGATCGCCTGGGTCTTGCGGTCGCGGCCCTGCTTGGCACTGCCGCCTGCGGAGTCGCCCTCGACAAGGAACAATTCGCTTTTCGCGGGGTCGCGCTCTTGACAGTCGGCGAGCTTGCCCGGCAGGCTGGCGACGCTCATCGCGCCCTTGCGGCTCATCTCGCGCGCCTTGCGCGCCGCCTCGCGCGCTGCGGCGGCGTCGACGATCTTCTGGATCACCTCGGCGGCGAGCTTGGGATTCTCCTCGAGCCACTCGGTCATCTTGTCGCCCATCAGCGATTCCAGGGGCTGGCGGACTTCGGAGCTGACCAGCTTGTCCTTGGTCTGGCTGGAGAACTTGGGATCGGGCAGCTTGACGCTGACGATCGCGGTCAGCCCCTCGCGCATGTCCTCGCCCGAGAGCTGGACCTTCTCCTTCTTCATCAGGCCCGAGGCGCTGGCGTAGTTGTTGAGCGTGCGGGTCAGCGCCGCGCGGAACGCGGCGAGGTGCGTGCCGCCATCGCGCTGGGGGATGTTGTTGGTGAAGGTGAGCACGTTCTCGTAGTACGAATCGTTCCATTCGAGCGCGACGTCGATGCCGATGCCGTCCTTCTCCGCGCTGATCGCGATCGGCTCGGGCAGGATCGCCGCCTTGTTTCGGTCGAGATACTTCACGAACGCGCCGATCCCGCCCTCGTAGAACAGGTCGTGCTCGGCAGGCTCCTCGTGCCGCAGGTCGCGCAGCAGGATGCGCACGCCCGAATTGAGGAAGGCGAGCTCGCGGTAGCGGTGCTCGAGCTTCTCGAAATCGAACTCGACGACGTTCTTGAAGGTCTCCTCCGACGCCTTGAAGGTCACGCGCGTGCCCTTCTTGAAGCCGTTCTCGTCGGCGTTGCCTTCGACCTTGGGCGCATCGCCCTTCACCTCGAGCGGCGAGACGGCGTTGCCGCCCTCGAACCGCATCCAGTGTTCCTTGCCGTCGCGCCATACGGTCAGCTCGAGCCATTCGGAGAGCGCGTTGACCACGGAGACGCCGACGCCGTGGAGGCCGCCCGAGACCTTGTAGGCGTTGTCGTCGCTGGTGTTCTCGAACTTCCCGCCCGCGTGGAGCTGGGTCATGATGACCTCGGCGGCGGAAACGCCCTCTTCCTTGTGCAGGTCGACCGGGATGCCGCGCCCGTTGTCCTCGACCGAGACCGAGCCGTCGGCATTGAGCTCGATCAGCACCAGGTCGCAGTGCCCCGCCAGCGCCTCGTCGATCGCGTTGTCCGATACCTCGAACACCATGTGATGGAGGCCCGATCCGTCGTCGGTATCGCCGATGTACATGCCGGGGCGCTTGCGCACCGCGTCGAGGCCCTTGAGGACCTTGATCGAATCGGCTCCGTAGCCATTGCTCTTCGCCGCTTCGGGCGGGGTGTTCTCGGGGGTCTCGTCCATGGCCATCATATAGGCACGAAGGGCCGATTTCGGAAGGCGATAGCGTGCTTTCCATCCACAGGCAGGTGCGCCCTGATTTCGCGCGGGAACGGGGGCCTGCGCGGCGGCGTTTGGCAAGCGACGCAATTGGTCGGAGAAGGCACCTGCCCGCAATTCGAGGAGCGCTGCTCATCGCCCCGGCGCTGGCGCTGACTGCCTGCGCCGACCTGCCGCGCGATCCCGCGGAGACAACCGAGCGCGTGCAGCGCACCCACCGGATCGTGCTCGGCGCGATCGATGGCGTGCAGCCCTCGCCGCGCGCCGAAGCCGTGCTCGATGAAATCGCCGCCCGGCTGGATGCGCGGATCGTGCGGGTCGGCGGCCATGGCGAGAAGTTGCTCGACGATCTGGAGAAAGGGAAAGTCGATCTCGTTTACGGGCGTTTCGCGATGGCCTCTCCCTGGGCGACGCATGTTCATTTCGGCAGCCCCCTGGGGCGCCGCGACGATGTGCCCGAGGACGAGCGGGCACCGCGCTTCGTCTTCCGCAACGGTGAGAACGGCTGGATCATGCTGGTCGAGGAAGCCGCGCGATGAACCGCCTGCCCGAACCGATCCGCGACGATTTCGCCCGCGCCAAACGGCTCGAATGGTTGACGCTGGGATGGATGGCGAGCGTCGTCGCGGTGATGTTCCTCACGATGGGGCAGAGCCAGGCGATGCGCTCGGCGCTGTTCGAGGACGTGCTCAGCCTGGTGCCTGCGGTGACCTTCCTGATCGCCGCGCGGTTCGAACCGCGCGATCCGACCGAGAAATATCCGTTCGGCTTCGTGCGGGTGAACAGCCTCGCATTCCTCGTCGCCGCAGTCGCGCTCACTTCGGTGGGCGGCTTCCTGATGTACGAGAGCGCGATGACGCTGCTCATGGGCGAGCATCCCACGGTCGCGCCGGTGGTGTTGTTCGGCCAGTCGATCTGGCTCGGCTGGCTGATGATCGCGGCGCTCGCCTGGTCGGTGGTCGTGCCGATGATTCTCGGGCGCAAGAAGCTGCCGGTGGCAGAAAGGCTGCGCGACAAGGTGCTCCACACCGATGCGCTGATGCAGAAGGCCGACTGGCAGACCGGCCTTGCGGGCATCGTCGGGATTCTCGGTATCTATTTCGGCTACTGGTGGGCGGACAGTGGCGCGGCGCTGTTCATCGCCTTTTCGATCCTGCGCGACGGATTGACGAACATGGGCATCGCCGCGGCCGAACTGCTCGATGGCGCACCGCGCAAGCTCGACAACTCCGATATCGCGCCCGAGGCGGAGCGGCTCCGCGGGCGGCTCGAGGCGCTATGGCCGCAAGGCGATGTGCGACTGCGGGAATCGGGCCGGTATATCATCGCGACGGTGGAAGGCATCGATCCGCCTGCGAATCTGCCCGACCTCGACGAGCTGATGGGTGACGATCCGACCTGGCGGCTCGCACGGGTTTCGTTCGCGCCGAGCGAGACCGTGCGCAAGGACACCGGCTAGGACGCCTAGACAAGCGCGCTGCGCTAAATAGAACGGGCGGTATGCCGATCACAGACCCCGCCGCCGCTCTCGTCGATCCCTATGGCTCCTTCCCGGCCGTCCTCGCCGCCTGGGCCGCATGGCAGCCGGAGAAGCCTGCAGTGCGCGACGAACGGAGCGAACTTGCCTGGGGCGAACTCGGCGACCGTATCGAACGGATCGCCGCGAAGCTCCAGCAGACCGGGCTCGAACGCGGGCAATCGGTCGCGATCCTCGGCATGTCGAGCGTGAACTACGCGCTGGTATTCCTCGCCGCGGTGCGCGCGGGCGGGGTGGCCGCTCCGCTGACCACCAGCGCGAGCCGCGAACAGCTCGAGGGCATGGCGCGCGACAGCGGCGCACGGCACCTGTTCGCCGACCGGGCGAAGCTCGACGAACTGGGCGGCGATTTCCTCCCGCACCTCGATCGGATCGTGCTCGACGAGGAGCTCGACACGTGGATGGCGCCCGCGGGAATCACCGCGGCGCGGTTCGAGCCCGAACCGGGCGAACCGTTCAACATCATCTATTCGAGCGGTACGACCGGCGTTCCCAAGGGCATCGTCCATTCGCACCGGATGCGCTGGCGCCAGTTCGCCGCCACCGCGGCGTCCTATCTCGCAAGCGGGCTGCCGGTGCGCGCGCTCGCCTCGACCCCGCTCTATTCGAACACCACGATGGTCGCCTTCCTCGCGCCGCTGCTCGCGGGCGGCACGGTGCGGGTGATGGGCAAGTTCTCGACGACAGGCTGGCTCGAAGGCGCGCAGGCCGACCGCACGACCGCGACTATGCTCGTGCCGGTGCAGTACCAGCGGCTGATGGACGAGCCGCGGTTCGACGCGTTCGACCTGTCCGCGCTGGCGATCAAGTATTGCACCTCGGCCCCGTTTCCCGCGCAGCTCAAGCGCGAGGTCCTGCGGCGGATGCCCGGCGCGTTGATCGAAATCTATTCGATGACCGAGGGCGGCGTGGTCTGCCTGCTCGCGTGTCACGAGTTTCCCGACAAGCTCCACACCGTAGGCAGGCCCGCGCCGGGCAGCGAGCTCAAGGTGCTCGACGATGCCGACGACGAAGTGCCCCCGGGCACGCCGGGCAATCTGGTGGGCCGCAGCCAGACGATGATGAGCGGCTACAAGAACCAGCCGGGCAAGACGCGCGAAGGCTACTGGACCGATCCCGCGACCGGCGAGGTCTGGCAGCGCATGGGCGATATCGGCCGGGTCGACGCCGAAGGCTTCGTCGAACTGGTCGGCCGCGCGAAGGACATGATCATCTCGGGCGGGTTCAACATTTTCCCGTCCGATCTCGAGGCCGAGCTGGAAAAGGAACCCGGCGTGGCCGAGGCCGCGGTGGTCGGGGTCGCGAGCCGCCGCTGGGGCGAGACGCCGGTCGGCTTCGTCCGCCTGACCGGCGGTGATGCATCGATCGAGGCGGTGCTCGCCGCGGTCAACGCGCGGCTTGGCAAGACCCAGCGGCTTGCCGCGCTCCACGCGATCGACGAGATGCCGCGCAGCCATATCGGGAAATTGCTGAAGACCGACCTTCGCGCCGTGGCGGAGCAAATGGGAGGGATCGACTAGGGCGCGGTTGAGACGCGGCCGCCAGTTCGGGGGGGAGAGGACTGGGGCGGCCGCGTCTCGGTCGCTGCCGTTCCTGGCAGAGCTCAGGCGATTGCTGCGCCGAGCATCAGGCCGCTTATCGAAGTGGCCACCAGGAAAGCCAGGAAGTGCGTTGCCGTCGTGCGCATGACGCGTCTCCTGTTAGGGGCCGGGGGAAGGGGAGGGGGGGAGAGAGGAGCCCCTTCCGCCCGGACGAGGAGTGAAATAATCTTTCGCGTGGCTTTTCACAAATGAGAAAACTGCCAGATGAGTTGCAAAATACGCAACCATTATCGTCGAGCCGTTCCCGTGCCCCGGCGAAACGGGCGCGATAGATGCAAAACACGCAGCATCGATGTTCGCCCGATCACGCAACGCCGGCTTGCGTGCCCCGGGCGGCGAACCGCTCCAGAACCTCGTGCGGCAGCGGGCCGCGCTTCTTCGCCACGAGTACGAAGTATTCGAGCCATTCGCCGTCGATCGACAGCCGGTGGCGGTAGCGTTCGAGCAGGTGAAGTTCGACGAGGTCGCGGTCGAGCAGGGTTTTGACCAGTGCCGCGAATCCGCCCCGTTCCGCCATGCGGAGGAAATCGGTTTTGATGTTGAACGCCAGCCAGCCATCGTCCGCGATCGCTTCCATTGCGGTGACGAAGGCGGCCGCCGGAATATCGTCGAAGCCCAGCGCGGCGACGCAGGTCAGTGCGTCGAGCTTCCAATCGGTCAGTGCTTTCCGCGTCGCGGCATCCGGGGCGGTCATGTCGGCGACCAAGTATTCGTCGTAGCCCGCCGGCCGGTCGCGCAGCGCGGCTTCGCGCGCACTGTCGATGATGTCGAGCCCGACCAGCCGCGCGACCCCGTGTTGCTTCAGCTCGTCGGAGACGATCCCGTTGCCCGCGCCGAGATCCAGCACCCGCAGCGGCTCGACCATCTCCCCCGCATGGCGCACCGCGCCGGCGAGTCGCGACACGACCACTCGCGGACTGGTGCAGCGCAGCCGCTCGTAGAACAGCTGCTCGTAGAGACCCGGCCGGTCGTAGATCGCGGCATAGTCGTGGAACTTGATCCGCTTGTCCTCGCCGTCTTCGATCAGGAAGAAGAACGACTGGTTCTGCTGCAGCTCGCGGCTGCTCTCGCGCGGGAAACGGATGACGTGCTGGTTCTCGGCCTGTGCGCCGGTGCGATCTGCGATCGGAGCTTCTCCCTCATATGGTGAACCGTACCATAGGCATAAGGGCGCGCCGGACAACCGCAGTGATCGGCTGGACAGGCGACGCGCCTAGCTTCTAACGGGGCGCATGGACCCGCAGCACTCGCCCGATTCCCGGCCCGATTCCATCCTCATCGTCGATTTCGGCAGTCAGGTGACCCAGCTGATCGCACGCCGCGTGCGCGAGGCCGGGGTCTATTCGGAGATCGCCCCCTTCACCCAGGCCGAAGAGGCGTTCGCGCGCCTCCAGCCCAAGGGCATCATCCTCTCGGGCTCGCCCGCCGGGGTCCCCGAGGAAGGCAGTCCGCGCGCACCCGCGATGCTGTTCGATGCGGGCGTGCCGATCCTCGGCATCTGCTACGGCCAGCAAGTCATGACCCACCAGCTCGGCGGCGAGGTCCGCCCGGGGCACGAAACGGGCGAAGGGGGCGAGTTCGGCCGCGCCTACCTCACCGTGACCAGGCCGTGCGCGCTGTTCGACGGGCTGTGGCAGGTCGGCGAACGCCATCAGGTGTGGATGAGCCATGGCGACAAGGTCACCCGCTTCGCCGACGGGTTCGAGATCGTCGCCACCAGCGATGGCGCACCCTTCGCGGTGATCGCCGACGAGAGCCGCAAGTTCTACGGCACGCAGTTCCACCCCGAGGTGGTCCATACGCCCGACGGGGCGAAGCTGCTCGCCAACTTCGTGCGCCACGTTTGCGGGCTCGCGGGCGACTGGACGATGGCCGAGTTCCGCAAGACCAAGATCGAGGAAATCCGCGCGCAAGTGGGGAGCGGCAAGGTCATCTGCGGCCTGTCGGGCGGTGTCGACAGCGCGGTCGCCGCGGTGCTGATCCACGAGGCGATCGGCGAGCAGCTGACCTGCGTTTTCGTCGACCACGGGCTGATGCGGATGAACGAGGCCGAGCAGGTCGTCACCCTGTTCCGCGACCACTACAACATCGCGCTGGTCCACGTGGAGGCCGAGGAGATGTTCCTCGGCGGGCTCAAGGGCGAGACCGATCCGGAAAAAAAGCGCAAGTTCATCGGCAAGGCGTTCATCGACTTGTTCGAGGCCGAGGCCAAGGCGATCGGCGGCGCGGACTTCCTCGCGCAAGGCACGCTCTACCCCGACGTGATCGAGAGCGTCTCGTTCACCGGCGGGCCGTCGGTCACGATCAAGAGCCACCACAACGTCGGCGGACTGCCCGAGCGGATGAACATGCAGCTGGTCGAACCCCTGCGCGAGCTGTTCAAGGACGAGGTCCGCGAGTTGGGCCGCGAGCTGGGGCTGCCCGAGGTGTTCGTCGGCCGCCACCCTTTCCCCGGCCCCGGCCTCGCGATCCGCATTCCCGGCGAAGTGACCAGGGAACGCTGCGACATCCTGCGCAAGGCCGACGCGATCTACCTCGAGGAAATCCGCAGCGCGGGCCTCTACGACGCGATCTGGCAGGCCTTTGCGGTGCTGCTGCCGGTCAAGACGGTCGGCGTGATGGGCGACAGCCGCACCTACGACAGCGTCTGCGGCTTGCGTGCGGTGACCAGCACCGACGGCATGACCGCCGACGTCTACCCGTTCGACGCCGCGTTCCTGACCAATGTGGCCACGCGCATCGTCAACGAGGTCAAGGGCGTGAACCGCGTGGTCTACGACTATACGAGCAAGCCGCCCGGGACGATCGAGTGGGAGTGAGCCGCGACTCGCGACCGTCCGGCGGACGGGCGCGGCCGGTTCGCTCGGCGACGCACGGAGCCGCAAGCACGAGCTTGACCAAGTCGCTTGGCCAAGCGATAGTCGCTGCGTGACGATCCAAGTCAACATTGGCGAAGCGAAGACACGGCTGTCCGAGCTGATCGCAGCGGCACTGCGGGGCGAGGAAGTCGTCCTCAGCAAGGCTGGACGACCGGTAGCGCGATTGGTGCCCGAGACCGAGGCGCTCAATCTAGAGCGCGAAGCCATTCGCGCCAGTCGCTTGGCGATGCTTGGCAAGCACAAGGGAAAGTTTTCCGAAGAGGAGCTGACCATACCCGACGAATCGGTCGATGAATATCTCGACCGCCGCTTCGAGAGGAAATTCGGCCATCCGCCTCCTCCTTGATACGCAGATTCTGATCTGGTTTCAGGCCGAGGATCGTCGTCTCAAGCGCAAGGTGGCCAGCGCCATCGTCGCGCCGGAGAATTCCCTGTTCGTAAGCGCAGTGGTGGCTTGGGAATATTCCGACCTGCGCCACCGGGGAAAGGTCGCCGCTCCCGAGACGATCGATTCATTGCGATCCGCTCTGGGATTTGCGCTGCTCGACTTGCCCGCTGGCGTCTGGGCCGACGTTGAGAAACTTCCGGTCATCCACCGCGATCCCATGGACAGGATGTTGATTGCGCACGCGCGGCTGGCCGGGCTGACACTGATCACATCCGATGCCAAAATCCGACGCTACCCGGTCGAAACGTTCTGGTGAGAATGCCTCATAAAGCCTTCGACCCTGCCGACGTCCACATCTGCCTGCGCGCCGGCCATGCCGCGGGGCCAGTGATGCCGCCGATCGTGCAGGCTTCGCTGTTCCGCTTCGAGACGCTGGAAGAGCTGTTCGCCGCGCAGGAGCGCGAGCACGAGGTGAGCGTCTATTCGCGCGGCACCAACCCCACGGCGCGCGAGCTGGAGACCGCGCTGGCGGCGCTCGAGCGCGCCGAGGCCGCCAAGTGCTTCGCCAGCGGCATGGGCGCGATTTCGGCCACGCTGTTCGCGCTGCTGGGGCAAGGCGACCACGTGCTGTTCTGCGGCGATATCTACGGGCCGACGATCGAGTTCGCCCAGCGGCTCGAGGCGTACGGCGTCGCGCACAGCCGCTGCTTCGCAACCGACATCGCGGGGATCGAAGCCGCGCTGACCCCCGCGACCCGGCTGATCTACTTCGAAAGCCCGGGCTCGATGCGCTTCGGGCTGCTGCCGGTCGAGGATATCTGCGCGCTGGCGAAGGCGCGCGGCGTGCTCACCGCGATCGACAACACCGTCGCTACCCCGCTGCTGCAGAAGCCGCTTGCGCTAGGCTGCGACCTCGCGCTCCATTCGCTGACCAAGTACGTCGGTGGGCACTCGGACACGCTGGGCGGCGCGCTCGCGGGCTCGCGCGAGCTGGTCGAGGCGGTGTTCCGCAAGGGCTACATGCTGATGGGCGCGGCGATGGCGCCGTTCGACGCCTGGCTGCTGCTGCGCGGGCTGATGACGCTGCCCGCGCGGCTGGCGCAACAGCAGGCCGATGCGCTGGCAGTGGCGCGCTGGCTCGCCGACCATCCGAAAGTGCGCCGCGTGTTCCACCCCGCGCTGGCCGAGGGCGCGCAAGCCGCGCTGTTCGCGCGCCAGATGCGCGGGCACTCGGGGCTGTTTTCGGCCGAGTTCGACCTGCCGGATCACGCCGCGGCGATTGCGGTCGGCAACCGGCTGCAACTGTTCGGCAAGGCCATCAGCTGGGGCGGGGTGGAAAGCCTCGTCAGCAGCGCGCACCGGCGCGACCCGGGCCCAAATCACGGCGCGCGGATGCCGCGCACGCTGTTACGCCTTTCCGTAGGGCTCGAGGGCGCCGACGCATTGATCGCCGATCTCGAGCAGGCGCTCGCATGAGCGAGACCGAAGCTCCGCCGCGGCCGCTTCCGCTCGCCCTCGCGATTGCCCCGATCGCGACGCTTTTCGCAGGCATCGTGGGCGGAGCGATGGCGTTCGGCTTCGGCGGCGAGCCGTTGCTGCTCGCGCTCCTGCTTGCCGCCGCGGTCGCCACGGCGATCACCCGGCGACGCGGCCACGGCTGGGCGGAGGTCCAGGCGGCGGCCGGGCGCCTGCTCGCCGATGCGCTGCCGGCGGTTCTGATCCTGGTCGCCATCGGCGCGCTGCTCGGAAGCTGGATGTTCGCGGGCACGATCCCGCTGCTGGTGGTGCTCGGGATCGACCTCGTCAGCCCGCAATGGATGGCGCTCACCGCGTTTCTCGCGACCGCGCTGATGTCGGTGATCTCCGGCACCTCGTGGGGTTCGGCGGGGACGATCGGCGTGGCGGTGATGGGCGCGGCCGAGGCGATGGGGCTGCCGCTCGCGCCGGTCGCGGGCGCGGTCGTCTCGGGCGCTTATTTCGGCGACAAGCTCTCGCCGATCTCCGACATGACCAACATCACCGCGATTGGCGCCGGGGCCGAACTCTACGCGCATATCCGCCACATGCTGCCGACCAGCCTGCCGCCTGCGCTGATCGCGCTCGTGGTGTTCGCCTTCCTCACGCCCGGCGCGCCGCTCGCGGGCGCGGGTCCGGCCGTTGCGGTCCGTGCCGAGCTCGTCACGCTGTTCGCGCCCGGCTGGTGGGCAGCGCTGCCGCTGGTCGTGGCGCTGGCGGGAATCGCGCTGCGCTATCCGCCGGCCCCGGTGATCGTCGGCTCTGCCCTGGTCGCTCTGGTTGTGGGTGTGGCGGTCAACGGCTTTCCGGCCACGGCGGGGGTTCACGCCTTCGTCGGCGGCTTCGCGCTCGACCAGGCCGCACCCGGCTTCGCGGCGAGCGATCGGCTCGCCGGTCTTGTCGAGCGCGGCGGAATGGTCGCGATGGCACCGACGCTGATCTATATCCTCGCCGCTTTTTTGCTCGCGGCCGCGATGGAGGTTTCGGGCGCGCTCGACGCACTGCTCTCGCGGCTGCTCGGCGCGGTGCGCGGCGCGTTCGGCCTCGTCGCCGCGACGATGGCGGCAGGCGTGACGATGGTCGGCATGACCAGCCACGGCGGCGTCACCTCGCTCGTCGTCGGCGGCCTCTTCCGCCCCTCCTACGCCGAGCGGGGCCTAGCGCCGGAAAATCTCGGCCGAGCGCTGGCCGACTCGGTGACGATCACGGAGCCGCTGATGCCGTGGACCGTCTCCGCGCTCTTCATGGCCTCGACGCTCGGCGTCGCTACGCTCGCCTACGCGCCGTGGGCGGTGTTCTGCTGGCTCGGACCGGTGTTCGGCCTGCTGATGGCGCTGCGCCACCGCCTTACGGGCAGAGGTCTGAAGCCCGCCTGATCCTTCGCGGCAAGAGCGCGCGGAAACGATCGTCGCGCCCGACCGTTCCTCGGGGCAGGTGGACCCCAGCTTTGCGCGGCCACCAGGCAACGAAATGGAGAGGTAATCATGAACAGGGCACGCTTGATCGCTGTCGCTGGCGCGCTTGGGGGCGTCGCCACGCTCGCCGCATGCGCGACGATGGAAGAAACGGTCGCGGAGGAAACCGCCGCGACCTACCGCGCCACGCTCACCGGCGCGCAGGAAGTCGGTGGGGGCGATCCCGACGGCGCGGGCAGTGCGGAAATATCGATCTCCGACGAGTTCGGGCAGGTCTGCTGGGATCTCAACGACATCCGCGGCATCGGCCCGATCACCGCGGCGCACATCCACCGCGGCGCGCGCGGGGTGAACGGCCCGCCGGTGTTCCCGCTGAAGGCGTCCAACGAGGGCGACTACCAGGGTTGCACCGACGGCTCGGAATGGACGCAGGACCGGATCGAGGACAATCCGCAGGACTTCTACGTCAACGTCCACACCGCGCAGTACCCGAACGGCGCGATCCGCGGGCAGTTGATGCGCTAGTCCGGCTCGGCGTCGGCCGACGGGTCGGGCCACCGCAGGAACCAGCGCTGGGCCATCCACCCGGCCGCCGCACCGATGGCGACGAACCCGGCCGCTATGGCCGCGCCGGCCATGCCCGGCCATGTTTCTTCGGGGGAGGCCGCCAGCACGTAGGAGCCAATGACGAGCGTCGCGACGAGCGCGCCGTTGGCCGGCCCCTGCCAGTATCCCGGCGGGGCGAAGCGCGCGAGCGCGAGGCCGATCGCGGTGCCGATCGGTGCGATGATCAGGAAGGCGAGGAGGCCGGTCAGAAGGACGCCCCAGAATCCGCCTGCCAGGAGGATGCCCACTGCCACCGCCGGAGAACCCGATTTCCCGAACAGCGCGACGCCCGAAAAGATAACGAGGCAGGCGAAGAAGACGATGAACGATGCCGCGAGTCCGGCCAGGTAGAACCGCGAAACCGAAGGGCCTCTCGCGGCGAACTCGGAATCGACGAAACTCATCGCCCCATCTCCGCCTGCTCCTCGCCGACGGCTTCGCCCCCGACTGAGCTCATCCCTCGTTCTCCGTGGGTTGCACCCTGCGCTCGGAGCCAAGGGCCCTTGCCTCTGGGCAGAAGGGGGTGAGGAACGAGTAGAGGTTGTTGGCGAGATTGTCGGCGGCGATCGAATAGATCACCTCCTGCCCGCGCTTCTGCCGGTGGAGCAGCCCCGCATCATGCAGCACCGCGATGTGCTTCGAGATCGAGGGCATCGCCATGTCGAATTTCGCCGCGATCTCGCCCACGGTCATCGGCCCGCCCGCGAGATGGTTGAGAATGCGCCGGCGCGGAGTCGATGCGAGAGCCTTGAACGCCTTTTCCATAGATAATTTCCTAATTAGGAAAATACGAAATCGCAAGCTCGACGTTGGCGGTTGCGCCGGGCAGTGGAATCCGACACTCGTTGCAAAACGCAATTCGACGGGGAGACGGGCCATCATGAAGACTGCGATCACCGAGATGTTCGGCATCGAGCATCCGATCGTCCAGGGCGGGATGCACTATGTCGGGTTCGCCGAGATGGCGGCCGCCGTTTCGAATGCGGGCGGACTGGGAATCATAACCGGGCTGACGCAGAAGACGCCTGCCGATCTCGCGAACGAGATCGCCCGCTGCCGGGACATGACCGACAGGCCGTTCGGGGTGAATCTGACCTTCCTGCCTACCGTGAACGCGCCCGATTATCCCGGTTACATCCGCGCGATCGTCCAAGGCGGGGTCAAGGCGGTCGAGACCGCGGGCAACAACCCGCAACAAGTGCTGCCCTACCTCAAGGATGCCGGGATAAAGGTGATCCACAAGTGCACCAGCGTGCGGCACGCGCTGAAGGCGCAGTCGATCGGGTGCGACGCGGTCTCGGTCGACGGGTTCGAGTGCGGCGGGCATCCGGGCGAGGACGACGTGCCCAACTTCATTCTCCTGCCGCGCGCGGCGGACGAGCTCGAGATTCCGTTCGTCTCCTCGGGCGGCATGGCCGACGGGCGCAGCCTCGTCGCCAGCCTCGCGTTCGGCGCCGCGGGCATGAACATGGGCACGCGCTTCATCGCGACGAAGGAGGCGCCGGTGCACGACAACGTCAAGCAGGCGATCCTCGCCGCGAGCGAGCTCGACACGCGGCTCGTCATGCGCCCCTTGCGCAACACCGAGCGCGTGCTGACCAACGATGCGGTCGAGCGCCTGCTGGAGAAGGAGCGCGCGCTGGGCGCAAACCTCAAGTTCGAGGATATCATCGAGGAGGTCGCGGGGGTCTATCCCTCGATCATGCGCCAGGGCGAGATGGATCGCGGCGCGTGGAGCTGCGGCATGGTCGCCGGGCTCGTCTACGACATCCCGAGCTGCAAGGAACTGATCGACCGGATCATGCGCGAGGCGGGCGAGACCATCGACCGGATGGACGCGTTGCGCGCCGCCTAGCGTCCGACCGCCACTACCACGCGAATCCGGCAGCGATCGCCTGCTCTTCGGCGGGGGTCGATGTGCGCCCGAGCGCGCGATTGCGATGCGGGAAGCGACCGAAGCGCGCGATCATGCGATGATGGCTGCGCGCGAAGGCACGGTTGCCGGGTTCGTTCGCGAAGAAGGCGAGCGACGCGCGCTGGTCCGCGATATGCTCGCTGTGCATCAGCGGCATGCCGACGAAGGCCCGTTCGCGCGCCGACAGGCGCATATCCCATCCGCGCGCGATCATGCCTGTGGCGATGCTGCGCGCGAGCCGATCGGTCGCGAAGGCGCGCGGATCGCCGCGAAACAGATTGCGCGGGACTTGGTCGAACAGCAACACCGCCGCCTGCGCAGTCGGCGGCTCGTCGAGAAAGTCGCCCGCCGGGCGAGATTTCAGCGCGCGCCAGTCGCGTTCGAAGCGGCGCCGCAGCAGCGCATCGACCTCCGGCGCGCCGCCGAACCAGTCTGAGGGACCGAGCGCATGAAACCAGACATACAGCAATTCCGCCGCCCAGCGGCGCCGGGCGGCGGTCATTCGTGAATCTCGGACTCTAGCTCTCGACCTTCGTGTAAGGGACGAAGTCGCCGAGAAAAATGTTGCCGGTATAGAAGCCGCCGTAGCGGTCGAACGTCGTGACGATATCGGTCCGGCATAGGCGGAGGCCGCTGCCGAACTTCCTGATCTTCATAGCGTCGCCATCGTCGAGAGATTCGGGGTCGCGCGGGATGTTGACGTAGATCGTTCTGCCGCTGTCGACGACGATCGCGGTCTCGTCGATGATCCTGACCGGCACGTTGGGGAAGGTCCGCACGCACGACTCGGGCTCGCCCGCGACGCGGCCTTCGAGCAGCCTGGCGAGCTCCATCTGCCCCTTGCTCTGGGCATCTTGAGCAGCGGCGGGAGCGGCGAGCATCATGCTCGCGGCGAATGCGGATACAAAGGTCGCTGTCTTCATGTCAGCCTCCTTCGCCGGCATCGTCGCCGGCAGTCTTGGTATAAGGGATAAACGCCTCGAGCACTATCACCGGACCCGGCATGGCGCTGATGCGGTCACGCAGTTCGACCTGGTCGAGCCGGCAGAGCCGCGAACTGAACTGGTGGAACACCGGCAGGTCGTTGTCGTCGAGTATTTCGGCGCCGCGCGGCCGGTTGACGTAGATCGTGCGGCCGTGGCGGAAGACGAAGGCGGTGCCGTCGACCACCTGCATGCGGTCGCTCTCGGCGTCGTTCAGGCAGTCGACCGGCTCGCCGGCCACGCGTCCTTCGAGGATTTCGGCGAGTTCGCGTTCGCCCCTGCTCGGCTCGTCGGCGGCGGCGCCCAGAGGCGCACACAGCGCGAGCGTTGCGGCGGCGGTTGCGAGTCGGACGGGGTGGCGGTGTTGCATATTTGTTCTCTACCATATCCGTCTGAATAGGGCCTGAGCGAAGCACGGTCCGTCGATTTTCACGCTGTTCCGCCTACCGTCAGTCGGTCGATGAGAAGCGTCGGCTGGCCCACGCCGGCGGGGACCGACTGGCCGCCCTTGCCGCACATCCCGATGCCCTCGTCGAGCGCCATGTCGTGGCCGATGCCAGAGACGCGGGTGAGAACGGTGGGGCCATCGCCGATCAGCGTCGCGCCCTTGATCGGCGCGCCCAGCTTGCCATCCTCGACCAGGTAGGCTTCGGTACACGAGAACACGAATTTGCCGGATACGATGTCGACCTGTCCGCCGCCGAAGCTCGTGGCGTAGATACCCTTCTTCATCCGTCCGAGCAGTTCGGCGGGATCGTCGCTGCCAGCGCGCATGAAGGTGTTGGTCATGCGCGGCATCGGCGCGTGCGCGAAGCTCTCGCGGCGCCCGTTGCCGGTCGCCTCGACGCCCATCAGCCGCGCGTTCATCCGATCCTGCATGTAGCCCTTGAGCACCCCGTCCTCGATCAGCACGGTCTCGCGCGTGGGCGTGCCCTCGTCGTCGATCGACAGCGACCCGCGCCGGTGCGCGATCGCGCCGTCATCGACCACCGTCACGCCCGGCGCGGCGACGCGCTCGCCGATCCGGCCCGAGAACGCGCTCGTGCCCTTGCGGTTGAAATCGCCCTCGAGCCCGTGGCCGACCGCCTCGTGCAGCAGCACCCCGGGCCAGCCGGGGCCGAGCAGCACCGGCATCTCGCCCGCCGGCGCATCGACGCTTTCGAGGTTGACCAACGCCTGCCGCACCGCCTCGTCGACCGCGCGGTTCCACCCTGCGGAATCGAGCAGGGCGTCGTAGAGATAGCGTCCGCCGAAGCCGAAGCTGCCGCGCTCGCGCCGCCCGTTGGCCTCGGCGACCACGGAGACGTTGAGCCGCACCAGCGGGCGCACGTCGGTCGCGACGAAGCCGTCGGGGCGCACGATCTCGATCACGCTCCAGCTCGCGAGCAGACTCGCGGTCACTTGCGCCACGCGCGAATCGCGCGCGCGGGCGGCGGCGTCGATCGCCTCGAGCAGCGCGACCTTGCGCGCGAAGGGCACCGCGTCGAGCGGGTTGTCGGCGGTGTAGAGGTAGCGGTTGCTGCGCTGCGGCGGCTCGGCGCGCGCACCTTTGGCTGGGTCGAGCAGTTGCAGCGTCTCGCCCGCGCGGCGGATCGCTGCCTCGCCGATCTCGTTGGCGTGCGCGAAGCCGGTCATCTCGCCCGAGACGCCGCGCAGCCCGAAGCCCGAATCGCGCGCGTAGTCGGCGGTCTTGAGCCGTCCGTCGTCGAACGCCAGCGCCTCGCGCGCGGTGTATTGGAGGTAGAGTTCGCCGTCGTCGCAGCCTTCGAGAAGCTGCGCGGTGAGCGCGGCGGCGCGTTCGGGATCGAGTTGGCCTTCGCCGTAGAGGAAGGCGCGCGGGTCTGCTGGCTGAACGGTCATGGCATGCGATATAGGCATGCCACCGCGAATGTCAGGGGCGCCCCCCTCAGCGATGGCCCGGATCGCTGCCGGCCGAGATATCCTCGAGCGCGGCCTGGTTCGCGCCGTCGGCCGGGCCGCCGCGCAGCACGAAGCGGCGGTCGCAATAGCCGCAATCGACGTAGCCATGCTCGTCGATCTCGAGCCACACGCGCGGGTGGCCGAGCGCCGAGGGCTGGTAGCGGTCGCCCGCACGGATCGCTTCGGCGCCGTCGCACTTGACGCGGCGGTGATCGACGAGAGTCGTTTCGGGCGGCGGAATGTCCATGCCGCCGCCGATACCGCCCCGCACGCGCCCGCGCAACTGGGCCTTTACCTATCGGGCGGCGGGCGCCAAGTGGGCGCCTATGACCGATACGCCCCCACCGAGCCTCGAACCCGCGATCGCGATCCGCGACCTGACCAAGCGCTATGCGGGCGAGAAGGGCGGAGAGGGGAAGCTCGCGCTCGACGGGGTGAGCTTCGACGTGCCGCAGGGGCAGATATTCGGTCTGCTCGGCCCCAATGGCGCGGGCAAGTCGACGCTGATCAACACTCTCGCCGGGCTGGTGACCAAGACCGGCGGAAGCGCCGAGATCTGGGGTTTCGACATCGACAGGAGCCCGCGCAACGCCAAGCGGATGATCGGGATCGTGCCGCAGGAAATCGTGTTCGATCCGTTCTTCACCCCGTTCGAGGTGCTCGAAAACCAGGCGGGGTTCTACGGCATTCCCAAGCGCGACCGGCGAAGCGAGGAATTGCTCGCCGCGGTCCACCTCTCGGACAAACGCGATGCCTATGCCCGCACGCTGTCGGGGGGGATGAAGCGGCGGCTGCTGATCGCCAAGGCGATGGTCCATTCGCCGCCGGTCCTCGTGCTCGACGAGCCGACCGCGGGGGTGGACGTCGAGCTGCGCCGCCAGCTTTGGGACCTCGTGACCGAGCTCAACACGCAGGGCGTCACCGTGGTCCTGACGACGCATTATCTCGAGGAAGCCGAGCAGCTGTGCGACCGGATCGCGATCATCAATCACGGCAAGCTGATCGCCAACAAGCCGACGCGCGAGCTGGTCGGCATGGCGCGCGAGAAGATCGTCCGCGTCACGGTGGACAAGGATATCGCCGGGCCGCCGATGGAGGAAGGATTCGTCAAGGCCGAGGCGCTCGATGCGCGCACGCTGGAGATCACCTACGACCGCGACAAGGCGAGCGCGGGACAGGTGCTCGCGCAGGTCCAGGCGCACGGCTACGCGATCGAGGACGTGACCACGCGCGAGGCGGACCTCGAAGACGTGTTCGTGTCGCTTACCAGCGCGGGCTGACGAACAGCGCTAGGGTGCGGCCGCGCGGCGGAAACGCCGGGCGGCCGCGAGAGCCTGAACTTTCGACACCTCGTCGCAATCGGCGTCGGCGAGATCCTCGATCTCCGCCGCAGCGCGGTTGAGCAGGCGCTTGGCGATCGCCGTCTCGTGCTCGGCTTCGTCGCGCTCGCTGCGCAGCCGCTCGGCTTCGTTATCCCGTTCGTCCATTCGCGTGAGACCCTTCCGCCGCGAATTTTAACCGGCCTGGGCGGCATGGCAAGCGAATGCTGCGACGCGCCCGCCGCCAGCGACGCCGTCACCGTGGCGAGAGCTGTGCCGCGACACCGAAATGATCGGACGGATATTCGCCCGCCACGGGCTCGTCGCCGATCACCTCGGCGCCAACGACCGCGAAGTGCTCGCGCTCCACGAAGATATGATCGATCACCCGCGGCTCGTGTCCGCGTGCGGTGTTGAGCGTGGTCTCGGCCGCACCCGCCGGCAGCGCGCTTTCGAACCGCGGCGGCCCCATCGCGGCGAGCCCCGGATCGTCGAGCGGCGCGTTGAAATCGCCCATCACGATGAGCGGTGTCCCGTCCTGCGGCAGCCAGGCGAGCAGATCGGCGAGTTGCTGCGCGCGCACTGGCCCCTGCTCGGGCTTCCACGCCAGATGCGTGCCGACCACGTCGACCGGCCCGGCAGCGGTGCGCACCCGCACGCGGATCGCGGTGCGATAGTCGTCGAGCGGTTCGAGCTTGCGCCGCGCGACCTCGATCACCGGCAGGCGGGTGAGGATCGCGTTGCCGTAGCGCTTGGGCGCACCCTCGGGTTCGACCGCGACGAAATGGACCTCGGGATAGCCGAGCGCGGCGGCGAGCGTGTCGGCCTGGTTGGGCAGGCCCTTACGCGAATCCTCGAGCACTTCCTGCAGCGCCACCACATCGGCGTCGGCCGCGCGCAGCGCCGCGGTCAGCAGCTCGAGCCGCTTCGGCCAGTGCCCGCCGGCATCGTGCCAGATGTTGAACGTCGCCACGTTCAGGCTGCTCTGCGTGCCGCCTGCGAGCCCTTGCACGCAGCCTGCGAGCGGCAACGCCGCCATCCCCGCCAGCACCGTGCGCCGGCCAAATCCTGCCTTGTTCATGCGAACCCTTTTCTCGTCTCTCTCCTGGCAGCGCCCTCTGTCGCGCACTGCGGCGCTGTGCAAAAGAGTGGAAATGAATGAATACGATATCCTGGTCATCGGCTCGGGTGCCGCCGGGCTCACCGCTGCGCTCGCGCTCGCCGAAACGAAACAGGTGGCCGTGCTCGCCAAGGGCTCGCTCACCGGCGGCAGCACCGCCTGGGCGCAAGGCGGGATCGCCGCGGTGCTCGACGCGGGCGACACCTTCGAGGAGCATATCCGCGACACGATGGTCGCCGGCGCGGGGCTCAACCGGCGCGAGACGGTCGAATTCGTGATCGAACGCGCGCCCCATGCGATCGACCGGCTGGTCGAGCTCGGGGTGCCCTTCAACACAGAAGGCGCGGACCTGCACCTGACGCGGGAGGGCGGGCACTCGCGCCGCCGCATCGTCCACGTGAACGACGCGACCGGGTGGGCGGTGCAAGAGGCGCTGCTGCGGGCGGCCGAGGCGCACCCCAACGTGACGCTCCTGCCCGGGCGCAGCTGCATCGACCTCATCACCGGGCGCCACGGCGAGAAGTTCTCCGGCGACGGCCACGTCTGGGGCGCCTACGCGCTCGACGAGGCCACCGGGCGGGTCGAGCGCCATGTCGCTCGCGCCACCGTGCTCGCCGCGGGCGGGGCCGGGCGGGTGTATCAGTTCTCCACCGCGCCGCGCGGCGCGACGGGGGACGGGATCGCGATGGCCTGGCGCGCCGGCGCGCGCGTCTCCAACATGGAGATGATGCAGTTCCACCCGACCTGCCTCTACAACCTCGAGGTCAAGAACTTCCTCATCACCGAGGCGGTGCGCGGCGAGGGCGGGCGGCTGCTCCATCCCGAAACCGGCCACCGCTACATGGCCGATTACGATCCCGAACGGATGGAGCTCGCCCCGCGCGACGTCGTGGCGCGCGCCAACGACGACCAGATCAAGCGCTACGGGCTCGACTACGTCCACCTCGACATCAGCCACCAGCCGCCCGAGTTCGTGACGGCGCACTTCCCCACGATCCACGAGAAGCTGCTCGGGCTCGGCATCGACATGACGAAGGAGCCGATCCCGGTCGTGCCCGCGCAGCACTACACCTGCGGCGGGGTGCTGATCGGGCTCGACGCGCGCACCGACCTGCCGGGGTTGTGGGCGGCCGGCGAATGCACCGAGAGCGGGCTCCACGGCGCCAATCGTCTCGCTTCCAACAGTCTTCTCGAATGCTTCGTCTTCGGCGAGGCGGCGGCGTGCGACATCCTTGCCGGCTGGGCCGACCTCCCCCCGCCCCCGCCGATCCGCGAGTGGGACGCGAGCCGGGTCACCGACTCCGACGAGGAAGTCGTGATCAAGCAGAACTGGACCGAGATCCGGCGAATGATGTGGAACTACGTCGGCATCGTGCGCACGACCAAGCGCCTCGAGCGCGCGCAGCACCGGATCGACCTGCTCGCGCAGGAGATCGAGGATTACTACGGCAGCTTCCGCGTCACCACCGACCTGATCGAGCTGCGCAACCTCCACCAGTGCGCCGACCTGATCGTGCGCAGCGCGCTCAAGCGCCACGAAAGCCGCGGCCTGCACTTCACGCTCGATTATCCGGAGACCGATCCGGTGGCGCGCGACACGGTGCTGGTGCCGTGAAGGGGCCTCCGGCGCATGCGCCAAAGCCGCCCGTGGCGCCGTTTGTCGACCAAGAGCATACCGCGTTCGACCAGCGCAAGCCCGCTGAAATCGTAGTGGGAGCGGTGCGATATGAGTCGATTGCGCGCCGCGGTGACAATGTTCCGCAGCACTTGTTGCTTCGCCGTATCAAGGGCAGGATTGCATCCAATTCTAGCAATATAGATGCAAATACTGGGCGATCCAAGCCATTCTCGACCCCGAATTGACAATTATCTTTCGAATCCTATCGTGAGTAGCAGGATCCGGCGCACCGCAGGCGCCTGTCCCGATCGACCGACGATCGCGATCCGCCCGGATCGTGCGTGTCGCCCGAAGCGTCACGAACCTGCGGCCGATCATCTTTGTCGAAGGAAAGGATGATCCGATGACCAAGACTTCTTTTGCCAGACATGCTCTGCCCCTCACGCTGGCCCTGGCGTGGGGCGCAACGGCTGCGCCCGCGCTTTCGGCGCCGAAGGAAATCGTCGTCTCCAGCGACAGCGCTGTAGCCGAACTGTCGCAAGACCTCGATCGCCAGCTCGATTTCGCCGCCCGAGACATGCGCAAAAGCCACGGCGACGGATACGCGATCGTGCGCTTCGAGCGGGGCGAGGACGGCCGACCGGCGAACGTGACCTTCTACCGCCGTTCGGGCAGCGCAAGCGTCGACCGGCTCGCTCGGAGTGCGGTTCGCCGTCTGGGCGCGAAGACCGGGCTGCCGGTCACGGGCGTAGCGAACCAGACCTATCAGGCGAATATCGTCGTCGCGAACAGCGAGCGCTCGCATCGCGCGCTGGTCGCCGGGCTCGTGCGTGCCGAAAAGCAGCGGCTCGCTTCGTCGCCTGCCGAGAGCACCGTGCTGGCCCTGTCGGCCGGCGCACATATCGCTTCCTGACCTCCACCCCGGTCCGGAAGCGCTTTGGCGTCGTAGCCGTGTCGACTGCGGACGACACGGCCGCGGCGCCAAAGTCGGGTGTTATCGACGCGTGTGCCGGTCACGAAGCTTCGCCGCCCGATTCGATTGATTCAAAGGGTCGCGATCCCCACTTTTGCGCATATAAATTTTTTCACGATTTCATTTTTGGGGTTGCGCCTGGCCCGACCCGCGGAATTCCCGCGCGTCGCGGCGTCGCAACCGGATAATACACCGCTGCGAGACAAGGTTAGCGGCCATTTACCCCCTTGCGTGCGAGTCGCCGCTGATTCAGTATCTAGTGGTTCGGATCGGCAAGGGACCCACTAGATCGTGTTGCTGCCGGTGAATCGCCCTAAGGCGTGGGCGGCGAAGCGGCGGGCGGTGAATCGCCTTGGCAAGGGCCGGATGTGGGTGGATCGGGGGATAAGTAATTGCCCTTTCCACGGGGGAGAAATGCTAGGTGGAGGGCTGCTCCACCGAATCGAACGGATGCGGAACATCGGGCGCGAGGCGCGATTGTTCGAACAGCGTGAAACGGGGCGGGCGACACATGGATTTCAGGACCGGGGACGAAGCGGCAATGGGACTCGACGAAGCAGGCGACACGACGATTGACCGGGAAGTTGGCGATCGCGAAGCCGGCACGGCGGACCCGAAGCCCGCAGATACGGCGGTGAAGATGGCGAAGGCAGACAAGGGGAGCGACGGACTGGTCGCTGACGGCGCGATTGCGCAAGGGGCGAACGAGGCGCTTTCGCAGGCGGTCGCCGCGGCGGCCGAGGCCAATGCCGAGAAGCCCGACAGCAAGAAGATCAACGACCGCCGGTTCGATGTCGTCACTGACGCCGCGCGCGACGCGCTGCTGACCGAATTCGGCAAGGAAACGCTGATCGACCGCTATCTGCTGCCGGGCGAGACCTTCCAGGATCTGTTCGCGCGCGTCGCCGACGCCTACGCCGACGATCAGGAGCACGCCCAGCGGCTCTACGACTACATCTCCAGGCTGTGGTTCATGCCCGCGACGCCGGTGCTGTCGAACGGCGGCACCAACCGCGGTCTGCCCATCAGCTGCTACCTCAACTCGGTCGAGGACAGCCTCGAGGGCATCGTGGGCACCTGGAACGAGAACGTCTGGCTCGCCAGCCGCGGCGGCGGCATCGGCACCTATTGGGGCCAGGTGCGCGGGATCGGCGAGCCGGTCGGCCTCAACGGCAAGACCAGCGGCATCATCCCCTTCGTGCGCGTGATGGACAGCCTGACGCTGGCAATCTCGCAGGGCTCGCTGCGGCGCGGTTCGGCCGCGTGCTACATCGACGTCTCGCACCCCGAGATCGAGGAATTCCTCGAGATCCGCAAACCCACGGGCGATTTCAACCGCAAGGCGCTGAACCTGCACCACGGCGTGCTGCTGACCGACGACTTCATGGAAGCGGTGCGCGAAGGCGCCGACTTCGACCTCGTCAGCCCCCGCGACGGAAGCGTGCGCAAGACGGTCGACGCGCGCAGCCTGTTCCAGAAGCTGGTCGAGACGCGGCTCGCCACCGGCGAGCCCTATATCGTCTTCTCCGACACGGTGAACCGGATGATGCCCAAGCATCACCGCGAGCTCGGGCTTAAGGTCTCGACTTCGAACCTGTGCTCCGAAATCACCCTGCCGACCGGCCGCGACCATCTCGGCAACGATCGCACCGCGGTCTGCTGCCTGTCCTCGCTCAACCTCGAAAAGTGGGAGGAGTGGGAAGGCGACAAGCTGTTCGTGGAAGACGTGATGCGCTTCCTCGACAACGTGCTGCAGGACTATATCGACCGCGCGCCCGAAGAGATGGCGCGCGCCAAGTATTCGGCGATGCGCGAACGCTCGGTCGGCATGGGCGTGATGGGCTTCCACTCGTTCCTGCAATCGAAGAACATCGGTTTTGAAAGCCCGATGGCGAAAGTGTGGAACCTGAAGATGTTCAAGCACATCGCCGCCAAGGCCGAGGAAGCGAGCATGGTTCTCGCCAAGGAGCGCGGGCCGTGCCCCGACGCCGAGGAAATGGGCGCGATGGAGCGCTTCAGCTGCAAGATGGCGATCGCGCCGACCGCCTCGATCTCGATCATCTGCGGCGGCACCAGCGCCTGCATCGAGCCGATCCCGGCGAACATCTACACCCACAAGACGCTCTCGGGCAGCTTCGTGGTCAAGAATCCCTACCTCCAGAAGCTGCTCGCTTCGAAGAGCAAGGATTCGAACAACGTGTGGAACTCGATCCTCGAGCGCGGCGGCTCGGTCCAGCACCTCGACTTCCTCACCCCCGAGGAGAAGGCGACCTACAAGACCAGCTTCGAGATCGACCAGCGCTGGCTGCTCGAATTCGCCGCCGACCGCACGCCCTACATCGACCAGGCGCAGAGCCTGAACCTGTTCATCCCCGCCGACGTCGACAAGTGGGACCTGGCGATGCTCCACTTCCAGGCGTGGGAGAAGGGCATCAAGTCGCTCTATTACCTGCGCTCGAAGAGCGTGCAGCGCGCCGGCTTCGCCGGCGGGGTGGAGGCCGACAACACCCCCGATGCCGCGAAGTACGAGCTGAGCGCCGGCGGGGAACAGACCGACTACGAGGAATGCCTGGCCTGTCAGTAGGGAGATCGCCGTGCCGAAGGTCTTCGAATGGCGCGGCTACCGCTTTCATTTCTTCTCGTTCGAGGGTTCGCCACGCGAGCCGATCCACATCCACGTCGCGAAAGCGGGCGCCGCCGCGAAATTCTGGCTTCATCCCAGGGTTCGGTTGGCTGACAGCCAGAACCTGACTCCCCTTGAAATCCGGCGGCTGGAAAAGGTAATAGAGCAGCATCGTCAGGAGATAACCGAGGCGTGGAATGAATTCTTCGCTCGATAAAGTGCCCGAGCCGACCCGTGTGCGCTTTTCCGAAGCGACCATGTGGGTTGAGCTTTCCGACGGCCGCACCCTGGGCTTGCCGCTTGCATGGTATCCACGCCTCAACGGCGCGAGTGACAAAGCGCTAAGCGACCATTTCCTGAGTCCGTCCGGTATTCACTGGGACACACTGGACGAGGATCTGTCCGTGCGCGGCATGTTGCTGGGTCTGAAGGACGGAACCTTTCTGCCTGCCAATGCAGCCTGACGGCGTCCGCAATGTAGCGGTCGCAACCGCGCTGGTCCTTGCCCTCTCCGCCTGCGCTTCGCAAGTCGACGCGGGCGTTTCGCAGGAGGCGAGCGCGCCCGGCTTCCTTTGGGGCCTGTGGCACGGGTTCGTCTTCCCGTTCGCCTGGATCGGCTCGCTGTTTGACCCCGGAATCGCGGTCTACGCCGTGCCCAACCGCGGCGGGTGGTACGATTTCGGGTTCTTTCTCGGGATAACCGTGCTCGGCGGCGGCTCGTGGTTCGGTTCGAAATCGCGCAAGTAAGGCTCGCATGAAAGCCCCGGCCGCGCCGTGCTGGGGCGGGCCGGGGCTCTTCGCTGCTCCCTCAAAGGGGCAGCCAATCGACGATATCCGTCAGGCGGTCGTGGCGCTCGTGCCCAGCCCCGCCGGAATACGCGCAGTTTCCTTGAGATAAATGCGGTTGTCGTCGATCTTGGCGATATCGTCGATCGCGACGAAGTGATGGATTTCATCCGCGCTGTCCGATTTGGTCAGCTTGATCGCATCGTCCTTCACGTCATCGACGGTGCCGACGTGCTGGCCGTTGCAATCGGTGACTTCCATGTGTTCCTTGATGCGGAGCTTCTCGAACATAAGCTGAACCCTTTCAATTGCTTGTCTGCCCTATCAACGGGCTGAGGCCGGCAATCGTTCCGCAATTCGGCGCGGCTCGGGCACGGTTCGCTTCAGGGCCGGTCGGCGTCGGCCTTCGCCTGCCGCGCTCCGATGGCGCCGGTGCCGATATCCTGCACCCGCCCCTTGCGCTCCTTCGATTTGCCGTCGTCGCGCGTCTCGTGCTCGCGCGGCCCCGTGCGTTCGATCCCGCCCGGCTCGGGCCCCGGCTCGAGAGTGACGTCGCGGCTGTCGTCGGGTTCGTATTCGCCCATGGCAATTCTCCTTCTGCCCGGACCAACGGCGCGTGCGCCCCTCGCGTTCCTGCGCCCGGGCCGACACGCATGGTTACCCGCAGCTTATCCCCGCCGAATCGGTAACGCTTGCCTTCGAAAACGGCCTGTGATTCCCTATATGAGTCGCCACGCGCGAAACTCGGAGATCACAAGATGTCGTTGCTCGAAGCCCGCAAGACCTACAAGCCGTTCGAATATCCGTGGGCCTACGACTTCTGGAAGCGCCAGCAGCAGATCCACTGGATGCCCGAGGAAGTGCCGCTGGGCGAGGACTGCCGCGACTGGGCGCAGAAGATCTCCGAGCACGAGCGCAACCTGCTCACCCAGATCTTCCGCTTCTTCACCCAGGCCGATGTCGAGGTGCAGGATTGCTACCACGACAAATACGGCCGCGTGTTCAAGCCGACCGAGATCAAGATGATGCTCGCCGCCTTCTCCAACATGGAGACGGTGCACATCGCCGCCTATTCGCACCTGCTCGACACGATCGGCATGCCCGAGAGCGAATACGGCATGTTCCTCGAATACGAGGAGATGAAGGCCAAGCACGACTACCTGCAGCAGTTCGGCGTCGATTCGGACGAGGATATCGCCCGCACGCTCGCCATGTTCGGCGGCTTCACCGAAGGGCTCCAGCTCTTCGCCAGCTTCGCCATGCTGATGAACTTCCCGCGCTTCAACAAGATGAAGGGCATGGGCCAGATCGTCAGCTGGTCGGTCCGCGACGAGAGCCTGCACTGCGAAGGCATCACCCGCCTGTTCCACGAATTCGTGCGCGAGCGCGACTGCTTCACCAAGAGCGTGAAGGAGGACATCATGGACATGTGCCAGAAGACGGTGCGGCTGGAGGACGCCTTCATCGACCTCGCGTTCGAACAGGGCCCGGTGCCCGGCATGACCGCGAACGAGATCAAGCGCTACATCCGCTACATCGCCGACTGGCGCCTGGGCCAGCTCGGCCTCAAGCCGATCTACATGGTGGAGGACCACCCCCTCCCCTGGCTCGCCCCGCTGCTGAACGGCGTGGAGCACGCCAACTTCTTCGAAACCCGTGCGACCGAATATTCGAAGGGCGCGACCAAGGGCAACTGGCAGGATGTCTGGTCGAGCTTCGACAAGCGCCAGAAGGCCAGGAAGGGCGAGGAAGCGAACGACCTGGGGGATGAGGGTCCGGGGCTGTTCGGGGATGAGGGTGAGGGTGGCGCTGGGAGCGTGGCGGCGGAGTGATAGCACCAAAATGGCCTCGTTCAGCACGATCCATCCATCCTGTTGTACTGCTGAAACGAGTCCTTGGGCGCCTCGGGAGCGAACTTTACCTTTTCACTTAGCGAGGGTCTTTTATGACTCTGAGGGAAATTTAGCTGACTCACATCGTCGGGCTGTATGTTCTTTGTCATATACTGTGCACGGTAGCGTCACAGTTCCCGAGAATCTCATATACCATTACACATCTATTGAAGCATTCTCATCGATGATGGCAACCGGAGAACTTTGGGCAAGTCACCATTCGTCCATGAATGACTTTCAGGAAATAGAGCATGCGTGGCGAGTTGTGTGCCAGCAAACCGCGAACTATATGTTGAAAAAGGGATTCTGCGGGAATAAATTTAGCGCGGTTGAGGCGGTATTTCTTGAAAATCTGGAATTCTATATATGCTCTTTTTCGCGTGAGGAAAATTCTCTTGCGCAATGGCGAGCCTATGCTCATCCAAGTGGTGTAGCGGTATCCTTTTCGGAGTCGCTCTTTCCGTCCTTCGGGTGCAGTTTTTCGCCGTACGTCTTGAAGCCCGTCATTTACGATGATGTAGCCAAGGCTAATGCGGTTCTTTCTATAGCGAAGAAACTAGCTGAGGTGTTCGACTCCGGAATGGATATCTCTGATATCCGCTTAATGGCTTATTCCCTAAAGGATCAATTTAGACATGTGGCGCCGTTCTTAAAGAACGGAGGATTTTCTGAAGAAAATGAAGTTCGCCTTGTGTCTGATGGCAAGGGATACCAAATATTCGAACGAGATGGTAGATTTGGAAAAGTAAAATTTATTAAAATATCCTTTCTTGAAGCTTTTCAATTTGCAGATGGATTAGATTTCTGCGTTTGCGATGTTTTGACCGGCCCATCCCGCGACCCAAACAAATGCGTCAGCCGTGTGGGTGAGATCATGAATAAGAATAGGAGAAAATTTAAGGTAATCTACGACTGCGGCATACCATTTAGATAAAACAACTATCGAAATATAGTAGACGGATTTGCGATTCAACGTAAGTTATAAGGCTCGTCCGTCTGTGTTAAGCGCCAGCCCGATGATTTCCGATCATTAATAACGCAGAGGGAAGCGCCATTCAGGGCGCGTTGCGTGCGAGATGCTTGAGCGGTGGGATCTCGGCACTCATGAGTGAGAACTTGCAGCGGTCTGCCGGCCGCACCGCGCACCCTCGCGCGTTCCCTCTGCATACCCTCCACCGCGATCGCCCGTTTTGCCTATCGGCCTGCGCTCGAGGCGCTCGATGTCGCGTTCGTGAGCGGGCGGGTCTATCGCTACTTCGCGGTGCCCGAGGCGGTGGCGGGCGGGCTGGCGCGGGCGGGCTCGCGGGGCGGCTATTTCAATCGCGCGATCCGCGACCGGTTCGCCTTCGAGCGCCTGCGCGGGTGGGACTCGGCGCTGGACTAGGCCGCCGGGCTCCGAGTTTCACCGTCGAGCTTGGTGGAGCTGTTGGAATTTTTGGTTCACGCAAAGACGCGAAGGCGCGAAGAGGAAGCGCGATAATCGGGCATCCCGAATTTCCGCGAAGCGGGCTCCATTATTCCGGTGAAGCTGGGCCCAGCGTTCGCGGGGAGGACCGGGAGGAGAATGCAGCGCGCCATCTTCGTGGCTTCGTGTCTTTGTGTGAACCGAACTTTTCTCACACGAAGTCATGAAGACACGAAGAAGTTTGAGTGCGGCTTCGCCGCGGGCGCCCGGTCTTCGCGCCTTGGCGTCTTAGCGCGAAACCATTTTTCCGAACGATAAGTCTGACGGAGCACTTTCAAGCCTCGCCGGCGCGAAACGATACCCCGCGCGCCGGGTCGCCGCGCGGACAGGGAATTGCTCCGCGCCGAGGCGCGGCGGAAAGTATCCGACAAACCATTTTCCTACACGCGCAAAATTTGCTCCATCCTTTCCGATGAAGCACTGGTCCTCGCCTCCCCGGCTCCGCCATCCGGTTTTCCGCAACCGGCGCATCCCGATGTTCCACCCCGTCCCCGTCGTCCCCCGTGCCGACGGATGGACGCCCGAGCGGCAGGCGGCGTTCATCGGCTATCTCGCGCAGACGCGTTCGGTGCTCGACGCGGCGCGGGCGGTGCGGATGGGCCGCGAGTCGGCCTATCGCCTGCGCAAGCGCTACGGCGCGGCGGGATTCGCGGCGGCGTGGGATGCGGCGCTGGGAAAGCCACACGCGCCTGTGAATTTGGCTTCGGCGAAGTCCACGGAACTGATCGCGAGCTACCGTGCCGAGGTCGGGCTGTTGCAGGTGGTCATGGCTGCCGGCCGCTATGCTGGAACCCATTGGAAAGCCGACGCAAATGCCGTGCTCGAGCAACTCGCGCAGCGCGACCCGAGCATGCGCGATCCGACCGGGTTCGAGGAAAAGCCACACTTTCACCGCGCGGGCGAACCGTCAACCGCGTCTGTGGACTTCGCCTCGTGATCCGCGGCTTCCCCCCTCCCGCACATACGAAAAGGGCGACGGTCGCCCGTCGCCCTTCCTCGCTTGCGCGATCGGGTCGCTTACGCGCCCGGATCGGCGTCCGCGTCCGCTTCGGCGTCGACGTCAGCCGAGGCCTCCGCCGCGTCGGTCTCAGCAGAGGCATCGGCGGCGACCGAGGCATCGACTTCGGCGTCGCTCGCGGTGTCTTCGACCGTCTGGGTCGCCGCGTCGGCCTCGGCCTGTGCGCGCTCGGCGGTTTGTTCGACCTGGTGGCGGGCGTGGTCCATCGCCTCGTGGGCCGGGTCGGTGACCGCGGTCGGATCGGCGGTCACGCTGCCGGTCGCATCGACTGCGCCGCCGACCTGGCCGACGGTACCGCTGGCCGAGCCGGCCACGCCTCCGGTCCCGCCGACGAGTTGCGCCTGCGCAGCGGTGCCCGCGATGCCGAGAGTGAGAGCGGCGGCAATGGTAAGTGTCCTGGACATGGTGTCTCCTGTTTCCATGATGAGGACCTTCGCAACGCCGGTGTCGCGATCCGGCTCCGCCCCAAGCGTCCAGCCGTTCGCCCGTCGAGGCGGGGCGAACCCGTTCATCGGGGGTTTAGCCGCGGATGCGCGCGGCGGGTTGATTGCGCCGCGCGCGATGCCATCTTGGCGGTTCCATAGAAGAACGAGAGGACCCAGCCCCCGATGCGCACCGAATCCGAAGTCGCCGCCATGCAATGCCCGGTCTGCCGCGTCCCGCTCGCGATGAGCGACCGGCAGGGGATCGAGATCGACTATTGCCCGCAATGCCGCGGCGTGTGGCTCGATCGCGGCGAGCTCGACAAGATCGTCGAGCGTAGCGGGCCGCAGCAGGCCGCGCCCCAGCGCGCCGCGCCCGGCTACGCCCAGCACGGCGGGCAGGCGCATTCGGGCTACGGCCACGGCTACG
Organism: uncultured Altererythrobacter sp.; assembly: GCA_946886565.1. The sequence goes on from CAMPIX010000004.1 coordinate 113,980, forward strand.
GCAAGCCGCACAAGCGCCGCAAGAGCTTCCTCGAGGAACTGTTCGACTGACGGCTATTTGCCGACGAACAGGAACGCGCAGGCAGCCATGATGCAGGCGAAGGCGCCCGCGTGGCGCCAGGTCAGCGCTTCGCCGAGCACGAGCACCATGAACGCGCCGAACACTGTCAGCGCTATGGCCTCCTGCGCGATCTTGAGTTGGCCCGGGGTCCACCCGGCGAGGTAACCGATCCGGTTGGCGGGCACTGCGAGCGTGTATTCGATGCCCGCAAGCAGCCACGAGATTAGGATCACCCAGCCCAGCGGCCGCGCATTGGCCACTTCGGGGCCGCCCTTCAGGTGCCAGTACCAGGCGGCGGTCATGAACACGTTCGACAACGTGAGAAGGATCAGCGTCTGCATCGGCGGCAGATGCGCCGCCCGCTGCGCTGCGGCAAGCGAAACCGGTGCCGCGGCCGCGGCGCGATTTGTCAGCAACTCTTGCCGGTGCTATTCGTTACAACCGAAACCATGGCCACGATCGCACCCGAAGAACACGATTTTACCGTCCTGCCGGACATGCCGGCGGATGTGTTCACCGCGCCGCTCAAGCGGCCGCCGCACGTCGGCGAAGACTGGCTCGAACCGGCCCAGACCGCCTACGACGGCGACGACGACGCGATCTGGGACGATCTGTTCGCGCGTCAGATGCAGGTCCTGCCCGGCCGCGCCGCGAGCGCCTTCATGGAAGGGCTCGACAAGCTCGACCTCGGCCAGGGCGGGGTGCCCGATTTCGGACGGCTGTCGGAGGAACTGGGCAAGCTGACCGGGTGGAGCGTGGTCCCGGTGCCGATGCTGATCCCCGATCACGTGTTCTTCTGGCACCTCGCCAACCGGCGCTTCCCCGCAGGCAACTTCATCCGCACCCGCGAGACCTTCGACTACATTCAGGAACCCGACGTCTTCCACGACGTGTTCGGCCACGTGCCGATGCTCACCGATCCGACTTTCGCCGATTACATGCAGGAATACGGCAAGGCCGGGTGGAAGGCGATGCGCTACAACCGGCTGAAGGCATTGGGCGCGCTCTACTGGTACACGGTGGAGTTCGGGCTCATGCTCGAGAACCACGAGGTGCGGGCCTACGGCGCGGGCATCCTCTCGGGGCCGACCGAGGTGGTCTATGCGGTCGAGGCGCAGAGCCCCAACCGGATCATGCTCAACGTCGACCGGGTGATGCGCACCGACTACGTCATCAGCGACCTGCAGCCGACCTATTTCGTGATCGAAAGCTTCGAGGACCTCTACCGCCAGACGGTCGAGCGCGATTTCGACCGGCTCTACCGCAACCTGCCGCCGGCTTTCACTTACGCCAATTCGGCGGTGATCGATGTCGACAACGTGCTCAACCGCGGGACGCAGGAATATCTGCTGCGCGGCGGGCGCGGGAGCGGCGCAAGCCCGGTCTGACCGCGCCCGGCTGAAACCGGAAAAGAAAAGGCCGGCCCGGGAAAATCCCGGACCGGCCGTTTTCCTAACTCGAAACCTGGAAGGCTTACATGCCTTCTTCGGTCATCGCGTCGCCTTCGGCAGCCATGTCGCCTTCGGCGGCTTCCTCGGCGTTCTCTTCCATCGCGTCGGCCTGATCCTCGGCCGCGTCGGTCATCGCATCGGCTTCGGCGTCGGTGATCGCACCGGCGTCTTCCATGGCTTCGGCTTCGGCATTGACGTCTTCCGCCATCTGCTCGCCGGCATCCTCGGCCGCGTTTTCCTGCGCGCTGTCGCAAGCGGCGACGCTAAGGCCCATGGCGGCGACCGAAGCGATCATCGCGCTCTTGAAAATGCTCTTCATCTCAGTCTTTCCCCTTTGCTTTGAGTTGGGTGGGCGACACATACACGCGTGCTGCCCGGTCGTGAATAGGGTTTACCTAAAATTGCCCGTCCGACAGCCGGTTCCGGAAAAGTCCGAGAATTCCGACCAGCAGCAATGCGCCCACGATCGCCGCGGGGATCGAGATCGCACTGACGCCCGAGAGGATCGAACCCCGGTTGGCGATCAGCCCGCCTGCGACGGCGCCCAGCGCGCCCAGGCCGACATTGAGCATTATGCCGCGGCCGTCTTCGATGCGCTGCACGATCGCGGCGAGCCAGCCGAGAAGAGCGCCAATCACAAGAAAGATAATCAAGCCCATCGCCTGCAACTTATGTGAATCACCTTGTCCAGTCAGAACCCGGCGATGCGGCGGTTCGTTCCGGCGTTTGCGACGACTCGAGCGCGGCTATGGCGAATCGGCCACGCCGGAGTTGGGCGCGATCAGCCGAGCGTGAGCCAGCCGATGGCGGCGGCGCCGAGCACGATTCTGTACCACGCGAACGGGGCGAAGCCGTGGCGGCTGACGTAAGCGACGAAGGCGCGGATCACCGCCAGGGCGACGAGAAAGGCGGCGAGGAAGCCGAGCGCGATCTCGTCCCACCCGACCCGCGCGGTGCCCGCGAGCAGCGCTGGCTCGTCGAGGATCTTGACCGTCGCCGCGCCGAGCATCGTCGGCACCGCGAGGAAGAACGAGAACTCGGCCGCGGTCTTGCGCCCGACCCCCATCGAGAGCGCACCGAGGATCGTCGCCGCCGAGCGGCTCGTGCCCGGAATCATCGCGAGGCACTGCGCGAAGCCGACCGCGATCGCGGTCTTCCACGAGAGCCCTGCGACCCCGACGTCCGCGCGCGCCGGGATCGCCCTTTCGAGCACGAGGATCGCGATCCCGCCGATCACCAGCGCCACCGCGACCACGATCGGCGCGCCGAGCATCACGTCGATCGCGTCTTTCGCCATCAACCCGATTACCGCCGCGGGCATGAAGCCGAGCAGGATGTTGCGCACGAAGCGCAGCGCCTCGGGATCGAGCCGGAACAGGCCGATCCCCATCGTCCAGAACGTCTTCCAGTAGGTCACCACCACCGCGAGGATCGCGCCCAGCTGAATGACGATGTTGAACTGCCGCCACTGCGCCGGATCGTAGCCGAAGAACGCCTGCGCCAGGATCAGGTGGCCGGTCGAGGAGACGGGAAGGAACTCGGTCAGGCCTTCGAGGATGCCGAGGAGGATCGCGGTGAGGGTAAGGCTCATTGGGTGCGGCTCATGGCGATGGAGCCGCGCGTGTCAAACGCTAATCGGGCGACCCCACGAAAAACGCCCCCGGCCGTGCGGGCCGGGGGCGCATGTCGAAAAAGGGGCGCCGGAGTTACCAGATCTGCACACGCTCTTCGGGCGGCAGATAGAGCTCGTCCTCGGCGGTCACGTCGAAAGCGTCGTACCAGGCGTCCATCTGGCGCACGACTCCATTGACGCGGTACTGCTCGGGGCTGTGCGGATCGGTGCGCAACCGCTGGCGCGCGTTGTCCTCGCGCTGTTGCGAGCGCCAGACCTGCGCCCAGGCGAGGAAGAAGCGCTGGTCGCCGGTCAGCCCGTCGATCACCGGGGCTTCCTTGCCGTCGAGCGAGAGCTTGTAGGCGCGGTAGGCAAGGCTGAGCCCGCCGACGTCGCCGATGTTCTCGCCCAGCGTCAGCCGGCCGTTGACGCATGTCTCGCCGTCGTCGAGCGGACAGAACTGGTTGTACTGCTCGACCAGCGCGTTGCCGAGGGCGTCGAACGCCTCGCGGTCCTCGTCGGTCCACCAGTTGCGCAGCATGCCGGTGCCGTCGGACTTGGAGCCCTGGTCGTCGAAACCGTGGCCCATCTCGTGCCCGATCACCGCACCGATGCCGCCGTAGTTGACAGCCGGATCGGCGCTCATGCCGAAGAAAGGCGGCTGCAGGATCGCGGCGGGGAAGACGATCTCGTTCTTGGTCGAGTTGTAATAGGCGTTGACCGTCTGCGGAAGCATGCCCCACTCGGTGCGGTCGATCGGGCCGCCGAGCTTCGACAGCATGTCCTGCCATTCCCACTTCGCCGCAGCCATGCGATTCGCGAGCGGCGTGCCCGCGTCGATCGCAAGGCCCGGATAGGTATCGAGGTTCTCGCGATAGCCGATCTTGGGATCGAACGCCTCGAGCTTGGCGACCGCCTCTTGCTTGGTCGCGTCGCTCATCCATTCGTTCTCTTCGATACTGATCGCCAGCGCCTTGCGCAGGTTGGCGACCAGTTCCTCCATCGCGGCCTTGTTCTCGGGCGGGAAGTAGCGCTCGACATAGGCGGCGCCGACCACTTCGCCGATCAGGCCCTCGGTCTCGCCGATCGCGCGCTTCCACCGCGCGCGCTGTTCGGGCGTGCCCGTGAGGGTGGTGCCGAAAAAGTCGAAATGCGCTTCGTCGATCGCGCTCGGCAGCACCGCGGCATTGCCGGAAAGGAACTCCTTGACGGTCCACGCCTGAAGCACCTCGAGCGGGGTGTCGGCGAGCAGAGCCATCATCGCGGGCGTGCCGCCACCGATCTTGGCCAGCGTCTCGTCGCTCAGGCCGAGCTCGGCGGCTTCAGCCCCGGTCGGCGGAAGGTCGTAGACGACGAACTTGTCGGTTTCGCCGAAGCCGCTCGCGTCGATCAGCGCCTGCAGGGGAAACGCGCCCGACATATCGACGAGCTCGGCGGGGGTCACCGCGTTGTAGGTGAGATCGCGGTTGCGGCGCGTGGCACGATCCCAGCTCACCGTGCGCGCGATCTGGTCCTCGAAAGCATAGACCTGCTGTGCGGTCGCGGCAGGATCGGCGTAACCGGCTTTCTCGAACAGGAAGGCGAGGTATTCGCGATACTTGGCTTGGATCTCGCGGCCCTTCTCGGTCTCGTCGAGATAATACTGCCGGTCGGGTAGGCCGAGCCCGCCCGAGGCGACGTAGACCGAATAGCGCGTCGGCGCCTTGGCATCGACGGTCACGAACCCCCCGAGCGGCGAGGAATAGCCGGGGGTGCCCCACAGCATCGCGAGCTCGGCGAGCGTGCCCGCGCCCTCGATCGCATCCAGATAGGGCTGGGCAGGCGCGAGGCCGGCGGCGTCGATCGCCTGGGTGTCGAGGAACGCCTTGTAAGCATCGACGATGCGCTTCTCGTCGGCCGAGAGGCTGGCGCGATCCTTCGCCACCAGTTCGTCGACCAGCGCCTTCACGTCGCTGGTTGATTTCTCGCGCAGCAGGTTGAACGCGCCGAAGCGACTGAACTCGGGCGGAAGCGGATTGGCCTCGAGCCACTTCTGGTTGGCGAACGCGAAGAAGTCGTCGCCCGGATCGATGGTGCGGTCGATATAGGCCGGATCGAAGCCCCATTCGCCGAAGCTCATCGTGGGCAACGGGGTCTTGTCGGTCTGTTCGGTAGGTGTGGCGGTCTTGTCCTGCGCGAGCGCGGGAACGGATACGGTAAGCGCAAGCGCGCTGGCGCCTGCGGCAAGCAGTGTGCGGATCATGGGTGAAGTCTCCCGGAAATTTTCGGTCAGCCCCGAGGATGAACATCCTCCGGCGGCAGGCTTAGGCGCTTGCGCCGGACGAACGGTGCCGTTCGTCGGTTTCAATTGCAACTTCATAGAATTGCACGCCTGTGCCTGGGCTGAACGCGGCGAGCGAACGCCTCAGGCGGCTTCGGGCGCGAACTGGAGCGCGGCGAGGCGCGCGTAGAGGCCTCCGGCCTCGGTCAGCTGCGCGTGGGTGCCCTGCTCGACGATCCGTCCCTCGTCCAGCACCACGATCCGGTCGGCCGCGCGCACTGTAGCGAGGCGGTGCGCGATGACCAGCGTGGTGCGCTGCGCCATCAGCCGGTCGAGCGCCTGCTGCACCAGTTGCTCGCTTTCGGCGTCGAGCGCGCTGGTCGCTTCGTCGAGCAGCAGGATCGGCGCATCGCGCAGCAGTGCGCGGGCGATCGCGAGCCGTTGCTGCTGCCCGCCCGAAAGCCGCGTGCCGCTCTCTCCCAGATAGGTATCGAGTCCTTCGGGGAGCTCGCGCAGGAAGCGTTCGGCGTTGGCCGCGCGCGCCGCCTCCCATATTTGCTCGTCGCTGGCGTCCCACGCGCCGTAGCGCAGGTTGTCGCGCGCATTGGCGGAGAACAGCACCCCGTCTTGCGGCACGAGAGCGATACGCTGGCGGATCGCGGCCGGGTCCGCGCTGGTGAGCGGAACGCCGTCGAGCCGGATCGTGCCCGCCTGCGGGTCGTAGAAGCGCTCGGCGAGCTGGAACACGGTCGATTTGCCCGCGCCCGAGGGGCCGACCAGCGCCACGGTCTCCCCCGGCTCGACCTCGAGCGTGAAATCCTTGAGCGCGGGGGCGTCGAGCCGCGTCGGATAACGGAAGCTGACATTGCGGAACGAGAGACTGCCGCGCGGCGGCTCGGGCAGCGACAGCGGGCGTGCGGGCGGCGCGATCTCGGGCTTCTCCGCGAGCAGCTCCTCGAGCCGGCTCGCCGCGCCCGCGCCGCGCAGCAGATCGCCGTAAACCTCGGTCAGCGCCCCGAAGGCGCCCGCGACGAGGCCGCCGGTCAGCACGAAGGCGGCGATCGTGCCGCCGCTGATCTCGCCCGTCGAGACCGCGATCGCGCCGCGCCACATCACCATCGTGATACCGCCGAACACGAGCAGGATCACGATCGAGGTCATCGCAGCGCGCAAGGCGATGCGCCGCCGCGCGGTGGCGAAAGTGCGCTCGACCGCCTGCGCGAAGCGGCTGCCTTCGCGCGGTTCCTGATTGAACGCCTGGACGATCTTCATCGCCGCGAGCACCTCGGTCACCATCGCGCCGACATCCGCCACCCGATCCTGACTCGAACGCGAGACGGTGCGGATGCGGCGGCCGAAATACATGATCGGCAGGATCACCAGCGGGATGCCGACGATCAGCCCGACAGTCAGCGTAGGGGCGAGGTAGAACAGGATCGCGGTGCCCCCCAGCGCGGTCAGCAGGTTGCGCAGCGCGACGGAGGCGGTGGTGCCGACCACCTGCTCGATCAGCGCGGTGTCGGAGGTCATCCGGCTGGAAATCTCCTTGGGGCTGTTCGCTTCGTAGAAACCCGGCGCGAGACGCAGGAGATTCGCCTGGACCTTGAGGCGAATGTCGGCGACCACGCGCTCGCCCAGCCAACTGACGAAATAGAACCGCGCGGCGGTGCCGATCGCGAGCACGACCACGATCATCAGCAGGTATTCGAAGGCGCTGGCGATCTCGGCCTCGCTCGCGCCGCCGCCGAACGCGCGGTCGATGATGACCTTGAACCGCCATGGGATCGCCAGCGTCGCCGCCGAAGTCAGCAGGAGCGCAGCCAGCGCGAGCGCGACGCGGCCCGGATACTTCGCCGCCTCGCGGAAGATCATCTTCAGCGGGCCGAGCGTGCGCGCGGGCCTGGCCTCACCCTCGCCTCCGTCCTTTGGCGCAGCGCTGCGCCGGAACAGGCCGCGGCGGGGCTTCTGCTCGGGTTCGTGGGTCTCCGCGTCCATCGCCCTCGCAGGTAGCGACGACGGCGGGCAAAATCCACACGCCGGTGGCGGTTTCGGCACGAATGCCTAAATGATGCGTTGCACAATGGAACGTAACCAGTCACTTTGCACTGCACAAAGACAACGGGAAGCGTCCGTATAGAGACGCCCAGCAGGGGAACCTTCGACTTGCTCTACCACGCTTACGAACTGCAGCGCGCCTGGTTGAGCGGCGCGAGCGCCTGGGCGTCGATCGGCGCCGAGATGCTCTCGAACCCCTACCTGCCGATGGGCTACATGGGGCTTGGCCCCGCGGCCGCGAGCGCGCTCGAGGTGTTCGCCCATGCGGCCGCGCCGCGCGGCAAGCCGGCGTTCGGGATCGACGTCGTTTCAGCCGAGGGGAAGGAATGGCCGGTCGAGGAAGCCACCGTGGTCAACAAGCCGTTCGGCGACCTCAAGCGCTTCACTCGCGAGGGATTGCCCGCAGATGCGCCCAGGCTGCTGATCGTCGCGCCGATGAGCGGGCACTACGCCACGCTGCTGCGCGGCACCGTGCGGCGGATGGTCGAGAGCTGCGAGGTGTATATCACCGACTGGGCCGACGCGAAGACGGTGCCGCTGTCCGACGGCCGCTTCGACCTCGACGACTACATCGACTACCTGATCGCATTCCTCGAGCATATCGGCCCGGACGCGCACGTAATGGCGGTGTGCCAGCCCTCGGTCCCGGCGCTCGCCGCGACCGCGCTGATGAATGCCGACAAGCATCGCTGCCGCCCCGCCACCCTGACCATGATGGGCGGCCCGATCGACACGCGCGAGAGCCCGACCACGGTCAACGATCTGGCGATGGAGCGGCCGATCGAATGGTTCCGCCACACGGTGATCGCGACCGTGCCGATGCAGCACCGCGGCGGCGGGCGGAAGGTCTATCCGGGCTTCCTGCAGCTCGCCGGGTTCATGTCGATGAACCTCGGCCAGCACATGCAGAGCCACTTCGAGATGTTCAAGCACCTGACCGCGGGTGACGACGACAGCGCACAAGCGACCAAGGACTTCTATGACGAATACCGCGCGGTGTGCGACATGACCGCCGAATTCTACCTCCAGACGGTCGAGGAGGTGTTCCAGAAGCACTCGCTCACCAACGGCACCTTCGTCCACCGCGGCAAGGCGATCGACCTCGGCGCGATCCGCGACACCGCGATCCTCGCGATCGAGGGCGAGCGCGACGATATTTCCGGGATCGGCCAGACGAAGGCCGCGCTCAAGCTCGCCACCGGGCTCGCGGCGTCGAAGAAGCAATACCTGCTCGCCGAGGGTGCGGGGCACTACGGCATCTTCAACGGCAGCAAGTGGCGCGACCGGATCGCCCCGACGGTCGAGAGCTTCATCGCCAAGCACGGCAAGGCGAAGCTGAAGGCAGTCGCCTGAGGAATTTGATTCACGCAGAGGCGCAGAGGCGCGGAGAGGATAAGGACGCCGCAGGCGATTACCTTTTGCCATTCGCTCTAGCCGCAAGCTGCCGGATGTAAGGCGGCTTCGCCGCGAGCGCGACATCCTCCGCGCCTCCGCGCCTCTGCGTGAACCAATTTTACGGCTGCGCCGCGCCGCGCCGCCCGAAAATCCGCCGCAGCGCCCGCCGCGCCGTCAGCAGCAGCCAAACCGTCACCGCCAGCAGCGCCAGCGCGATCGCGCCTGCCACGTAAGGATACTCGTAGGCCGCCCATAGCAGCCCTGCGGTCGCCACATCCTCGAGGCTCGAGACCGCGACGTTGCTCACCGGCTCGGGGCTGGCGTTGACCACCCCGCGCGCGCCAGCCTTGCCCGCGTGCGCCGCGAAGGCCGCCCCGCCGCCGAGCACGAAGGCGACCACCTGCGTCGCAGGGTCCGCAGGGTCGACGATCGCCAGCGCAAGCAGCGCCCCGCCGACGGGGCGCACGATGGTGTGCACCGCGTCCCACGCCGAATCGAGCCACATGACCTTGTCGGCGAAGAACTCGATCAGCGCGACCAGTGCCGCGACGCCCATGACCCAGGGGTTGGCGAGCACATCGAGCGCGGCGAGATGCTCGGGCAGCGGAATCGCGTCGAGCCGCATCGCCAGGCCGGTAGCGAAGATGCACAGGTAGAGCCGCCATCCGGCGAGCAGGCTCACGCTGCCCGCGATGCCGATGATCTCCATCACGCCCATGCCGCTCTCCTCCAGTCCGCGAAGATGCGCCGGCAGCGCGCGTGGGGCAAGCGCTAGCGCGCGTTGCCGACGACCCGCATCTCATCGGCCCCGCAGCGGAAGTCGGCAGTGCGGCCGTCCGCGATCTCGCGCGCAACGCGGTTCGCATCGGGCGTGTCGCCCGAGACGTGGGCGACGCGGCAGCCGGCCGAGCCAGCGCGGCCGATCTTCTCGACCGCGAGCACCGTCCGCCCCTCGCCTTGCGGCGCGACGTCGAGATAGCGGAAGATCACCGCGAACGGTTCGCCGTCGTGCAGGCGCCATTCGAGCCGCTCGCCGATGTCGTTGAATGCGCCGATGGTCATAAACTCGTCGCTGTCGAGGCCAGCGTCGAGATCGAAACGCCCGTCGCCGAGGTGGAGGAAGATCGGCACGTCCGCGTAGCCGGGGCAGGTGTAGTTGACGCTCGCGCCCTCGGGATTCTCGCCGGTCACGCGGCAGACCTCGAGTTCGAATGGGGTATAGGCCGAAGTGTATCTGTTGCCCTCGGCTTCCGCTGTGCCGACTTCGCTCCCGGCTGGCGCGCTCGGCGAAGCGTTCGCGACGGACGTCGATGTTTCCTCGTCGCCCGCCTTCTGTTCGGGCGGATCCTGCGAACAGGCGGCAAGCGCGAGCGCCGCCGTGCAGGCGATCAAAGCGAACGGGCGGCGCATGCGGTTCTCCTCGGGCCTTGGTCGGGCGCTCGAGGAGAACGCACGAGCCGCCCGCGCGTTCATATCGGGTGCGGTTAGAGGACCTCGAACATTCCCGCCGCGCCCATGCCGCCGCCGACGCACATCGTCACGACGACGTACTTCGCGCCGCGGCGCTTGCCCTCGATCAGCGCATGGCCGGTGCAGCGCGCGCCGGTCATGCCGTAGGGGTGGCCGATCGAGATCGAGCCGCCATTGACGTTGAGCAGTTCGTTCGGAATGCCGAGCTTGTCGCGGCAGTAGAGCACCTGCACCGCGAACGCCTCGTTCAGCTCCCACAGGCCCACGTCCTCGAGCTTCACGCCGGTGCGTTCGAGCAGCTTGGGAATCGCGAAGACCGGGCCGATGCCCATTTCGTCGGGCTCGGTGCCCGCCACCGCCATGCCTACATAGCGGCCGAGCGGGGTGAGGCCCTTCTTCTCGGCGACCTTCGCCTCCATCAGCACGCTGGCCGAGGACCCGTCGGAAAGCTGGCTGGCGTTGCCCGCGGTGATCGTGGTGCCCGGGCCCATGACAGGCTGGAGCGAGGACAGGCCGTCGAGCGTGGTCTCGGGGCGGTTGCCCTCGTCCTTGGCGACGGTGACCTCGCGGTCGGAAATCTCGCCGGTTTCCTTGTTCTGCACCTTCATCGTGGTGGTGACGGCGACAATCTCGTCGTCGAACTTACCGGCTTCCTGCGCGGCGGCGGTGCGCTGCTGCGATTGGAGCGCGTATTCGTCCTGCGCCTCGCGGCCGATCCCGTAGCGCTGGGCTACCGTCTCGGCGGTCTGCAGCATCGGCATGTAGATCGCGCCGTGCATCGCCATCAGCTCGGGATCGGGCTGGACGCGCATTTCTTTGGTCTGGACGAGCGAGATCGATTCCTGCCCGCCCGCGGCCACGACGTCCATGTTGTCGACCACGATCTGCTTGGCCGCGGTGGCGATCGACATCAGGCCCGATGAGCACTGGCGGTCGATGGTCATGCCCGAGACGGAGACCGGGCACCCGGCGCGGAGCGCGACCTGGCGCGCGAGATTGCCCGCCTGCGCGCCCTGCTGGAGCGCCGCGCCCCACAGCACGTCGTCGATCTCGGCAGGGTCGATTCCGGCGCGCTCGATGGCGGGCTTCAGCGAATGCGCGCCGAGCGTGGCGCCGGGGGTGGCGTTGAACCCGCCCTTGTAGGCCCGGCCGATGGCGGTGCGGGCGGTGGAGACAATGACTGCGTCGCGGGACATGGGAATGCTCCTTTGAAGGATAGAAACCCTCTTCCCTTCAGGGGAGAGGGTTGGGAGAGGGGGAATGCCGCAAATTCTGTGCGCACTCTCCCTCCCCGGCCCCTCCCCTGAAGGGGAGGGGAGTTACACGAAGAACTGCATGATCCATTCGGTGATCAGGGCGGGCTTGTCCTCGCCCTCGATCTCGATCGTGATCTCGTGGGTCTGCTGCCACTGGCCGGGGCGTTTCTCGACCAGTTCCAGCAGCTTCCAGTGGCCGCGGATGCGCTTGCCGCTCTTCACGGGGGAGATGAAGCGCGTCTTGTTGCCCCCGTAGTTGACGCCCATCTTCACGCCGTCGACCTTGGGTAGGTCCGAATTGGCGCTGAGGTAGGGGATCATCGACAGCGTGAGGAAGCCATGCGCGATGGTGCCGCCGAACGGCGTCATCTTTGCCTTTTCCTCGTCGATATGGATGAACTGATGATCGCCGGTCGCATCGGCGAACATGTTGATCCGCTCCTGCGTCATTTCGACCCAGTCGCTGGTGCCGATCTGCTGGCCGACCTTTTCTGCCACGTCCTGCGGGGTCATGCGCCTCTCCTTTGCCGCGATTTACCTTCGAAACGGCGGCTTCATGACGCATGAAGGGGGCTAGCGCAACGCGGGCGATCCTGCCGCTACGGCATTGCCGCCGCTTGCCGTCCCGCGCCGGCGGCGGTGCGCGAGCCGTGTCTCGCTGCCACGCGAATCGAGCCGCTTGCAGTAGCTCCACAGGCCGATTTGCAAGCCGATCAGCATGAGCACGAAGGGCTGGTAGGCGATCCCCTGAAACACCGAGCCGACGAGGTAGATCGCCTGCGCCACCTGCAGTGCGCTGGCGAACGGTGCCTGCCACTGCTCGTCCTCGCCGGTGCGGGTGCGCCAGCGCCGGCGGATGCGCTCCATCTGCCACAGGCCGAGCGCGTGGATCCACAACCACAGGATCAGGCCCGGCCAGCCCTGTTCCCCCAGCATCTCGAAGATCGCCGAATGATAGGCGCGCGCCTTGTCCTCGACCTCGCGGTATTCGACCGCGGTGGTGTTGCCGCGCTGGACCACGACCGGCAGTTTGTAGGTGAAGGTGTTGCCGCGATAGGCGTCGAACCCGCCGCCGAACGGATTCTCGGCCGCGTAGTCGAGCGTCCACTGCCACACCGCCACGCGGGTCGAGGCGGACTGGTCCTGCTCGTGGCTGCCGATCGTCGCCATGCGCTGGTAGTAGCTCTGCGGCAGGAACGGCAGCGCCATCAGCCCCAGCGCCGCGCCCGCGACGACGAAGGTCATGCGCCGCTTCACATCGCGCAGCGCGATCACTGCCAGCACCGCGGCGCACAGCAGCCCGGTGCGCGCTTCGGTCCCCACCGGGATCAGCAGGCAGGCGAAGATCAACGCATAGCCGAACAGCTTCACCCGCCAGTCGGGCGGGAACACGGTGCCGTGGCGGGTGAACCACACGATCAGCGGGATGATCGCGATCGCGACCGTCGCCAGCGTGGAACTCTCGTAAAGCCCCGAGTTGTCGTTGACGAAGAAATAGAGCGAGGCGTAGCCGCCCCCGCCGGTCGCGGTCTTCATTCCCGCGCTGATGATGATCGCGCCCACGGTCAGCACCATGATCAGCGCCGCACCCTCGAGCCGGAGGCGCGTGGTGAGCGTGAGCGGGAGGAAGATCGCGAACACCAGCGCCTTCCACACCCAGTCCCACTTCTCCTGCGCCATCAGCGGGAAGTCGGCGGTCTGCGTGGTCCAGAAGCAATAGACGAGCAGCAGCCCGAGCAGCACCTGGCGGAACGCCAGCCGTGCGCCCTTCTTGCTGTCGGTCAGCAGCCATCCGGCGAAGGCGGCGCAGAACGCGATCAGCGAGATCGGCAGCGCCGAGGTGATCGCCCAGCCGATCTTCTGCGGCGCGAGGATGTCGATGTAGCAATAGGCGAGCACCCACACGAACGGGCGGCGGAAACCCACGGCGATGAACGCCGCGACGAAGGCGAACAGCGCGAGGTCAAGCATCGCGCGGCTCTTCGTTGTCAGGATCGCCTGCGGCTTCATCGAACGCCGGATCGCGGTCGGTCGCGTCGCGCCCCGCTAGCCGCAGCAGCGCGATCGCGAGCAGCGCGTGGACCAGGCCGAGGGCGAAGTAGTCGATCAAGCCGAAAATGCTTTCGAGATTGCGCGCGAGCCTGCGGCCTAGCAGCGGTCGGTTGACGCGCCGTTAAGCTTGTCGTGGCACCACGCCGCTCGATGACCCGGGTGCTGCACGTCCTCGATCACTCGCTGCCGCTCCACAGCGGCTACACCTTCCGCACGCGCGCGATCCTGAAGGCGCAGCAGGCCGCCGGGCTCGAGGTGCGAGGCGTCACCGGACTGCGCCATGCGGGCGGGGCGGAGGAGGTCGAGACTGTGGACGGACTCACGTTCCATCGTACCCCCGGCGCGGCGTCCGGCCCCGCCGGCCTGCGCGAATGGCGCGAGATCGCGCGCTTCGCCGAAGGGATCGAGCGGGTGGTGCGCGAATGGCGCCCCGACGTGCTCCACGCCCACTCGCCCACGCTATGCGGCATGGCGGCGCTCAAGGTCGCGCGGCGCCACGGCCTTCCGCTGGTCTATGAAATCCGCGCGTTCTGGGAGGACGCGGCGGTCGGCAACGGCACCGGGCGCCAGGGCTCGCTCAAGTACCGGCTGACCCGCGCACTGGAAAACCGCGTGGTCGCGGGCGCCGACGCGGTGTTCACGATCTGCGCGGGCTTGCGCGATGATTTGGTGGCGCGCGGCTTTTCGCCCGGCAAGATCGGGCTTTCGCCCAACGGGGTCGATCTCGCCTTGTTCGGCGACCCGCCACCGCGCGACGAAGCGCTGGCGACCGAGCTCGGGCTCGACGGCGGGCCGGCGATCGGCTTCATCGGCAGCTTCTACGACTACGAGGGGCTCGACGATCTGATCGCCGCCATGCCGCTGCTGCGCTCGCGCGAGCCCGGTGCGCAGCTGCTGCTGGTCGGCGGCGGCCCGATGGAAGAGGCCTTGCGCGCGCAGGCGGCGGCGAGCCCGGCGGCCGAGGCGATCCGCTTCACCGGCCGCGTGCCGCATGCCGAGGTCGAGCGCTACTACTCGCTGATCGACGTGCTCGCCTATCCGCGCAAGCGCAGCCGGCTGACCGAGCTCGTCACCCCGCTCAAGCCGATCGAGGCGATGGCGCAGCGCAGGCTTGTCGCCGCCTCCGACGTCGGCGGGCATCGCGAACTGATCGCGCCCGGTGAGACCGGGACGCTGTTTGTCGCCGACGATCCTTCAGCCTGCGCCGCAGTGCTCGCCGATATGCTGGCCGACCGAACGGGATGGGACGCGATGCGTGCGCGTGCCCGCGCGCATGTCGCCCAGCATCACGACTGGGCGCGCAACGTGCATCGTTATCAAGTCGTTTACCATCGTTTGCTAACTGCCGGTACGAATGGGGTAAATTTCGCCGCGGCGTGAGACAGGCGCCGCCGGCCCGCAACGGGGATGAACGACGTGGCAGCCAAGCAGGGCGGCAAGGCCGTGAGCCAGGTTCCGATCAGCCAGCATCCGGCCTTTCCGGCCATCGTCGCGCTGTGGTTCGCGGCGCTTCTGGGCCTTGGCAGTCTCGTCCTGCCGGCGAGCTTGTTCGAAGCCGCGGTCGGCGCAAGCGGCATCGCGAGTGTCGTGCCTGGGGCCGAACCGCCGCTCGGCGTCAGCGCGCGAATCCTGATTGCGCTCGTCGGCGCGGCTCTCGGCGTTGTCGCCGGGCTCTTGATCGCACGCAGGGTCGCCGCGGCGCAGAGCCAGCCCGGTCGCGCTTCGCACCGCTCGTTGCGCACCGCATCGGACGCGGCCAAGCGCCCGATCTCCGCGCACGAGGAATTGTGGTCCGAGGGCTTCGACGACCCCGTCGACGAAACGCCCGCTCCGCCGATTGCCGGCCGCCGCCGCGCGCTCGCGGTTACCGACGAGAGCGGGTTGAGCGACCTGCTCCACACCGCTCCGTTGCCCGGTGCCGAGACCGCGATCGTGTTCGAAGAGGCTGCGCTGGCGCCCGAATCGATCGAAGCGCCGATTTCCGATGCGAGCGATGACGACGCGCTCGAACTGGCGGCGTTCGCCGAAGCCGACGCGGCCGTAGGCGAAGAGCCCGTTGCCCTCGAGCAACTCGCAGAGCCGTCGATATCGCTCGATGCCGCGCGACCGTTCGACGCTCCGCTCGATCCGCCGTGCATCGGCGCCACCATCAGCCCTGAACCGCAGTTGCGGGAGATCGAAGCGGAGGCGCCCGTGTTCGCAGAGACCGGCCCCGCGCCCGAGTCCGAGTCCGCGGCTGCCCCCAGCCGTGCTGAGGATGGCGCGCAGGCTTTCGCCTTGGGCGAGCTCTCGATCTCCGAGTTGGTCGAGCGTTTCGCGCTTTCGCTCCAGCACGCTGCTGAGCGAGCCGCGGAGGACGCTCGAGCTCAGGCGGCCGTCGAAGCGCCGGCCGATACCGAACTGCCGCCGCGTTACGTGCCCGATCTCGGCGTCGAGGCGGTCGAAGCACCGCGCTTCGCTCCTCCGCCGGAACCGGCGGCTGGCCGGGAATCGGCGGAGGAGCCGATCGCAGAACCCGCGCCCGAACCGATCGCAGAGCCGGCACCCTATGTCCCTGCCGCGCTTCGTCCGGTCGCCTTCGGCGAGGATATTGCCGACGAGGACGAAAGCGAGGAATTGGCGCTTACGCTGTCGCTCGCGCAGGACGTCCGGCCATTCGATCGTCCTTCCGTTTCGCCTGCTGCGTTCGTGCCGGCCGTCGCCGCGACCTCGGATGATGCGGAGGAACCGGGGGAGGCTGGCGACGGCGTTGCCGATCATGGCTACAGCTCGCTGCTCGACATGCGCAAGCAGGCGGCGAACCGCGAGTTCGTCCGGATCGAGGACGAGGCATTGGCCGGGGACGCTTCGGCGGACGAGGCGGTCGAGCCGGTCGTCGTCTTCCCCGGGCAGGAACAGCGCCGCGCCGCAGGGCCCGATTCCGGCGTTCCCCAAACGCCGGGCGCGGAACGGCCGTTCGTCCCGCCCGCGTCTGTCCTTGGTGTCGCCTCCGATCCGATGCAGACCGAACGCGCACTGCGCGAGGCACTGCACAAGCTCCAGCGGCTGAGCGGCGCGGCCTGAGCCTCGCTCCACGCGCTGTGGCGCGATTCCGCAGGCCCTTTTCCGGGCGCAAGAATTACTAATACCTATGCGCTGCCTTCGCAGTTGCAAAAATCCCAACGTGTCGTCATGAAGCGCCTTCGCGATAATTTTCGTGCGCGAACGCGCGCTGCGGGACGCGCTTCGTTGCCGAAGCGGTCGCATGGCGTGCGCTTCGGCGCTTTTTGACGACGGGGTTTTCGAATGGGGTTTCCCGCGCCGACAGGTCTGTACGATCCACGCAACGAACACGATTCGTGCGGCGTCGGCTTCGTGGCGCATATCAAGGGCGAGAAAAGCCAGGCCATCGTCGCCCAGGCGCTCGAAATACTCGCCAACCTCGACCATCGCGGCGCGGTTGGGGCCGACCCGCTACTCGGCGACGGCGCGGGCATCCTGATTCAGATTCCCGATCCGCTGATCCGCGACTGGGCCGGCGCGGCCGGGCACGACTTGCCTGCACCGGGCGACTACGCGGTCGCGCAATGCTTCCTGCCGCAGGACGAGGCGGCACGCGCTTTCGTCGTCGAGCAGCTCGAGAAGTTCATCGCCAAGGAAGGCCAGCGGCTGGTGGGCTGGCGCGAAGTGCCGACCACGCTCGACGGGCTCGGCCGCGCGGTGGTCGCCTCGATGCCGGTCATGCGCCAATGCGTCGTCGCGCGCGGCCCCGAATGCGCCGACCAGGATGCGTTCGAGCGCAAGCTGATCGTCATCCGCAAGCAGACGCTCAACCCGCTGGCGAAGCTCGCCGAGAAGCACGATCTGCCGGCGCTGACGCAGACCTACATCCCCAGCTTCTCCAGCCGTACGATCGTCTACAAGGGGCTGTTGCTGGCGACGCAGGTCGGCAGCTTCTACGACGACCTGCGCGATCCGCGCTGCACCTCGGCGCTCGGGCTCGTGCACCAGCGCTTCAGCACCAACACCTTCCCGAGCTGGCGGCTCGCGCACCCCTATCGCTTCATGGCGCACAACGGCGAGATCAACACCGTGCGCGGCAACGTAAACTGGATGGAGGCGCGCCGGCGGACGATGGAGAGCGAGCTGCTCGGCGCCGATCTCGACAAGATGTGGCCGCTGATCCCGCACGGCCAGTCCGACACCGCGTGCCTCGACAACGCCTTGGAGCTGCTGCTCGCGGGCGGCTACAGCCTCGCGCACGCGATGATGATGCTCATGCCCGAGGCATGGGCCAAGGATCCACTGATGGAGCCCGCCCGGCGCGCATTCTACGAATATCACGCCGCGCTGATGGAGCCGTGGGACGGGCCGGCCGCGGTCGCGTTCACCGACGGGCGGCAGATCGGCGCCACGCTCGACCGCAACGGCCTGCGCCCCGCACGCTATTGCGTGACCAGGGATGGCCTTGTGTGTCTCGCCTCGGAAAGCGGCGTGCTGCCGTTCGCCGAACAGGACATCACGCGCAAGTGGCGGCTCCAGCCGGGCAAGATGCTGCTGATCGACCTCGAACAAGGCCGCATCGTCGAGGACGCCGAATTGAAGGCCGATCTCGCCGCTGCGCATCCCTACGAACGGTGGCTGGCGCAGACGCAGTACAAGCTCGCCGACCTCGACACGATCGAGCCCGAGCTCGCCGCGATCCCCGACCACACGACCGAGCTGCTCGAACGCCAGCAGGCCTTCGGCTACACGCAGGAGGACGTGAACCGCTTCCTCGAGCCGATGGCGCTCGCGGGCGACGATCCGATCGGTTCGATGGGCACCGACACCCCGCTCGCGGTACTGAGCCAGCGGCCGCGGCTGCTCTACGACTATTTCAAGCAGAATTTCGCGCAGGTCACCAACCCGCCGATCGACCCGATCCGCGAGGAACTGGTGATGAGCCTGACCTCGATGATCGGCCCGCGCCCCAACCTGCTCGGGCGCGACGCGGGCACGCACAAGCGGCTCGAGGTCGACCAGCCGATCCTGACCAACGAGGATCTCGCCAAGATCCGCTCGGTCGAGATCGCGCTCGACGGCGCGTTCCGCACCCATACGCTCGACGTGACCTGGGATGCGAACACCGGGGCGGGCGGCCTCGAGATGGCCTTGAAGGAACTGTGCTGGGCGGCGACCGAGGCGGTGCTGCTCGACCACAACATCCTGATCCTGTCGGATCGCGCGCAGGGGCCGGAGCGGGTGCCCATGCCGGCGCTGCTCGCCACCGCGGCGGTCCACCACCACCTCGTGCGCCAGGGCCTGCGGATGCAGACCGGGCTGGTGGTCGAGACCGGCGAAGCGCGCGAAGTGCACCACTTCTGCGTGCTTGCGGGCTACGGCGCGGAAGCGATCAACCCCTACGTCGCATTCGAGACGATCGAGGGCCTGCGCGCCGATCGCTTCCCCGAAATCGAACCCGCCGACGCGCGCCGCAACTACATCAAGGCGGTCGGCAAGGGTGTGCTTAAGGTCATGTCCAAGATGGGCATCTCGACCTACCAGTCCTACTGCGGGGCGCAAATCTTCGATGCGGTCGGGCTTTCGAGCGCCTTCATCGACAAGTACTTCACCGGCACCGCGACCACGATCGAGGGCATCGGGCTGGCCGAAGTGGCCGAGGAAGCCGTGCGCCGCCACGCGCTCGCGCACGGGGCGAACCCGCTCTACGCCGGGATGCTCGATGCGGGCGGCATCTACCAGTATCGGCTGCGCGGCGAGGACCATGCCTGGACGCCGGAAAGCGTCGCCAGCCTCCAGCACGCGGTGCGCGGCAATTCGAAGGACCGCTACGAAGACTATGCGCGGACGATCAACGAGCAGTCCGAGCGCTTGCTGACGATCCGCGGGCTGATGGAATTGAAGCCCTCGGACACGCCGGTACCGCTCGACGAGGTCGAGCCCGCGGCGGAGATCGTCAAGCGCTTCAGCACCGGAGCGATGAGCTACGGCTCGATCAGCCGCGAGGCGCACACCACGCTGGCGATCGCGATGAACCGCATCGGCGGCCGCTCGAACACCGGCGAAGGGGGCGAGGAAGCCGACCGCTTCACCGCCATGCCCAACGGCGATTCGATGCGCAGCCGGATCAAGCAGGTCGCCTCGGGCCGCTTCGGCGTGACCACCGAATACCTCGTCAATTCGGACGATATTCAGATCAAGATGGCGCAGGGCGCGAAGCCCGGCGAAGGCGGCCAGTTGCCCGGTCACAAGGTCGACAAGACGATCGGCGCGGTGCGCCATTCGACCCCGGGCGTCGGCCTGATCAGCCCCCCGCCGCACCACGACATCTACTCGATCGAGGATCTCGCGCAGCTGATCCACGACTTGAAGAACGTGCAGCCCACCGCGCGCATCTCGGTCAAGCTGGTCAGCGAAGTCGGGGTCGGCACGGTCGCGGCGGGCGTGTCCAAGAGCAAGGCGGACCACGTCACCATCTCGGGCTACGAAGGCGGCACCGGCGCCTCGCCGCTCACCAGCCTGACGCACGCAGGTTCACCGTGGGAGATCGGCCTCGCCGAAACGCAGCAGACGCTGCTGCTCAACGATCTCAGGAGCCGCATCGCGGTGCAGGTCGACGGGGGCTTGCGCACCGGGCGCGACGTGGCGATCGGCGCGCTGCTCGGCGCCGACGAGTTCGGCTTCGCCACCGCCCCGCTGATCGCCGCAGGGTGCATCATGATGCGCAAGTGCCACTTGAACACCTGCCCGGTCGGCGTCGCGACGCAGGACCCGGTGCTGCGCAAGCGCTTCACCGGCACGCCCGAGCACGTGATCAACTACTTCTTCTTCGTCGCCGAGGAACTGCGCGCGATCATGGCCGAGATGGGCTTCCGCGCCGTGGAAGAGATGATCGGGCGGGTCGACCGGCTCGACATGCGCCGCGTGCACCGCCACTGGAAGGCGCACGGGGTCGACCTCTCGCGCATCCTGCATGCGGTCGCGCCCGAAGGCGAGGGTGCACTCCATCACACGCAGGAGCAGGACCACGGGCTCGGTGCGGTGATGGACAACGAGCTGATCGCCGCCTGCAACGGCGCGATCGAGCGCGGCGAACCGATCCAGCTCGAGCGCGCGGTGCGCAACGTGAACCGCACCGTCGGCGCGATGCTCTCGGGCGCAATCGCGCGGCGCCACGGCCACGCCGGGCTCAAGCCCGAGACGATCCGCATCAACCTCACCGGCGTGGCCGGGCAGAGCTTCGGCGCCTGGCTCGCGCACGGGGTCACGCTCGACTTGACCGGCGACGCCAACGACTACGTCGGCAAGGGCCTGTCGGGCGGGCGGATCATCGTCCGCCAGCCCGCCGGCACCGGGCGCGATCCGGGCAAGAACATCGTGGTCGGCAACACCGTGCTCTATGGCGCGATCTCGGGCGAGGCCTACTTCGAAGGCGTCGCGGGCGAGCGTTTCGCGGTGCGCAATTCGGGCGCGGTCGCGGTGGTCGAGGGCACCGGCGATCACGGCTGCGAATATATGACCGGCGGCGTCGTGTGTGTGCTCGGCAAGACCGGGCGCAACTTCGCCGCGGGGATGAGCGGCGGGGTCGCCTACTTCTACGACGAAAGCGGCGACTTCGCGCGGCTGTGCAACCAGGCGCAAGTCGACCTGCTGCCGGTCTCCGCCGAATCCGATGCGGAAGAAGGTACCGGCCGCCCCCAGCAGCGCGCGCGCTCGGTCGACGATCTCGGCATGGGCGACATGCTGCGCCACGATGCCGAGCGGCTGCGCGTGCTGGTGGAGCGCCACAAGCTCCACACCGGCTCGGCCAAGGCGGCCGCGCTGCTCGACGACTGGGACGCGGCACTGGCGAAGTTCGTCAAGGTGATGCCGCGCGACTACGCCCGCGCGCTCGAGCAGCTCGAGGCCGAGCGCCTCGAAGCCGAAACCGTGGCGGCGGAGTAAGCGAGATGGGCAAGGAAACCGGCTTTCTCGAATTCGAGCGCGAAGACCGCACTTATGCGGATCCGGGCGAGCGCGTCGCGCATTACAACGAGTTCACGCGTCCGATGACCGAGGACAAGCTGCGCAATCAGGCGGCGCGCTGCATGGACTGCGGCATCCCCTATTGTCACACCGGCTGCCCGGTGAACAACCTGATCCCCGACTGGAACCACCTCGTCTACGAGGCGGACTGGAAGCGCGCGCTCGACACGCTCCATTCGACCAACAATTTTCCCGAGTTCACCGGCCGCGTCTGCCCCGCCCCGTGCGAGGCGGCCTGCACCTTGAACATCATCGACAGTCCGGTGACGATCAAGTCGATCGAATGCGCGATCGTCGACCGCGGGTGGAGCGAGGGCTGGATCAAGCCGCAAGTGCCCGAGCGCCAGACGGGCAAGTCGGTCGCGGTCATCGGCAGTGGACCTGCGGGCCTCGCCTGCGCGCAGCAGCTCGCACGCGCGGGCTACGCGGTGACGGTGTTCGAGAAGGCCGACCGGATCGGCGGCCTGCTGCGCTACGGCATTCCCGACTTCAAGATGGAGAAGCACCTGATCAACCGCCGCGCGGTGCAGATGGAGGCCGAGGGCGTCCAATTCCGCACCAGCAGCGAGGTCGGGGTCGAGGTCAGCTTCGCCGCGTTGAAGGAGAATTTCGACGCGGTCGTGCTCGCGGGCGGAGCGGAGGAACCGCGCCAGCTCGACATTCCCGGCGCCGAGCTGCCCGGCGTGCGGCTGGCGATGGAATTCCTCACCCAGCAGAACAAGCGCAACGCGGGCGACGACGAAGTCCGCGCCGCGCCGCGCGGAACGCTGTCGGCGAAGGACAAGCACGTCATCGTGATCGGCGGCGGCGACACCGGCAGCGACTGCGTCGGCACCAGCAACCGCCAGGGCGCGAAGAGCGTGACCCAGCTCGAGATCATGCCCAGGCCGCCCGAGAAAGAGGACAAGCCGCTCACCTGGCCGAACTGGCCCCTGAAGCTGCGCACCTCCTCGAGCCATCAGGAAGGCGCGGCGCGCGACTGGGCAGTACTGGCGAAGCGCGTCGTGGCCGAGGGCGGCGACGTGTCGGGCCTCGAATGCGTGCGCATCGAGTGGCGCGAGGGCAAGATGGTCGAGATCGAGGGCAGCGAATTCGCCCTTCCGGCCGACCTGATCCTGCTCGCGATGGGCTTCACCGGCCCCCGGCGCCGCGGCCTGCTCGACCGCGCCGGGGTTGCAATCGACCCGCGCGGCAATGTCGCCGCGAACACGCAGGACTACGCCACCAGCGAGGCGGGCGTGTTCACCTGCGGCGACATGCGCCGGGGCCAGAGCCTCGTCGTCTGGGCCATCCGCGAAGGCCGTCAGGCCGCCCGCGCTGTGGACGAAGCGCTGATGGGCGCGAGCGAACTGCCGCGTTGAGCAACGAGCGGCCGCAGTATCTGATCACCGGTTGCTCGGGCGCGGGCAAATCTGCGCTGATCGAAGAATTGGCAAGGCGCGGCTTCGAGGTCGTCCGTGAGCCGGGGCGTCGTCTCGTCGCGCAGGGAATCGAACCGTGGCGCGATCTCGGCCGGTTTCTGCGCATGGCCGAAGCTCTCGCCTGGAACGACCTGACCGACGCGGCGACGATGGATGGTCCCGTGTTCTTCGACCGCGGTGTGCTCGACGCCGCGGCCGGCCTCGAGCGCATCTCCGGCGAACCGATGGAAGCGCGCCTCGGCAATGCACGGCCCTATAATCCTCGCGTACTGTTCGCGGGCGAATGGCCGGAGATATTCGTCAACGACGAGGGCCGGCGACATTCGATGGACGCGGCGCGCCGTGAGCAAGACCATTTGCGGCAGCGGCTTCCGGAGCTCGGCTATTCCCTGGAAGACCTTCCGCAGATCGGCATCGCGGATCGTGCGGATTTCGTTCTCGCCTGGGTGGGTGCGTTGCCGCGCTGACTCGAAGGAGGCCGCGGCGCTGGCGATTTCCCGGTCAACCCGGCTCCTTCGCGGCCCCGTCTTGCGGAGGTGGTTTTCGCGGCTTCTGTCGGCATTTCGGGCAATCCGCATGCGCGGCCGCAGGATCGTTTCGGGCTGACCTACTTCCACTATTCGCTCGCCGACGGTCCGGTCGATACGCTGGCGCGCCGCGTCACGCTCGAGGACGAGGAAGGGATCGAGGCGTTCTGCACCCTTCAGGTGGCCGAACTGTTGCGCGTGACGGCGGACGTGCAGGTGATCGATCCGGCGATCGCCGCGCGCGATCTCGGGATGATCGGCAGCCCTCGGTTCACCGCAACTTTCTGAACAACGGCGCGAGGACACTTGCCTCGCGAGTGCGTTTGCAGGAAAATGTTCAGCAACGCGGGTCAGCATGTCGGGGAGCCCCGGGCATGACGACTGAACCGAATCATCTCTTTTGGGACCAGCTCGAACGGCTCGGCCGCGCCGGCGACGTGCATGCGCTGCGCGCCGCTACGCTCGGCGCCCTCGAAGCGGTGGGGTTCGAGGCCGTTTATTTCCTGGCTCCAGTGGTCGCCGACCCTTCGGTGGGCCGCGTGATGACCAACCTCGGGTTCGATCCGCGGTGGGAGGAACTCTATCGCGCGGGTCTGTATAAAGTGGACCCCTTGCCCTTGGTCGCAATGACGCGCCAATCGGCATTCAACTGGCGCACCGATCTCGACCCTGCTGCGCTGACGCCCGAAGAACGCAATTACCTCGCCACTCTCGGGCAATTCGGAATGGCCGAAGGCTATGCGATACCATGCTTCGGTCCGTTCGCGCGCCACGGCTTCGTCGGCGTCGGACGCGCCACCTCGCGCCGCGCCTATAGCGTGCGCAATCGCCTTCGGGTCGAAACCTGCGCGCGTCTCTCGTTCCAGCGCTATGCGCTCCTCGCGCAGCCCTACGCCGATATGGCGCCGGCCCTTTCGCCGCGCGAGATGGAAGTGCTGCGCTGGATCGGCGAGGGCAAGAGCAACGCCGTGATCGCCGAGATCCTCGCCATTTCGCGCTCGTCGGTAGACAGCTACGTCCAGCGGCTGTTCGCCAAGCTAGGCGTGTCCGACCGGATCAGTGCTTCGGTGCGCGGGCTTGCGCTGGGGCTGATCGTCTCGGGCGACTACCCGCGCGAGCCTAGATGAAACCGGTTTCTTGCCCCCCAGTTGGGGGACATGTATTACACTCGCAGGATGGCTAGGCCTTCTACACAATAATCAAAAGCCCTTCGGGTCGCATTACATCATGTCCAACGATTGCCCGACGCGTTCGGCCGCGCACGGTCGCCTGCCGCAAGTGCCGGTGGAGGAGCTTCCGACGCGCACGGCCTGTGCGGAATGGGCGTTCAAGCTGCGCCGGATGCGCGATCAGGTGCTGGGCACATCGCTGTTCGGCGAACCCGCATGGGATACGCTGCTGCTCCTCGCGACGGCGCGCGATCGCGGCGAGCAGGCGACCATCGGCCAACTCATGCTCGAACTGCGCCTGCCCGAAGACGCGGTGCGCCGCGTCGTGGCGAACTTGTCCCAGGCCGATCTGGTCGAGGTGGAGCTCGCGCAGTGTGGCGATCCCGCTGCACCGGTCGCGCTGACCGAGGAAGGCTACGCCAAGCTCGCGACCGTGCTCGGCTGAGCGCCGGTCTCACACCCGCCAGTCGATCGCTCCGCGTCCTTGCGCCTCCAGAAAGGCGTTCGCCTTGCTGAACGGCTTGGAGCCGAAGAACCCGCGATGCGCCGAGAGCGGGCTCGGATGCGGCGAGCGCAGCACCAGGTGGCGATCCGCCTGCGTCAGCTCGGGAATGCGCGCCGCCTTGCCTTGCGCATGGCTGCCCCAGAGGATGAACACGCTCGGCTCGCTCCGCGCCGCGACCGCCGCGACGCAGGCGTCGGTGATCGCTTCCCACCCCTTGCCTGCATGGCTGCCCGCGCGGCCCGCTTCGACCGTCAGCGAATTGTTGAGCAGCAGCACGCCCCGCCGCGCCCAGCCGCTGATGTCGCCGTGGCCGGGCGGGGGCAGGCCGAGGTCGCTTTCCAGCTCCTTGTAGATGTTCACCAGGCTCGGCGGCACGCGCTCGCCCTCGGGCACCGCGAAGCACAGGCCCATCGCCTGGTTCGGGCCGTGATAGGGGTCCTGCCCGAGAATCACGACCTTGACCGCATCGAGCGGGGTCAGCTCGAGCGCGCGCAGGCGGCAGCCGCGCGGCGGGTAGATCGCGCGCCCCGCGTCCTCTTCGGCACGCAGCCACCCGCCGAGCCGTCGCGCCTGGGGTGTGGCCAGCACCGGTTCGAGCGCCGGGCGCCAGCTGTCGGGAAGTGTGTCGCTCATCGCGTATCACGATAGAGTCTGCCGCGCGGCACCGCCAGCGGGCCTTCCCTCCAATCCCCGATGCGCCTAAGGCCGGCGCCTTATGGCAGTCCATTTTCACGAAGAAGACCTTCCGGCCGGCGTGCTCGCCGACGGCCCGATCGCAGTCGATACCGAAACGATGGGGCTCGTGACCGCGCGCGACCGGCTGTGCCTGGTCCAGATCAGCGACGGGCTGGGCGACGAACACCTCGTGCGCTTCGCGGTCGGCAGCGCCTACGACGCGCCAAACCTCAAGGCGGTGCTCGCCGACCCGGCGCGGCTGAAGCTGTTCCACTTCGCGCGCTTCGACCTTGCCGCGATCGAGCACTACCTCGGCGTCACCGCCGCGCCGGTGTTTTGCACCAAGATCGCGAGCAAGCTGACGCGCACCTATACCGATCGGCACGGCCTCAAGAACCTTGTCGAGGAGCTGCTCGGCGCGAGCATCTCCAAGCAGCAGCAGAGCTCGGACTGGGGAGCGCCCGAGATCAACGAGGCGCAGCGCGACTACGCCGCCTCCGACGTGCGCTACCTCCATCGGCTGCACGCGGTCTTCGTCGAGCGGCTATCGCGCGAGGGCCGCACCGCGATGGCGCAGGCCTGTTTCGATTTCCTTCCCACCCGCGCGCGGCTCGACCTCGCCGGCTGGGCCGAGCACGACATCTTCAGCCACGCGTAAGCTAGGACCACTCAACATTCAGATGATGGCGAGCCGAAAATGGTGGATTTCCGTGACCCGGAGCGCAGCGGGCTTCCTGCCCGTGAGCACCGGAAGCGCGGAAAGCCGCCATTTGCAGGCCGTCAGGGTTGAATGTTGAGTGGTCCTAGCGCGGGCGATAGGCGCGATACGATGGTGATCCACAGGCGCATAGAGACGCAGGAAGCGGCGGCGCTGCGCAGCGAGCGCCAGCACTTCGCCGCGCCCGGCGGATCGCACGACCGGCTGGTCGCCTTTCTTGCGAAAGCGCTGCCGATGGGCGTGGGTGTGATCGCCGCGCTGATGGTGATCACGCCGCTCAGCCCGCGCGGCGAAGTGAGCTTCCTGCTCGATCGCAACGAGGTCGCGGTGATCGACGAGCGGCTGCGCGTCGACAACGCGATGTACCGCGGACAGGACAACAAGGGCCGCCCGTTCTCGCTCACCGCGGGCGAGGCGGTGCAGCGCTCGAGTGCGGAGGGGATCGTGCGGATGGACGACCTCGTGGCCCGGCTGGCAATGCCCGAAGGCCCCGCGCGGCTCGTCGCGCAAGGCGGCGCCTACTATATCGACGAGGAGGTCGTCTCGATCTCCGGCCCGGTCCGGCTGACCGCGGCCGACGGCTATCGCATGGTCGCGCGCGGGGTGTCGATCGATCTCGCGGCCAAGCGCATGGTCGGCAGCGGCGGGGTCGAGGGCGCGGTCCCTGCGGGCACGTTCTCCGCCGACCGGCTGATGGCCGACCTGGAAGCACGCACCATTACGCTGGAAGGCAATGCCCGCATGCGCATGATCCCCGGCAAGCTGAGGATGCCCTGATGACTTCGCACTTTTCCACCGCATCGCGCTGGGCGTTTGCCGGCTTCGTCGGCACGCTGGCCGTGTTCGCCGGAATGCAGATCAATGCGCAGGTGATCTCCGGGCACAACTCCAACGCCCCGGTCAACTACTCGGCCGACCGGATCGAGCTGCAGGACCGGCAGAACCGGGTTGTCCTCTCCGGCAATGTCGACATCACTCAGGGCGACCTGCGGGTTCAGGCTGCGCGCACGCTGGTCAACTATTCGGACGCCGGTTCGCTGAGTATCCAGCGCATTACCGCCACGGGCGGAGTGCTGGTCACGCGCGGCAACGAGCGCGCCAGCGGCGACGTCGCGGTTTACGACTTCAATCGCCGGATCATCACGATGGCCGGCGACGTGCGCCTGCGCCGGGGCAGCGACACGCTCAACGGCGGGCGGCTGGTGATCGACCTCAGGACGGGAATTTCGAGCGTCGATGGCAGCGCCTCGGGCTCCTCCTCGGTGACCGGTGAAACGACCGGCTCGGACGGCCGCGTCTCGGGCACGTTCCAGGTTCCCGAGGACTAGCGCGCAGGTCGCGCTGCGCGGCGGGCGATCTCCGCCAATCCCTGCGACAGCAGCAGGTCGGCCGACTGGCTGTTGGCGAGCAGCGCGCGGTGGAGCGCGACGAGTTTCGTCACCAGCCGGTCGAGCTCCTCCCCGCGCCAGTGCCGGAGCTGCGCAGCAAGATCGCGCTCGTCCTTCCAGAAAATGCCCAGCCGGGCCTTGGCGCCCTTGTCGAGCTGGTTCAGCGGCCGCGAACCGAGCTGGGCCGCGAGCCGGGCGAGCTGCGCCGCCCGCCGCTCGACCGCGAGCAGCACGCCGACCGGATTGAGCGACAGCGCGCGCAGGCGGTGCAGCTCGGCGGGAATCTTGCGCGTCTCGCCCGCGAGCACGGCGTTGACCAGCGGCATGAACCCGTCCTCCTCGGTCGCCGCGCCGATCGCCTCGAGCGCCGCAGCGTCGGCGTTGCGCGGCGCGGCGGGCGAGGCGTCGAGGTAGAGCGCGAGCTTGTCGACCTCGGACTGCGCGAGCCGCACGTCGAGCCCCGCGGCGCGCGCGACCCGCTCGGCGATGTCGCCGTTGAGGCGCAACCCGGCGGCGTCGGCCATCGTGCGCACGCTCGCGGTGACCGAAGCGAGGTCCGGCGGCCAGAACATCGCCACCAGCGCATCGTCGCGCTTCTCGAGCAGCTTGGCGGTGCGCGACTTGTCGGTGGCCGAAGTCGCGACGATCAGCACCGGGCAAGCCTCGCCCTGGCCGACCAGCAGGTTGCCGATCGCGTCCAATGCCTCGTCGCCGTTCGCGCGCACGTAGATGTGGCGCGCGTCGCCGAACAGCGAGCCCGAGCGCGCCTCGTCGCCGAGCAGGATCGGATACTTGCGCAGCATCGCGCCCGACATCTCCACCCGCTCGCCCGGATCGTCGAGAAGCTGGACGATGCGGTCGGCTGCGGCCGCGGCGCCGGCCTCGTCGGGGCCGCAGAAGAAAAACACGCGGCATTGCTGCGCCGCGCGTCTGGCGGCCGATGCGAAATCGCGCTGGGTGGCCTTCACCGCTCTTCGCGCAGCGTGAGCGAGAGCTGCGTCACGATCCGCGCGGCGACTTCCTGCGCGAGGTTCTCGAGCGCCGTCTGCTCGGCGGCGATGGTGGCGTATTCGCTCGAAACGACGTCGATCCCGGCATCCGCGCCCGCCGTGGCGTCGAGCAGGATTTCGCCGCTGGCGGTGTCGACCAGTTGGTAGCGCGCGCGCAAGGTGCGGCGTTCGCGGCCGATCGTGTCGTCGCTGAGCACGCCGAGACCTTCGAGCCGGTCGTCGAGTCGCACGTCGAGCCGATAGCGCGGGCTGGCATCGCCCGCGGCGCCGAGCCGGTCGATCAGCGCATTGCGCACCAGCCAGCCGGCACGGTCGGGGATCGGCGGCACCTCGACCGCGGCGAGCCCGCGCGCCACTTCGCCGCTGGCGCCGCCGGCGTACATCGGCTGCAGGCCGCAGCCGGCGAGCGACAGGAGCATGGCGGAGGCGAGGAGCGCGCGCATCAGGTGACGATATTCACCAAACGGTCGGGCACGACAATGACCTTGCGGATTTCGGCCCCGTCTATCGACCGCTGCACCTTGTCGCTGGCGAGCGCGAGCGCTTCCAAATCTTCCTTCGCGGCCCCCTTGGGCGCGGTCAGCGTATCGCGCAGCTTGCCCATGTGCTGCACCGCGATCGTGACTTCGTCCTCGATCAGCAACGCCTGATCGACCTCGGGCCACGGCGCGTTGGCGATCAGGTCCTCGCCGCCGATCGCCGCCCAGCCTTCCTCGGCGAGGTGGGGCATCATCGGGCTCGCGAGCAGCAGGATCGTGCGGATCGCTTCGCTGCGGGTGGCCGAGGGCGCGGCCTTTTCGATCGCGCCGGTCAGCTCGTAGAGCCGCGCGACCGCCTTGTTGAAGCTCAGCGCCTCGATATCCTCGGCCACCGCGGCGATCGTCTGGTGCGTCTTGCGCAGCAGCGCCTTGTCCTCGCCGCTCGCAGCCGCATCGTATTGCCCGAACAGCCGCCACAGGCGCTGGACGAAGCGCCAGCAGCCCTCGATCCCCGCTTCCGACCACGGCAGGTCGCGCTCGGGTGGGCTGTCCGAGAGCATGAACCAGCGCACCGCGTCGGCGCCGTATTTCGCGACGATCTCGTCCGGGTCGACGGTGTTCTTCTTCGACTTGGACATCTTGATGACGCGGCCGATCTCGACCTCGCCGCCATCGTTCTTGAGCAGCGCCCGTTCGGCCTCGCGGCTGATCTCGTCGGGCGCGTAATAGACCGTCTTGCCGCCTTCGCTGCGGCTGTAGGTCTCGTGCGTCACCATGCCCTGCGTGAACAGCGAGGCGAAGGGCTCGGCAAAGTCGAGCATGCCAATGTGCTGCAAGGCGCGGGTCCAGAAGCGGGCGTAGAGCAGGTGCAGGATCGCGTGCTCGATCCCGCCGATGTACTGCTCGACCGGCAGCCATTTCGCCACCTCCTCGCGGTCGAACGGCTTGTCGGCCGGCTGGCTGGCGAAGCGCAGGAAGTACCAGCTCGAATCGACGAAAGTGTCGAGCGTGTCGGTCTCGCGCTCCGCCTTGCCGCCGCAGCCGGGGCAATCGACGTGCTTCCAGCTCGGATGGCGCAGCAGCGGGTTGCCGGGCGTCTTGAAATCGACGTCCTCGGGCAGGACGACCGGCAATTGCGCCTTGGGCACCGGCACCACGCCGCATGTCTCGCAATGGATGAAGGGGATCGGCGTGCCCCAATAGCGCTGGCGCGAAACGCCCCAGTCGCGCAGCCGCCACACGGTTTGCCCTTGACCCCAGCCGCCCGCTTCGGCGCGCGCGATCACCTCGCGCTTGGCCGCCTCGACCTCCATTCCGTCGAGGAAGCCGGAGTTCACTACGACACCCTCACCGGGCTCGGCCTCGCCCTCGAACGGCTTGTCCGCGTCCTCGACGCCCGGCGCGACGACGCGCGGGATCGGCAGGCCGTACTTGGTCGCGAATTCGAAGTCGCGCTGGTCGTGCCCCGGCACCGCCATGATCGCGCCGGTGCCGTAGTCCATCAGCACGAAGTTCGCGATGAAGACGGGCAGGTACTCGCCGGTGAACGGATGCTTCGCGCCGATCCCGGTGTCGAAGCCGAGCTTCTCGGCGGTCTCGAGCTCGGCGGCGGTGGTGCCGCCGCGCTTGCACTGCTCGATGAATTTCGCCGCATCGCAGTTCTGTGCTGCGACGCCTTGCGCCACCGGGTGGTCGGGCGCCACCGCGACGAAGGTCGAGCCGAAGATCGTGTCGGGCCGGGTCGTGTACACCGCCAGGCTCTCGCCGTTCGAAAGCTCGAAGGAAAACTGCATCCCGCGGCTCTTGCCGATCCAGTTCTCCTGCATCAGCCGGACCTTGTCCGGCCAGCCGTCGAGATCGCCCAACCCGTCGAGCAGCTCCTCGGCAAAATCGGTGATCTTGAGGAACCACTGGTTGAGCTTGCGCTTCTCGACCTCGGCGCCCGAGCGCCAGCCCTTGCCGTCGATCACCTGCTCGTTGGCGAGCACGGTCATGTCGACCGGATCCCAGTTGACCTCGGCCTGCTTGCGATAGACGAGCCCGGCTGCGTAGAGGTCGAGGAACAGCGCCTGTTCGTGCCCGTAATAGTCGGGCTCGCAGGTCGCCAGCTCGCGGCTCCAGTCGAGCGCGAAGCCGATGCGCTTCAGCTGCGCCTTCATGTTGGCGATGTTGCTCCGCGTCCAGCCGCCGGGGTGGACGCCCTTTTCCATCGCCGCGTTTTCCGCCGGCATACCGAACGCATCCCACCCCATCGGGTGCAGCACCTCGTGCCCGGTCATGCGCTTGTAGCGCGCCAGCACGTCGCCCATCGTGTAGTTGCGCACATGGCCGATATGGATGCGCCCGCTGGGATAGGGGAACATCTCGAGCACATAGCTCTTGGGCTTGTTCGAATTGCTGTCGGCCTCGAAGCAGCGGGCTTCGTCCCACGCGCGCTGCCAGCGGGCGTCGGCCTGTGCGGGATTGAAACGGGTATCGGTCATCGACGCCCTGTTAGGCGATTCGCGCGCTATTGGAAGGCGCTAGGTAGCGGGAATGCGCCGCCCCGCGGGGTATCGGGTCGGTCCGAAAGGCGTCACACTGCCTGGCGGCGCAAGTCGCGGGCCTTGGTCAGAATGATGCCTTCGAGCTTCTGCACCGTCGCAGCTTGGACCGGCGCGTTGACCCATGCGCCGCCCTGATTGATCTGGCGGCTGGCGGCGACCCGCACCGCATCGGCGCGCAGGTCCTGGTCGAGGATCGAGATCGTCAGCTTGACCCGTTCGGCCGGATTCTCGGGGTTGGCGTACCAGTCGGTCACGATCACCCCGCCCGCGCTGTCGGCCTGGAGCAGCGGTGCGAAACTCACCGTCTCGAGCGCGGCGCGCCAGAGGTAGGAATTGACGCCGATCGTGGTCACCTGGCTCGGCGCGAGGTCCGCCGTGGGGCGCTCGCGCCCGCCACAGGCTGCGAGCCCGGCGAGCGCCAGCGTCACGAGAAGTCCGCGGGAAACGGTCGATGCAAGGCGGTTCGCGTTCATGTGGTCCGGTCGTGTCCTGTGTCTAAGCTCGCCCGCCTCTATAGCCCGCGCGGCGCGGGCGGCAAGCGCAGCGTGGAATTGCCCGCGCGGCGATCGAATGGCCCCCCAGCGCTTGAATGTGGGCTTAATCGGGCCCGAGTCTGTGTGCATGGTGCAACACCTGCCGGCGAATCGCGAAAGACGGTTTGTGGAAAAGCTGGCCAAGCGTTTGGATTGATTCTAGGTTTTGGCTGTTTCGATCCGCATGCGCCGGCGAGCTGGCGAGTCGTCTGCGGTCAGGAAGGGTTCAGGCCCGATCGGGTTTGGGCCGGGGCAACGGTGGTAAGAAGGGCATGATGGCTCGATCGCACGACAAGTCTGGCAAGGGCAGGTTCGCGCCTGTGCTGTTGTCGGCTGCGTGTCTGGCGCTCGCGATTCCTTCCGCAAGTCTCGCTCTGGTCGATCTCGACGACGAATCGGCGCTTGCTTCGGTGGCGCGTTTCGCGCCGTTCACGCCCGCTTCGGTCGATCCCGCGCTCGCGCGGCGCGTCGCCGAACGGATCGCTGCGCGGGGGCAGACGCTGCGCTTCACCCCTGCAGGGTCGACCGAGCCGCTTGACCGCACGGTAACCGTCGCGGTTCGCGTGGACGGTGAGACAGCGCGCGCGATCTCGTTCCGCTCGGCGCTTGCCGCCGCGAGCGGGGAGCCCGGCCAGGGGGCCGGCGCGATCGCGGCGACCCGCTACAACCTGGGTGTGGCGCGCGGCTTCCAGAGCTTCGCCAAGTCCTCGCCGAGTCTGCCCGAGGGCGTGCGCGAGATGAATGTGCCCGATCTCGCCAGCTACAAGCCGGCCGAAGGGGTGCGCGACAAGCCGAGCCGTTTCCAGCCGCGCATCGAGCTCGAGCGCGATCGCAGTATGGGCAGTTCGACGCGGACGCTCGACGGACTCGGCGACCAGTCGGTCGACCTGGGCGGCGCCTACCGCGTGACGCGCAACCTCGACGTGACCGCGGGCGTGCGCCTGTCGCAGGATCGCGACCGTCTCGCTCCGCTCACCGACATGGAAGAGGACAGCCAGGCGGTCTACGTCGGCACCCAGTTCCGCTTCTAGCTTCCGGTTTCCTGAATTCGTCTGCAAAGACCCCGCCTCGTGCGGGGTTTTTGTTGTATCGCGGCACGTTCGGCATAAGCTGACGTTACGTAAAAAACGGATCATCGGGAGAGACTGAATGGCACGCGTTGCAATCGTAACGGGCGGCACCCGCGGCATCGGCGAGGCGATCAGCCTTGCGCTCAAGGCGCAGGGACGCACCGTCGTCGCCAACTATGCAGGCAACGACGCCAAGGCGAAGGCCTTCTCCGACGCGCACGGGATCGCGGTCTACAAATGGGACGTGGGCGACCACCAGGCCTGCATCGAGGGCTGCGCGCAAGTGACCGAAGAGGTCGGCCCGGTCGACATCGTGGTCAACAACGCCGGCATCACCCGCGACGGCACGCTGCACAAGATGAGCTTCGACGATTGGAACGAGGTCATGCGGATCAATCTCGGCGGGTGCTTCAACATGGCCAAGGCGTGCTTTCCCGGCATGCGCGAGCGCGGCTGGGGCCGGATCGTCAACATCGGCAGCATCAACGGGCAGGCGGGGCAGTACGGCCAGGTCAACTACGCCGCGGCCAAGAGCGGCATCCACGGCTTCACCAAGGCGCTCGCGCAGGAAGGCGCGCGCGTGGGCGTGACGGTCAACGCGATCGCGCCGGGCTATATCGACACCGACATGGTCGCCGCGGTGCCCGAGCCGGTGCTCGAGAAGATCGTCGCCAAGATCCCGGTCGGCCGGCTGGGCCAGGCCGACGAGATCGCCCGCGGCGTCGCCTTCCTCACCAGCGACGAGGGCGGCTTCGTCACCGGCTCGACGATGAGCATCAACGGCGGGCAGCATATGTATTGAGGTTGGCGCGATAGGCGAGCGAGCAGGACGCCAAACAGGTTCACACGAAGATGGTCCGCTCGCGGCGAAGCCGCATCAATCAGATTCGTCGCTCGATAGACTGACGACAGGGATTTGGTGATGCGCCTGCGGCGCGAGAACGACATCTTCGTGTCTTCGTGTGAAACAAATTCCCCTTCGCGGCTTCGCTCGATCCTATCGGACGTAGGGAGCAATCTCGAAGAGATGCGTCAATTGAGCGGCTCCGTCCCATCCCTCGGGAATTTCATCCGGTCGTCCAGACCAGGCCGGACTGCCGCTCCATCCGCTCCGATACGCCTGTAAGGAACCCAAAATTGTCGGCTTCGCATTTCGACTGACCGCAGGATCGTCGTCAAATCCGGGTTCCCAGTGACAGCATGGACATATTCCCGTTCCGGCGTTGCCACCTCGCTCGTCGTAGGACGTGCCATTGAAATAGCCGGGAAAGCCGCAAGCCGGACAAAGATAGTCGCCGCTTTCGTCGCATATGTTGAATAGGCTGGCTTTCATCAGCCCGTCATAGGGCATGGCTTGCTCCTCGCCCAATAGTACCACTCACGCCCTCGGCGGCTGCCTGCGATAGCTGAGCGCTTCTGCCACATGGATGCGGCCCACCGTTTCGGCGCCTGCGAGGTCGGCGATGGTGCGCGCCACTCTCAGCATCCGCGTGTAGCCGCGGGCGGAGAGGCGCATCGCCTCGGCGGCTTGCAGCAGCAGCTTGCGGCCCGGCTCGTCCGGTCCGGCGAAGCGTTCGAGGGCGTCGCCGTCGAGCTCGGCATTGGTGCGCGCGCCGGTTTCGGGTTTGCGGCCGGTCTGGACCGCGCGGGCGCGGGCGACGCGCGCGGCGACCTCGGTCGAGCCCTCAGCCGGCGGCGGCAGCGCGAGGTCCGCAGCGCTGACCGGATCGACCTCGACGTGGAGGTCGATGCGGTCGAGCATCGGGCCCGAGACCTTGCTCTGGTAATCGGCGGCACAGCGCGGCGCGCGGCTGCACGCGAGCGCCGGATCGCCGAGATGGCCGCAGCGGCACGGGTTCATCGCCGCGACCAGCTGCACGCGCGCGGGGAAGGTGACGTGCGCGTTGGCGCGCGCGACGTCGACCTTGCCCGTCTCGAGCGGCTGGCGCAGCGAATCGAGCACCGCGCGCTGGAATTCCGGCATTATGTAGCAGACGCACCAATACGATGACAGACGCCTACGTGCAAGGTGTGCTAAGCATCGGATATGGGGACACAGCACGCAATCACCGCCCTACGCGACAAGCGGGGCGAACTCACCGGCCAGATCGACGCGCTACAGGACCAGTTGCGCCAAGCGATGATCGACCTGGATCACATCGACAGCACGCTACGCATGTTCGATCCCGAGATTGAGCTAGACGAGATACGGCCCAAGCCGCTCCCGCCGCGCGCCCACGCCTTCAAGGGGCAGGTAACGCGCTCTATCCTCGCCATGCTGCGCGCAGAGGGCGCACTGGACGCGAAGGCGATCACGATACGGCTTATGGCCGAACGCGAGCTAAACCCGAACGACAAGGCGCTACAGAAGGCCATGCACAAGCGGATCGGGGCGGCGCTGCGGAACCTGCGCGATCGGACGTTGGTGCGGTCGGAACAGGGCAAGGGCGGGTTGCTGGTGTGGTCGCTGGCTAGGTGACTAGGCCGTAGAGCAGCGCGGCGAGGCCTAGGAGGCTGATCGCTAGCAGGACAGTGAACTCTAGGCGAAGGCGCACGACTTAAAGAAGTCCTTATATAACGATAACTTTATGCCTTTTTCGATTCTGTGACATTTATGCCGCAGCTTTGATATGTTCCGTAGCCGTTCCGGTTTTCTTCGGCATTTCGATTCGACTCGCGGCACCGAACGCCCGCATATGATACGCGACGGTCCGCCGTCTTTTTCCTGACCGGCCCTATGGCGCGCTGATGCCGCCCGGGGCGCATGGGGCACCCCGGAGCCGGGGCTCGAACCCCGGGTTCCACAGGAGAAAGTCGATGCGTGTATCGTGCGCGTGGCCGAAGGCTGTGTCAGTAATCAATTACTGGCGCTTTCGGTTCGGCAAGTGGGAGCACGTTTGTTCGCACTGCCGGTCGTATCCGTCCCGCTAGCACCGGGTTAGGATAGTCAGACCACCTTGCGGCGGGCCGTCACCCTTTTGTTCTCTCTTCGGGGTAATTGCAACGCATAAATGCAACTATTGCATTAGCGCTGCCAATACCCCGCCCACTGGCGGCTCTGACGCGAAGCCATCGCACCGAACACCACCTTCATCGCCTGCCCGCCATTATCGACGCGGCGGTTATCCTCGCGCCATGCGGCCTCGCCAGCGTAGGCGTAGAGATAGGGGCCGGCGATATGGTGGTGCGTGCCGGTTTCCATGCGGCGAAGGCGGCTGAAATAACTTTCGGCCTGGTTGGTGCAAACGCCTTCGTCCTTGAACGCGATCGAGTGATTGACGCGCTTCGTATCCCAACCGGCGTGCAGCGCATCCCAACCCGGCCCTTCGTCGGCGTGGATGGTGGCGAGCGTGCCAACGTGATCGCGAACATAGGGAACGGCATCGCCTTCGTTGGCGACAACGAACGGGAGCGACCGCCCGCCGCGCTCGCGCATGACGACAACGCACTGGCGCTTGCCCGAACGGTTGAACGAAAGGCGACGGTCCTTGCGATCTTCCTTGCGGTTTTCCGGCTTCACGTAACCGCCGAAATAGCCGCCGTCGATTTCGACCACGCCGCTCAACTTCACATCGGCCAGCTCGCGCGCCATCGTCTCGCGCAGCTTGTGGAACAGCACGAAGGCGGTCTTGTATTGCACGTCCAGATCGCGGCTCGCTTGAAGCGCGCTGATACCCTTCGCGCCGTTCACGAAGATCGTGATCGCGGCGAGCAGATCGGTGAACGACAGCTTGCGAGAGGCAAAGATCGTCCCGCTGGTGACGCTGAATTGGTGGTGGCAGGCAACGCACTTGAACTTGCGGCGCGTGGAGATGTGATAGGCTTCCGTGCAGCCGCAACGCGGGCAGACGGGCTCGCCCTCGGTATCCGGCCAGCGAAGCTCGCAGAACAGACCGTAGGCCGCATCCTCGCCCATGCGAAAGACCTTCGCCAGTGAGAGCGTGCGAGCCTTGGAAGAGAGGAGAAAATGCTGTGCCATGTAACTATATCCGTTGCCTATGCATCGTATATAGTGGCAAGCGAGTACACTTGTCAATGACAATCGTATCGCCTATGATGACATTCGACACCATAGGAGCGGCATATGCCCGTTAAGGAAAAGGAGTGGGAGGACCGGGTTAAGGGCCTCCTGAAAGCCGAGCTAAAGCGTCGGAACGTGACCTATGCCGAACTGGTCGGGAAGCTCGCGGACATCGGCGTCATGGACTCTGAGCCGAATATCAGGAACAAGATCAGCCGGGGCAAATTCACGGCGGTGTTTCTCGTTCAATGTCTAACGGCCATCGGCTGCTTGCAGGTTTCGCTGGCGGATTAGCCCTACTAATCGCGCTGGCGACGGGGGCGTATTTCGGGGCGCTATACGCTCCCCATTATGGCTATCAGTCCGCACATTCCACCTATAGCGGCCCCGCATCCAAACAAGGCAATGTATCCCAAATTGATCGGGATAGAGCCGGACTTCCCTACTTTGCTGAGCGCATAGCTTCCGGCACCGATCCCGAAAATCGCCGCGAGCGCGAACAGCGCGATCTCGCGGCCCAAGAGTCCATGTCCGTATGGGCGTTCTGGATGCTCGCGGTATCTGCCGCCGGTGTTCTGACCACTATGATTGGCACTGGCTTTCTCCTGTGGCAGATCGTTCTCACCAGAAAGGCCGTAAAGGACACTGGCGACGCGACCCGCGCCATGAACCGGCAGAACGAACTGATGGAGGCGGCGCAGCGGCCCTATATCGTAGTTGAGCCAGGCCCTTCGCCTACCGAAGTCGACGAACGCGGGCATATTATGCCAGCCAGCTATCGTTACCGAAACTTCGGCGGGACGGCGGCCCAAATTATCCTTCAGGCTCACAATGTGGTGGTTATCGAAGAGCCGAATGTCCTTCCAGTACCACTGAAACCAGGAAAGCGAGGAAGGCATGTGCCTAGTGGCGAATTTGTCAGCCCGAATGATGTAACCGACTTCCAGAGCGCGGGGCCGATCTATAACTCGCATATTCGCACCGTTGGCAGCAACGTTACGGTCGTCCCCGGCCCGTCCCCGGATTGGGCGAAGGCGTTCCAACCCGGTAGATACACATTCTTCCATGGATTTGTCGTTTATGCGGACTTCGAAGGGCGATGTTACATCCGTGGGTTTTGCTTCCAGTATGAGGCGGGAAAGTTTCGGTTGAACCATGCACAAACGACCCACAACTACGACCGTCGATGCAACCCCGATGGCACCGCATACGATGACACCCACCACCACAAAGGCGGATAACCATCTACGCATTGGTGCGCTTGCTACATAATGCCGTGGAATTCGGGCAGCTCGTCAAGGAACAGCACGCCCAGATGCGCGAGGCTGACCTCGCCCGGCTTGACCTTGAGCCCGCCGCCGGTGAGCGCCGCCATGCTCGCCGAATGGTGCGGCGCGCGGAACGGCCGCATGCGGCTGATCCGCCCGCCCTCGAGCGTGCCCGCGACCGACTGCACCATCGAGACCTCGAGCGCCTCCCCGCTGGTCAGCTCGGGCAGGATGCCGGGCAGGCACGAGGCGAGCAGGCTCTTGCCCGCGCCGGGCGGTCCGATCATCAGCAGGTTGTGCCCGCCCGCCGCCGCGATCTCGAGCGCGCGCTTGGCGGTTTCCTGCCCCTTGACCTGCTTGAGGTCCGGCCCGTGCGCCGCCGCCTCGACCTCGCCCGGCGGCGGCGCGGGCAGGCGCTGGGTGCCCTTGAGGTGGTTGAGCAGGCTGATCAGGTCGGGCGCGGCGATCACCGGCACCTCGCTCGCCCAGCGCGCCTCCGAGCCCTGCGCCGCCGGGCACACCAGCCCCGCCTCCGCCTCGCTCGCGTGGAGCGCGGCGAGCAGCACCCCAGGCGAGGGCACCACGCGCCCGTCGAGCGCCAGTTCGCCGACCGCGACGAAATCGGCGAGATGTTCGGCGTCGGTCACCCCCATCACCGCGAGCAGCGCTAGCGCGATCGGCAGGTCGTAGTGCGAGCCTTCCTTGGGCAGGTCGGCGGGCGAGAGATTGATCGTGATCCGCTTGGGCGGCAGCGCGAGGCCCATCGAGGAGAGCGCGGCGCGCACCCGCTCCTTGCTCTCGCCCACCGCCTTGTCCGCCAAGCCGACGATGTTGAACTTGGGCAGCCCCGGCGCGACCGAGCACTGCACCTCGACCGCCCGCGCCTCCAATCCGAGGTAGGCGACCGTCCTCACCATTGCGACCAAGCCGAAATCCCCCCTGTTCCCCTTGCATCGGTTGTGGCGGCAACGCGCCGGGCTGTCGAGAGCGCGCCGAGCGATTGCTCGAACATGGAGCGGTTCCGGTAACCCGATCGCAAGCCCGGTAACTCGATCGCAAGCATACTGCTTCGCACTCGGGCAAGGGCCGCCGCGTCACACTCGCATCATGCGCATCTCCTTTCTCGTTCTCGTCTCGCTGGCCGCCGCGGTCGCCGCGCCCGCCGCCGCGCGCGAGGTGGTGACGACGGTGATCGTCGAGGAATGGGTCGAGCCCGGTTCGGCGCGGTTTGTCGCGGCGCACGACGCGGCCGAAGGGCAGGCCATCGCCAGCTACGGCCCGTTCCGCGTGCTCGATGGCACGCGCGCCGCGCTGGTCGACGTGACCGATTCGGCGAGCCCGGCGCAGTTCGCCGCGATGCTGCGCGACTATCCCGCGCTCGCGACGCTCGAAATGGTCGAGTGCCCCGGCACCGAGAACGACCAGGCGAACTTCCGCCTCGGCCGGATGATTCGCGCCGCGGGCGTCGCGACGCACGTGCCGCGTGGCGGCTCGGTGCGCTCGGGCGCGGTCGAACTGTTCCTCGCCGGAGCCACGCGCCGGATCGACGACGGGGCCGAGTTCGCGGTCCATTCGTGGATCGACGAGGACGGGCGCGAGGCGGGCGATTTCGCCGCCGACGCCGCGGTCCACGCGCCCTATATCGCCTACTACCGCGAGATGGGGATGGACGAGGCGGACGCCCGCGCGTTCTACGCGATGACCAATTCGGCCGGCTTCGCCTCGGCCAAATGGCTCGATGCGGCGGCGATGCGGCGCTGGGTCGCGGGGGAGAGCGCGCCATCCGCGCCGCGCCCCGAACCGCGTATAGCCTATCTTGACTTGGCGCGTGCGCTGCCCTAACCGCGCGGCCATACAGGCGGTCGCCTCTCGCAGGCGGCCCTTTTTGTTTGATCCAGAGGTTATCATGAAGCGCACTTTTCAGCCCAGCAACCTGGTCCGCGCCCGCCGTCACGGCTTCTTCGCGCGCAAGGCGACCCCGGGCGGCCGCAAGGTCCTTCGCGCCCGCCGCAACCGCGGCCGCAAGAAGCTCTGCGCGTGAGCTTCGCTCACGCGTTGTTTGTCTAGCCTCAATCGCCGGCGGGGCCATCCGGCCCCTTGGCTTTCCGCGGCATAAGCCGCGGCGCGCGGTCGCGCTTGCGGGCTGCTTATCGCAGCCCGAACCCTTCCCAGCCATTCCAGTCTCGCGGTGATACGGTTCGCGACCAGCGAACCGCAAGGCCGACCGGCCGCCCGCAGGTGCCCCGTAGCGCAGCGAAGGGAACAGCACCGAGGACGCACGCGCGGATGCGCGTGCGGAAAACAAATAAGCCCGTTTTGCTGTTCGGCTTCCGCTAGAACGACCGGACGCCTATCTCCTCCTCGATGACCGTCGAAACGATCCGCAAGCGCGCCGATTTTCTCGCGGCTAACCGGGGGTTGCGTGTGGCGCGGCCCGGGTTCGTGCTGCTTGCGCATCCCAACGGCGGGCGCGGCAAGCGGTTCGGGGTCACCGTCACCAAGAAAATCGGCAACGCGGTCGTGCGCAACCGGATGAAGCGGCGCTTCCGCGAACTGCTGCGCGCCGCGCTGCCCGAGGCGGGTCTTGCCGACCACGATCACGTGCTGATCGGGCGCGAGGGCGGGATCGAGCGTGACTTCGCGCGTATGGCCGAGGAACTGGCCGAGGCATTGCGTCGCGCCGCCGCCGGGCGGGGCGATCCGCCGCGTTCTCGCCGGCGGAGGCGCACGTGAAGCACGTCCTGATCGCGCTCGCCCGCCTGTGGCAGCTCGGCCCCTCGCGCGTGCTGCCGCCGAGCTGCCGCTATGCCCCGAGCTGTTCCGAATACGCGGTCGAAGCGCTGCGCAAGCACGGGGCAATCAAGGGTGGATGCATGGCGGCTAAGCGTATAATGCGCTGCCACCCATGGGGCGGGCACGGCTATGATCCGGTGCCGTAGCACCTATATAATACACCTGACGCGTCACGACACGGGATCGAAACCTTGCACAACCAGCGCAACCTCCTGCTCGCCGTCCTGCTGAGCGGCCTCCTCATTCTCGGCTGGGACGCCGCGATGGGCTGGCTCTATCCGCAGACCGACAGCATTGTGGCGGAGAAGGTCGACACCCCGACCGAGGCGATCGAGGCCAAGCACACGCGCGAGGGGGGGCTGACCGATCCGGTCGCGATCGCGGAGGAGAAGGCTGACCTCGAAACCTCGCTCGCCCGGCCCGGCCGGGTGGCGATCGAAGCACCGCAGATCGCGGGCTCGGTCAATCCGGTCGGCGCGCGGATCGACGACGTCGTGCTCAAGAGCCACCGCGAATCGGTCGAGAAGAACAGCGGCCCCGTGCGCCTGTTCTCGCCGCAGGGCACGCCGGCGCAGCACTTCGCGCAGTTCGGCTGGGTCGGCGAGGGCATTCGCGCGCCCGACGCGCAGACCGTGTGGCAGGTCGCGGGCGGCCCGCTCAGCCCCGAAAGCCCGGTGACGATGCGCTGGAACAACGGCGAGGGTCAGCTCTTCACGATCGAACTGACGGTCGACGACAACTACATGATCACCGCCGAGCAGACGGTCGCCAATACGGGTGACGGCGCGGTGATCGTGCGCCCCTTCGCGCTGCTCAACCGCACCAGCCGCACCGCGAGCGCGAGTTCGTGGACGCTCCATTCGGGACCGATCGGCTATTTCGGCGACGGCGTGCAGTTCGGTCCCGATTACGACGAACTGGACGAGGATGGTCCGATGACGCCCGAGGGGCGCGCGGGCTGGATCGGCTTCACTGACATCTACTGGCTCTCCGCGCTTGCGCCGCAGGCGGGCAGCGACGCCGACGTCGACGCCGAGTTCCGCGCGATGGGCGGCGAACACTATCGCGCCTCGCTCGTCTATCAGCCGGTCAGCATCGCCCCGGGGCGCCAGGTCACCCGCACCACGCGACTGTTCGTCGGCGCGAAGGACAACGACGTGCTCAACGCCTACGAAGAGGCGGGCATTCCGGGTTTCGACAACGCCATCGACTGGGGCTGGTTCGGCGTGATCGAGAAGCCGATCCTGTGGCTGCTCAAGCACCTTTACGACCTCGTCGGCAACTTCGGTGTCGCGATCATCCTGCTCACCGTGATCGTGCGCCTGCTGATGTTCCCGATCGCGCAGAAGCAGTTCGCTTCGATGGCCGCGATGAAAGCGGTTCAGCCGAAGATGAAGGCGATCCAGGAGCGCCACAAGGACGACAAGCAAAAGCAGCAGCAGGAGATCATGAAGCTGTACAAGGACGAAGGCGTGAACCCGCTCGCCGGGTGCCTTCCGCTGCTGCTCCAGATCCCGATCTTCTTCGGGCTCTACAAGGTGCTGATGCTGTCGATCGAGATGCGCCACAAGCCGTTCGCACTGTGGATCGACGACCTTTCGGCGCCCGATCCGGCGCATATCCTCAATCTCTTCGGCCTGCTGCCGTTCGACGTGCCGGGCCTGATCGCGATCGGCCCGCTCGCGGTGCTGCTGGGCGTGACGATGTGGCTGACCTTCCGCCTCAATCCGACCGCGATGGACCCGATGCAGCAGCAGATCTTCTCGATCATGCCGTGGGTGCTGATGTTCGTGATGGCGCCGTTCGCCGCCGGGCTGCTGCTGTACTGGATCACCAACAATCTGCTCACGCTGGCGCAGCAGAGCTATCTCTACTCGAAGAACCCGCAGCTGAAGGCGCAGGCGGTAAAGGACAAGGCCGACCGCGAGAATGCCGCTGCCCGCGACAAGAAGGGCAAGGCGTGACCGAGGCTACCGAGGCCGAGGAGCGCGCCGCGAAGCTCTTCTCGGGCCGGGTCGAGTTCCTGCTCTCGGCCCCCCAATTGAGGTTCCTGCCCGAACCGACGGTGCCCGAGATCGCGTTCGCCGGGCGCAGCAACGTGGGCAAGAGCTCGCTGCTCAACGCGCTCACGGGGCGCCGGGCGATCGCGCGCACTTCGGTCACGCCGGGGCGGACGCAGGAGCTCAACTTCTTCGAGGTCGGCGAGCCGACGCTGTTCCGGCTGGTCGACATGCCGGGCTACGGCTTCGCCAAGGCGCCGGTGAAAGTGGTCGAGCGGTGGAAGCAGCTCGTGCGGACCTATCTCAAGGGGCGGCAGGTGCTCCACCGCACGCTGGTGCTGATCGATTCGCGCCACGGGTTGAAGGACGTCGATCGCGAGATGCTGAAGATGCTCGACGAGACCGCGGTCGGCTATCGCCTCGTTCTGACCAAGGCGGACAAGATCAAGGCGAGCGACCTCGCCAAAGTGAGCGAAGCGACCGCCGCCGAAGCGCGCAAGCATCCGGCGGCGCACCCCACGCTCCACGTCACCAGCTCGGAGAAGGGCATGGGCATCGCCGAACTGCGCGCCGCGGTGCTGGAGGATGCGCGGGTCTAGGGTCTAGCGCGCGAACAGGTTCGCGTCGTTCTCGAAGGCCTTGATCTCGAGCGTGTTGCCGCTGGGATCGCGGAAGAACATCGTCGCCTGCTCGCCCGGTTCGCCGGCGAAGCGCACCGTCGGCTCCATCGCGAACTCGATGCCCGCCTCGCGCAAGCGATCGGCCAGCGCGCGCCAGTCCGCCATTGCCAGCACCACGCCGAAGTGCGGCACCGGCACCCCGTGCCCGTCGACCTTGGTGCGCGCGCGGTCGCCCGCCTGACCCGGTGCGAGGTGG
This sequence comes from uncultured Altererythrobacter sp., assembly GCA_946886565.1. The sequence continues at coordinate 158,597 of CAMPIX010000004.1, forward strand.
GCGACGATTTGGTGGCCGAAGAAGTCGAAATCGACCCAGTCGGCGCTGCTCCGCCCTTCCGCGCAGCCCATCGTGTCGCCGTAGAACGCGCGCGCCGCGGCGAGATCGTGGACCGGGAAGGCGAGGTGGAACGGGCGCAGGGTCATGTCCGCTTGGTAGCCGCTCCAATCCGCCCGGCAACCCCGTTCCGCTCGACTTGCCTTGCACGAACCCCTAGGGCCGCGCGGCAAGCAAGGTGGGCGTGCGCATGAAGCTGATCATCGGCAACAAGAACTATTCGAGCTGGAGCCTCAGGGCGTGGCTCGCGGTCAAGCAGTCGGGTCTCTCGTTCGAGGAGCTGACGGTCAACATCGGCGGCGACGACTGGGCTGCGATCAAGCGCGAATCGGGCGAGATCATGCCCTCGGGCAAAGTCCCGGTGCTGTGGGACGGCGAGACGGTGATCTGGGACAGCCTCGCGATCCTCGACTACCTCGCCGACAAGGTCGGGCGCGACCGCTTCTGGCCCAAGGACGACACCGCGCGCGGCATGGCGCTGTCGATGGTCGCCGAAATGCACAGCTCGTACATGGCGATGCGCGCCGAGTGCCCGATGAACGTGCGCAAGCGCTTCGAGGGCGTGAGCCTGACCGACGCCGCGCGCGAGGATATCGTACGCGTGCTCCAACTCTGGGCGGAGACGCGCGCGCGCTTCGGCAAGGGTGGGCCGTTCCTGTTCGGCACCTTCGGCGCGGCCGACGTGTTCTACGCGCCGGTCGTCAGCCGGTTCGTGACTTACGGCATCGGCGTGCCGGGCTTTGCGCGCGCCTATATGGAATCGATGTGGGAACACGAATGGATGCAGGCGTGGATCGCCGGCGCCGAAGAAGAGCAATGGGTCATCGAGCAATACGAAACTGCGCCCCGCGTTTGACCGCGCGTCTGATCGGAGCGCTCGCGCTGCTGGGCGCCGCGCTGATCCCGAACGTCGCCGCGGCCTGGGGCTACTTCGGGCACCGCACGACCGCGCAGATCGCGCTTGCCAACGTCGCGCCCGAAACGCGGGCCGCGATCGCGCGGCTGGTGAGGCACGATCGCGAACTCGGCACGCCCGAATGCCGCATCGCCGATCTCGCCGACGCCGCCACCTGGCCCGACTGCGTACGCCGCGACTACTGGCGCTGGGGCTACACCGCCGCGTGGCATTATCAGACCGAGCCGGTGCGCGAGAAATACGACGCGCGCAAGAACTGCCCGGGCGGTGCGTGCGTTTCGGCGCAGATCGAGCGCAATTTTCGCATTCTGTCGGACGAGAGCCTGCCCGCGAACGTGCGGCTGGAAGCGCTCGCGTTCATGGTTCACTTCACCGGCGACATCCACATGCCGCTCCATTCGGGCGACGACGGCGACCGCGGGGGGAACGACGTGGAGACCGCCTACGGGATCGTGCCCGGGCTCAACCTGCATTCGATCTGGGACACCACGCTCGCCGAACGCGCAATCACCGCGGCGCAGCCTCCGCTCGTGCGCCGCTACCCGGCGGCCGAGCGCGCCGAGCTGGCCGGCGGCGGGCCGGCCGACTGGGGCCGCGAAAGCTGGCTGCTCGCGCGCGAGTTCGTCTATCCCAACGCCTTCGACCGCTCGCCGCTGGGCGAGGAACTGCCCGGCGAGGCCGCGCTGACGCAGGAGGACATCGTCGCCGCGCTGCCGGTGGTCGAACGCCGCGTCACGCAGGCGGGGCTGCGCATGGCCGACCTGCTCGACGCCGCATTCGCACCGGGGAAAGCGGACGAGCTGCCCTGAACGAGCCTGCCGGAGGTTGACGCTCCTGCCCGATTGAAACGGTGTGGCTTTTCGAAAAGGCGTCGCGAATTCAGGAGGATGCGCCGGGTAAGATGGCGCGGCGTGTGGCTTTTCGGAGGGGCCTTGCGGCGCGGTCTGGCCGATGCAGCCGCAGGGCGGGAGAGCTCATCGGGCCGACGATGGGAAAGAGCGGTAGGGAACGAGTTTCCGATGACATCACATAGACCAACACCCGTTCGTGGTGAGCCTGTCGAACCACGCTAGCGCAGCGCCAGCGTCCTTCGACAAGCTCAGGACGAACGGACCTCGGGAAGATCGTCAATGGGCTAGCATGTTCGGGGGCATGTAGGAAAATGGTGTTTCGGCCTGGCGATATCGCGATCCAAAGTGCCCGCTATCGTGAACACGGCCCCTTCCCATCACCGGGGCGACGAGATTCCTTCCCGCACCGAGGAACGGGCACCGAGGCTCACGGCAACCGCTTGGTCGGGTAGGGCGTGCCGTCCTTGCGGGCGTAGCCGTCGGGGCCGAACTTCATGTCGATGTCGGGGTATTCGCCGTGATCCCTGTCGGCGTCGCCGGAGCTGATTGCCACGAACACGCAGTCGGTTTCGCCGCGGTTCTGCAGGTGATGGCCGTCGCGTGACCCTGCGGGCCAGGCGGCGACGTCGCCGGGGCGCAGCACCGTCTCGCCGTCGTCCTCGACCAGCACGGCTTCGCCCGCCAGCATCACGAGCAGCTCGTCCTCTGCGGCGTGCCAGTGGCGTTGGGAGGACCAGGCGCCGGGCTTCAGCACCACATGGCTCGCGCCCATCGTCGTCAGCCCCGATGCGGGCGCGAGGCGGCGGTACCAGCGTCCGGCGACCGGCTTGTCGTAGGGGTCGGGGTAGCCGGTGGCGTTGGTCTGCGGGATCGTGTCGAGATCGAGCTTGGGCATTGATCGCTCCGCTGGCTGGTAAGGCACGGCGCACTCGTTTACGCCGCCTGCGATGACGACGACAACCACCGACGCCGGCCTGCTCGCCGAAAAGCTGATCGCCGCGCCGAGCGTCACCCCCGCCACGGGGCTGGTGTTCGACGTGCTCGAAGGGATGCTCGCGCCCTTGGGGTTCGAGGTCCAGCGCTTCAGCCGCGGCGCCGCGCCCGAGGGGCCGGTCGAGAACCTGTTCGCGTGTCGGCGCGGACCCGAGGGATCGCGGCATTTCGCCTTCGCCGGGCACCTCGACGTCGTCCCGCCGGGCGAGGGCTGGACCAGCGCGCCGTTCGCGCCCGAGCGCCGGGGCGAACTGCTCTACGGGCGCGGCGCGGTCGACATGAAGGGCGCGATCGCGGCGATGGTCGCCGCCGTCGCCGAGGTTCCGCCCGAGGCCGGCACGGTGAGCTTCATCGTGACCGGCGACGAGGAGGGGCCGGCGGTCCACGGCACCCGCGCTCTGATCGCGTGGATGCGCGAACGCGAGATCGTGCCCGACCTGTGCCTCGTCGGCGAGCCGACCAGCGTGAACCGGCTCGGCGACATGATGAAGGTCGGCCGCCGCGGCTCGGTCAATATCTGGCTCGAGGTCGAAGGGACGCAGGGCCACGTCGCCTATCCGCACAACGCCGACAACCCGGTGCCCAAGCTCGTCGCGATGCTCGCCGAGCTCGATGCGCTCGTGCTCGACGAGGGGACCGAGTGGTTCCAGCCCTCGAACCTCGAAATCACCGAGCTCGAGGTCGGCAACCCGGCGCACAACGTGATCCCGGCCAAGGCCAAGGCGCGCATCTCGATCCGCTTCAACGACCGGCACTCGGGCGCTTCGCTCGAGGCGCAAGTGGCGGAGATCGCCGAGCGCCACGGCGGCCGCGCGCTCGCGGTGATCTCGGGCGAGCCGTTCCTGACTCCGCCGGGCGAATTCTCGGGGTTGATCGCCGCCGCGGTCGAGGCCGAGACCGGGCTCGTGCCCGAGGCCTCGACCACCGGCGGCACCTCGGACGCGCGGTTCCTCAAGGATCTGTGCCCGGTGATCGAATTCGGGCTGTGCAACGCAACCATGCACAAGCGCGACGAGGCGGTGGCCTTGGCCGACCTCGATACGCTAAGCCGCATCTATGCGCGCATCGCCACGGCGGCGCTTAGTTGAATATTCCTCCCCGAGCTTGCTCGGGGAGGGGGACCATGCGTAGCATGGTGGAGGGGTCTTCTTCGCGCTAGGAGCATACCCCTCCACCACACTTTGTGTGGTCCCCCTCCCCAAGGCAAGCTTGGGGAGGATAAATTTGGGAGGGGAGCGAATGACCAGTCAGGACGCGGCGGAGATCGCCCGGGAAACGGCGCCCGCCGGGCACGGCAAGCTGCAATGGCGGATCCTGATCGGGTTCGTCGCGGGGCTCGCCGCCGGCCTGCTCGCCTATACCTTCGCGCGCGACGCCGCGTGGGTCGAATCGATCGTGACTTACGTCACCAACCCGATCGGGCAGATCTTCCTGCGGCTGCTGTTCATGCTGGTGATCCCGCTGCTGTTCAGCGCGCTGGTGGTCGGCATCGCCGAGATGGGCGAGATGAAGTCGCTCGGCAGGGTCGGGCTGCGCACGCTGTTCTACACCGTGATCGTCTCCTCGATCGCGGTCGCGATCTCGCTGACGCTGGTCAACGTGATCGAGCCGGGCGAGGGGATCGATCCCGATGCCGCCGCCGAGCTGCTCGAGGAGGGCGCCGCGGGCGCCTCGAGCATCGTCGCGGCGAGCGCCGAGAGCGATGCCGGGGTCAACCAGGTCGTCGCGATCGTCCCGAACAACATCGTCGAGGCGATGTCCTCCAACGACATCCTCGCGGTGATGTTCTTCGCGCTGTTCTTCGGCATCGGCCTGCTGATCGTGCAGACCCGCCGCACCGGGGTGCTCAAGGATGCGATCGAGGGCGTGTTCGAGGTGGCGATGAAGCTGATCGGCTTCGTCATCCAGCTCGCGCCGATCGCGATCTTCTGCTTCATGTTCAACCTCACCGCGCAGTTCGGGTGGGACCTCTTGGTCAAGCTCGCCGCGTTCGTCGCGGTCGTGCTGCTGGCGCTGGCGATCCAGATGTTCGGCGTCTTCCCCGCGATCCTGAAATTCATCGCGAAGAAGAGCCCGGTCGCGTTCTTCCGCGAGACGCGCGAGGCGAGCGTGATGGCGTTCTCGACCGCCAGTTCGAACGCCACGCTGCCGACCGCGCTGCGCGTCGCCGACACCGAGCTCGGCCTGCCGCGCCGCATCGCGCGCTTCGTGCTCACCATCGGCGCGACCGCCAACCAGAACGGCACCGCGATGTTCGAGGGCGTGACCGTGCTGTTCCTCGCGCAGTTCTTCGGGATCGAGCTGTCGCTGATGGATCAGGCCTTCGTGATGTTGATCTGCATTCTCGCCGGCATCGGCACCGCGGGCGTGCCCGGCGGCTCGCTCCCGGTGATCGCGCTGATCCTCGCGGGCGTGGGGGTCGATCCGGCGGGCATCGGCCTGATCCTCGGCGTCGACCGCTTCCTCGACATGTGCCGCACCACGCTGAACGTGGTCGGCGATCTGGTGGCCGCGCAGACGATCACGACGCTTTCGCCGGAGATGGCGGAGGAGAGAGCCAGCGCGAGCGATGAGAGCGCTCTGGCATGATCGGCGGGTTCCCAAGGCGGAGGTGATCTCGCCGGATGAGGTTTAGGGAGACACTGTGGTGAAAGTTTCAGTGATCCTGTTGGCTCTACTTTTAGTCGCCTGCGATTCTGCGATTGTCGATGAGGCGAGGGACGCCGAAGCGGACGGTCGAACCATCAATAACGAGATGATGTCAGTCATGTATCCGGAGACATTTCGGAATGGCAGTCCGGCGTATTTGGAAAGAGATTTTGAAGCAGGAGCGGACTTCATTTGCGCAGAGATGCTGAAAAAATTCGAGCGCGACGTTTGTGCGGACGATGATGTGAATTGGCGATGAGGCGCGCCCCTAGCGCCCCTTCGGCTTCTCCAGCACCTTCTTCCTGAACGCGCACAGGTCCACCACCTTGCAGCGCCAGCATTCCGGGGTGCGCGCCTTGCACACGTAGCGGCCGTGGAGGATCAGCCAGTGGTGCGCGTGGAGGCGGAAGGGTTGCGGCACGCGCCTCTCGAGCTTCGCCTCGACCTGCTCGGGCGTCTTGCCGCGCGCGAGGCCGGTGCGGTTGCCGACGCGGAAGATGTGCGTGTCGACCGCGAAGGTCTCGTGCCCGAACCAGCAGTTGAGCACGACGTTGGCGGTCTTGCGCCCGACGCCGGGCAGGCGGACCAGCTCCTCGCGCGTCGCGGGCACCGCTCCGCCGAATTCGTCGACCAGCATATGGCTGAGCGCGATGACGTTCTTCGCCTTCGAATTGAACAGCCCGATCGTCTTGATGTGCGCCTTGAGCCCCTCCTCCCCGAGCGCGATCATCGCCTCCGGCGTCTCGACTTCGGCGAACAGCTTGCGGGTCGCCTTGTTGACCCCGACGTCGGTCGCCTGCGCCGAGAGCGCGACCGCGACCACCAGCTGGAAGGCGTTGCCGTATTCGAGCTCGGTCTCGGGCGCGGGGTCGTCTTCCGCGAGGCGGCGGAAGAACTCGAAGATCTGGTCCCTGGTCATTCTCCGTGGGGATTACTCGTGCGCTCGAGCGCGGCAATCTTCTTCTCGATCCGTTCGTCGATCTGGTCGATCTGCTGCATGTGCCGGCGCATCTCCTCCAGCCGCGTATCGCGCCGGCGCTGCATCGCTTCGGAGAACGCGGCGGCGATGATCCCGGTCGGCATCGCCACCAGCGCGATCCCGCACAGTGCGATGAACGAGGCGAACACCTTGCCCAGCGGGGTGATCGGGAAGGCATCGCCGTAGCCAACCGTCGTCAGCGTGATCACCGACCACCACAGCGCGCGCGGGATCGAGCCGAATTCATCGGGTTGCAGCTCGCCTTCGGTCAGGAACAGCGCGGTCGCGCCGAGCAGCAGCAGCATGCCCGCCAGCGCGACGGTGACGATGAGGTCGTCCCCGCGGTCGGCGATCGCGCCCCAGATCTCCCGCACCGACTTGGAAAAGCGGCCGAATTTCATCACCGCGAACACCCGCACCAGCCGCACCACGCGCGCCACCGCGGCGTCGGAGGTGAGGAACGGCGCAAGGGTGAAGACGACCACCGCGAGATCGATCAGGCCGAGCGGCGAGCGGATGAAGCGCCAGCGCTTGCGCCACGCCGGTTCGGGGCCTGGAGCCTCGGCGGCGGCATAGATGCGGGCGAGGTACTCGAGCAGGAACGCCACGCCGAACACCGCCTCGGCGACGAGCAAGCCGCGCCGCCATTCGGGTGCGAGCGTGGGCTCGGTCGAGAGCACCGCGGTCGCGACCGCGGCGACGATGAACAGCACGAGCAGGCGGTTGAGCCAGGTGAGCCGCCCGTCGGGCTCGGCCCCGACGCAGAGCTGATGGTAGAGATGGCTTCGCAGTCGTCCCATCGCCGGTGATCGCCCCCTTTCCCCGCGGCGCTAGAGCCCCAGCACCTCGGGCATCGTATAGCGCCCCGGCTCCTTCCCGACGAGCCATGCGGCCGCGCACACCGCGCCGCGCGCGAAGATCATGCGGTTCTCGGCGCTGTGCGCGAGGGTCAGCCGCTCCTCCTCGCCGGCGAGGATCACGCTGTGTTCGCCCGCGACGGTCCCACCGCGCAGCGCGGCGAAGCCGATCGCGCCTTCGCCGCGCGCGCCGGTGTGGCCGTCCCGGCCGCTCTCGCGGTTTGTCGCGAGCTCGATCCCGCGTCCCTCGGCCGCGGCCTCGCCCAGCAGCAGCGCGGTGCCCGAGGGCGCGTCGACCTTGCGGCGATGGTGCATCTCGACGATCTCGATGTCCCACTCGGGCCCGAGCCGCGCCGCGGCCTCGCGCACCAGATGCGCGAGCAGCGTGACGCCGAGCGAGGTGTTGCCGGTCTGGAGCACCGCGACGTCGCGCGCGGCGTTGTCGATCGCGGCGTGGTGGCCCTGCTCGAGCCCGGTGGTGCCGATCACCAGCGGAATGCCCGCGCCGATCGCCGCGTGGAGGTTCACCTCGAGCGCGACCGGGGCGGAGAAATCGACCAGCACGTCGCTGCGGTCGGCGAGCGCCGCCGGATCGCCGCCGCGGTCGACCCCGCCCGAGCATTCGTGTCCGGCCTCGGCGATCGCGCGCTCAAGCGCGTGGCCCATGCGCCCCTCGCTGCCGATGATCCCGATCCGCGCCAAATCAGCTCCCCATCCGTTCGGGCTGAGCTTGTCGAAGCCCCGCTCTTTCTTCAAGCAGCGATAAAAGGAAAAGCGGCCCTTCGACAAGCTCAGGGCGAACGGAGGGTGAGGTTGACTGATCGAATCAACAACATCGTGATCCTCACCGGCGCGGGGGTGAGCGCCGAGAGCGGGATCGACACGTTCCGCGATGCGGGCGGCCAAAGTGGAATGGGACTCTGGGAGCAGCATCGGGTGGAGGATGTCGCCACCCCCGAAGCGTTCGCGCGCGATCCCGAGCTGGTGCTGCGCTTCTACGACATGCGGCGCGAGGCGATCCAGACGAGGGAGCCCAACGCCGCGCACCTCGCGCTGGGGAGGCTCGATGCAGAATGGCCGGACGAACTGCTGCTTGTGACGCAGAACGTCGACGACCTGCACGAGCGCGGCGGGGCGCAGCGCGTGCTGCACATGCACGGCACGCATCTCAGCGCCTGGTGCACCGCGTGCGACACACGCTCGCGCTGGACCGGGCCGTTGATCGACCGACCCCCGTGCCCGGGCTGCGGCGAGGCGGCGCTGCGGCCCGACGTCGTGTGGTTCGGCGAGATGCCCTACGAGATGGAGCGCATCTACGCCGCGCTGCGCCGGGCCGACCTGTTCGTCTCGATCGGCACCTCGGGCGCGGTCTATCCAGCGGCGGGTTTCGTGCGCGAGGCACGCGAACTGGGCGCACGTACGCTCGAGCTCAACCTCGAAGCCAGCCAGGGCTCCGCCTGGTTCGAAGAATCGCGCCTCGGCCCCGCCAGCGAGCTGGTGCCGGCGTGGGTGGACGAGATGCTCGCAGCAGTTTGATTCGCGCAGAGGCGCAGAGGCGCGGAGAGGGAGCGAAAGCGGCGCAGCCGCACTCCAACTTCAAGGCTGGTCGCGCACGATCCGTCGTTAAACTTGGAATGCCTGCGGCGCTTGGCGTTTCTCCTCCGCGCCTCTGCGCCTCTGCGCGAATCAAATCTTTCCTGCAGAGCCGCACGCCCGACAGCCCGGGTCTTTCGCGATGTTGAAGCTGCGCATTCCCGGTGCGAGGCCGTCGAGGAGGTGGAGGCGGCTCCATTGGGGGGCGCCGAACGCGGCTTTGCCCGCGAGCAGCACGCGGATCGCCTGCATCGCGGCGAAGGCGCCCGCCCAGCCGGCCATCGCGCCGAGCATGCCGTCTTCGGCGCAAGTGTCGCAATCGTCGGCGTCGAACGCGTCGCCGACGTAGCAGCGGTAGCAGGCCTGATCGGGCAGGTGCCCCGCGAACGCGCCGACCTGGCCCTGGAAGCGCCCGACTGCGGCCGAGAGCAGCGGAATGCCGCTCGCGACGCAGGCATCGGACACGGCCAGGCGCGTGGCGAAGTTGTCGGTCCCGTCGAGCACGAGGTCGGCGCCCGCGATCGCCGCCGCGGCGTTGCCCGGCTCGACCCGGCGGTCGGCGAGCTCGACCGCGAGCGCCGAGTCGAAGTTCGCCAGCCAGCGCCGCGCGGACACCGCCTTGCCGTGGCCGACGTCGCGCTCGGCGTAGAGCGTCTGGCGCTGGAGGTTGGACAGCTCGACCCGCCCGTCGTCGATCAGCGTGAAGCGCCCGACGCCTGCGCCTGCGAGGTACTGCAGCGCCGGGCTGCCGATCCCGCCGAGCCCGACCAGCGCGACGTGCGCCCCCGCTAGCGCAACCTGCCCGGCGCCGCCGATCTCGGGCAGCACGATATGACGCGCGAAGCGGTCGATGCGTTCGGGGGGAAAAGCCATGAACAAGCTGTTGGCAGGGTGTGGAGGGGCTGTCGAGAACGGTCCTTCGAGACGAACTCAGCCTGCGGCTGCGTTCTCCTCAGGATGAGCGGATGTTTTCCCTGTCCCGCTCATCCTGAGGAGCGAGGACGACAGCCCGAGCGTCTCGAGAAATCAGCTCTCCAGCTGCCGCAGCAAACTGCGCACGTCGCCGTCCATATCGGCGTCGCGCTGGCGCAGGTCTTCGATCAGGCGCACCGCGTGGATCACCGTCGAGTGGTCGCGGCCGCCGAACTTGCGCCCGATCTCGGGGTAGGAGCGCGGGGTGAGCACTTTCGAGAGGTACATTGCGACCTGCCGCGGGCGGACGACCGCGCGCGCGCGGCGCTTGCTCGACATCTCGGAGCGGTCGATGCGGTAGAACTGGCACACCGTGCGCTGGATCTCGTCGATCGTGATCCGGCGGCGGTTGGCCGAGAGAATGTCGGTCAGCTGCTCCTCAGCGAGCTGGAGCGAGACCTCCTGCCCGGTGAGCTGGGCGTAGGCGATCAGCTTGTTCAGTCCGCCGACCAGCTCGCGCACGTTGCGCGTGATGGTGCGGGCGAGGAAGTCGATCACGTCCTCGGGCACCGAGAGCGGCGCGAACCGCGTGAGCTTCGATTCGAGGATCGAACGGCGCAGCTCGATATCGGCCGGGGCGATGTCGGCGACGAGACCCATCGACAGGCGGCTGAGCAGGCGCGGCTCGACCCCGTCGAGCGCTTGCGGCGCGCGGTCGGCGGCGAAGACCAGCCGCTTGCCCTCGGCGAGCAGCGCGTCGATCGTGTAGAGCAGTTCCTCCTGCGCGCTCGCCTTGCCGATGATGAACTGGATGTCATCGACGAGCAGCAGATCGAAGCTGCGCAGGCGCGCCTTGAACTCGATCATCTGGTTCTGCTTCAGCGCCTGGACGAACTCGACCATGAAGCGCTCGGCGCTGCAGTAGAAGATGCGCGCGCGCGGATGGCTCGCGAGATAGGCGTGGCCGATCGCGTGGATCAGGTGCGTCTTGCCGTGGCCGGTCGCGGCCTTGAGGTAGAGCGGGCTGAACTGCGGCGTCTCGGTCGCGGCCATGCGCTGCGCGGCGTTGCACGCGAGCACGTTGGTTTCGCCGGTGACGAAGGCGGCGAAGGTCAGCGACGGGTCGAGCCCGACCGACGAGGTGAACCCCTGCTCGCCGATCGTGCCCGCGGCGACCGCGATCATCGACGAATCGCCGCCGTCGTTGGCGGCGCGGCGGCCGTCGCCATTGAGGCTCAGCTCGGGCAGCTTGCGGCGGCCCGGATGGACCGAGATGCGCACGTTGCGCACTTCGCTGCGGGCGATCTTCCACGCGAGCGAGAGACGATCGGCGAAGCGATCCTGCACCCAGTCGGCCGAAAATTCGGTCGGCAGGTAGAGGTCGAGCGTGCCCGTGTCCTCGCAGAATCCGCCGAGCTGGATCGGCTTGATCCACTGGCTGTGGAGCTGGTGACCGAGATCCTTTCGCAGGCCCTGGCTGATATCGGCCCAATCCGCAGCCAGGTTCACCGCTTCGAGATCTTCCATCGGTTCCTCTCGCCTTTTTTTCCAGGAAGCGCCTGTCTCGCCGATCTTGCTCGGCCCGATCTTACTCGACATCGTGTCCAGACCCCGTCGCTCCCGGCCCTGCCGGTATCTCGCCATGTCACTCGCACCGACCAAAGCTTCGCCCCGTCCGGAATCGTGTCCGATCCAGGCTGCACCCCTGCGACCAATACTGTGAAGGCACCGACTGTCCCGCCCCGTGCCGAGGGCCTCTTATTGAAGCGCTTCGAGTGAGTCGCAAGAGGGCGGGCTGTAAAAAATCTTAAATAAAGAGATTGACTCGCCCCAACCCCGCAGGACTGCGTTCAAGTCCATGAATTTGCTGGAAAAACCCGGTTTGGCTCGCGCGAATCGCGCAGTTCCGCCGTTTTCGCGGGAGTGCCCCGTTCGGGTCCGCAAACGAAAAGGGCCGACGCTCGCCGCGCCGGCCCGAAACGAGACAATCCCGTTGCCGATCCCGCTCGCGCGGGAGCCGAATCAGAGCCCGGCGACTCGCTTCGACAGGCGCGACATCTTGCGCGCCGCGGTGTTCTTGTGGATCACGCCGCGCGCCACGCCGCGGGCCAGTTCGGGCTGCGCGCTCTTCAGCGCTTCGGCGGCGGTCTTCTTGTCGCCGCCGGCGATCGCGCCTTCGACCTTCTTGAGGAAGCTGCGGATGCGGCTCATGCGCGCACCGTTGATCTCGGCGCGGTTGGCGTTGCGGCGGATGCGCTTCTTGGCTTGCGGCGTGTTGGCCATGTTCGTCCTTGTCTCGGGCCGCCTTGCGAGCGGCCGGATTTCAATCGTAAAACTTGCAGAAACGGCAGGATACCCGCCGGAAAGCGCGCGCCTTAGCGGCGAAGGCCCGAATCGTCAAGCGTACCGCGCGCGTTGCCGATCACCGCTGACAGCGCGGGCAGAACCAGGTGCTGCGCCCGCCCTGGACCACGCGCCGCACCACGCCGCCGTCGTCGCGCCGGCAGCGCTCGCCCTCGCGCCCGTAGACGTCGAAGCGGGTCGCGAAATAGCCGAGCTCGCCATCGGGCGCGGCGTAGTCGCGCAAGGTCGATCCGCCGTCGGCGATCGACTGCTCGAGCACGTCGCGGATTGCGGGCACCAGGCGCTCGAGCGCCGGGCGCGAGGCCTTGCCGCCCGCCTTGCGCGGATCGATCCGGGCACGGAACAGCGCCTCGCAGACGTAGATATTGCCAAGCCCGGCGACGATCCGCTGGTCGAGCAGCAGCAGCTTGATCGCCTGCTTGCGGCCCTTGAGCGCGTTCTGGAGGTGCTCGACGGTCAGTGCCTCGCCGAGTGGCTCGGGCCCCATTCCGGCGAACGAGGGCAATTCGCCGAGCGATTCGGTCGCGACCAGATCGACCCAGCCGAACCGGCGCGCGTCGTTGAGCGCGAAGCGGTGATCCGCAGTGTCGATGAGGAAGTGGTCGTGCTTGTCGGGCGCGGCGGGATCGATCCGCCAGCGCCCGCTCATGCCGAGGTGGAACACCAGCGTCTGCCCGCGGTCGGTGTGGATCAGCCCGAACTTGGCCCGGCGGCCGAGGCCCGTGACGCGCGCGCCGGTGAGCATCTGCGCCAGCTCGGGCGGGAAGGGGCGGCGCATGTCGGGCCGGTTGACCGCCACGCGCACGATCTCCTCCCCCTCGAGGTAGCGCGCGAGCCCGCGCACGGTGGTTTCGACTTCGGGGAGCTCGGGCATGCGCGCTCCCTCTAACACCCTTTGCCGGGGCGGCAATTGCCCGTAAGGCCCGGCGCATGAACGACAAGGTATCCTTCGGCTACGAGGACGTGGCCCCCGACGAGAAGACCGCGCGGGTCGGCGCGGTGTTCTCCAGCGTCGCGGCGAAGTACGACGTGATGAACGACGCGATGTCGGGCGGGATGCACCGGCTGTGGAAGGACCGCTTCGTGCGCCGGGTGAAGCTGCAGCCGGGCGAGGCGGTGCTCGACATGGCGGGCGGCACCGGCGACATCGCCTTCCGCATGGCCGCGCGCGGCGCCGAGGTGACCGTCGCCGACATCAATCAGGACATGCTCGACGTCGGCATCGAGCGCGCGATCGAACGCGGGATCACCGGGCTCGCCTGGTCGTGCCAGAACGCCGAGGCGCTCGGCTACCCGCGCGCCATGTTCGACGCCTATACGATCGCCTTCGGCATCCGCAACGTGACCCGGATCGACAAGGCGCTGGCCGAGGCGCACCGCGTGCTCAAATACGGCGGGCGGTTCTACTGCCTCGAATTCTCGACCACCGAATGGCCGGGGTTCAAGGAAGCCTACGACCTCTATTCGCACAAGCTGGTGCCGCAGATCGGCAAGGCGATCGCGGGCGACGAGGACAGTTATCGCTACCTGATCGAATCGATCCGCCGCTTCCCGCCGATGCCCGAGTTCGAGGCGATGATCCGCGAGGCCGGGTTCGCGAACACGCGGGTGGAGCCGATCATGGGCGGCCTCGTGGCGATCCATTCGGGGTGGAAGATTTAGTGGAATCGGACCGGACCTGCCCGCACTTGCCGATCCCCCGCGAAGGCGGGGGTCTCGGGCAGCTTACCGAGCGCCGGTGGCCTGAGGCCCCCGCCTGCGCGGGGGCTCATACCCGGCCATGACGAAACCCGCCACGCATATCTGGCGCCTGCTCAAGTGGGGTCGCACGCTCGCGCGGCACGGGGCGTTGCGCGGGATCGAGAACGATCCGAACACCCCCGGCCCGGTCAAGCGGCTCGCGCGGCTGGCGCGCTTCGGCACGTTCCAGCCCGCCCAGCCCGACTATGCCGGCGCTTTCCAGGACATCGGCCCCGCGGCGATCAAGCTCGGCCAGTCGCTTGCCACGCGACCCGACCTCGTGGGCGAGGAGGCGGCGCGCAACCTGCTTTCGCTGCAGGACAGTCTGCCGCCGGTGCCCTATCCCGAGATCGAGCGCGCGATCGCCGCGAGCTTCGGCCAGCCGGTCGACATGCTGTTTTCCGAGATCGACCCGGTGCCGGTCGGCGCGGCCTCGATCGCGCAGGTCCACCGCGCGGTGACGACCGAGGGCACGCAAGTCGCGATCAAGGTGCTGCGCCCCGGTATCCGCGAGCGCTTCGCGCGCGACATCGCGACCTACGAATGGGCCGCGGCGCATCTCGAGGCGCTCGGTGGCGAGGCGGCGCGGCTGCGCCCGCGGCTGACGATCGCCAACTTCAAGCGCTGGACCAACCGCGAGCTCGACCTGCGGCGCGAAGCCGCCTCGGCGAGCGAGCTGGCCGAATCGATGCACGGGGTCGAGCGCTACTGCATCCCCTCGATCGACTGGGACCGGACCAACGGCCGGGTGATGACGGTCGAATGGGTCGACGGGATCAAGATCTCCGACCGCGCGGCGCTGCTCGCCGCCGGGCACGACCTGCCCGACCTCGCGCGGCGGCTGGTGCTCGCGTTCCTGCGCCAGGCGATCAGCGCGGGGTTCTTCCACGCCGACATGCACCAGGGGAACCTGTTCGTGCAGGCCGATGGCACGATCGTGGCGATCGATTTCGGGATCATGGGCCGGATCGACCGCCGCGCGCGCCAGTGGCTGGCGGAAATCCTCTACGGCCTCACCACCGGCAACTACCGCCGCGTCGCCGAAATCCATTTCGAGGCGCAATACGTCCCGAGCTATCACTCGGTCGACGAGTTCGCGACCGCGCTGCGCGCGGTGGGCGAGCCGATGCGCGGCAAGCCGGTGAGCGAGCTTTCGGTCGGCCAGATGCTCGACGGGCTGTTCGCGATCACCCGCGATTTCGACATGCAGACCCAGCCGCACCTGCTGCTGCTGCAGAAGACGATGGTCATGGTCGAGGGGATTGCCACCCAGCTCGATCCCGAGATCAACATGTGGGACGTTTCCGCGCCGTTCGTGAAGAGCTGGATTCGCGACGAGCTCGGCCCCGAAGCCGCGCTCGCCGAGCGCATTCGCGAGGATACCGCGACGCTGCTGCGCATCCCCGACCTCGTCCGCCGGATCGAGGACCGCTTCCCCGCGCGCGGCGGCGCCCCCGAACCGCCGCCGCTGCCGCATATCGAACTGATGTGGGAACGCCGCGAACGCAAGCGGCGCGTCTGGCCGGGCTACCTGCTCGCGGCGCTGCTCGGCGGTGGGGCCATGGTGGGCGCGATGGCGCTCGGTTGGATCGGCTGAGCGCCTAAGTCTGCGGATGCGGCAGCACCCGGCTGGCCACGAGCAGCACGATCACGCACAGCGCCTCGACCGCCATCGGGGCCCAGAAGCCGGGCTCCGTGCCGTCGGCGACGGCGCTGACGATCCGGCCGAGCAGGGCCAGGCCGAACAGGCCCGCGGGCACCAGCAGCAGGTCGCCGTTGCGGCGCCAGGCGCCGATCAGCATCGAGACCGCGGCGACCACGAAGAACGCGGTCATGTCCGCGCGCATGGTCGAAAGGCCGCTGGCGTCGATCGCGCGCAGGCCGAAGCTCTCGCCCGAATTGACCGGATCGATCAGGAACCCTAGCCCGGTGGCCAGAAAGAACAGCCCGCCCACGAAAATGAGCGCCGTCAGCACGATCCGCATCTTTTCCCTCCTGTTGTGCGGCGATGGTTTACAGGCCGCTCACCCGGTTTCGCCAGCACAATCTTTACCATCGCGAGCGAGGGTGGCACGGGGATACGCGCGCGGCTAGTCTCGCGCGCTATGCAGACGGGGACGATCGACCATGGCCGGTGACAGCCTCTCGGGCCCTCCGCGCATCCTGCTGGTCGTCGGCGGCGGGATCGCGGCCTACAAGAGCTGCGAGCTCGTCCGGCTGATCCGCAAGGCGGGCGGATCGGTGACCTGCGTGGTGACCGAGGGCGGGCAGCAGTTCGTCACCCCGATGGCGCTCGCCGCGCTGAGCGAGAACCGCGTCTACACCACGCTGTGGGACCTCAAGAACGAGGCCGAGATGGGCCACATCCAGCTCAGCCGCGAGGCCGATCTGGTCGTGGTGTGCCCGGCGACCGCCGACCTGCTCGCCAGGATGGCCGCGGGCATCGCCGACGATCTGGCGACCACGCTGATCCTCGCGACCGACAAGCCGGTGATGGCCGTCCCCGCGATGAACGTGCGGATGTGGCGGCACGTCGCCACACAGCGCAACGTCGGCTGGCTTCGCGAGGCGGGGGTCGAGGTGATCGAGCCCGACGAAGGCCCGATGGCGTGCGGCGAATACGGCCCCGGCCGCCTGCCCGAGCCCGAGGCGATCTGGGCGGCGAT
>CAMPIX010000005.1 GCA_946886565.1 uncultured Altererythrobacter sp.
GGGATGGGGCGGGGTTGGCTTGCACGGTCTAGTTGCGATCCATCGCGGCGAACGCCCGATCGAGGTCGGCGATCAGGTCGTCCGTATCTTCTAGCCCGATCGAGAGGCGGATGGCCAGCCGGTCGTCGGGCGCGAGGCCTTGCGGCGGCCAGGCGGTGGCGCTGCGGATCGGTGCGGGGTCGATCGGGAGCGCCAGGCTCTCGTAGCCGCCCCAGCTGTAGCCGATCCCGAACAGCGTGAGCGCATCGACGAAGCGCGCGCGCGCAGTCTCGTCGCGGCCCGCGAGTACGAAGCTGAACAGCCCGCAGCCGCCGATGAAGTCGCGCCGCCAGAGCTCGTGGCCCGGCGCGTCCGGCAGCATGGGGCAGAGCACTTGCGCCACCTCGGGCCGCGCGGCGAGCCATTCGGCCAGCGCGAGCGCGGTCGCACCCGATTTTTCGAGCCGCACGCCCATCGTGCGCAAGCCCCGCAGCGCGAGCGCGGCGTCGTCGGGCGAGACCACCTGGCCGAGCCCCTGCGCGGTCTGGCGCAGGCGGCGATACCAGCGCTCGCCCGCGCTCGCCGCGCCCATCATCAGGTCCGAATGTCCGCCGACGTGCTTGGTCAGGCTCGTGATCGCGATATCGCAGCCGCGCTCGAGCGCGGGGAAGCCGAGCGGCGAGGCCCAAGTGTTGTCGATAAGACTTACCGCGCCGTGTTCGCGCGCGATCGCGGCGAGCGCGGGGACGTCGCACACTTCCATCGTCAGGCTGCCCGGGCTTTCGAGCAGCACGGCCCTGGTCCGCTCGCAGAACTGCGTCGCGAAATGGTCGAGGTCGAGCGGATCGAAGAACCGCGCCTCGACCCCGAGCCGCTTGAGCAGGCCCTGCGCCATGATCCGGCTCGGTTCGTACGCGTTGTCGGTCACCAGCAGCACGTCGCCCGGCGTCAAGACCGCGAGCAGCGCGCCCGCGATCGCGGCCACCCCGCTCGGATAGAGCACGGTGCCCGCCGCGCCCGGCTCGAGTTCGGTCAGCGCTTCGGCCAGCGCCCACTGGGTCGGCGCACCGCGGCGGCCGTAGAAGAAGCGCCCGTCCTCGTTGGTCTTGCCGCCTGCCTTCAATGCCGCGGTGTCGGGATAGAGATGCGTGCTCGCGCGCCAGACGGGCGGATTGACCACCGGCCCGGTCCACTCCTCGCGCCGGCCCACGCCGACGAGGCGCGTGTTCGCGCCCTTTCCGTCGCCCGATGCGCTCATCGGGCGGGCCCCGTTTCCTTCGGCGTCGCCGGGTCGGCGCCCCATTCGCTCCAGCTTCCGTCGTAGAGCGCGCTGTCGTGCTTGCCGAGCAGTTCCAATGCGAACAACAGCACAGAGGCGGTGACGCCGCTTCCGCAGGTGGCGATCACGGGACGATCCAGGTCGATCCCTGCTTCCTCGAACGCGGCGCGCAATTCATCGCCGCGCTTGAAGGTGCCGTCGTCGCTCAGAACTGCGCGGTAGTGCAGGTGGCGCGAACCGGGAACGTGCCCTCCGGGCAGCCCGTGAACCGCATCCTCCTTCGCGCCGGTGAAACGCTCGGCGTCTCGCGCGTCGACGACCTGTTCTGCGCCACTGGCGATATTGGCGAGCATGTCCGCCTTGCTCCGCACTCTCGCGGGGTTCGCTTCGTAGGCCGCGGCGGTCGAGCGCGTGTCGGGCCTGATCCCCGCCTCGACCGGACGCCCTTCGGCCCGCCATTTCGCAAGCCCACCGTCGAGCACCGCGACATCGCGCCATCCGAACATGCGGAACACGAACCACGCGCGTGCCGAGGTCCGCAGCGCGCTGTCGTCGTAAAGCACCACGCGGCCGCCGTCCGCCACCCCCAGCGCGGCCAGGCGCTCTGCGAACTGCTCGGCGTTCGGCAGCGCGGCGGGGACCGGCGAGGTCGGATCGTTCAGCGAACCGAGATCGAGAAAGCGCGCCCCGGGAATATGCCCCTCGGAGAACTCCGCCGCGGGATCGCGGCCTGCGCTCGCGAGATGCTTGGTGGCGTCGAGCACGGTTACAGTGGCGAGATTGTCCGCCAGCCAGTCGGTCGAAACGAGCATGTCCATGCCGGACGGGTAGCCGGGCGAGCGGCTCTAGTCGAGCGGGCGCATTCCGATGGCGCTGTAGCTTTGCGGCATTTCATCGAGACGGAACGGCTGCAGATTGCCGCCCTGCCGATCGGGCAACTGGCCGACGAGGAAGGTCCGTGCGACGGGGGCCTTGCCCTTTGCTTCCAGGCGCAGCCGCAGCAGCGGAATGTAAACGGTCGCGCTGCCCTGCCTGATCGCGCGCACCTGCTGCAGCGGCAAGCGGACGTCGCCCTCGACCTCGATCGTCTCGCCGGCCGCCAGGGTTGCAACGGTTTGCATCGGCGCCAGCGGCGCCGCCGGATCGGCGAGTTGCTCGGCAATCGGTGCGGAGCCGTGGGCGGTGACGAGGTCGGCCTCTATCGCGAGGCCTTCCCACTGCTCGCCGCTGCGGTTCTCGAGCACCACGCGATAGGCGAACGTCGCGTTCATCAGGCTGCGGCTGAAGCGCACCGGCCGCGCGGCAAGCGAGACGCCGTCTGCCTTCGTCGCGAATGCGGGTTGCGGCTGCGGCTTCGGCTTCGGTTTCGGGGGTGGCGGAGGCGCTTGGGGCCCGGCGCCCGGCTTCGGTTCGCGACGCGCTAGCGGCGGTTCGACCACCGGGACAGGCGTCAGTTCCTCGCGCCGGCGCAGGAACCAGTACCCGGCTCCCGCCGCGGCAAGCGCGGCGACCAGCGCCGCCAGCCAGGGGACGAGAGCGCCGCTCTCGTCGGGCCAAGCGGCCGCGGGCGCGGCCGGAACCGTCGTCGCGGCGGGCGGCGTGGAATCGAACGATGTTGCAGCGTTCGCGGGCGCGGTTTCGGTCGCCGCATCGGCCGTTGGAGCGGTCGTTTCGACCTGTTCCTGTCCTGCGGGCTGCGGCGTGCGTGCGGCAGGCTCGTCGCGCTGCGTGGCCGTCGGTTGCGGCCGCGGCGCCGGCTCGGGCGGGGGCAGTTCCAGGGGGATGCGCACCGTCGGCTGTGGGGTAGGGCGCGGGGTGGGGCGCTCCGTCGGGACGGCGCGCGGTGTCGTTTGCACGGGCGCGTCGGGATCGACCGGCCCCTCGACCGGCGGCGCGGTGCTCTCGTCCGGATCGGGCGGAAGCTGGAAATCGCTGAGCGAACCCTGCTGCTGCGCGTGCGCGGGGGCAACCAGCACGAGGGCCAGCGCGGCGAGCGAAACTGATGTGCGAACGTGCATATATCCCGAAGGCGATTCCGAAGGCCGGGGCGCGCTGAATAGGCTCTGAACTGCGAAGTGCAATCCCGCGGGTTGTGCGGCGCGCGCGATAGGGGCACATGCGCGGCATGAGCGACACACCCAACACGCTGCATCTCGGGCAGGCGAGTCCGTTGCCCGAGTCTCCCGAAGAGGCGCAGCTCGACTATGTGCCGAACCCGCGCGAGGGTGCGCTCTACCTCGTGCGGTTCGCGGCGCCCGAATTCACCTCGCTGTGCCCGGTGACCGGCCAGCCCGATTTCGCGCATCTGGTGATCGATTACGCTCCGGGTGCGACAATCGTCGAATCGAAGAGCCTGAAGCTGTTCCTCGGCGCGTTCCGCAACCATTGCGGGTTTCACGAGGACGTGACCGTCGGCATCGGCCAGCGCCTCACGGCCGAGATGAAGCCCAGGTGGCTACGCATCGGCGGCTACTGGTACCCGCGCGGCGGCATCCCGATCGACGTCTTCTGGCAGAGCGGCGCGCCGCCGGCGGACCTGTGGGTGCCCGAGCAGGGCGTCGCCAGCTACCGTGGCCGTGGATGAGCGACACGCGCACCGAAACCGACACCATGGGCGCCATCGAGGTGCCCACCCATGCGCTGTGGGGCGCACAGACGCAGCGTTCGATCGAGAATTTCCGCATCGGCGGCGAGCGCCTGCCGCTGCCGCTGGTGCATGCGCTGGGTGTCATCAAGCGGGCCGCCGCCGAGGCCAATCGCGAGCTCGGCGTGCTCGACGGCGAGCTGGCGCGCGCGATCGTCGAGGCCGCGCAGGAGGTGATCGACGGCAAGCTCGACGACCAGTTCCCGCTGGTGGTGTGGCAGACCGGCTCGGGCACCCAGTCGAACATGAACGCCAACGAGGTGATCGCCAATCGCGCGATCCAGCTCGTCGGGGGCGAACTGGGGTCGAAGGCGCCGGTCCACCCGAACGACCATGTCAACGCGAGCCAGTCGTCGAACGACACGTTCCCGAGCGCGATCCATATCGCCGCGGCTGGCGAGATCGTGCGCACGCTGCTCCCCGCGCTGAAGGCGATGCACGCCGATCTCGATGCGAAAGCGGCGGATTGGGCTGGTATCGTCAAGATCGGCCGCACCCACACGCAGGATGCGACGCCGCTGACGCTGGGGCAGGAATTCTCCGGCTACGCGGCGCAGGTCGCGAACGGGATTGCGCGGATCGAGGCCACGCTGCCGGACCTCTACCAACTCGCGCAGGGCGGCACGGCGGTCGGCACTGGGCTGAACGCGCCCGCAGGCTTCGCCGAGAAAGTCGCCGAGCGGATTGCGGCGATCACCGGGCTGCCGTTCGTGACCGCGCCGAACAAGTTCCAGGCGCTCGCGGCGCAGGATGCGCTGCTGTTCGCGCACGGCGCGCTCAACACGCTCGCGGCGAGCCTGTACAAGATCGCCAGCGACATCCGCCTGCTCGGCTCGGGTCCGCGCTCGGGGCTGGGCGAGCTGGCGCTGCCCGCGAACGAGCCGGGCAGCTCGATCATGCCGGGCAAGGTCAATCCGACCCAGTGCGAGGCGATGACGCAGGTCTGCATCGAGGTGTTCGGCAACCACGCCGCGCTGACCGTCGCGGGCAGCCAGGGGCAGTTCGAGCTCAACACCTACCGCCCGATGATGGCGTGGAATTTCCTGCGCTCGGTGCGGCTGCTGGCCGATGCTGCGGAGAGCTTCACCGAGCACCTGCTCGCCGGGCTCGAGCCGCGGCGAGACAACATCGCACGCGGGGTCGAGAACTCGCTGATGCTGGTCACCGCGCTCGCCCCCGCGATCGGCTACGACAAGGCCGCCGCGATCGCCAAGACCGCGCACAGGGAAGGGCTGACGCTGCGCGAGGCGGCGCTGAAGAGCGGCGATGTGAGCGCGGAGGATTTCGACCGGCTCGTGCGGCCCGAGGATATGGTTTGAAGCACTCTCCGAGCCCCCGCGAAGGCGGGGGTCTCCAGGCCACCTGGTCGTCCTTCGATTGCCCGAGGCCTCCGCCTTCGCGGGGGCTCGTGCCGCATCAAGAAACTGGTGCCGGCTGCAGGAATCGAACCCGCGGCCCCCTGATTACAAATCAGGTGCTCTACCAACTGAGCTAAGCCGGCCTCCCGCCCTCAAGCAGCGAAGCGATAGGGCAACAAGAAACTCGCCCATGCTTCAAAGCGCGCCGAAGGTCCAGCCTTCGGTGCGGGCGATCTCCGGCGTCAGGCCGCGCGGCCGCCAGCGGGCCGGATCGTGGGCGACCTCGCGCAGCCAGGCGGCGGCGAGCAGCGCGTCGCTCGTGTGGTCGTCGATCGGGCCGCTACCGCCGATCCCGGGCGAACCCAATGCTGCAAGCGCTCCGTTCAATGCCTCGTAGCTGCGCATCTTGCTTGTCGATGGGCGGCGCGCTGCTTCCAGCGCGGCGAGACTGGTGTAGATTTCGATCAGCACCGAACCGCTGGCAGGCAGCGGATCGACCGGCCAGACCGGCAGATGTCCGCGCAGCCGGTGCAGCACGCGCATTCCGGTCAGGCTCGACTTGCCGACCTGCGCCGCGCCGATGAGATTGAAGTTGGAGTAAGGTTTACATCCCTGCACCGCCTGCGCGTGCTCGGTGACGCGGAACCGCCCGCGGCCATGTGCCGCGCCGTCACAGCGGAAATGCGCGCCTTCGCGCCCGCCGTGGCGGCGGAAATAGGGGGCGAACGCAGGATGATCGACGAAGCTGCCGGCGCCGAGGTGCGGGTCGCCGGAACTGACCTCGTCGATCATCGCCCACAGCGCGCGGGCGTCGTCCGGACCGTTGCCAAGCTCGGGAAAAAACGCGCCACAATCCACGAACGGCAACGAGATTCCGAGATCGAGCCCGACCAGCGTATCGCGCGGCAAGTCGTCGCGCAGCAGCGCCAGGACCTCCTCGCGCGACCAGCCGCGCCCCGGGTCGATCAGCACCGGCGGCCCGCCCTCAGCCACCGCCAGCGCGAGCGCGATCCCCCTGTGCCGCTCGCCCGCCGCACCCGACCAGTCGATCGCGAGGAAGTGCCGGAAGCGTCCTTCGAGACGGCCTCTGCCTACGGCTTCGGCCTCCTCAGGATGAGCGGTGTCATCCCTCATTCGCTCATCCTGAGGAGCGAGGACGCATGTCCGAGCGTCTCGAAGGGTCGCGCCGCAGCTTGTCCCAATACTCCATCCGCTTCGCCACCTCGCGCTCGAAGCCGCGCTCGACCGGGGCGTAGTATTCCTGTCGCTCCATCTCTTCCGGCCAGTAGTCGGCGCTCGAGAAGCCGCCTTCCGCATCGTGGTCGTAGGCGTAGTCCTTGCCATAGCCGATATCTTTCATCAGCCTGGTCGGCGCGTTGAGGATGCTCGGCGGCGGCATGAGGCTGCCGGTCTCCTTCGCGCTGCGCCAGGCGGTCTTTTGCGCCTTGTAGGCGGCGTTGCTCTTGGGCGCGGTGGCACAGTAGAGGCACGCCTGGACGATCGCGAGCTCGCCTTCGGGGCTGCCGAGAAAATCGTAGGCGTCCTTCGCCGCGAGGCACTGGACGAGCGCCTGCGGGTCGGCGAGGCCGATATCCTCGACTGCTGCGCGCACCAGGCGGCGCAGGACGAATAGCGGCTCCTCGCCCGCGACCAGCATTCGCGCGAGATAGTAGAGCGTGGCCTGCGGATCGGACCCGCGCAGCGATTTGTGCCACGCCGAAATCAGGTTGTAGTGCCCCTCGCGGTCCTTGTCGTACACCGCGACGCGGCGCTGGAGGAAGCTGCCGAGTTCGCCGGGGCCGAGCGGCTGCTCGATCTTCGCGGCGTAGAGCGTTTCGGCCTGGTTGAGCAGGAAGCGCCCGTCGCCATCGGCGCTCGCGATCAGCGCGGCGCGCGCGTCGGTGGTGAGGGGGAGGGGACCCTCCAGCGTTTCGGCCTTGTCGAGCAGCTTGCCGAGCGCGGCGGCGTCGAGCCGGTGGAGGATCAGCACTTGCGCGCGGCTGAGCAGCGCGGCGTTCAGTTCGAAGCTCGGGTTCTCGGTCGTAGCCCCGACCAGCGTCACCGTGCCGCGTTCGACGAAGGGCAGGAAGCCGTCCTGCTGCGCGCGGTTGAAGCGGTGAATCTCGTCCACGAACAGCAAGGTGCGCTGGCCCGCTTCGGCGGCTTTGTCCGCCTCGGCGAAGGCTTTCTTGAGGTCGGCGACGCCCGAGAACACCGCGCTGATCGCCACGAAGCGCATGCCCACCGCATCGGCGAGCAGGCGCGCGATGCTGGTCTTGCCAGTGCCGGGCGGGCCCCACAGGATCATGCTCGAGAGCTTGCCCGCCGCGACCATGCGCCCGATCGTGCCTTCGGGCCCGGTCAGGTGCTCCTGCCCGACGACCTCGTCGAGCGCCTGCGGCCGCAGCCGATCGGCGAGCGGCGCGTCGGCGCGCGGCTCGAGCGGGGCGGAGCGATCGGGAATCGTCTCGGGAAACAGGTCTGCCATCGCCCGCGCTAGATAGGAAATCGCACGCGCCGCTGCGAGGCCTCTTGAATTTCGATAGCTCCAAGATATATCGTGAAATATCTGAAGAAAGGTACCCGGACCATGCGAATCAACTGCAACTACGACGATGCGCGCCGCGAATGGCGGCGTGCGGGGCGGCGCTGGGCCGCGGCGTTCGGCTCGGACGGGCCGTTCGGACCGAAAGGTCCATTCGGCAACGACGGTCCGTTCGGTCCGGACGGGCCGTTCGGGGGCGGCGGCAATCGCGGCCGCCGGCGCGGGCGGATGTTCGGGCAGGGCGAGCTGCGGCTGGCGCTGCTCAAGCTCCTCGCCGACGAGCCGCGTCATGGCTACGAGCTCATCAAGGCGATCGAGGAAATGACCGGCGGCGATTACGCACCGAGCCCCGGCGCGGTCTATCCCACGCTCCAGCTGCTCGCCGACGAGGGCATGATCGAGGAGCGTGACGACGACACCCCGCGCAAGGCGTTCGCCGCGACCGAAGCCGGCCGCGCCGAGCTCGCCGACAAGGCCGACGAGGTCGAGGCGCTGTTCGTACGGCTCACCGCGCACGGCGAGCGCGAACAGCGCGGCCGCTCGCCGCACCTGTGGCGCGCGATGGGCAACCTCGCCAACGTGCTCAAGCACCGCGCCCGCGCGGGCAAGCTCGACCAGGCGACGATCGACGAGATCGTCGACATGATCGACGAGATGGCCAAGCGGATCGAACGGCTCTGATCTCGCGCGCGACGGCCGATCCGGGCTCCGATTGCTGGCGCCGCGGCGGCAGGAGTGGTAGTCTCGCCGCCGGGTCGGCTGGAGAGGGGCTCGAACGATGGTCGATGTTGTCAACAAGACGCCGTGGCACCTGTGGGCGGTCGGCGTGCTGTCGCTGCTGTGGAACGCTTTCGGCTGCTATATCTACACGATGACCATGATGCGCGATCCCGCGCTGATGGCGCAGGCGCCGCCCGAGATGCGCGCGGCGATCGAATCGGCACCCGCCTGGGCCAACGCCTTCTGGGCGCTCGGCGTCTGGGCCGCGCTGCTCGGCTCGATCTTTCTGCTCCTGCGCCGCGCGTGGGCGGTTCCAGCGTTCGTGGTCTCGCTGATCGGCCTTGCCGGCACAGCGGTGTGGGAGGCCCGCGCAGGGGTGCCGATGAACGTGCCGCAGGCGGTGACGATCTGGGCGATCGCGCTGTTCCTGCTGTGGTACGCCTGGACCATGCGCAAGCGCTGCGTGCTGTGCTGAGCTAGCCGCGCCTCGCCGTCACCAGGCGGAGATAGGTATCCGCCACCGCCTGGTTGATCGTGTCCCAGTCGAAATCCTTGCTGCGCGCCTCGCCCGCGGTACCGTGGCGCGCGCGCAAGCCGGCATCGGTGCAATAGGGGGCGATCGCCTCGGCGAAGGCCTGGGCGTCGCCCGGAGGGACGAGCCGCCCGGTCTCCCCGTCGTGCACCAGGCTCTGGCTCCCGGTAGCGCCTGCCGCCACCACGGGCAGACCGCACGCCATCGCCTCCAGTGTGACGTTGCCGAAGGTCTCGGTGATCGAGGGGTTGAAGAACACATCCCCGCTCGCCAGCGCACGACCGAGGTCGGGCCCGGTCTGAAACCCGGCAAAGATCCCCCCCGGCAGCGCGCGCTCGAACCAGCCGCGCGCCGGACCGTCTCCGATCACCAGCACCTTGTGCGGCACCTGCCGCCGGCGCAGCTCGACCACCGCGTCGGCGAAGACGTCGAGCCCCTTTTCCATCACCAGCCGGCCGAGGAAGACCACCGCCACATCCTCGTCCGCGATCCCGAGCGAGCGCCGCCACGCGAGGTCGCGCTTGTCCGAAGCGAAGACCGTGCGGTCGACCCCGCGCGTCCACAGCGAGATATCCTCGTTCATTCCCTGCTCGCGCAGCGTGTCGATCATGCTCTGCGACGGCGCGACGAGCGCGTCGCAACGAGTGTAGTAGCGGCGGATGATCGCCTCGAGCAGGGGCTCGGTGAAGCCCAGCCCGTAATAGCGCGGATACGTCTCGAACCGGGTGTGGACCGAGGCGAGCACCGGCACGCCGTGTCCGCGCGCCCAGCGCAGCGCCGCGTGCCCGGTCGCATCGGGGGAGGAGGTGTGGATGATGTTCGGCCCAAAAGCCTCGAGATCGGCGAGGTTCGCCTTCGATAGTCCGAGCGGGAAGCGGTATTCGGAGCGCCCGGGAATCGCCACGCTCGGCACGCCGACGAGGTCGCCGGTCGGCCGGAACGCGGGGTTTTCCACCGTCGGCGAATAGACGCGCACCGCCGCGCCCTGTCCGAGCAGATAGCCGACCAGCCGGTTCAACGCCTGGTTCGCGCCGTCGCGTACGTAATTGTAGTTGCCACTGAACAGGGCGATGCGGAGGTCTGCGGTGTTCATGGTCGCGGCAGGCCATAGGGCGGC
The DNA here is from genome assembly GCA_946886565.1 of uncultured Altererythrobacter sp. Next base: position 10,175 of record CAMPIX010000005.1, read on the forward strand.
GGCGCGCGCTTGGCGAGAGGGGGCGTGGGCGCAAATGTTACGCAGCCGGTCGCTGCAATCCTATGCGCGCTTGACACGCTGCGGCGCAACATTACTGCCGCGCGTGGGCCACGCGGTCCCAACGCCGCGCGCGCTCTCTGCAAGGAGAGAATACATGACTGTTGAACCAACGCTCAAGCCTGAGCGCCCTTTCTTTTCGTCCGGTCCCACGGCGAAGTTCCCGGGCTGGTCCCTCGACAAGCTGAAAACCGATTCGCTGGGGCGCTCGCATCGCTCCGCGCTCGGCAAGTCGCGGCTCAGGTACGCGATCGACCTCAGCCGCGAGCTGCTCGGGGTGCCCGATGACTATCTCGTCGGGATCATGCCCGGCTCGGACACCGGCGCGCTCGAATGCGCGATGTGGACGATGCTCGATCCGGCGCGGCCCGCCACGGTCGCGGCGTGGGAAAGCTTCGGCAATGTCTGGATTCAGGACGCGGTCAAGCAGCTCAAGCTGCCGAAACTGACCACGCTCGACGCCGACTACGGCGAAATTCCCGACCTCGCCTCGATCCCGCAGGACAACGACGTCGTCTTCACCTGGAACGGCACCACCTCGGGCGCGCGGATTGCGAACACCGACTGGCTCGCTCCGGGCCGCGAGGGCGTGACGATCAACGACGCGACCAGCGCGGTCTTCGCGATGGAGATGGACTGGGCCAGGCTCGATGCCACGACCTACTCGTGGCAGAAGGTCATGGGCTCGGAGGCGCAGCACGGCATGCTGATCCTCAGCCCCAAGGCGGTCGCGCGGATCGAGGAATACGATCCGGCATGGCCGCTGCCCAAGCTGTTCCGCTTGAAAAAGGGCGGCAAGATCAACGCCGGCATTTTCGAAGGCGCGACGATCAACACCCCCTCGATGCTCGCCACCGAGGATTATATCGCGGCGCTCGAATGGGCGCAGGCGCTCGGCGGGCGCAAGGCGCTGTTCGAACGCGCCGACGCCAACGCGAAGATCGTCACCGACTGGATCGAGGCGACGCCCTGGCTGCGCAACATGGTCCCCGACCCGGCGCAGCGCACCAACACCGGCGTGTGCTTCGTCTTTCAGGGCGACTGGTACGAAAGCCTCTCGCCCGAGGACCAGGCGGCCGTGCCCAAAAAGATCGTCAAGCAGCTCGAGGAGCTCGGGGTCGGCTACGACTTCAACGGCTACCGCGACGCGCCGCCGAGCTTGCGCATCTGGTGCGGCGGCACGGTCGAGCAGGAAGACCTCAAGCGCCTGCTGCCGTGGATCGAGTGGGCCTACGACGGTCTAAAGGGCTGACCTAACCAAATGCCGTCACCCTGAACTCGTTTCAGGGCCCATTTCTCCACATCGAACTTCGCTTTCGAAGGCTCGATGGATGCTGAAACAAGTTCAGCATGACGACCTAAGGGAATTGCAATGTCCCAGAAACCCAAAGTCCTCATTTCCGACAAGATGGACCTCAACGCCGCGCGCATTTTCGAGGAGCGCGGCTGCGAGGTCGACGTGAAGCCGGGCATGACGCCCGACGAACTGAAAGCCGTGATCGGCCAGTACGACGGGCTCGCGATCCGCAGCGCGACCAAGGTCACGCGCGAGATCCTCGACGCCGCCGACAACCTCAAGGTCGTCGGCCGCGCCGGGATCGGGGTCGACAACGTCGACATCCCCTACGCCAGCGGCCGCGGCGTGGTGGTGATGAACACCCCGTTCGGCAACTCGATCACCACTGCCGAGCACGCGATCGCGATGATCATGGCGCTCGCCCGCCAGATTCCCGCCGCCAACGCGCGCACGCAGGGCGGCGAGTGGCCCAAGAACGATTTCATGGGCGTCGAGGTGACCGGCAAGACATTGGGCCTGATCGGCGCGGGCAACATCGGCTCGATCGTCGCCAGCCGCGCGCTCGGCCTCAGGATGAAGGTGATCGCCTACGATCCGTTCCTGACCGAGGAGCGCGCGATCGAGATGGGGGTGGAGAAGGTCGATCTCGACGTGCTGCTCGCACGCGCCGACTTCATCACGCTGCACACCCCGCTGACCGACCAGACGCGCGACATCCTCGGCGCGGAGAACCTCGCCAAGACCAAGCCGGGCGTGCGCATCGTCAACTGCGCGCGCGGCGGGCTGATCGACGAGGCTGCGCTCAAGGACATGCTCGATTCGGGCCACGTCGCGGGCGCCGCGCTCGACGTGTTCCAGACCGAGCCGGCGAACGAATCGCCGCTGTTCGGCACCCCGAACTTCATCTGCACCCCGCACCTTGGCGCGAGCACGACCGAGGCGCAGGTCAACGTCGCGCTTCAGGTCGCCGAGCAGATGGCCGACTACCTGGTCAGCGGCGGCGTCACCAACGCGCTCAACATGCCGAGCCTGAGCGCCGAGGAAGCGCCCAAGCTGCGGCCCTACATGGCGCTGGCGGAAAAGCTCGGTAGCCTCGTGGGTCAGCTCGCCCACGGCAACCTCGACAAGATCAGCATCGAGCGCGAGGGCGCCGCGGCGGCGCTCGCCGGCAAGCCGATCGAGGCCGCGGTGCTCGCCGGGCTGATGAAGCAGTATTCGGACAGCGTGAACATGGTCAACGCGCCCTATCTCGCGAAAGAGCGCGGGCTCGACGTGCGCTCGGTCCGCCACGAGCGCGAGGGCGCCTACAACACGCTCGTACGCGTTACCGTGGGCACGAGCCAGGGCGACCGCTCGGTCGCGGGCACGCTGTTCGGCAACGAGAACCCGCGGCTGGTCGAGATCTTCGGGATCGGGATCGAGGCCGACCTCAAGGGCGACATGCTCTACATTGTCAACGAGGACGCGCCGGGCTTCATCGGCCGCATCGGCTCGCTGCTGGGCAGCAACGGGATCAACATCGGCACCTTCCACCTAGGCCGCCGCGGCACCGGCGGCGAGGCGGTGCTGCTGCTCTCGGTCGACGCGCCGATCCCCGACGCGGTGGTGCAGCAGGCCTGCGCGCTCGAGGGCGTGAAGGTGGTCAAGCCGCTGGCTTTCTAGCCTTTCGCCTCATGATCCGTTCGTCCTGAGCTTGTCGAAGGACCGCTTTTTCTTCTAGCGCGACGCTTCAAGTGAAGAACGGCCCTTCGACAAGCTCAGGGCGAACGGAAGGGGAAATTGATGACCGACCCCGACGATCTCCTGCCCGAGGGCCTCGAAGACCGCCTCCCGCGCGAAGCCGCTGCGCTGACCGCCTCGATGCGCGCCGCGCTCGATGTGCTCGACGCGCACGGGTACGACCGCGTGCGCCCGCCGCTGGTCGAGTTCGAGCGTTCGCTCGCCGGGCGGATGGACGGGGTCCAGCCGCGCCGCATGTTCCGCTTCGTCGATCCGGCGAGCCTGCGCACGCTCGCGCTGCGTTCGGACATGACCCCGCAGATCGGGCGCATCGCCGCCACCGGGCTCGCCGCCGCGCCGCGCCCGCTGCGGCTCAGCTACGCGGGCGAGGTGGTGACGATCCGCGCCGACCAGCTCGATCCCGCGCGCCAGCGGCTCCAGCTCGGGGCCGAACTCGTCGGAAGCGACGGGGCCGAGGCGGCGGGCGAGGTGGTCGCGCTCGCGGTCGAGGCGCTTGCGGCTGCGGGCGGCCGTGGCATCTCGGTCGACTTCACCATGCCCGATCTGGTCGATACGCTCGCCGCCGGCGCGCTGCCGGTCGCCGAAGGGCAGATCGAGGCGGTGCGGCGCGAGCTCGACATGAAGGACGCCGCCGCGCTGCGCCAGGCGGGGGGCGAGGCCTATGTCCCGCTGCTCTACGCCGCAGGTGAGTTCGACGAGGCGATCGCGCGGGTCGCCGCGCTCGATAGCGACGGCGCGCTCGCGAGCCGGATCGAAGGGCTGCGCCAGGCCGCCGCGCGTGTGCCCGCGGGCGTGCGCTGCACGCTCGACCCGACCGAGCGCCACGGTTTCGAATACCAGTCGTGGTTCGGCTTCACCGTCTACGCGGCAGGGGTGCGCGGCGCGCTCGGGCGCGGCGGGGCCTACTGCATCCGCGGGACCGAGGAATGCGCGACCGGCTTCTCGCTCTACCTCGACGCGCTCGCCGAGGCTCCAGGCAGCGAAGCGCCGCGCCAGACGCTGTTCCTCCCGCTCGGCCACGATCGCAACGCCGCCGCGCGCCTGCGCGCGATCGGCTGGCGCACCGTCGCCGCGCTAAGCGACGGCGAAGACCCGCGCGCGCTCGGCTGCACGCACGTTCTGGACTCCGGCGAAGCCCGCAAAACCTAGCGGTCAGAAATCCGATTGGCCGAAGCGCGCGACGCCCTTGTTGGCGCCCGGCGGATCGAGCACCGACAGGTCGAGCTCGAGCGGCTCGCCGATCCACTGCGCCAGGTTGGTGTGATCGGCCAGATCGTCGTCGGTCAGCGGATGGACCAGCGCGGTCAGCCCGGTCGCCGCGATCGCCGCGCTCACCACCTCGCACGAGCTGGCGGCGAAATGTACCTCGAACTGCGGGATCGGATGCGGCCCGATCGGCCGGTCCACCATCGCGCCGGTGAAGAAAATCGCCGGGTCGCGCGCCAAATCCTCGCGCAGCGCGGCCGCAGCCGCGCGCTCGTCGGGCGAATAGTAGACGTGGGCGTGATAGGGGGCGTCGGCGTCGGTCATCGGCCACGCCATACGCGCGCGGGGCGATCGTGACCACTGGTTCGCCCCCGGGAAATCGCTTTCCTACACCGTCGCCGCGATGATACGCCGACCCGGTTGCGATCCTCGCTCAAGACCGTGCCCTTTGGCATTTCAGCCGCTTTCAGCCCATTTCGTTCAGTCTGGTTCCCCAGCATGTACTTCATCAACAAACGCCATGCCCGCGCAAAGATCTCCATGTGTTGCCCTGCCAGCCGCTATCCCCTACCGCGCGCGCGGTTTCCGCACGAAGGACGTGAATCTTGGCCAATGTAACGGTGATAGGCGCCCAGTGGGGCGATGAAGGCAAGGGCAAGATCGTCGACTGGCTCGCCAGCCGCGCCGACGCCGTCGTCCGCTTCCAGGGCGGACACAATGCCGGGCACACGCTGGTGGTGGGCGACACGACCTACAAGCTGAGCCTGCTGCCGAGCGGCATCGTCACCGGCACGCTCTCGATAATCGGCAACGGCGTCGTGCTCGACCCGTGGCACCTCAAGGCCGAGATCGAGAAGCTCGAGGGGCAGGGGGTGACGATCACCCCGGACAACTTCGCCATCGCCGACAACTGCCCGCTGATCCTGCCGCTCCACCGCGACCTCGACGGTCTGCGCGAGACCGCGGCGGGCGCGGGCAAGATCGGGACCACCGGGCGCGGGATCGGTCCGGCTTACGAGGACAAGGTCGGCCGCCGCGCGATCCGCGTGTGCGACCTCGCGCATCTCGATCACCTCGAGCCGCAGCTCGACCGCCTCTGCGCGCATCACGACGCGCTGCGCGCCGGGTTCGATCAGCCGCCGGTCGACCGGGAGGGCCTGCTCGCCGAGCTGCGCGAGATCGCGCCTTACGTGCTCCAGTTCGCGCAGCCGGTGTGGAAGCGGCTCAAGAAGGTCCGCAAGGCGGGCGCGCGCGTGCTGTTCGAGGGCGCGCAGGGCGTGCTGCTCGACGTCGATCACGGCACTTATCCGTTCGTCACCAGCTCCAACACCGTCAGCGGCACCGCCGCTTCGGGCTCGGGGCTCGGGCCGGGCAGCACCGGCTTCGTGCTCGGGATCGTCAAGGCCTACACCACCCGCGTCGGCAGCGGCCCGTTCCCGACCGAGCTCGGCGACGAGGTCGGCCAGCGATTGGGCGAGCGTGGGCACGAATTCGGCACCGTCACCGGGCGCCAGCGGCGCTGCGGGTGGTTCGATGCGGTGCTCGTGCGGCAGTCGTGCGCGATTTCGGGCGTTACCGGGATCGCGCTGACCAAGCTCGACGTGCTCGACGGGTTCGAGACGGTGAAGATCTGCACCGGCTATCGGCTCCACGGCAAGATCATGGACTACTTCCCCTCGCACGCCGCCGACCAGGCCGCGGTCGAGCCGATCTACGAGGAGATGGACGGGTGGCAGGAAACCACCGCCGGCGCGCGCAGCTGGGCCGACTTGCCGGCGCAGGCGATCAAGTACATCCAGCGCGTGCAGGAACTGATCGAGACCCCCGTCGCGCTCGTCTCGACCAGTCCCGAGCGCGAGGACACGATCCTCGTGCGCGATCCCTTCATCGATTGACCGATTACCTCCATTCTTGACTTAATCCCGGTTTGTTCTACCGATGTTCGCGGGTAGCACTGCGGAGTCGGAACTGATGGGGGAAGCGGATTTCGCCTACGAGATGGTGGGAACGGAAGAGGGCGCGGCGCTGGCGGCGGCGATCTATGCCGATGGCGCGGATCGACGGCAGGCGATTGCCGAAGATGCGCGCGCTGCCGGCCTGCGGCTGGGTGAGGTCGCTTCGGTCGCCTCGCTCGCCGACAGCGAGGTGCGCCCGCTCGCCGACGTGATGGTGCTCGATTGCCCGCAGGCCGATGCCGCGACGCTTGCCGCGCTCGCCCGGCTCGATGTGCGCGCCGCGCGGGCCGGGGCGCAACTGGTGGTTTCGACCGGCATGGACGCGCTCGACGCGGTGTTCGGCTGCCTCGACCAATCGCGCGCGCAAGTGCTGGTCGACCCGACTAGGGGGGAGCGCGTAATTGCGCTCGGCCGCGCCCTGGTCATGCTGCCGGGCATGCGCGTGCGCGAGCTATCCCATGACGACCGGCTGACTCTGCTCCGCCTGACCGAGCAGGTGAGCGAGATCGCCGCGCGGCTCGACCGTCTCTCGGCCGGACTGCCGCGCGAAGCGGGGGCGTTCCGGTTCGAGTCGCCGACCCGCGACTATCGCGGCGAGGCCGAGCCGCCGGGGGAGGATTCCGCGCGCAAGCTCATGCGCTCGCCGCGCCCGCCCTTGCCCGATCCGCGGCTGGTGCGGCGGATCATCCGTCAGCGGCGCATGCGCGAGCGCTATTTCGACCCCGGGCTGTTCGCGGACCCGGCGTGGGACATTCTTCTGGATCTCACCGCCGCGCGCGCCGAGCACACCCGCGTCTCGGTCACCAGCCTGTGCATCGCCAGCGGCGTCCCGCCGACGACCGCGCTGCGCTGGATCGGTCAGATGGTCGAGGCCGGCCTGCTCGAGCGCGTCGAGGACGAAGCCGATCGCCGCCGCGCTTTCATCGCCCTCTCCGATCGCACCGCCGAAGCGATGGCGCGCTATTTCGCGGATCTGGGCAAGGCGGCGGACAAGCTGGTCTAGGGTCCGCACTCGATTGAGCACGGACCCTAGGCCATCGCTTTCTGCTGAAGCCCGTTGACCGTCTTGCCGAGCTGGAGATAGCTCGCGTCGAATTCGCCGAGACGGCAAAGACCGTCCCAGTCGAGAATCGACACATGATGATGGCGGATCGTCACCAGATTTTCCTCGCGCAAGAGCTTCAGCGTCCGGTTCACGTGGACCACGGTGAGGCCGAGAATGTCGGCCAGTTGCTGCTGGGTCAGCGGAAGGGCGTAGTCATGCTCGCGATCGAGCGGCGAGCGCTTGAGGCGGCAGGCCAGCTCGCACAGGAGATTTGCCACGCGCGCGGGCGCCTTCCGGCTGCCGAGGTTGACGATCCATTCGCCCAGGATCGCCGCCTCGATCACGCATTCGCGCCAGAACGCTTCCGCGATGAGCGGATAGTCGTGAGCGATCTTGCGAAGGTGGCCATTGGGAATGCGAAGGCAAGTCGTGGGGGTGAGCGTCTGCAACGCCCGGCCCGCACGCGGCACGACGACCGAATAGAGATCGGCCCAGTCGCCGGCCACATGCAGCCCGGTGGTCTGTCGCGCGCCTTCCAGCCCGATCGCGAATCGGCCCATCATCCCCTCCGCTATGAGGCAGGCGTGGTCCACGATCTGGCCGGGGCGGACGACGTCCTCGTACTGGTCGATCCGCGTCAGAACCGTCGGCAGCGATCTCAGCGCCCTGAGTTCGTCCGAACCGAGATGCGAGTGCAATTCCAGCTTTTCGAGAAACGGCTCGATAGCATCCTTGACGTCCAGCATCGGCTTCGCTTCCTGTTGCCATGCAAGCAAGAGCGCGTGTCGGTCTCCCAGCCGCCGACGCCTGCCAAGCAATCCTTTTCGACGATGCACGATCTGTAACATGGATCGCGGTGATCGCCAAAGCGCCGGGTCCCTGGCGCGCGCGCCGAAAGGCAGCCCAATGGCCACTTCGGGCACAGGCGCCTGAATCCGAAACCATTTTCCTACATCGGGGAAATTTGCCACCTCGTGTCGAATGCATCCCGTCGCACCCGCCCTCTGGATCTTCGTCGCTCGGCGAGCACGGCATGGATGCGACTGCATCCTCCCGAGCAAGCGGCGCGCACCGGGCGAACTTTTTCGCCCAGGACAGTGTAACATGTGGTCCATGTCTCGCCGTTTCGCCGGCGGCGTCCACAGCTTCGCTGCACGCGGGCGTTGCGGCAAACGGGGCGGGTTCCCATATCCGGGGCCAGACAGGGCGCGCAGTACGCCGCGCCCGACGAACGGATCGACAGCATGAACCAGCACTACCCCCTCCTTCCGCTGCGCGACATCGTCGTGTTCCCCGGCATGGTCGTCCCGCTCTTTGTCGGCCGCGACAAGTCGGTCGCCGCACTCGAAGCTGCGATGAGCGGCAAGGAGGAAGAAGGCAGCAAGGACATCTTTCTGCTTTCTCAGCTCGATCCGGGTTGCGACGATCCGGGGCTCGACGACGTTTACGACATGGGCACCATCGCGCAGGTGCTTCAATTGCTCAAGCTGCCGGACGGCACGGTGCGGGTGCTTGTCGAAGGCACCGCGCGCGCGCGGATAGAGGACATGAAGCCCAACGGCGGGTTCATCGTCGCCGAAGTCTCTCCGATCGAATCCCAGACCGCATCGGGCAGCGAAGTCGTGGCGATGATGCGTCAGGTGGTCGAGCAGTTCGGCGAATACGCCAAGCTCAACAAGAAGCTGGGCGAGGGCGCGGGCGACGAACTCGACGAGATCGACGACGCCGGCCAGCTCGCCGACACGATCGCCGCTGCGATCGCGGCCAAGGTCTCCGACAAGCAGGCGCTGCTGACCGAGCGCGATCCATTGAAGCGGCTCGAAATGGTCATGTCGTTCATGGAGGGTGAGCTCTCCGTCCTGCAGGTCGAGCGCAAGATTCGCGGCCGCGTGAAGCGGCAGATGGAGAAGACCCAGCGCGAGTACTACCTCAACGAGCAGATGAAGGCGATCCAGAACGAGCTCGGCGGCGAAGGGGAAGACGGCGACGAACTGGCCGAGCTCCAGGCCAAGATCGGCAAGCTCAAGCTGTCGAAGGAAGCCAAGGCCAAGGCCGAAAGCGAGCTCAAGAAGCTGAAGTCGATGCAGCCGATGAGCGCCGAGGCGACCGTCGTCCGCAACTATCTCGACGTGCTGCTCGGCCTGCCGTGGGGCAAGAAGTCCAGGCTCAAGAAGGACATAGCCGAGGCGCAGGCGATCCTCGACGAGGATCACTACGCGCTCGAGAAGGTCAAGGACCGGATCGTCGAGTATCTCGCGGTCCAGGCGCGGACCGACAAGCTCAAGGGCCCGATCCTGTGCCTCGTCGGCCCCCCCGGCGTGGGCAAGACCTCGCTCGGCAAGTCGATCGCGCGGGCGACGGGGCGCGAATTCATCCGCCAGTCGCTCGGCGGCGTGCGCGACGAGGCGGAGATCCGCGGCCACCGCCGCACCTACATCGGGAGCCTGCCGGGCAAGATCGTCACCAATCTCAAGAAGGCGGGCGCGAGCAATCCGCTGTTCCTGCTCGACGAGATCGACAAGCTCGGCCAGGACTTCCGCGGCGATCCGGCCTCGGCGCTGCTCGAGGTGCTCGACCCCGAACAGAACAACAAGTTCCAGGATCACTATCTCGAACTCGACATCGACCTCAGCGACGTGATGTTCGTCACCACTGCGAACAGCCTCAACCTGCCGCAGCCGCTGCTCGATCGGATGGAGATCATCCGCCTCGAAGGCTACACCGAGGACGAGAAGGTCGAGATCGCGCAGCGCCACCTGATCGCCAAGCAGATCGAGGCTCACGGGCTGAAGGAAGGCGAGTTCGAGCTGACCGAGGACGGCCTGCGCGCGCTGATCCGCCACTACACCCGCGAGGCGGGGGTGCGCACGCTCGAGCGCGAGATCGCCAAGCTGTGCCGCAAGAGCCTGCGCAAGATCCTCGAGAACGAGGTCGAGAGCGTGACGATCACGCCCGACAACCTCGGCGATTTCGCCGGGGTGCGCAAGTTCAAGCACGGCATGGGCGAGGAAGAGCCGCAGGTCGGCGCGGTGACCGGGCTCGCCTGGACCGAGGTCGGCGGCGAGCTGCTGACGATCGAGAGCGTGACGACGCCGGGCAAGGGCGAGATCAAGACCACCGGCAAACTCGGCGAGGTGATGAACGAGAGCGTCGCCGCCGCGTTCAGCTTCGTCAAGGCGCGCGCGCCAGCCTACGGGATCAAGCCCTCGATCTTCCAGCGCAAGAACATCCACATCCATCTGCCCGAAGGCGCGGTGCCCAAGGACGGCCCGAGCGCAGGGATCGGCATGGTCACCTCGATCGTCTCGACGCTCGCGGGAATCGCGGTGCGGCCCGACGTGGCGATGACCGGGGAGGTGACTTTGCGGGGCCGCGTGCTGGCGATCGGCGGGCTGAAGGAAAAGCTGCTCGCGGCGCTGCGCGGGGGAATCAAGACCGTGCTGATCCCGGAGGAGAACGTGAAGGATCTCGCCGAGATTCCGGCCAACGTGAAGGATGGGCTCGAGATCGTGCCGGTAGCTCACGTCGACCAGGTGCTCGAACAGGCGCTGGTATCCAAACCGGCACCGATCGAGTGGACCGAGGCGGACGACATCGCCAGCCAGCCGCTTCCCGGCGGCCATCCGGCCGGGGGGCATCCGTCGACGGCGCATTGAACGGGCGCGCGATCCTCGCGCCGCCCCGCATCTTTCGCAGTCGCGCAACGATGCGCCACAATTCGCCGCAAATCTTGCCGGTTCGTTACCCGCTAGGCGTAAATGGGGGGATTTGCCTTTGACAGCTACGGCAAAAAGGCGTTCAAATCCCGCCCTTTCGGAGAGGCGATTCACCGAAGCCCGTTTGCACACTCGACTCTAGGGGGTTCCCAGAATGAACAAGAACGATCTGATCAGCGCCGTCGCGGATTCCAGCGGCCTTTCGAAAAGCGACGCCTCGAGCGCGGTCGAAGGCGTGTTCGACGCGATCACCAAGTCGCTGTCGAAGGGCGACGAAGTGCGGCTGGTCGGGTTCGGAACGTTCTCGGTCGCGCGACGCAAGGCCTCGACCGGCCGCAACCCCCGCACCGGCGAGCCGATGACGATCAAGGCTTCGAACCAGCCCAAGTTCAAGGCGGGCAAGGGCCTCAAGGACAGCGTGAACTGAACCGCGCCTGGTCGGCTTTCGGGCCGTCCGGGAGAGAGAGAAAGCCGCGCCGCCGCTCCGGTGGGCGCGGCTTTCGCGTCGAGCTAGCGCGTTGCCACAGCGTACAGCGCGATCGCCGCAGCGTTCGAGACGTTGAGGCTTTCCATCCGCGCGCTGATCGGCAGCCGCGCGGCGGCGTCGCAGTGCGCAGCGATGTTGTGCCGCATGCCTTCGCCCTCGGCCCCGAGCACGAGCGCGACCGGCCCGTCGGGCAAAGCCTCTGCGAGCGTCGCCTCGGCCTCGCCGGCGAGGCCGAGGCGCCAGTATCCGGCCTCTGCCGCGCTTTCGAGCGCGCGGGCGAGGTTCACGACGCGCACCCACGGCACGATCTCGAGCGCGCCCGAGGCAGACTTCGCGACGACCCCGGACTCGGGCGGTGCATGGCGATCCTGCGTCACGATCGCGCAGGCATCGAACGCTGCGGCCGAGCGCAGGATCGCGCCCACGTTGTGGGGATCGGTCACCTGATCGAGCACGATCAGCGGGCGCGCCGGATCGCCCGACAGCACGTCGTCGAGATGCACGTCGGGCAGGGGTGCGCATTCCAGCACCAGTCCCTGATGCGGCGCCTCGCGCGCGACGAGCCGGGCGAGATCGGCCCCGTCGGCGTACTCGATGGGGAAATCGGCCGGCAGTTCGCCGTCCAGCGAATCGATCCCCTCGCGCGTCGCCCACAGCTTGCGGTGGCTGCGCGCCGGGTTCATCAGCGCCGCCTCGACCGCGTGACGGCCCCACAGCCGCACCTTCCCCGCGCTCGCGCGGCCGCTGCCGCGACCGCCCTGCATGCGCCCGGCACGCCCGCGCAACGCCCGCTTGCGGTCACCTTTTGCCAATCGAAATTCCCCGTTTCAGCATTGGGTCGGCCCATGCCAGCGCCCCCATTGACAGGCAAGCGCAGCTTCGCCAAAGGGGCGCCTCTCGGCAAGGGGCGCCCGTCTCGAAGGGCGCGATTTTCCCGCAGGCACCGGCGTGTGGACAGGTGGCCGAGTGGTTAAAGGCAGCAGACTGTAAATCTGCCCGCGCAAGCGTACGCTGGTTCGAATCCAGCCCTGTCCACCAGCCGTTTCCAAGCTCTCGCAAGGCGAAAAGTCGCTGGTCGTAAAAGCGAGATCTGCGTGCGAATTGGCGCGGATCACAGTTCGATCCGGGCGACAAGTAGCCACACGCCGATCGCGAGGAACAGGAGCGCGGCGACCGCGCGCACCGCGCCGAGCGGCACCTTTACGAGCAGCCTGTCACCCACGAACACCGCCGGCACGTTGGCGATCATCATCCCCAGCGTCGTACCCGCGGTGACCACGGCTACGCTCTGGAACTGCGCGCCCAGCGCGATCGTGGCGACCTGCGTCTTGTCGCCCATCTCGACCAGGAAGAATGCGACCAGCGTGGTCAGGAACGCCCCGAACTGCGCCGGCTTGCGCTCCTCCTCGTCGTCGAGCTTGTCGGGCACGAGCGTCCACACCGCCATGACGATGAACGAAATCGCGACGAGGTAGCGGAACCAGTCGCCGTCGAGCAGGAAGCTCGCGCGCTCGCCTACGAATGCGGCGAAGGCGTGATTGGCGAGCGTGGCGAACAGGATGCCGAACACGATCGGCAATGGTGCCTTGAAGCGCGCGGCGAGGACGATCGCGAGCAGCATGGTCTTGTCGCCGATCTCGGCGAGTGCGACCACGGCGGTCGAGGTCAGGAAGGCTTCCAAGACGATTCTCCGGGCCGGGTATCAGCAAGACGAACGGCATCGCGCAACCCGCCCGGCCGGACGCTGCGCAATGCCATTGGTCTCGCCCGGGCGGTTTCCCGCCCCCCGCGCGCCACGGCCTCTCGACCGAGTATGTTGACGCATGGGCCCGTCCGGAGCGGACGGTCGGCTACTCCCCAGATGACGCGCGCTGCCTAACCGCGGCCGGGGCGCAGATCAACCGGCGATCGTGCGAAGGAGAACGGTGAGTCCTGCGGCGGGCGCATCTGCGGGCAAGGGCAACCGCACCGCGTCGGCGCGCGCACGGTCGAGGACCGCCGCGGCAACTGCGGAGTCGTACAACACGGCGTCGGCCTGTCCGAGCAAGCGAGCCTGGCGCAGCGTCAGGTCGTCAGGGTCATTGCTGGCGAGCACGATCTCGACCGACGTTCCGGCTTGGGCCGCGGCCGCACCCTTGGCCCACGATGCGACCCGTTCGGCCGAACCGTCATGCAGCGGATCGAGCGCGCCGCCTTCGGCCAGCGCCGTATCGAGCGCGCGACGCCGGTCGGCGGCATCGGGCAGCCTAACGCGCAATGCATCGCGCGCCGCGTAAAGCGCTTCCGCCAGCCGCCCGAGCGACGGCGGCAACAGCGCCTCGAGCCGCAGCCGCAGGTGCTTCGCGAGCCCGGCGGATGCTCCGCCGGTGCCCACCGCGACCAGCACCGGGTCGCGGTCGAGCACGCTCGGCACGGTGAAGTCGCACAGTTCGGGCCGGTCGGTCGCATTGACCAGCAGGCCCTTGGCCTTGAGCCGCATCGCCGCCGCGGCCGCCTCGCGCGGATCGTCGATCGCGACGAAGGCGAGCCGCGCGTGGTGCGCCTCGGCTTCGCCGCAGCAGATCCCGCCAGCACGCTCGACCAGCCGCCGCTTCGCTTCCGCCGCCTCGCCGCCGCCAAGCACGATCACGCGCGCGCCCATTATGCGGTGGAAGAGCGGCAGGCTCCTCACAGCCAGTCGGGCACCCGTTCGGCGTCCATGATCGCGTTGGCGGGAATGCGGTCCGCGACCACTGCGAACCGGTCGCCATCGACCAGCACCTCGGGCACGAAGCCGCGGCTGTTGTAGCTGCTGGCCATGGTCGCGCCGTAAGCCCCCGCGGTGCGGAATATCGCGAGGTCGCCGGCCGAGAGCGCGCCGGTCTCGCGGTCCATCGCGAAGGTGTCGCCGGTCTCGCAGATCGGGCCGACGACGTGCGCGGTCATCCGCTCGCCGCTTGGCGCGACCGCCTCGATATCGTGCCAGGCGCCGTACATCGCCGGGCGTGCGAGATCGTTCATCGCGGCGTCGACGATCACGAAGGGCGGGCCGTTGCTGCTGCGCTTCGATCGGATCACGCGCGTCAGCAACACGCCCGCGTTGCCCGCGATCACGCGGCCGGGCTCGAAGGTCAGGCGCACGTCCCAACCCCGCGTCACTCGCGCGACCATCGCGCCGTATTCGGCCGGGGAGGGCATGATCTCGCCCGGCTTGTACGGCACCCCGAGCCCGCCGCCGAGGTCGGCATGGCTCACCGTCAGCCCCTGCGCACGCAACTCGCCGATCAACCGGCCGAGCTTGGCGAAGGCGGTCTCGAGCGGCTCGATCTCGCCTAACTGGCTGCCGATATGCACCGCCACTCCGCGCATATCGAGGCCGTCCTCGGCCGCGAGCGCGGCGTAGATCGCGCCCGCGCGGTCGAGCGGGACTCCGAACTTGTTCTCGCGTCTGCCGGTCGAGATCTTCTCGTGGGTGCGTGCGTCGACATCGGGATTCACCCGCAGCGCGCAGGCGGCAACTTTGCCCATTCGACGCGCGATCGCGGCGAGCTCGTAACCCTCTTCCTCGGATTCGATGTTGAACTGGCCGATCCCGGCCTCGAGGCCCTGCACCAGCTCGGCGTGGGTCTTGCCGACGCCCGAGAACACCACCTCGCCCGGCGCCATCCCGGCCGCGAGCGCGCGGGTCAGCTCGCCGCCCGAGACCACGTCGGCGCCATAGCCTTCCTTGCGCAGCACGCTCAGAACCGCGAGGTTGGGATTGGCCTTGACCGCGAAGGCGAGATGGGGCCGGTCGAGTTCCGCCAGCGCCTCGCGGAACACCCGCGCGTGGCGCACCAGCGTGGCGCGCGAATAGACGTAAACCGGCGTACCGACCGCCTCGGCGATCGCCGGCAGCGGCACGTCCTCGGCGTGGAGAATGCCGTCGCGAAGCTCGAAATGGTCCATCGGCGCCGCCTCTGCCGCCTGCCGCGTGTGGAGTCGAGCAAAGCTTGGTTTGTCGCCGGCTAGCTAGTCCTTCGAGACAGCCTCAGCTTTCAGCTTCGGCTTCCTCAGGATGAGCGGTCGAAAGAACAATTCCCGCTCATGCTGAGGAGCCGCCGAGCTTGTCGAAGCGGCGTCTCGAAGCACTCGAAGGACTTAACTCTACTCCGGCGGCAGATCGAACGGATCGTCCTCGCGCTCCTCGGAGCGTTTGCGCAGTTCGACGTTGCGTTCGGGCGCGGCCTGGGGATCGAGTTCGAGCAGGTCCTCGGGGCTGGGCCTCGCGCCCGCGCCATAGGGCGCCACCGGCAACGATTCGCCGGGCAGCGGTTCGAGGTCGGCCTTCTGCCCGCACGCCGCGAGCGCGAAGACCAGGGCCAGCGGAACGAATACCTTGCGCATCAATCCTCCATGCCGAGCGCGGCGCGCGCTTCGGCGACGCGCTGCCTTACCTGATCGGGCGCGGTCCCGCCATAGGAGGCGCGTGCGGCCACCGAGGCGTCGACCGACAGAGCGGCGAACACGCCTTCGCCGATCCGCGGATCGATCGCCTGCAGTTCCTCGAGCGAGAGCAGGTCGAGCGCCACGCCGCGCTGCTCGGCCGCCTTTACCGCCGCGCCGGTGATATGATGCGCCTCGCGAAACGGAATGTCCGCCGCGCGCACCAGCCAGTCGGCGAGGTCGGTCGCGGTGGCGTATCCCATCTCGGCCGCGGCGCGCATCCGCGCGGTGTCGAACGCGCTGTCCGACACCATTCCGGTCATCGCCGCGATCGACAGCGCGAGCAGCCCCGCGGCCTCGAACACCGGCGGCTTGTCGTCCTGCATGTCCTTCGAATAGGCGAGCGGCAGGCCCTTCATCGTCACCGTGAGAGCGGTGAGGCAGCCGACGATCCGCCCGGAATGCCCGCGCACCAGCTCGGCCGCATCGGGGTTCTTCTTCTGCGGCATGATCGAACTGCCGGTGGAGAGCGCATCGGGCAGGCGGACGAAGCCGAACGGCTGGCTCGCCCACAGGATCATCTCCTCGGCCAGGCGGCTGAGGTGCAGCGCGCACTGCGCCGCGGCCTGGAGGTAGTCGAGCGCGAAGTCGCGGTCGGACACGGCATCGAGGCTGTTGGCGGTCGGCCGGTCGAACCCGAGCGTGTCGCAGGTTGCCTGCCGGTCGACGGGGAAGCCCGTCCCCGCAAGCGCCGCCGAGCCGAGCGGGCACTCGTTCATCCGCGCGCGCGCGTCGGCAAACCGGCTCCGGTCGCGCCGGATCATCTCGTAATAGGCCATCAGGTGATGCCCGAGCGTGACCGGCTGCGCGGTCTGCAAGTGGGTAAAGCCGGGCATGACGCTGCCCGCGTGCTCGCCCGCCCGCGTCACGAGCGCGCCCTGCAATTGGGCGAGGCCGGCGTCGGCCTGGTCGATCGCCTCGCGCACCCACAGGCGGAAATCGGTCGCCACCTGATCGTTGCGGCTGCGCGCTGTGTGGAGACGCCCGGCCGCCGCGCCGATCAGTTCGGCGAGGCGGCTCTCGGTGGTCATGTGGATGTCCTCGAGGTCCCAGTCCTCGGGCACCCCGTCCTTCTCGTACTCCGCGGCGATCGCGTCGAGACCGCGCGCAATCTCGTCCGCATCGTCCGCCGAGACGATCCCCTGCGTCGCGAGCATCGCCACGTGCGCCTTGCTCGCGGCGATGTCCTGCCGCCAGAGCGCCTTGTCGAACGGGATCGAGGCGTTGATTTCGCGCATGATCGCGCTAGGGCCTTCGGCGAACCTGCCGCCCCACATTGCATTGGAGCCCGAAGTGTTGTCCCGCTTGTCGCTCACGCTAGTCGCCCTGGCTCTGGTTCTCGCGGGCTGCGATAGGCAAGCGCCCGACACCGCGCAAGGCGAGGGCGAGTTGGCCGAGGGCAAGGCGGACTTGGCCGCTACGATCGACCGCAGCCACGCGGGATCGCTGATGCCCGCGATCACGGTGACCGATCCCGAGGGCAACGAACTGAACCTCGCCGCCGCGCAAGGGACGCCGGTGCTGCTCAACCTCTGGGCCACCTGGTGCGCGCCCTGCGTCAAGGAAATGCCGCTGCTCGACGATCTGGCGGGCGAACATGCCGGAGCCTTGCGCGTGGTCACCGTCAGCCAGGACATGGGCGGGGCGGAGAAGGTCGCGCCGTTCTTCGCGCAGATGGATTTCGAGCACCTCGAACCGTGGATGGAGCCCGAGCTCGAACTCGGCTTCGCGCTCGAAAGCCAGAGCCTGCCGACCACCGTGCTCTACGACGCGAGCGGCCGCGAGGTATGGCGCGTGGTCGGCGAATACGACTGGTCGAGCGCCGAAGTGCACGAAGCGATCGCGGAGGCGGTGGGCTGAGACGCGTCAGCGCGGCGTCATGCCGTAGTCGATCCTGATCCGCACCCAGCTCCCGACTTGCGGCACGCCGCCTAGCACCGGCGGCCGCACCTTGAACTGCCACGCCGCCGCGAGCACCGCGCGGGTGATCTGGGAGCCCTGCGGATACTCGTCGAGCCCGACGCAGTTCTCGACGCGGAAATCGGGCGCGGTGCGGCATGCGATCAGCCCCCAGCCGGGCCCGCGCGCGGTCGACAGATAGCCGGCCAGCTCGTCGTCGCGCGGCTCGCGGTACCATCGGGCCGCGTAGAGCGGCTGGCCGTTGGGCGCGGTGCCGACGCGCGCGGTGTCGGGCATCGATGGGCCGGTGTTGGCGGGACCGTAGGAGGGCGCGTCGGGTCGCGCCGGGCGCACGGGCCGCGGCTCGGCCGCGGGCGGCAGCCGGAAGGGCGTCGGGATGATCGCGCGCGGCGTGGGTACCGGGGCCGGTTCGAGCGGCGACGGCGGGGTCGGGGCCGCGACTTCCGGCCGCTGCGGCGCCGGGCGCTGCTCGGCCTGCGGCTGGCGCTCGGGCTCCGGCTCGGGCGCTTGCTCCTGCGATGGCTCGGTGGCCTCGAGATTGACGAACGTGATGTCCTCCGCCGCATCGCCCTGCCAGGCGGTCGAGCCGAGCGACAGCAGGAGGAAGATCAGGAGCGCCTCGAGCAGCAGTGCTAGGCCGAGGCCGATCGCGCGCCGGCCCGCGCCGCTGCGGGCTCGCTCGCGCCAGGAAATATCGGGAACGGGGGTCGATTGAAGCAAAGGGCCTCTGGCGTACGTCCGCGTGACTACCCTTCGCTTGCGTTCGGGAGTTTCGACGGAAAATGATCCCCCGGATCATTTTCACCAGTCGAAACTGGTGGGCGCTGACGGGCTCGAACCGCCGACCCTCTCGGTGTAAACGAGATGCTCTACCAACTGAGCTAAGCGCCCGCACCCAGGAATTGACGGGTGCGCCAGCACATAGCGCGGCGGGGCCGCAAATCAATTGCGAATGGACCGGCCGCGCGGCTAGGGCGGCGGGCATGAGCGATACGCACCTTCTCGTCCTCGCGACCGGCGGCACGATCGCCGGGGTGGCCGGATCGGCGCTGCGGCACGACTATCGGCCCGGGCAGATCGCGATCGAGGACTATCTCGCGCAAGTCGGCGAACTCGGGCTCGATGCGCGGCTGGTCGGGCGGCAGATCGCCAGCATCGGCTCCGAGGACATCGACGCGCGGGTCTGGAATGCGCTGCACGAACAGATTTGCGCGGCGTTCGACGATCCGCATTGCGCCGGGATGATCGTCACCCACGGCACCGATACCGCCGAGGAAACCGCCTTTCTGCTCGATCTGACGCTGCCGACCGCCAAGCCGGTCGTGCTGGTCGGCGCAATGCGTCCGGCGGATGCGGTCGGCTACGACGGGCTGCGCAACTTCGCCAATGCCGTGCGCGTCGCGAGCGATCCGGGCGCGGCGGGGCGCGGGGTGCTGGTGGTGATGGGCGACCGGGTGTTCGCCGCGCGCGACGTGCGCAAGGTCCGCACGCGCGGCACCGACGCCTTCCGCGGCTTCCCGCGCGATGCGGTCGGCCTCGTCACCCCGAGCGCGCTCGACTGGTTCGGCGCTCCATGGCGGGTGGGTGATGGCGCGGCCTATGGCTGGCACGCCGAGCTGCCCGAAGTGCCGATCCTCTACGTTTACGCCGGCATCGGCCCTGATGCTGCTTCACGCGTCACGGGCGCGGATACGCGCGGCCTGGTGGTCGCCGGGGTGGGCGAGGGCAATATGCCCGAGGGGCTGCGCGCCGAGCTCGTGACGCTGCGTGAAACCGGCGTGCCGGTGGTGCGCGCGAGCCGCCTCGACGAGGGTCTGGTGGACCGCGAGCCCGAGGACGATGCCAACGGCTTCGTCGCCGCGCGCGCGCTCAACCCGCAGAAAGCGCGCATCCTGCTGCAAGTGCTGCTGGCCAACGGGATCGACGATCCAGCGGCGATCCAGGCGGCGTTCGACCGGCGCTAGCCCTTCGAGACGCCCTCAGACTGCGTCTTCGGGCTCCTCAGGATGAGCGGGTGTTTGTCCTGGTCTCGTTCATCCTGAGGAGCGAGGCCGCAGGCCGAGCGTCTCGAAGGACCGTCAGCCCCAGGGCGTTACCAGATACTTCTCGCCGGTCTGCATGCGGCGGTAGTCGCTCGCCGCGTCCTTCTCGAGCATCTGCTCGAGCGTCACCTCGCGCTTGTAATTGCTCGCGAATGTGGTGGTGATGTTGTCGAGCACGCGCTGGCGCATCCGGGCCATCGTTTCCATCCCGGCTTGCGCGAGGAACGGGGTGAGCAGCCAGCCCGAGAGCGTCCAGCCGAAGCCGTAGCTGGGGGTGAGGATCGTCGGCCCGAGGTCCAGCCGGCCGTAGATGAACATGCGCTTCTGCTGGTTCGAGCCGTAGCGGTTGTAGTCCGTCATCTTGGACACCGCGACGCGTTCCATCGCCTTGAAGCAGGCATCGGTGGTGGAGCCCCCGCCGATCGGGTCGAACCCGTAATAGGCGTCGGTCGCGTCGATCGCCTCGCACAGTTTGAGCAGGAAATCGTCGGCGGACGAGTTCACCACCCACTTCGCGCCGAGCTCTTTCAACAGGTCCACCTGCTCCTGCTTGCGCACGATGTTGACCAGTTCGAT
Organism: uncultured Altererythrobacter sp.; assembly: GCA_946886565.1. The sequence goes on from CAMPIX010000005.1 coordinate 30,680, forward strand.
TCCGTCTTCCTGACAGATCTTGAGCAACATCTGGCCGAGGTTGCTCGCCGCGGCGGCGTGGATGATCGCCTTCTGCCCGTCCATTTTTGCGTTCTCGACGAAGCCCAGCGCGGTCATCGGATTGACGAAGGCACTTGCGCCATCGCGGGCCGACACGTCGCCCAGCGGCAAGCACATCGCGGCATCAGCGATCGCGTATTGCGAATAGGCGTGGCCCGGAACGCAGGCGACGCGCTGGCCCATCAGCGCCTTGGCCATGTCCGATTCGCCGGTCGCGACCACGGTGCCCGCGCCCTCGTTGCCGACCGGCAGGCGTTGGCCGTGGCGGCCCTTGGCGGCGGAGTTGAACGGCTCGGGCATCTTCGCGACCAGCTTGCCTGCGGAAAACTCCGCATTGTCGATGTCCGACGGGCCGAACAGAAGTGCGAGGTCACTGGGGTTGATCGGCGCGGCCTCCATCTTCACCAATACCTGGTTGCCGGTGGGGTCGGGAAACTGGGTTTCGGCGACCTCGACCGTCAGCGTGCCGTCGGCGGCGAGTGTGGTGAAGAGCTGCTTTCCGGTGGTGGTCATTCTCGATCCTTCCCAATTTGCGTTTGCACAATGGCTACGCGTCCCGCGCCCGGAATGCTAGGTTTCATCTGGCAACTGGCTATCCGGGTAGACGGCCCGCACGAAATAGAGCCCATGCGGTGGCGCGTTGAGGCCGAGCGCCTGCCGATCGCGCGCTTTCAGCGCCTCGGCGACCTGCTCCTCGCGCCAGCGGCCCATGCCGACGAGCGCGAGGCAGCCAGCCATCGAGCGCACCTGATGGTGGAGGAAGCTGCGCGCTTCGACCTCGATCAGCACATCCTCGCCCGCGCGGCGCACCGCGAGGCGATCGAGCGTCTTGACCGGGCTCGCCGCCTGACACTGGATCGAGCGGAAGGTGGTGAAATCGTGGTGCCCGACCAGCGCCTGCGCCGCGCGGTGCATCGCCTCGGCGTCGAGCGGCTGCGGCACCTGCCACGCGCGGTTCTTGTCCAGCGTCAGCGGCGCGCGGCGGTTGGCGACGCGGTATTCATAGGCGCGGCCGATGCACGAGAAGCGTGCGTGCCAGTCCTCGGGCACCGTCTCGCACGCGGTGACCGCGATCGGATCAGGGCGCAGGTGCGCGTTCAGCGCTTCCATCAGCCGGAACGGCGCGATGTCCTTCGCTACGTCGACATGACTGCGCATCGCCAGCGCGTGGACCCCGGTGTCGGTCCGCCCGGCTGAGTGGAGCGTGACCTCCTCGCCCGTCACCGCGTGAACCGCGCGCTCGACCGACTCCTGCACGCTCGGCCCGGTCGCCTGCCGTTGCAGGCCCACGAACGGCGTTCCGTCGAATTCCAGGGTGAGCGCGAAGCGGGTCAAAGCCCTCTCCCCTTCAGGGGAGAGGGTTGGGAGAGGGGGATACCGGCACCGCAAAGCGCCCCCCTCTCAACTCCGGCTAGGCGCTGCGCGCCAAGCCAAAGCGCCCCCCTCTCAACTCCGGCTAGGCGCTGCGCGCCAAGCCTTCGTATCTCTCCCCTGAAGGGGAGAGAGCATGGGAAATAAAAAGTCACTCGACCACCGTACCCGCCGGCACCGCTTTTCCGCGCAGAAACGCAGCCACGTCCATCGCCGGCTTGCCGGCGCGCTGGATGCGGGTCGGCCGCAGCGCGGCGTAGCCGCAGGCGATCGTCAGTTCGTCGTCCAGCGTGGTGCCTGGCTTGCCCTCGCGCGCGGTCACCTCGGCCGCCAGCACCTTGATCCGTTCCCCACCGAGGGCGAACCAGGCACCCGGGAAGGGGGCCATGGCGCGGACCTGGCGCTCGATCGCCTCGGCGTCGCCGCTCCAGTCGATCCGCGCTTCGGCCTTGTCGATCTTGGGCGCGTGGGTGGCCTCCTTGTCGTCCTGCGGCACCGCATGGAGCGCGGGCAGGTCGATCAAGGTGCCGACCATCAGCTGTGCCCCGATCTCGGCGAGCTCCGCGGTCAGCTCGCCCGCGGTCTTGCCTTCGACCGGGGTGCGCGCGGTGGCGAGCATCGGGCCGGTGTCGAGCCCGGCTTCCATCTGCATGATGGTGATTCCGGTTACGGCATCGCCCGCGAGGATCGCGCGCTGGATCGGTGCCGCGCCGCGCCACTTAGGCAGCAGGCTCGCGTGGATGTTGAGGCAGCCGTGCGCCGGAATGTCGAGCACCGCCTGCGGCAGGATCAGTCCGTAGGCGGCGACCACCGCAACGTCGGGCTCGAATGCCGCAAACTCGGCCTGCGCCTCGGCGGATTTGAGCGACACGGGGCAGCGCACCGGAATGTCGCGAATCTCCGCCTCGCGCTGGACCGGCGATGGCCGGAGCTTCTTTCCCCGGCCCGCGGGACGCGGCGGCTGGCTATAGGCGGCCACCACCGTGTGCCCCGCCTCCACCAGCGCGGCGAGCGCGGGCACGGCGAAGTCCGGCGTTCCCATGAAGACGATGCGCATAAGCCCGGCGGCCACCTTTCGTTGCGGGAGCGCAGCCCCTATCTCCCGCCCCATGGCATCGCAAGAGATCGAGAACCTGGCCTCCGCCCTTGCGCGATTGCCCGGGCTCGGCCCGCGCTCGGCGCGGCGCGCGGTGCTGTGGCTGGTCAAGCGGCGCGAGAGCGCGCTCGAGCAGCTCCTCGGCGCGCTGGGCGAGGTGAAGGACAAGCTCGTCGAATGCCCCACTTGCGGCAATATCGACACCCGCGCCCCATGCGGCATCTGCGCCGATCCGCGGCGCGACGGCAGCGCGATCTGCGTGGTCGAGGATGTGTCCGACCTCTGGGCACTCGACCGCGCGAAGCTGTTCACCGGCAAGTATCACGTGCTCGGCGGGCGGCTCTCGGCGCTCGACGGAGTGCGGCCCGAGGATCTGACGATCGGCGCGCTGCTCGAGCGTGTGGGGCAGGGCGGGGTGGACGAAGTCGTCCTCGCGATGAACGCCACGCTCGAGGGGCAGACCACCGCGCACTACATCGCCGAACGGCTCGAGGATTTTCCGGTGCGGGTCACCCAGCTCGCGCACGGACTGCCCGTCGGCGGCGAGCTCGACTACCTCGACGAAGGCACGCTGGCGCAGGCGCTGAGGGCACGGCGGCCCGTCGGATAATCCTCCCCGGACCGGGGAGGGGAACGCCGAGCGCAGCTCGAGGGGTGGAGGGGCACGCGCCACAAGCGAAATCCTCTGCGGCCTGTGCCCCTCCGTCATCCGATGCTGTCGCATCGGCTGCCACCTCCCCGGTCCGGGGAGGATTGAATGCCCGCACGCGACACTCTATCTTGCCGCCCATGGCCATTCGCGAAATCCTGGAAGTGCCGGATCCCCGGCTCAAAGTCGTGTCCGAACCCGTCACCGCGTTCGACGACGAGTTGAAGACGCTCGTCGAGGACATGTTCGAAACGATGTACGACGCGCCCGGAATCGGGCTCGCGGCGATCCAAGTCGGCGTGCCCAAGCGCGTGCTGGTGATCGACCTCCAGCCCGACGATCCCGACGCCGAGCCCGAGGAGTGCCATCACGACGGGCACAAACACTATCACCAGCCGACGATCAGGCAGCCGCGGGTGTTCATCAATCCCGAGATCCTCGACCCGGCGGAAGAACTGGCGACCTACCAGGAAGGCTGCCTCTCGGTCCCCGAGATCTACGCCGACGTCGACCGCCCGGCGACCTGTCGCGTGCGCTGGCAGGATCTCGAGGGCACGACCCACGAGGAGGACATGGACGGCCTCATGGCCACCTGCATCCAGCACGAGATGGACCACCTCGAGGGCATCCTGTTCATCGACCACCTCAGCCGCCTCAAGCGGCAGATGGCGCTCAAGAAGCTGCAGAAACTGCGCCAGGCGGCGTGAGCCTGCTGCGCATCGCGATCGGGTGCCTCACGGGGAACCGGCGGGGCTAGCTAGCCGCAGCGGATCAGCCCGGTGTCGGGCAGCGTCTCCGCGCCTTCGACCAGCAGCGCCTGTGCCGATTCGGCAAACCGCAGCACGATGTGATCGTCCTGCGTTTCGCCCTCGGTGGTGCAGCGCGCGTCGATCGCGTAGCCGCCCGGTGCCGTTTCGATTCCGGTGACATCGCAGGCCACGCCCTCGGGCGCGGTCAGCCGCTCGCGGGTGATCGTCCAGGGCCGCGCGTCGCACATGTCCACGCTCTCTGCCCAGCGGCCCGCGAAACGGAAATTCTCTCCTTCGGGCGCCAATGTGTCCGGATCGTCTTCGGGCGTGGTGACCGCGACCGGTTCGGGCGGGGCATCCTGCGCTGCGTTCTCGTCAGCCGCCCTGTCGGAGCAGGCCGCGAGCGCGAGCACCGCGAAGAATGCGGATCGGGAGAGGAGCGTGACCGCGCTCACGCCGCATCGTGGGCAAAGGCGCTCCGCTCGCCATCCGCGTGGACTTCGTCGTTCAACCTCGCGAGCGCGGTTCGGCAGTCTTCCGCACATTCGCGGCACATCCGGGCGCAGCGGCGACAATGCGCATGTTCGTGCTTGTCGCATTCCTCGGCGCAGGTTTCGCACGCCTCGATGCAGACGGCGAGCATCGAGCGGATGAGCTGACGATTCTCGTCGGTCCGGCGGGAGGCGATGCGATAGGTCGCGGTGCAGACGTCGGCACAGTCCAGACACAGCCGGATGCAGCGGCGCATGTCCATCTCTTCGGCGGAACAGGCGTCGGCGCAACTGTTGCAGATCGCCGCGCAGTACATCGCGTGCTTGACCGCAGCCCCCAGCGCCTCGTTGTAGTCGCGCCCGACTTGCGGGTGTTCGGAAATCATCTTCTCGATCGACATGGGCCATCTCCTGACGCAGGTTCAGCGAGCGGAGGCGGGGGTTGTTCCGGGGTGGGCAAGTTTCCCCTTTCCTACACGCTTATGTTCCGCCTATGTTCGATTTCATGGAACCACTCGTGCTTGTCGCCGCCCTCGTGCCCCTTCTCGTCGGTATCGCCGTCGGCTGGTTCTTCGGCTCGCGGCCAGCGGCCGAATGGCGCACGCGCCATGGCGAGCGAGAGGCCGAAGCGAAGGAGTTGGAGGCCAAGTATCTTCGCGCCTTTGCCGATCTCGAAGCTGCGCGCGAGCGCGCCGGCAGAGTGGAGGGTCTCGAACAACAGCTCGATCGGGTACGCGAGGAGAACGCCGCCTTCCGTGCCGAGCGCGCCGGGTTCGAGGAGCAGAAGCGCCTGCTCGAGGAATCGCGCACGAGCCTGCTCAAGGAGTTCGAGAACACCGGGGCCAAAGTGCTTGGGGCGGCGCAGGAACGGTTCCTCGCCAGTGCGACCGAGCGCTTCGGCCATTCGGAGAAGGCGAGCAAGGAAGCCATCGCCACGCTGCTCCAGCCGGTGGGCGAGCGGCTGCGGAAATACGAGGAGCAGGTCGCCGGCCTCGAAGCGAAGCGGGTCGATGCGTTCGGCCAGCTCACCGGCCTGATCGAATCGATGAAGGCCGGGCAGGAGGAGGTCCGGCGCGAGGCGCAGCGGCTCGGCAATTCGCTCACCAACGCGCCCAAGGCGCGGGGCCGCTGGGGCGAGCGCGCGCTGCAGAACGTGCTCGAACAGTGCGGCCTTTCCGAACATACCGACTTCATCCTGGAGCATTCGCTCGATACCGAAGAGGGGCGCTTGCGCCCCGACGCGATCGTCAATGTGCCGGGGCAGAAGAAGCTGGTGATCGATGCGAAAGTCTCGCTCAATGCCTACCAGGCCGCATTCGAGGCCGACGACGATGGCGAGCGCAGCCGCCATCTCGATCTCCATGCAAAGGCGATGCGCGGCCACGTTCAGACGCTCGGCGCGAAAGGCTATCAAAGCCAGTTCGACGAAGCGCCCGATTACGTGGTGATGTTCGTGCCGGGCGAGCACTTCGTCGCCGCCGCGCTCGAGCACGATCCGGAGCTGTGGGATTTCGCCTTCCGCAACAAGGTGCTGCTCGCGACCCCGACCAACCTCGTCGCTATCGCGCGCACCGTGGCGCAGGTGTGGCGGCAGGACACGATCGCGCGCGAGGCGATCGAGATCGGCCGGGCGGGGGCGGAACTATACGACCGCTTGGCCAAGGCAGGTGAGCATTTGAAGAGAGTCGGGGGCGGGCTGGAGACTGCTGTGAAGAACTACAACAGCTTCGTTGGCAGCTTCGAGCGCAACGTGCTCTCCGCCGGGCGGCGTCTCAAGGACAAGGGGATCGAGATCGGCAAGCGCGAGATCGAGGAAGTCCCGCTGGTGGAAAGCGCGCCGCGCTACACCGGTGAAGACGCCGAGGCTGCGGGGCGCGCAGCGCTGCCGCAGGTTGACAGCGAAGGCGACTGACCGAATAGATCGGCCATGCGCCGCTTACTCTGCCTCGCCCTTGTCGCCCCGCTGGCGCTAGCCGCATGTGGAGAGGGTAAGGCGCCGTCCGAGAAGCTCAAGGATGCGACCGAGAAGCTGGTCGAGGAGGCTTCGGGCGAAGCGCCACCGAAGCTCGCCGAAGGGCCGTATGCGCCGCGCGACGAATGCGTCGGGCTTCCGGGCGCCGGCGCATTCCGTCAACGGCTCGCGCGAGCGGTCGAAGCGCGCGATGCGGACGCGCTGGTCGCGCTCGCCGCCTCGGATGTGAAGCTCGATTTCGGCGGCGGCGCGGGTGCGAAAGAGCTGCGCGCGCGCCTGGCCGACGATGATCTGAACCTGTGGGCCGAGCTCGACACGCTGCTCGCAATGGGCTGCGCCGCCGACGGCGAGGCGAGCATGACCATGCCGTGGTATTTCGCGCAGGAGATCGACGCGGTCGACCCGATGATGGGCATGATCGTCGCGGGCGAGGACGTACCGCTGCGGCTCGAACCGAAGCCCGCGTCAGCCGTGCTCGAGCCGATCTCCTGGGACGTCGTCGAGCTGGTCGAGGGCTGGCGGCCCGATGCGGCCTTCCAGCATGTCGCCACGACCGAGGGCAAGCGCGGCTACATCGCGACCGGCAGCCTGCGCAGCATGATCGATTATCGTCTGCTCGCCTCGAGCCGCAACGGCGAATGGAGCATCGTGAGCTTCGTCGCCGGCGATTAAGCAGGCCGCCATACAGCGTCTGGTCATATGCCGGGCTGTATGGCGTGGTGATACCGATCGACCGAGGGGCCTTTGCCATGGAGCGTTTCTCAAGACTATCCGCCGCGCTGGCGAGTGCTGCCGCGCTTTCGCTCGCCGCAACGCCTGCGGCTGCCGTGGAGCTTTCGACGGCGTCGCCGACGGCCTCGCGCGCTGCGCCGGCCGCGTGGAGCGATGCCGGCGTAACCGCCGAACGCTCGCGCTGGCGCCATCGCCGTCATCACAACGACGGGATCGATGCGGGCGACGTGATCGCCGGCGCGGTGATCATCGGCGGCATTGCCGCGCTCGCAGGTGCATTCGACAACGACCGCGACGAGCCGCGAGTCGACTATCGCTATCCCCATCCCGCGTACCAGAGCGGCGGCCTCGACCGTGCGGTGGACATGTGCGTCGCCGAGATCGAGCGCGACGTCCGCGTCGGGTCTGTCGATGCGGTCGATCGCGATGCAGGCGGCTGGCGAGTCAGCGGGTCGCTCTACGATGGCGATGGCTTTACGTGCCGCATCGGCAACGACGGGCGCATTTCGGACATCGACTACGGGTCGGGCGGCGTCAGCTATTCGACCGAAGTGGGCGGCAATCAGTGGAGCGACGAGGCTTACGCCGCCGCCTGGGATCGGGTCGATGGGCCTGCGCCAGCGCCGATGCAGCCCGCCTATCCGGGCGGGCCGCTGCCGGGCGAGGACTACGAAGGCTACTAGGTTTCTTCGCTTCTGTCCGCCCGCTCGCGGTACCCGGGGAGCGCGATCTGCCAGCGGATCGCGGCGCCGCGCAGCGCGAAGCCGGCGATCCACGCTGCGCTCCACACCGCCGCGTCGGCGAGGCCCGCCACCGTGCCGATCACGGTCAGCCCAGCGGCCAGCGCGGCGGCGGTGACGTAGAGCTCGGGCCGCATGATGATCGAGGGCACGCCTGCGATCATGTCGCGCACCACGCCGCCTGCGCATCCGCTCACCACGCCGAGCACCGCGGCCGGCAGCGGCGCGACCCCGAACGCGAGCGCCTTGGCCGCGCCCAGCACCGCGAAAGCGGCAAGGCCCGCGGCATCGGCCCATTCGAGCAGGCTCCCCTCCCACCAGCGGCGCGGAGTGAACCAGGCGACCAGCGCGGTCGCGAAGATGATCGGCGCCACCCACGGATCGCGCAGCCAGAACGCGGACGCACCGATCAGCATGTCGCGCAAGCTGCCTCCGCCGACACCGGTCACGAGAGCGAAGAACGCCATCGTCACGAAGGTCTGCCGCAGCCGCGCCGCGAGCAGCGCACCGGTCAGCGCGAAAACGGCAGTGCCGAGCAGGTCGAGCGCGGGAGGCAGGGCGGGGCTCTCGGGGAACATGTCGTTCGCCCTATGCGTCTTTTGCGCGAGAGGAAATGGCCGGCCGGGGCGTGACTCCCGCAAACCTGCGCCTTAACCTCGTTTCAGACGGAACCGTAATCGAGACATTGTCCATGCGCCAGCTTCGCTCCCTCGCCCTTCTCCCGCTGTTGCTTGCCGGCACCGCTTGCATGCAGACGACCGCCGAACCGGTCGCGAGCGCGCCCGAACCGGCGGCGGGCGAGGCCCTTGCCGAAGTCTACGACCCGCAGGCGCAGCTCGCCAAGCTCGCAGTGATCGAGATGAACCCCGACACGAGCTACCTCAGCGCCGAGGAGCGCCGGGTGGTCAACCTGCTGATCGACGCGTCCGAATTGCTCGACGAGGTCTATCTGCGCCAGCGCGACCCGCGCAATCCGGCCACGCGCCAGGCAATCGAACGTTCGCGCCGCGCCGACCGCGACCTGCTGCTCGAACTGTTCGATCGCAACTTCGGGCCGTGGGATTCGCTCGCCGAGCTGCATCCGTTCTGGGGCAGCGAACCGATGCCCGAGGGCGCGGGCTTCTACCCGCCCGACATGACCCGCGCCGAACTCGACGCCTACCTCGCCGCCCATCCCGAGCAGAAGGAGGCGCTGACGAGTCCCTACACCGTCGTGCGGCGTGAGGGAGATAGACTCGTCGCGATCCCCTATTCGGTCGCGTACGAGGAATGGCTGGAGCCTGCCGCGCAACTGTTGGAGCAGGCCGCGGCGATCACCAGCAACGCCAGCCTGAAGAAGTTCCTCACCCTGCGCGCCGAGGCGTTCCGCACCGACGAATACTACGCGAGCGAGCTCGCGTGGATGGACCTCACGGGCACCCCGATCGAGATCGCGATCGGCCCCTACGAGGTTTATACCGACCGGCTCTACGGCGCCAAGACCGCGTTCGAGAGCTTCGTCACGCTGAAGGATCCGGAGGCCTCGGCCGATCTCGCCAAGTACAAGCAGTACCTGCGCGACATGGAAGCCAACCTGCCGATCCCCGACGAGCATAAGAATTTCGAGCGCGGCTTCGAAAGCCCGATCGTCGTCGCCGATCAGGTCCACGGCGGCGGCGACAACGTGCCGGGCGTGCAGACGATCGCCTTCAACCTGCCCAACGACGAGCGCGTGCGCGAGGCCAAGGGCGCGAAGAAGGTGATCCTCTCGAACGTGCTCGGTGCGAAGTACGACCGCATCCTCGATCCCATCGCCGACCTCGTGCTCGCGCCGCCGCAGTCGGATCGGGTGGTCAAGAAATACATGCAGCTGATCACGCTGTTCCACGAGCTGTCGCACAGCCTCGGGCCCGGCACGATCACGGTGGACGGGCGCGAGACCACGGTGAACGCGGAACTGAAGGATCAGTATTCGGCGCTCGAGGAATCGAAGGCCGACGTGATGGGCGTGTGGAACATCCTCTTCATGATGGACAAGGGCGAGCTACCCGCGGCGGAGAAGCCGCAGCTGCTCGCGACCTACTTCGCCGGACTGTTCCGTTCGATGCGCTTCGGCACGACCGATGCGCACGGGCTCGGCGCGGCCGCGCAATACGGCTACCTCAAGGAAAAGGGCGCGTTTGCGTGGGATGAAGCCAGGGACCGCTACGTGATCGACGAAGCGAAGATGGTCGCGGGCCTGCGCGACCTGCTGCACGACGAACTGATGCTCCAGGCGACCGGCGACTACCAGGGCACCAAGGCGTTCTTCGCGCGCTACGCGGTGCTCGACGAGCATGCCCAAGAGGCGATCGCCGCGATGGATGCGATCCCGGTCGATATCCTGCCGATCTACCCGGACGAGGTTTGAGCGTCAGGCGGTCACCCGCGCTTTCCGCCGCCGGAATAGGAGCACGCAGCCCATCAGCGTGCCGATCAGTGCGAGCGCCGTGAACAGGATCAGGATCGGGTGCGAGGTGTCCTCGCGCTCCTGCAGGTCCATGATGTGGAGGCCCCACATGAAATCGAAGAGCCGCCACCACCGCGTACGCACCGCCTCGATTTCCCCGGTGTCGCGTCCGACGTAGATGTGCGTTCCGTCCGCGAGCGCGACCTGCCACGCCGGCACCGGACGACGGAAATCGAACGCCGGCGCGTCGGCGGCGAAAAAGCGCACGCTCTCGACCTCGTTGCCGCCGACCACGCGCCGGGCGACGAGCGAGCGGGCCGCAGCGGCATCGAGTGGCGCGATCGGTGCCCCGGTCGCCATGTCGCGCCGGCGTACGCTGCCGTCCATCATGGTCAGCACTGCGACCGCGCGGCCGTTCTGCATGTAGGCGCGCATCTCCTTGATCGGACCTTCGACGCTGCCGAAGCCCTCGCCCGGAAGTGCGAGCGGTTGCTGGGCGGCTTCGATCCGCAAATAGTCGCCATGCACTTCGTCGATCGGGCGTGCGACCATCACCAACCCGCTCAGGGTCCACAGAATCAGTGGCACGCCGACCAGCCAGCCGAGCCAGATATGCCACCGCGCCAGCTTGCGCATCACGACCGCCATCTTCATGCGCCAATGATCTCCCCGATCGACTTTGCCGCCGCGATGCAGTCGAGATCGGCCCAGCGCGGACCGATCACCTGCATTCCGCACGGCAGCCCATCGGTTGCGCCGACCGGAAGCACGGTGGAGGGAAGGTTCGGGAACGTCGCGATGCCCGCCCAGGCGAGCGCCGCGGCGGCGCTTTCCTCGCGCCCGTTGATCGTCACCGTGCCGTCGAACAGCCGCCCCTCGCGCGCGGGGATTGCGAGCACCGGCGCAGGCGGCGCGAGCACGAAGTCGTAGGTGTCGAACAGCACATGCCAGGCCGCCTCATTGCGCGCCTGCGCGTCCATCAGTTCGAACCAGTCGGTTGCGGTGGCGCGCTTTCCGTCGGGTCCGGGCATCCCGCGCGCCATCGCGATGTTGAGCATTTTCATATAGTCGCGCTGCTGCTGCGCGAGATCGGGCAGGAGATCGGTCGTGCGATCGATGCGCACGCCTGCCGCCTCAAGCTCTGCGGCTGCCGCCGCGATCGGCCCGAGCACCCCGGCGTCGACCGGGCTGTCGGGATAGTCGGTCATCAGCAGCAGGCGGCAGTCTGTCAGCCGCTTGCCGCGCGCGCGCAGCGGAATGCTGGCCGTGAGACGCAACAACAGCTCGAGATCCTCCGCATTGCGCGCGATCGGGCCGGCGATCGAAAGCGCGCCATCATGCGCGTCGCTTCCGGCGAGCAGCGGATGGTCGTGGCCGTGCTTGGACACCAGACCCCAGCTTGTCTTGTGTCCCCAGACGCCACAGAAATGCGCTGGCACGCGGACCGATCCGCCGATGTCGGTGCCGTATTCGCACGGCACCATCCCGCTCGCGACCGCCGCGGCCGAGCCGCCCGAAGAGCCGCCGGGGCTGCGGGCGGGGTCGTGCGGATTGGCGGTGCGGCCGTAGACGGGATTGGTCGATTGCCAATCGGCCAGATCGGGCGGGACGTTGGTCTTGCCGAGAAAGACCACGCCTGCCGCCTTGAGCAGGCTCACCACGCGCGCGTCCCGCTGCGCCACGTTGCCGGCGAACTCCTTATGTCCCCAGCAGGTGGGCAGGCCTGCGATGTCGAAGCTCTCCTTGATCGTCATCGGCACGCCGAACAGCGGGCGATCCTTGCCCGGCGTTTCACCGTCGAGCGCCGCGGCGGCCGCACGCGCGCGTTCGAAATCGCACACCACGACCGCATCGATCCGCGCATCGCGATCCTCGATCCGCGCGATCGCAGCATCGACCGCCTCGAGCGGCGATAGCTCCCCGCTGCGAATCTGCGCCGCAAGCGCCACCGCGCCCGGCTGGTCGGTCAGTGTCGGATATGCCATCGCCGTCTCCCTTAGCGCCGCGTTTGTAACGGGCGCGCAAGACCGGTCAAATGTGGATCGGTTTGCCGGTCACCGCCATTGCGGCTTCCTTGATCGCCTCGCTGTGGGTGGGGTGGGCGTGGCAGGTGTAGGCGATGTCTTCGCTCGTCGCGCCGAATTCCATCGCCTGCGCCGCCTGCGCGATCATCGTGCCCGCGACGCTGGCGATGCACCACACGCCGAGCACGCGGTCGGTTTCGGCGTCGGCGATCACCTTCACGAAGCCCTCGGGCTCGTGGTTGGTCTTGGCGCGGCTGTTGGCGAGCATCGGGAACTTGCCGACCTTGATCGCGCCCTTTTCCTTCGCCTCTTCCTCGGTCAGGCCGACACCCGCGATCTCGGGCCAGGTATAGACCACGCCGGGGATGACATCGTGGTTCACGATGCCCGTCTGCCCGGCGATGTTCTCCGCCACCGCGATACCTTCGTCCTCGGCCTTGTGCGCCAGCATCGGGCCGGGGATCACGTCGCCGATCGCCCACACGCCGTCTGCCTTGGTGCGGAAATCGTGGTCGGTCTCGATCTGACCGCGCTGGTTGAGCTCGAGCCCGATCGTCTCCAGCCCAAGGCCCTCGGTGTTCGGGCGCCGTCCGATCGACACGAGCACGCAATCGGCCTCCAGCGTGCTCTCCTCGCCGCCTGCCGCGGGTTCGAGCGTCAGAGAGGCCTTCTTTCCCTTGACCGTGCAGCCGGTGACCTTCGTGCCGAGGCGCAGCTCCATGCCCTGCTTCTTGAAGATCTTCGCCGCTTCCTTGCGCACGTCCATGTCCATGCCGGGGAGCAGCTGGTCGAGAAATTCGACCACGATCACTTCGGCGCCGAGCCGCCGCCAGACCGAGCCGAGCTCCAGCCCGATCACGCCGCCGCCGATGACGACCATCTTCTTCGGCACCGACTTGAGCTCGAGCGCGCCGGTGCTGTCGACCACGACCTGCTTGTTGTTGTCGACCTCGACTCCGGGCAGAGGGGTGACCGAAGAACCGGTCGCGATCACGACGTTCTTCGCCGTCACCGTCTCGTCGCCAACCTTCACCGTGTGCGCGTCCTGGAAGGTGGCGCGGCCCTTCTTCCAGTCGATCTTGTTCTTCTTGAACAGGAATTCGATCCCGCCGGTGAGCTGCTTGACCGCATCCTTGCGCTGGCCGTGCATCGCATCGAGGTTGAGCTTCGGGCTGACCTCGACCCCCATCTTCGCCATCGCGCCGTTCGCGGCGGCGTCGAAATACTCGCTCGCGTGGAGCATAGCCTTCGACGGGATGCAGCCGACGTTGAGGCAGGTGCCGCCCAGCGTCTCGCGGCTTTCCGCGCACGCGGTCTTGAGCCCGAGCTGCGCCGCGCGAATCGCTGCGACGTAGCCGCCGGGGCCGGCGCCGATGACGAGGACGTCGTAGTCGTAATTCTGATCAGCCACCGATTTCCTCCGTGGGCGTTGTCTCGGTCCAGGTTCCGTCTGCCGCACCCGTGCTGCGGGCGCAGGCGTTGACGATCCCCTCGACGTTTTCGCGGGTCACGTCTTCCAGCGTAAGGTCGGGATCCGCCATGAAGGTGTCCGCGCTGCACTGGCAGACTTCGGCGACGCGCGCGGCGACGATGCCCGTGCTCTCCGCCACCTGCTCGCACTGGGCGGCGATGGCGTTGCGCACTTCGCCTTCGACGGCCTCGCCGGCGATCTGCGTCGCGGCATCGCATCCCGCCAGCGACAGGGCGCAAAGCGCAATGGCGAGCGATTTCTTCGGCATCCGGGTCATCTCCTGAGCCATCACAGGTCGATCAGCATCCGGGTGGGATCCTCGATCGCCTCCTTGATGATCTTAAGCGCGGTCACCGCCTCGCGCCCGTCGATCAGGCGGTGGTCGTAGCTGAGCGCGATGTACATCATCGGGCGCACCACGATCTCGCCGTCGACCACCACCGGGCGGTCCTCGATGCGGTGCAGGCCGAGCACCGCGCTCTGCGGCGGGTTGATGATCGGGGTGCTCATCAGCGAACCGAACACCCCGCCGTTCGAGATGGTGAAGGTGCCGCCCTTCATGTCGTCCATCGTCAGCGCGCCGTCGCGCGCGCGCTTGCCGAAATCGGCGATGTCCTTCTCGATCTGCGCGAAGCCCTTGGCGTGGGCGTCGCGGATCACGGGGACCACGAGCCCGTTGGGCGCGCTGACCGCGACCGAGATGTCGACGTAGTCGTGATAGACGATCTCGTCGCCCTCGATATAGGCGTTGACCGCGGGGATGTCCTTGAGCGCAAGGCACGCGGCCTTAGCGAAGAAGCCCATGAAGCCGAGCTTGATGTCGTGCTTCTTGGCGAACAGATCCTTGTACTTCTCGCGCGCCTCGATCACCGCGCTCATGTCGCAGTCGTTGAAGGTGGTGAGCAGCGCGGCGTTGTCCTGCGCGCTCTTGAGGCGCTTAGCGATCGTCTGGCGCATGCGCGTCATCTTGACGCGCTCCTCGCGCCGCACTCCCTCGGCAGCGGGAGCCGGAATGTCGATCTTCGCCTGCGCGGGCGCGGTGTCGTCGATCGTCTCCTCGCGCGCCGGGGCATCCTTCTTCGCCTGCGCGGCGGCGAGCACGTCTTCCTTGGTCAGTCGGCCGTCCTTGCCAGTGCCCTTGATCGTCGAGGGATCGACCCCGTGCTCGAGCACCGCGCGGCGCACCGCGGGGGAGAGCGTCTGGGTGTCCGCAGGCGCAGCCTCCTTCGCCGCCGCCGGAGCGGGCGAGGGCTTGTCGGCCTTTTCCTCGGTCGGCTTTTCCTCGTCCTCGGTTTCGGGCTTGTCGGCGCTCTTTTCCTCGCGAGGCTCGACCTTGGTGCTCTCGCCCGCGGCGACGTCGTCCTCGATCGTCGCGATCACCGCGCCGACCTCGACCGTGTCGCCCACGGCGGCCTTCTGCTCGCCGAGCACGCCCGCGACCGGCGAGGGCACCTCGACCGCGACCTTGTCGGTCTCGAGGCTGACGATCGGCTCGTCGACCTTCACCGTGTCGCCGGGCTTCTTAAGCCATTCGCCGATCGTGCCTTCGGTGACCGATTCACCGAGCGTGGGGACTTTGACTTCCTGCGACATCAATTGATCCTCAAACGGGGGAGGGCGGGATATGGTTCAAACACTTCCACCTTCACGACTTCTTCTTGCCGGTGGCCTTGCCGCCGCGCGCAGCCTCGCCGCCATCGTTCAACCCGAGCGCCATCGAGACGAGGCAGCGCTGCTGCTCCTCGTGCCGCTTGGCGTAGCCGGTCGCGGGCGATGCCGCGACCTCGCGCCCGGCGTAGCGCGGCCGCATGCCCTCGTGCCCGGCGGAGGCGAGCGCCTCCTCGATCTTGCTCTCGACGAAGAACCAGGCGCCGTTGTTCTTCGGCTCCTCCTGGCACCAGATCACTTCCTCGAGGTTGACCATCCGCCCGAGGCGTACCGCCAGCGGCTCGCCGGGGAAGGGGTAGAGCTGTTCGATGCGCACGATCGAGACGTCGTCGAGCCCTTCCTCGTCGCGCTTCTCGATCAGATCGTAGGCGACCTTGCCGCTGCACAGCACGAGGCGGCGGACCTTCTCGTTGTCGATTTCGGTCGTGTCGCTGACGATCCGGCGGAAGTGGCTTTCGCCCAGGAACTCGCTCGCGCTGCTCTTCGCCATCGGATGCCGCAGCAGCGATTTCGGCGTCATGATCACCAGCGGCTTGCGGAACGAGCGCTTCATCTGCCGGCGCAGCACGTGGAAGTAGTTCGCCGGCACCGTGATGTTGCACACCTGGATATTGTCGTTCGCGCAGAGCTGGAGGAAACGCTCGAGCCGCGCGGATGAGTGCTCGGGCCCCTGGCCCTCGTAGCCGTGGGGCAGCAGCAGCACGAGGCCGTTGGCGCGCAGCCATTTGGCCTCGCCGCTGGCGATGTACTGGTCGATCACGATCTGCGCGCCGTTGGCGAAGTCGCCGAACTGCGCCTCCCACAGCACCAGCGTCTTGGGATCGGCCATCGCGAAACCGTATTCGAAGCCGAGCACGCCGTATTCGGACAGCGGACTGTCGTAGACCTCGAACTTGCCGTGCGGGAGCTGGGTCAGCGGGATGTACTTGTGCTCGTCGGTCTGGTCGATCCACACCGCATGCCGCTGGCTGAACGTGCCGCGGCCCGAATCCTGCCCCGACAGCCGCACCCCGAAGCCCTCGGTCACGAGGCTGCCGAACGCGAGCGCCTCGGCGGTCGCCCAGTCGAAGCCGTCACCGTTGTCGAACATCGTGCGCTTTGCGTCGAGCACACGGCCGAGCGTCTTGTGGATCGTCAGCCCCTCGGGGACGGTGGTGAGCGTGCGGCCGAGGCTGTCGAACAGCTTTTGCGACACCGCGGTCTCGACGTTGCGGCGCGCGCTCTCGGGGTCGGCAGGCTTGTTGAGCCCGGCCCAGCGGCCGCCGAACCAGTCGGCCTCGTTGGGCTTGTAGCTCTTGGCCGCCTCGAACTCGCCTTCGAGCTCGGCGACGAACTCGCTGCACAGCTTGTCGCGCTCGCCCTCGTCGATCACGCCTTGCTCGACCAGCCGCGCGGCGTAGAGTTCGCTCACCTTCGGATGCGCGCGGATCGCATCGTACATCAGCGGTTGGGTGAACTTGGGCTCGTCGCCCTCGTTGTGGCCGAAGCGGCGGTAACACCACATATCGATCACGATGTCGCGCCCGAAGCGTTGGCGGTATTCCATCGCCAGCTTGCAGGCGAAGGTCACCGCTTCGGGGTCGTCGCCGTTGACGTGCAGAATTGGCGCCGAGACGCCTTTGGCCACGTCGGAGGGGTAGGGGGACGATCTGGCGAATTGTGGGCTGGTCGTGAAACCGATCTGGTTGTTGATCACGAAATGGATGCAGCCGCCGGTGTTGTAGCCGCGCACGCCCGAGAAGCCGAAGCACTCCCACACGATGCCCTGGCCCGCGAACGCCGCGTCGCCGTGGATCAGCACCGGCAGCACCTGCTCGTGCTTCTTCAGGTCGTCGCGGATCGCCTGCTGCGCCCGCGCCTTGCCGAGCACCACCGGGTCGACCGCCTCGAGATGGCTCGGGTTGGGGACGAGGCTCATGTGCACGTCGATGCCGTCGAACTCGCGGTCGGTGCTGGTGCCGAGGTGATACTTGACGTCGCCCGATCCGCCGACGTCCTCGGGGTTGGCGCTGCCGCCCGAGAATTCGTGGAAGATCACCTTGTAGGGCTTGCCCATCACGTTCGCGAGCACGTTCAGCCGGCCGCGGTGCGCCATGCCGTAGATGATCTCGCGCACGCCCGACTGGCCGCCGTACTTGATCACCGCCTCGAGCGCGGGGATCATCGATTCGCCGCCGTCGAGCCCGAAGCGCTTGGTGCCGACGTACTTCTTGGCGAGGAACGCCTCGTATTGCTCGCCGCGGATCACCGCGGCCAGCATCGCGCGCTTGCCCTCGGGAGTGAACTGGATGACGTCCTCGGGCCCCTCGAACTTCTCCTGCAGGAAGCGCCGTTCCTCGACATCGGCGATGTGCATGTATTCGAGGCCGACATGCCCGCAGTAATTGGCGCGCAGCAGGTCGGCGAGTTCACCCACCTTGACCCAGTCGCGGCCCATCAGGCCGCCGACATAGACTTCCTTGCCTTCCTGCCCCGCGAACCCGAGCGCCTCGAGCCGCAGTTCTTCGGGAAGCTCGCGCCCGGCCAGGCCGAGCGGGTCGAGATCGGCCGCGAGGTGCCCGCGCACGCGGTAGAGCCGGATCATCAGCATCGCGCGGATCGAATCCGCCGCCGCCTCCTCGATCGCGCGCGGATCGGTCGCCTTGCCCGCCTTCTCCGCCGCGGCCTTGACCGCGACCGCCATCGTCGTGGGATCGAGCGCCTGCGTCCAATCGCTTTCGGAATCGACGCCCGTCAGCGGCCAGCGCGGATTGTCCCAGCTCGGCCCCGGCTGCGGCCCGCCCTGATCGGACAGCTCGGGAAGGAAATCGTGGCTCTCGTTACCCATTGCTATCTCCGAGCCCCCGCGAAGGCGGGGGCCTCAGGCCGCTGCCGCATCGTTACAATTCCTCGGCAAGGTCGCGCCACTCGGGGTTCATTTTGACGATTCGAGCCACTTTCCACGCGCGATTCCATTTCTTCATTTGCAGTTCGAACGAACGGGCATCGTGAATGTTCTCGAACTCGCCAAACCAGACGAGACGGTGGCAGTTGAAGCGCTTGGTGAAGCTCGAAACCGCTCCGGAGCGATGCTGCTCAACACGTTTTGCGAGGTCGTTGGTAACTCCAACGTAGAGGACGCCCATCGGCTTGTTCGTAAGGATATAGACATAGCCTGCTCTCATCCGTCGTCCGGGCGGCCTGAGGTCCCCGCCTTCGCGGGGACTCTGGCTATGCCAGTTCCTTCAGCATCGCGTCGAGCGTGGTGCCGAGTTCGCTTGGCGAAGGCGACACACGAATGCCCGCCTTCTCCATCGCGGCGATCTTGTCGTCGGCGCCGCCTTGGCCGCCCGAGACGATCGCGCCGGCGTGGCCCATGCGGCGGCCCGGAGGCGCGGTGCGGCCGGCGATGAAGCCGACCATCGGCTTGCGGCGGCCCTTCTTCGCCTGGTGCGCGATGAACTCGGCCGCTTCCTCCTCGGCGCTGCCGCCGATCTCGCCGATCATGATGATCGACTTGGTCGCGTCGTCCTCGAGGAACAGCTCGAGCACGTCGATGAAGTTGGTGCCGTTGACCGGATCGCCGCCGATCCCGACCGCGGTGGTCTGGCCGAGGCCGACCTGCGTCGTCTGGTGCACCGCCTCGTAGGTCAGCGTGCCCGAGCGGCTGACCACGCCGACCGAGCCCCGCTTGAAGATCGAGCCGGGCATGATGCCGATCTTGCACTCGCCGGGGGTGAGCACGCCGGGGCAGTTGGGGCCGATCAGCCGGCTCTTGCTGCCATCGAGCGCGCGCTTGACGCGCACCATGTCGAGTACCGGAATGCCCTCGGTGATGGCGACGATCAGCTCGATCTCGGCATCGATCGCCTCGAGGATCGAATCCGCGGCGAACGGCGGCGGCACGTAGATGCAGCTCGCGGTCGCGCCGGTCGCCTTCTTCGCTTCGGCGACGGTGTTGAAGACCGGCAGCCCGATATGCTCGGTCCCACCTTTGCCCGGCGTCACCCCCGCCACCATCTGCGTCCCGTAATCGAGCGCCTGCTGGGTGTGGAACGTGCCGGTGTCACCCGTCATGCCCTGGGTGATGACCTTGGTGGATTTGTCTACGAGGATGCTCATTCTTCAGTCCTTCTGGCGCCCAGTTCACAGGGCCCTTGTTCGGTTCCTAAAAAGCGAAATGATCCCAATCAACGCCGGGACAAGGAAGATTGCCGCCGCTCCGAAGATCGCAAGGCCGGTGGCCATCCCGGCCGATACGTCGTAATCTTGGGCATCGATCCAGAGCCACGTTCCAACGAAAGCCCACGTCTCGGCGCCAATCATTCCTGCGAGAAAGACCGTAAGCCGCTTCTTGCCGAGCCACGAATGTAGCCCGAGCCAGCCCACATAGAGGCAAAGTCCGAGGGTGGCTTGCCA
Source organism: uncultured Altererythrobacter sp. (assembly GCA_946886565.1). The sequence continues at coordinate 50,529 of CAMPIX010000005.1, forward strand.
GCTCACGCCAACGAGCTATCGATGCCCTTGCACGCCTCGAGCAGTTCCTTCACCGCGTCGACGCTGACCTGGAAGCCCTTCTTGGCTTCGTCGTCGAGTTCGATCTCGACGATCCGCTCCACGCCGTTCGCGCCGATCACGATCGGTACGCCGACGTAGAGGCCGTCGACGCCGTACTGGCCGGTCAGGTGTGCGGCGCAGGGGAGGACGCGCTTCTTGTCCTTGAGGTAGCTCTCGGCCATCTGGATCGCGGCGGTGGCGGGCGCGTAGTAGGCGCTGCCGTTGCCGAGCAGCTGGACGATCTCGCCGCCGCCGCTGCGCGTGCGCTGCACGATCGCGTCCATCTTCTCCTGCGTCGACCAGCCCATCTTGATGAGGTCGGGCACGGGGATGCCCGCGACGGTCGAGTATTCGAGGATCGGCACCATCGTATCGCCGTGGCCGCCGAGGACGAAGGCGGTAACGTCTTCCATGCTCACGTCGAACTCGGTGGCGAGGAAGTGGCGGAAGCGCGCGCTGTCGAGCACGCCCGCCATGCCGACGACCTTGTTGTGCGGCAGGCCGGAGAACTCGCGCAGCGCCCAGACCATCGCGTCCAATGGGTTGGTGATGCAGATCACGAAGGCGTCGGGGGCGTGGTTCTTGATGCCTTCGCCGACCGCCTTCATTACCTTGAGGTTGATGCCGAGCAGGTCGTCGCGGCTCATGCCCGGCTTGCGCGGCACGCCCGCGGTCACGATCACCACGTCGGCCCCGGCGATGTCCTTGTAATCGCTGGTGCCCTTAAGCGTCGCGTCGTAGCCTTCGACCGGGCCCGCTTGGCTGAGATCGAGCGCCTTGCCCGCGGGCATGCCCTCGGCGATGTCGAACAGGACGACGTCGCCCATTTCCTTCATCGCCGCGAGGTGGGCGAGGGTGCCGCCGATCATGCCGGCGCCGACGAGCGCGATTTTCTTGCGGGCCATGGGGTGCGTCGTATCCTTCAACTGCGCGGAACCGCCATGCCTGGCCGTGAAGCGCGCAGCCCTGGTCCCGCGAGGAAGCCGCGCCCGGCGAACCGCAGCGGCCTAGGCCCGCGAAAAACGGATTGCAACCGCCAAAGGGCGCGCGGCGTCAACTATCTTTGCGAGTAGTTCGCAAGTGCAATAAGGCCCTGGTTTTTCGGGAAACAGATGCGCCGGAGCGCAGGGTGCCGCGGTCAGATCGCGATCTTGCGCTGTTGCCCTTCGTCGCGTTCCTGCGCGAGCAGCATCGCCGCGAGATAGTCGGGCACTGCGCGGCTGAAGTAGTAGCCCTGGCCCAGCGAACAGCCCGCATCGCGCACCGCGGTGACCTGTTCGACCGTCTCGAGTCCCTCGGCGACGATCTCCATGTCCAGCCGCGCACCCATCTCGGCGACCGCGCGGATGATCGCCTCGGTGCGCTTGGACACGTCGGGACCGGATACGAAGCTGCGATCGACCTTGATCTTCTTGAACGGGTACTTGTTGACGTAGGACAGCGAGGAATATCCGGTCCCGAAATCGTCGAGAGCGAAGCGCACGCCGCGGCTGGAAAGCTCGCGGATGAATTCGTCGGTCGCTTCGCTGTCGTCGAGGAACAGGCTCTCGGTCACTTCGAGCTCGAGCCGGGTCGGGTCGAGGTTCGCTTCGCGCAGCGCGCCCAGGATACCCAGCGCCGCGCCCGGTGCCTTGATCTGCAACGGCGAGAGGTTGACCGCCAGCGTCACGTCGGCGGGCCACTGCGCTGCGGCCTTCGCCGCCTGCCCGGTAATCCAGTTTCCGAGCGTGACGATCACTCCGGTCTCCTCGGCCACCGGAATGAACTCGTCGGGGCGCATCTCGCCCTTCTGTGGGTGGAACCAGCGCACCAGCGCCTCGAACGTGCGAATGCGGCCGGTCGAGAGATCGACGATCGGCTGGAAGAAGATCGACAGCTCGTTCTTCTGGATCGCGCTGCGCAGCTCCGCCTCGATCTCGCGCCGGCGGGCGAGGTTGCGGCTCATGGAACCGTCGAAGAAGCAGGTCTGGCGGCGGCCGTTGACCTTGGCGTGGTAGAGCGCGAGATCGGCCGCCTGCATCACGGTGTCGGCGTCGGCGCCGTCCTCGGGCAGCACCGCGACGCCGAGCGAGGCGCCGACTTCGAGCCGTTCGCCGTCGATCCGCACCGGACGCATGATCTCGGCGTGGACCTCGCTAGCGAGCCGCATGCAGTCCGCGCGGCTTTCGACCTCGCAGAAGACGATGAACTCGTCGCCGCCGAAGCGCGCGACGGTGCCGCCCGCAGGCGTGACGTCCCTGAGCCGCTTGGCGACGGTCTGGAGCACGCGGTCGCCGATCGGGTGGCCGAGCAGGTCGTTGACTTCCTTGAAGCGGTCGAGATCGATCCAGATCATGCCCATCATCTGGTCTGCGGGCACATCCATCAGCTTCTCGACCATCGCGTGGTTGAGCCCTGCGCGGTTGGCGAGCCCGGTCACCGCGTCGGTCCGTGCGAGGTGCTGCATCTTGTCGGCCAGACGAGCGCTTGTTTCGGCGGCGGCGATATTGTCGCGCAGCACCTTGAACACGTTCATCGTGATCGAGGCCATCGCCGGCACCATCAGCACCATGGTGACCGCGAAGGCGTAGAACGGGAGCGTGCCGATAAACAGGCAGGCGGCGAACAGCGGCATGCACACGAGCACCAGCTGGCCGATCGCGATGGTCGGGCGGCCCGCGTTGCGTGCGCAGATCGCCACCCCGTAGCCGATCGCGTTGGCCGCCAGCAGCACTTGCCCCCCGGGGCTGACCTCGAGGATCAGCGAGGCGGCGGCGACCGTCCCCATCAGCAACGCGTAGGTGAACGCGCCGACCTCGTAGAAGATCTCGAGCTTGGTCGTGCTCGTATCGCCATCGGGCGAGAGGCTCAGCGCGACCATCACGCGCGCGAGCGCGACGACCGTCAGCGCCAGGCTGAGCACATAGAGAATCGTGGATTCGCTGAGATAGGCGACGACCAGCGAAGAGGCGATGCCGCTCGCCGCGCCGGCGGCGAGGCTGCTGGGCAGCGTGTAGAGCGTGCGGACGAGCGTGCGGCGCACGCGTTCGGACAACGCGTCGCCTTTCGTGAAGTAGGACAAGGCCCAGTCGGTCTCGTCCTTCGGTTCGCTCCTCGCCATAAGCGCGGGCTTAGCGAAGAGTCGTCACTGCATAGTTAACGAGGCGCTTACAGATCGCTGAAGCGCGCGGGAAACCGGGCGTTAGGGACCGTACGGACCCTACCCCTCAGCCATCGGAAGCGGGCGCAGGGGCGCGCGTCTGGCGCGTTCGGTCGAAACCTCGAGCGATTTCGCCAGCCGCGCGTCGAGCGTGCGGCAGATACCGAGCCACCAGTCGTAGCTCGCGCGGTCGCCGGCGAAGAATGCGGCTTCGGCATGGCTGCGCGCCTCGCGCGCGGCGCCGAGCCCGTATTGCGCGAAGTGCCGCAGCGCGGCGTGGAGCATCCGGTCGTCGGGCCGCTCCGCACTGTTGTCGTTGGCCGCGGCGGCAGGCGCGCGGCGCTGAAGAATGCGGGCCAGCGGAGAATCCGCGGCCAGGCGCGAGGCGGCGAAGTGGAGGGTCATTCAAACGGGCCTTCCGTCAGGGCCTCGCGCGCATCGCGTCGAGACACCGGTTGCGACTTGCCCGATGCTCTAGCCGCGCCACTCCTAAGCGGGAGTTCTTCGCTAGGGTTTCCCGGCCCTTAACCCTGTGACCCGCTCAATTCGGCCCACTCAATTCGGCTGGGCGATCCAGCGGCCGCTGTTGGCGTATTCGGGCTTCACGTCGCCACCCGCCGGAAGGTTGTCGGCGGTGAACGCCGCGTCGCCGCCGCGCGCCTCGACCGCCGGGGCATAGGCGGGGGCGGGTGCACGCGCTTCACCTCCACGACTGGCGGCGACCGCTTCGGTCCGTGCTTCCTCGTAGGCGCGCGCGAGCGCCACCGGATCGGCCGCGGCGGCGGGCTCGGGCGCGGTGCTGCGCGGATGCGGCGCGGCCGCGGGCTCGTTGCCGCGATAGGCCGAAGTGAACGCAGCCGGCCGGCCGGCCGTGCCGCGCCAGCGGTAGAAGCGGTGCGCGCCGATCGTGCCGACGGTGTCGAGGCTCGGCGCCCAGTAAGGGTTGATCCAGATCGTATGGTAGTGCGTCGCGAGCCCGACCGGCTCGTAGACCTCGCCGCCAAGCGCCTGGCGCGCGACCATCAGCGCGCGGTCCCACGCTGCAGCCATCGGCTTGCGCGCGAGCGAGCCGTCGCAGGTGAAGGTGAACTGGCACCCGGTCCTGCGCTCCGATCCCTGATAGACGACGCCGCACACGCTGTTGGGGTAGCTGGGGTGCGCCACGCGGTTGAGCACGACTTGCGCCACCGCGCGCTGCCCGCCGATCGCCTCGCTCGCGGCTTCGTAATAGACCGCGCTTGCAAGACATTGCAGCGCGCGCGCGCGGTCGAGGCCCGTGCCGGTTGAGAGGAACGCGCGCGCCGCCGGACCCGCACTGCGCGAGGCGGCGAAGTCCGCTCCCTCGCCACCGGCGCCGGTCGGGTCGAACACGCTCGCGCCGTTCTCGATCGCAGCGTAGGCGGCGCGCGGCGCGTCCTCGAGGAAATAGAACGCCGAGCCGGGGAAGTTGCGCCCCGCGCGCTCGAACGGCATCGGCGCGACCGCTGCGGCCGGGGCTTCCTCGGGCGCGGCGCGGCCGAAGGCGTGCCAGTCGTCGGGCGCGGCCATCGCCGGAACCCCGATCGCCGCGATCAGCGCAAGGATGCGCCGTCCGCGATGCTTACCCGAAAGACGCGTCCACACGCTCGCCGGCTTGCGGCGTGCGCGGATCGGGCGGGCTGGGGCATGGGTCAAAAGCGGTCCTTCGGGCAACGGGCGAATCGCGCTCTGGCGCGTACCAGCCAAAAGAATGAACCTCGACCGCGCCGATCGGGCCGTCCCTTGGCGGAACAGGTGGCAAGCGGCGGTTAAGGCGGATGGTTGCGATCTGTTTACCGCCCAGCCGCTTGCCGCGCCCCAATCGCGCGTCTAAGGGCCGCCGCACGTCATGGGTTGTCCGGGAAACTGGACCGAAGAGGGAAGGGGGTATGGAGGTAGTCTCCTGGGCCTCCGCTGCCCCCGCAACTGTGACCGGGGAGCGCCCGCTCCACATGCCACTGGCTGTCTGCGGACCGCCGGGAAGGCGGAGCGGGCCGCGGCGATCCGGAAGCCAGGAGACCTGCCCGCCGACGGTCGTTCGTGCTGCCGGGCGGGGTGCACCGGAAGCAGGCGGAGGGGGCACGCGCCCTCGCTCCGTCATGGGCGACGTTCGCACATGACAGGAGGTATAATGCGTAACTATCTGATTATCGGCGTCAGTCTCGCCGCGCTTTCGACTCCCCTCGCGGCACAGGAGCAGGAGGAGGGCGCCGGCTCGTTCTCCGAATTCCGGCCCGAAGAAACCCAGATCACGGTCACCGCCACCGGCACCCGGATCGAACTCGAGGATACCGGCCAGCCGGTCACCGTGATCGGCGAGGAGGAGATCGAGAGCGTCCAGGGTGCCGATCTCACCCGCGTGCTCGAGCGCGTCCCGGGCCTCGTCTTCAGCCGCAACGGCGGCCCCGGCGCCGTCACCGGCGTGCGCGTGCGCGGCGCGCAGGGCGAACAACTCCTCGTCCTGATCGACGGGGTGCGCGTGTCCGATCCGGCCGCGCCGAGCGGCGGGTTCGACTTCGGCAACCTGCTTTCGAGCAACCTTTCGAAAATCGAGATCCTGCGCGGATCGAACTCCACGATCTGGGGCTCGGATGCGATCGGCGGTGTGCTCGTCGCCAGCACCCGCGCCGAAAGCGGGCTCGAGGCGAGCGCCGAATACGGCGCGCGCGACACGCTGACCGGCGCGGTCTCGGGCGGGATCGGCGGCGACCGCGGCTTCCTCGGCGGCTCGGCGAGCTACTACCGGACGGATGGTTTCTCGCAGGCCGCAAGCGGCATCGAGGCGGACGGCTTCGAACAGTGGGCCGCAAACGGGCAGGGCCGGCTCTATCTCTCGCGCAGCTTCGAAGTCTTCGCACGCGGCCGCTGGGTCGAGGGCGACCTCGATCTCGACGGGTTCCCCGCCCCCGACTTCGTGCTCGCCGACACCGACGAGACGCAGCACACGCGCCAGTATTCGGCCTCGACAGGCGCGATCTACGACACCGGTCCGCTGTTCGTCAGCGCTGCATATTCGTTCGCTGACACCGAGCGGGTGAACCGAGCCGCGCCCGGCACCGACCCGAACTTTACCAGCGATGGCCATTCGGACCGCGTCGAGGTGCGCGGCGAGTGGCGGCCGATCGGGCCGCTGCTGGTCAATTTCGGCGCGGAGCACGAATGGTCGGCCTACGGCACGCTATTCGAGGAACGGCGGACGACGCGCATCTTCGGCGCTTATGGCCAGCTCGGGATCGAGATGGGCGGGCTCGCCGCGCACGCCGGCGTGCGGATCGACGATCACGCCCGCTTCGGCAGCGAGGTGAGCTTCGGCGGCGATCTCAGCTATGCGCTGGGCGGCGACTTCCGCCTGCGTGCGAGCGTGGGCGAGGGCTTCAAGGCGCCCACGCTCTACCGGCTCTTCTCCGACTTCGGGAACGAGCAGCTCGAGGCCGAGCACAGCACGAGTTACGATATCGGGCTGGTCCACGGCGACCGCTCGCTCTCCGACACGCGCTTCTTCGGTGCGGCGACCGTGTTCCGGCGCGACACCCGCGACCAGATCGAGTTCGCGAGCTGCTTCCAGAACCCTTCGCCGATCTGTTCCGACCGCCCGTTCGGCTATTTCGAGAACCTCGGCCGGGTGCGCGCCGAGGGGATCGAAGTCGAGCTCGGCGCGCGCCCCTCCGACCGCTGGGTCACCCGCGCGGTCTATGCCTGGGTCGACACGGAAAACCGCACCGGGGGCTCGGCGAACGAAGGAAACGCTCTCGCCCGGCGGCCGCATCACGCGCTGACGCTCTCGGCCGACTGGCGCACCCCGCTCGCCGATTTCACCATCGGCGGTGATGTGCGGATGGTGAGCGACTCGTTCGACGACGCCGCGAACACGGTTCCGCTCGACGGTTACGCGCTCGCCTCCGTGCGCGCCTCGATCCCGTTCGGAGAGCGGTTCGAGCTGTTCGGCCGGGTCGAGAACCTGTTCGACGCCGACTATCAGACCGCCGCCGGCTACGCGACCGCGGGCCGCAGCGCCTACATCGGCGCCCGTGCGCGGTTCTGATGACGTGAAGCAGCCGTAGCGGCGATGCCGATCCTCCCCATTTGCGCTACGCGAAAATGGGGAGGATACGGCCGGTCTGTTCTCACTCCCCCACTTCGCCCGTCGTATCCGGCGGCAACGCGCCGTCGGAGGTTGCACCGGCCTCGGCATCGCCGGCCACCAGCCCGAGCGCTTCGAGCATGTAGCGCACGTTCGGATCGCGGCCGGCGAAGTTGCGGTACATCTCGCCGTAATCCATCGTCCCGCCGCGGCTGAGCACGGTCTTGCGGTAATGGTCGCCGTTGGCCCGCGTGAGGCCGCCGTTCTCGAGGAACCAGTTGCGGCTGTCGTGGTCGAGCATCTGCGTCCACAGGTAGCTGTAGTAGCCCGCGCTGTAGCCGGCAGGGCTCGAGAAGATGTGGTTGAAGTAGCTCGTGCGGTAGCGCGGCGGCACCAGCGCGACCTCGAGCCCGAGTTCGGACAGCGCCTGCGCCTGGTAGGCGGACACCTCCTGCGGCGTGTCGATCGCGGCGGCCTCTTCGGCGGAGAGCGCGTGCCACTTCATGTCGAGCAGCGCCGCGGCGACCACCTCGCCGAAGTCGTAACCCTGGTTGAACTTGCTCGCTGCGTCGATCTTCGCGACCAGCTCGGCGGGGATGGTCTCGCCGGTCTCGTGGTGCTTGGCGTAGTTCCGCAGCACCTCGGGATAGGTCATCCACATCTCGTGGACCTGGCTCGGGTACTCGACGAAATCGCGCGCCGTCGCGGTGCCCGACAGGCTCGGATACTTCTGATCCGCGAAGAAGCCGTGCAGCGCATGGCCGAATTCGTGGAACATCGTGTTGACGTTGTCGAAACTCACCAGCTGCGGCTCGCCTGCGGGCGCCTTGGGGATGTTGAGCACGTTGTAGATCACCGGCTTGGTGCCGTAGAGATGGCTCTGGTCGACGAAGTTGCTCATCCACGCACCGCCGCGCTTGCTGGGGCGCTGGTACGGGTCGAAATAGAACAGGCCGAGCTCCGACCCGTCGGCCTCGCGCACGGTGTAGACCCACACGTCGGGATGATAGACGGGGATATCGGTGCGGCGCTCGAAGCTCAGGCCATAGAGCTTGTTGGCCATGTAGAACACGCCGTCTTCCAGCACCTTCTCGATCTGGAAGTACTGCATCACTTCGTCTTCGTCGACTTCGTAGCGCTCGGCCTTGACCATATTGGCGAAGCGGTACCAGTCCCACGGCTTGACCTCGAAGTTGCCGCCTTCCTCGCGGATTTTCGCGTTCAGCAAAGCGGCCTCGCGGCGCTGGGTCGCGGCAAGCGCGGGGACCATCTGACCCATGAAGTCGATCGCAGCCTGCGGGGAATCGACCATTCGGTCGTACATCGTGTAGCTGGCCCAGTCGCGCTCGCCGAACAGCGCCGCCTTCTCGGCGCGCAGCGCGGCGATCTTCGCCACCAGCGCGCGCGTATCGATCGCGGTGGTGCCGTCGGCGCGATGGAAGCTCGCCATGAACAGCTTCTCGCGCGCGGCACGGTTCTCCATGCTCGGCAGCAGAGGCTGCTGGGTGGTGTTCTGCAGCGCGATGGCGAACTTGCCCGGCTGGCCCTTCTCGGCCGCGAGATCGGCGGCCGCCTGGATGTCGGCATCCGACAGCCCGGCCAGCTCCGCGCGGCTGTCGAAGAACACCGGCTGCTCGCTCATCGCATTGCGGGCCTGCTGGCCGAACTCGGTGGTGACGGTCGACAACTCGGTGTTGATCGCCTTGACCCGCTCGCGCTGCGCCTCGGTCAGCAGCGCGCCGGCGTGGACCATGCCCTCGTAGGTTTCCTCGAGCAGCTTTGCGTCCTCGGGCGTCATCGTCATGGATGCGCGGTTGTCGTAGACCGCCTTTACCTTCGCGAAGAGCGCCGGGTTCAGCGTGATGCTGTCCGAATGCGCCGAGAGCCGGGGGCTGATTTCCTTGTTGATCGCGTCGAGCCGCTCGGTGGTGTTCGACCCGGTGAGCGCGAAGAACACGGTCGCCACGCGGCCCAGCATCCGGCCCGACTTTTCGAGCGCGACGATCGTGTTCTCGAACGTCGGCGGCTCGGGATTGTCGATGATCGCCTGCACTTCAGCCTGCTGGATCGCCATGCCCTGCTCGAAGGCGGGCATGTAGTCGTCCTCGGAAATCTTGGTGAAGTCGGGCGCGTGGAACGGCAGCGAGCTCGGCTGCGCGAAGTACCCGGTGCCTTCGGGAATATCGGCGGTGGCGGTGGGAGTGTCGGCGGCGGATTGCACATCGCCCTCCTGCATGGTGGAACAGCCGGCCAGCGCGAATGCAATGGCGGTGGTGGCCAGAATATGGGCCTTCATCGTCTCTCCAATCCAGTTTGTCGGACCCGCGGCGAGAACCGCGCGGGCGAAATCGACGTATGATTTACACGCGCCGCTTGAACCGGAGATTTAGAGGGAATGCAAGGGCGGGGGCGCTCGCGCGCCGTCACGAAAAAAGACCCCGGCCGCGGCGGTGGGCCGGACCGGGGCTCAGGTTCGGGTCGCATGGAGCCTTGCGGCTCCGTCGGCCGGGCTAGAGGAAAGCACGCAAGGGCGCCGTGATCGGTGTCACACCCCGTCAACCGAGCGGATAGCTCTCGACGCGCTCGTATTCGGAGCCGGCCGGGGTAAGGCGACTGAGGTAGAGCCCGAAGCTCTCCACCCGCCATGGCCCCGCCGCGAGGCGGGAGTGGGCGGTTAGCCAGCCACCGATCGGGCCGCTCGAGCGGTTGAGACGAGCGAGGGTGACGTGGGGAGCGAACTTGCGCGTTTCGGGCTTCAGGCCCGCGCCGCGGCACGCGCGCTCGACCCGGCGCTGAAGCACCGCAAGCGCTTCGTTCGGGGCGACGCCCGCCCACAGCGTATGCGGCGCACCTTTCCGCTCGAAATGCCCGGCGCCGCGCACTGCGAGTTCGAACGGCTGCACCGCGAGCAGGGCGAGCGCGTCGGCGAGGTCTTCCGCCTGCGGCATCTCGAGCTCGCCCGCGAAACGCAGGGTCAGATGGAGCTGATCCTCGTCCTGCCAGCGCGCGCCGAGGACGCCCTCCATCGCGTCGAGCAGGACATCGCGCACCGCCGGCGGCGGGCGCAGGGCAACGAACAGCCGGTGCATGAGCCAGAACTAGAGGCGGCGTTCCGCAGGCGCCACCCCTAGCTCTTTGGCCCTAGCCCTGATCCGCGATCACCAGATCTTCACGCGCTCCTCGGGCGGGAGGTACATCTCGTCGCCCGGCTGCACGTCGAACGCCGCGTACCAGGCGTCGACATTGCGCAGCGGAGCGATCGTGCGGTAGCGCGCGGGACTGTGCGGATCGGTGGTCACCTGATTGCGCAGAGCGTCCTCGCGCGCCTTCGACTTCCACACCTGGGCATAGGCGAGGAAGAAGCGCTGGTCGCCGGTCAGCCCGTCGATCACCGGGGCGGGCTTGCCGCCCAGCGAGCGGTGGTAGGCGTCGAGTGCGACCATCACCCCGGCGAGATCGGCAATGTTCTCGCCCATCGTGAGATCCGGGTTGATGAAGCTGCCGGGCACGACCTCGAACTCGGCATATTGCGCGCCGAACTTCTTCGCCTCGGCCTCGAAGCGCGCCGCGTCCTCGGGCGTCCACCAGTCGCGCACCGCACCGCTGGCGTCGATCTTGCGCCCCTGGTCGTCGAAGCCGTGGCTGATCTCGTGACCGATCACCACGCCGATCGCGCCGTAGTTCACCGCATCGTCGGCCGCCGCATCGAAGAACGGCGGCTGGAGAATGCCGGCGGGGAACACCATCTTGTTCTCGAGCCCGCCGTTGTAGGCGTTGACCGTCTGCGGGTTCATGCCCCATTTCTTGCGGTCGACCGGCTTGCCCAGCTCGCTCATCGCGTAGTCGGCGTTGAATTTGGTCGCGGCGACCGCGTTGGCGTAGAGGTCGCCGGGCACCACCGCGAGCTGCGAGTAGTCGCGCCATTCCTCGGGATAGCCGACCATCACCTCCATCCGCGAGAGCTTCTCGAGCGCGGCCTGCTTGGTCTCTTCGGCCATCCAGCCGTTGGCGCGGATACGGTCGCCCATCGCCAGCTTCAGGTTGGCGACGAGCTCGTCCATCCGCGCCTTGGCGACTGCGGGGAAATGCTCGTCGACGTAGTCCTCGCCGACCAGCTCGCCGAGCGCGCCGTCGACCATGTCGACCGCGCGCTTCCACCGCGGGCGCTGCTCGCTCACGCCCGAGATCGTGCTGGTGAAGGCGAACTGGCTGTCGACCATCCTCTTGTTGAGATAGGGCGATGCCTGGTCGGCGACGTGGAATTCCTGCCACAGCTTGAGCGTGTCGAGCGAGGCGCTGTCGTAGAGCCCGGCGAGCGCCTTGATCGCGGTGTTCTCGTTGACGATGATCCGCTCCTGCTGCGGCACGTTCGCGCCGGCGAAATAGGCGTCCCAGTCGATTCCCGGCGCATAGGCCTTGAGCTCGGCGGTCGACATCGGGTTGTTGATCTTGCCGATGTCGCGCTGGTCGGCCGCGTCCCAGCTGAGTTGCGCGATATAGGTCTCGAACGCGAGGATTTCGCTCGCCGCGCGCTTCGGATCGGGGTTGCCGAGCGTCCGCATCGTGCGCTCGATATAGTCCTGATAGGCCGCGCGCTGCTCGGCGTAGTCGGCCTCGAAGTAGTAGTCCTTCTGCGGCAGCCCGAGGCCCGACTGGCCGAACCACAGCACGTTCATCGTCGGATCGTCGGGGTCGGCATAGGGGCCGCCGCCGAACAGCGTGATCCCGAACTTGTCGTAGGTGCTGCCCATGAATCGCGCGAACTCGCGCTTGTCGCCGATCGCGCGCACCGCGGCGACGTCTTCCATCAGCGGCCGGATTCCGGCGCGCTCGACCGCGGCCTCGTCCATGTAGCTGTCGTAGAGCACGCCGTACTTGGCGGTGCCCGGAGCCTCGGTGATCAGTGTGCGCACGTCGGCCTGCACGTCCTCGCGCAAGTTGTAGAACGAGCCGACGCTCGGCCGGTCGCCGGGAATCTCGGTCGCGTCGATCCAGCTGCCGGAGGCGTAGCGTTCGAAATCGTCACCCGGATCGGCCGAAAGATCGCGCGCCGAGAGATCGACCCCGAAGGTGCCGATCTGCGGCTGCCCGGTGACGACGATCTCCTCCCCGTCCTGCGGGATTTCGTCGGCCCGGGCCGGACCGGCGAGCGAAGCAGCGAGCGCGAGCGCCGCGGCGGAACTCAGCACGGAAGCAAGTCTGGTCATGACATTCCCCCTGTTCGGGGCGCGCGGCCCCGGCAATTTGCGATGGCGCACAAGGCGCGCACGACCGCGTGGGAGCGAGTCCGGCTCGACCAAGGGTGGCGGGGTTTCGATGAACGGCCGATGGAGCGGGCGTAGCAGGACTGGCGGAGCATCCGGCAGGCTCGTGGCCCAGCGACCATGATCCATGCTCGCTCCGTTGCCGGAGGAAAGGGCAGGTGTGTGGTCGCGCGGCGCGCGCAGCGCTACTGCGCGCAATACTCCCATCGGCCCGCCTCGCACTGCTCCACCGCGTGGCGCCACTCCGCCATGCGGCGATCGTGGTCGGCCTGGGCTTGCGGATAGTCGCGATAGGCCTGCCAGCCTTCGGCGTAGCCGGCGTCTCGCTCCCGGACATGGCGCAGTTGGGCTTCGTTGAGGCGGCGGGTCAGCTCCCGGTCCTTGGCGCGCGCCGCGGCGCTTCGCATGGTGGGATCGTTCGGGTCGTCGGCCAGCGCCGTCCCCGGCACAAGCACGCAGCCGAGCGCGACTGCGCCGATCAAAGACCTGCAATTCATGGGCACGACCCTCCCTGCTTCCCGTCGCGGGTAAAATGCACGGGCGTGGTTAAGCGATCCATCCCGATTGCGGTAAACCGAGCCGCGTTCGTCGCAGGGATCGGTCGGACTGGCGCTCGCTATCGCGGCTTGCACGCGGGCGTTGGCACCTTACCTAGTCGGCGTGGTGGAACGGCAGTCTCCGCTCACTTGACCCCAGCGAACATTTGCGGAACATGCCCCACATGGCACTCACCCACATCTCCGTCCGCGGCGCGCGCGAGCACAATCTCAAGGGCATCGACATCGACCTGCCGCGCGATGCGCTGATCGTCATCACGGGCCTCAGCGGCTCGGGCAAGTCGTCGCTCGCCTTCGACACGATCTACGCCGAGGGGCAGCGACGGTATGTCGAGAGCCTGAGCGCCTATGCGCGCCAGTTCCTCGAAATGATGCAGAAGCCCGATGTCGAGCATATCGACGGGCTCAGCCCCGCGATCTCGATCGAGCAGAAGACCACCAGCCGCAACCCGCGCTCCACCGTCGCCACGGTCACCGAAATCTACGATTACATGCGCCTGCTGTGGGCCCGGGTGGGCGTGCCCTATTCGCCCGCGACCGGGCTGCCGATCGAGGCGCAGACCGTCTCCAACATGGTCGACCGGGTGATGGCCCTGCCCGAGGGGACGCGGCTCTACCTGCTCGCCCCGGTCGTGCGCGGGCGCAAGGGGGAGTACCGCAAGGAGCTTGCCGAATGGCAGAAGGCGGGCTTCACCCGCGTGCGCATCGACGGCGAGATGTACCCGATCGAAGAAGCGCCCGCGCTCGACAAGAAGTTCAAGCACGACATCGAGGTCGTGGTCGACCGGCTGGCGGTGAAGCCGGGCATCGAGACGCGGCTGGCGGATTCATTCGAACAGGCGCTCAAGCTGGCCGAGGGGTTGGCTTACGTGGACCTGGCGGATGGGGTGGTGGCTGAACTGGCCCCCTCCGGCGCTCGCTCCGCTCGCGCCACCTCCCCCAAGGGGGGAGTTTCTGAGTCTCCCCCTCTGGGGGAGGTGGCAGCGCCCATCGACGCCGCCCGCGGCGGCGCTCAGGATAAACTGCGCGCTGACGGAGGGGGCGAGGCGGGCGGCAAGATGAAGGGCGCGGGCATCCCCCCCAACCGTATCGTCTTCTCCGAGAAATTCGCCTGTCCGGTCTCCGGCTTCACCATCGAGGAAGTCGAACCGCGCCTCTTCTCCTTCAACGCCCCGCAAGGCGCCTGCGCCGCGTGCGACGGGCTGGGGGAGAAGCTGCTGTTCGACCCGCAACTCGTCGTCCCGAACGAGGCGCTGACGCTCAAGCAGGGCGCGGTCGTGCCGTGGGCCAAGTCGAACCCGCCGTCGCCCTACTATATGCAGGTCCTCGCCAGCCTCGCGAAGGAATACGGCTTCGACCTCACCACGCCGTGGCACGATCTGGCCGAGGAGCAGCGCGACGCGATCCTCCACGGCACCCGCGGCCGCGCGGTGCCGCTCACCTTCAAGGACGGGCGCAAGGAATACACCGTGCGCAAGGCGTTCGAGGGGGTGATCGGCAACCTCAACCGCCGCATGCTGCAGACCGAGAGCGCGTGGATGCGCGAGGAGCTTAGCAAGTACCAGACCGCGCAGGCGTGCGAGACCTGCGGCGGCAAGCGCCTCAACGAGAAGGCGCTCGCGGTGAAGGTTGCGGGCACCGATATCGCCGAGCCGACCAAGATGAGCGTGTCGGACGCCAAGGCCTGGTTCCTCGCGCTCGAGGGCCAGCTCGGCGAGACGCAGCAGCAGATCGCCCGCGCCATCCTCAAGGAAATCAACGAGCGGCTGGGCTTCCTCGACAACGTCGGCCTCGATTACCTCAACCTCGATCGAACTTCAGGCACCCTCACCGGCGGCGAGAGCCAGCGCATCCGCCTCGCCAGCCAGATCGGCAGCGGGCTCTCGGGCGTGCTCTACGTGCTCGACGAGCCCTCGATCGGCCTCCATCAGCGCGACAACGACCGCCTGCTCGAGACGCTCAAGCGCCTGCGCGACCTCGGCAACACGGTGATCGTGGTCGAGCACGACGAGGATGCGATCCGCGCCGCCGACCACGTGGTCGATCTCGGCCCCGGCGCCGGCGTCCACGGGGGCGAGGTGGTGGCCGAAGGCACGCTCAAGCAGGTCCTCAAGTCCAAGACCAGCCTCACCGCCGCCTACCTCACCGGCCGCCGCGCAATCGAGGTTCCGGCCACGCGCCGCGAGGGCAACGGGCACAAGCTCACCGTCCACGGCGCGCGCGCGAACAACCTGCGCGATGTCACCGCCTCGATCCCGCTCGGCACCTTCACCTGCGTCACCGGCGTATCGGGCAGCGGCAAGTCGAGCTTCACCATCGACACGCTCTACGCCGCCGCCGCGCGCCACCTGAACGGCGCGCGCGTGATCGCCGGGCCGCACGACAAGGTCACCGGCCTCGAATACTGCGACAAGGTGATCGAGATCGACCAGTCGCCGATCGGCCGCACCCCGCGCTCCAACCCGGCGACCTACACCGGCGCCTTCACCCAGATCCGCGACTGGTTCGCCGGCCTGCCGGAGAGCCAGGCGCGCGGCTACAAGCCCGGGCGCTTCAGCTTCAACGTCAAGGGCGGCCGGTGCGAAGCGTGCCAGGGCGACGGGCTGATCAAGATCGAGATGCACTTCCTGCCCGACGTCTACGTCACCTGCGAAGAATGCCACGGCAAGCGCTACAACCGCGAGACGCTGGAGGTGAAGTTCAAGGGCCTCTCGATCGCCGACGTGCTCGACATGACGATCGAGGACGCCGAGGAGTTCTTCAAGGCCGTCCCCCCGATCCGCGACAAGATGCACATGCTGAACGAGGTCGGCCTCGGCTACGTCAAGGTCGGCCAGCAGGCGACCACGCTGAGCGGCGGCGAGGCGCAGCGGGTGAAGCTCGCCAAGGAACTGAGCAAGCGCAGCACCGGCCAGACGCTGTATATCCTCGACGAGCCCACTACCGGCCTGCACTTCGAGGACGTCCGCAAGCTCCTCGAAGTGCTCCACCGGCTGGTGGACCAGGGGAACAGCGTGGTGGTGATCGAACACAACCTCGACGTGATCAAGACGGCTGACCACATTCTCGACTTGGGGCCGGACGGAGGTGTGCGCGGTGGCGAGGTGGTGGCGGAGGGGACGCCCGAGGAGGTTGCGGCGACAGCGGCGAGCTATACGGGGCAGTATCTCAAGCCGATGCTGGCGCGCGTCAGCGAGGCGGCGGAGTAGAGGGCGGCGGCGCTTTGCTTCACCGCGGAAGCGCCGGCAAAAAATGGAGTTATTGCGATTTGCGCTTGCGAATGACCGCCCCGCAGAGCCACAAAGCGAAATACAGACGCTGAGGTTTGGCGATCCAAATTAAAAGTAGGGGATTTGAATGAATGACTTGTCGGCCTCGATAGATGGCTTTGATCCGCTAGCCACTGGATATGCAGCAGATGAGAACGAAACCCTTCTAAATCAGGCTAATCGCCGTATTGTCCAGAACATTCTCAAATCATACACGGGTTATTTTGACTTATTTTCTGAAACCCTTCAGAACAGCCTAGATGCTTTAGAGGCTAAGGACCGTGATTTATCTCCGAACTTTAAGCCTAGAATCTGGATCACTATCGATATTGCAGGCGCTAGGGTGCGAGTTGTTGACAACGGCACCGGAATGTCTCTCGAGGAATTTAAGTTTTTCCTGAAGCCGAACGTCAGTTTCAAGCAGCCCAAGGAGGCGCGTGGGCAAAAAGGGGTGGGGGCAACCTTTCTCGCCTACGGGTTTTCAGTCTTAAGAGCGCACACTCGTCACGCTGGAACGGAAGTCTCCGCTATCCTGCGAAATGGACGACAATGGGCTCAGGATTACAGCGAGTCGATCCCTCGGCCCGCTTTCGAGGCAGAGCCGTTTAAGATACCTGAACTGTCGCCCGACGAAAGCGGAACGGCAATAGAGGTGATCTTGGGTGGCCTTGCTGGAGAGAGGCCAAGGGATCTTAGTTGGTTGGGCGCAAGAACAGCGAAACAGTGGTCAGATGTTCTTCGAATTAAGAGCCCCCTAGGCGGCGTTTATTTAAATACGGCTAAATTCAGGCCTGAAGTATATATTAAGGTAATAGACCTTGATGGCACTCTCACCGAAGAGAACGCAATTCAGCCTGAATATTTTTACCCTCACGAAATGGCAGATATCAAGGCTGCGACCGTTAAGGATGTAGAAAAAGCCCTGTCGAAGATTCAAGGTAGTCCTGATCAGCGTTTCTCGAAGCTAGGGAGTGAGTGTAAACGCCTGGATTGTCTATGGGAGATTTATACGAAAGAGGATCTTCTGGATGATACAGGGTGGTTTGCGTCTGCCCTTAGTGTGGAGCACAAGGCGCTAATTGAACGCCATAATGTGGTGGCTTACTCCGCATTTTTGAGATCTGCAAAGATGTGGGGTTCTTTCAACGATGACGAGTTACTGTTGCGAAAGGGACAAAGAATTATTCATGGCGGCTTGCAGATGGCCTCCGATTACATGGTCCAGGGAGATCTCTCAATTATCCCTTTGACGAGCACGATTGGGTATCAAGCCAATTCCCATGTAGTAGTTCACTTCACTGACGGCAGTCCCGACATGGGACGGAAGGTATTTCAGCCCGAGTTAACAGATCTCGCTGAGACCATCGCAGTTAGGTGTGTTACGATTTTCAAGAGATATCTACAGCATTTAAAGCCGGATACCGGGGCGGTTGCCGTGGCGCCAGACAAGGAACTACATGAGTGGAAAAAGAGGCAGGAAGAATATAGAGATAAAAATTCGATTGTTTTAAAATCTGAAAGTGGATATTTGTCCATGCTTTCGAAGCCTCAGCAGGAACAAGATGTGATAGCTCTTTTCCATGAATTGGTGGGGTTGAGCGTAATTAAGGGGTATCAGTTTTTCGCGACTTCGCAAAATGAAAGATATGATTCTTTATATCAGCTATCATATAATGATGAAGATCATTTTAGGTTTTCGAAAGAAAATCGACCTTTAGGAGTTGATAATGGACTTGTCTTTCCATTTCAATCGGAGCCTCGCGTATTAGAATATAAATATGATTTGGATGCTTTAATAAGAGATTTTTCATCTGAAACAAAGTATCCTAAGCATGTAAATTTAGTCGTCTGCTGGTCAGCAGAGAAGCAATGGAGGGAGAAGTATTTCCTCAATTCACTCTTGGTTGGTGACGAGGGCGGAGCACGTCTTGCGTTCGGTGCCACGCATCAGGCTTTCCCAGACAGTGGCGGTTCACAGCCAGATTTTGAAGTAGTGATACTTGAGGATCTTCTGAACTTTCTCATAAATCCGGTTGAGGAGCAGGCGCGGCAGCGTTCCAAATATAAGGACTAAGGCTAGGCCCCTTACTTCTATCCTCGCTACCGCACTGAGCGTGCCGATGGAGAGCGGTGCTCTGATTATCGGCGTCGGATGATGGTTAGAGAATCGCGCATGTTTTGACCTCGTTGGCGCCCACTCGGCAAACCCTATTCACTTTCCTACAGCCCCCCACCTGCCATACATAGCTCGGTTCGTTCCCTCGCACGGAGACCGAACCATGAACGCCCCCACGTCATTCCCCGCCAAACTCCCCGCCCTCATCGACGCGCTGCCCGCCGATTCTACGCGGCCGCAGCAGACCGAGTTCACGCGCGAGCGTCAGGTCGCGTTTCTCTCGGCGCTCGCCAATGGTGGCGCGGTGCGGCGGGCGGTGAAGGCGGCGGGGGTCGCGCACCAGACCGCCTATCGCATGCGGCGCGCCAGCCCCGCGTTCCGGCGCGCCTGGGATGCGGCGCTGCTCGCCGCACGGGCGCAGGCGGAGGATGTGCTCGCCTGCCGCGCGCTCGAGGGGGTGGAGGAGGCGGTCTATTATCACGGCGAGGAGGTCGCCACCCGGCGGCGCTACGACTCGCGCCTCCTGCTGGCGCACCTCGCGCGGCTCGACCGCCTCACCGCCGACGCGCGCACCAATGCCTTCGCCGAGGATTTCGAAGCCGCGCTCGACCGCTTCGCGCGGGGTGAGGAGCAGCCGGAGCCCGCGTGTGTCCCCGCGGAGGCGGAAGCGGCGCGAGTCCCCGCGAAGGCGGGGACCTCAGGCCGCCATGCGCAACCTCCTGAGGCCCCCGCCTCCGCGGGGGCTCGGGAAAGGGTCCGTGGAGAGGCCGACTTTTCTTCTCCAGGACAGTGTAACAACCGGTCCATGTCTCCGGACGGAGACGATCCCGCCGCGCCTCCCGGCGAGGACGAGTACGACCCCGATCACGCGCCCAGCTCGTGGTTCGACGACCCGCGCTACCTCCGTTGGCCCAACGGCTCGCACCGCCATCGCATTCGGCCGCCGGGCTATCCCGAGTGGGAGGAGGACATGGACGATCCCGCGCACTGGCGCGACGGCGTCTACATCCCCCCGCTCGGCCGCCGGCTCCACGCGATGGAGGCGGCCCGCCCCGAAGGCGCGCGCGAGCCGCACGAGCTGCGCGTGCCGGGCTGCGACGGCGGCGACATCGAGGCCGAACAGCTCGCCGCCTTCGAGGCCGGGGTCGAGCGCTGGTGGCTCGTCGTCCCGGCGGGGGAGGGGGAGGATGCCGAGGGTTGGTGCTTTGCGGAGGAGTAAAGGATGCCACGCCCCCGTGTCCCCGCGAAGGCGGGGACCTCAGGCCACTGGCGCTTCGGTCGCGAGTGCTTCCGAGGAACGACCAGACGGCCCGAGACCCCCGCCTGCGCGGGGGATCAGAACGCGCAACATCCCTTGGCGAAGGCCCGGCCCACGGCGAGCCGGAAAGCGAGGCCGCGGCCGGGCCTTCGCGCGCGGCGGCGGTTCAGCCCGCCGCCGCCTCGCCCGCCCTTGTCACGTCGGTGGGGCGGGAGAGCGCATCAGCCATAGCTCACCACTTCGAACTCGATCCCGTCCCAGTCGAAGAAGTAGAACGTGCGCGGCCCGGGGTCGTAGCGGCCATGGTTGAACGGCTCGAGCCCGGCTTCGACCACCACCGCCTCGGCCGCGTCGAGATCGTCGACCAGCAGCCCGACGTGGTTGAGCGGCGCGCCCTTGGCGTATCCGCCCGCGGCCTGCGGATTGGTGTAGAGCGCGAGGTAGCTGCTCTCGCTGCCGACGTGGATCGTCTCGCCGCCGTTCATCGCCGGCCCGCGCCAGCGCTCGTGCCAGCCGCACAGCCGCTCGAACAGCGCGGCGCTGCGCTCGGGGTCGGTGACGGTGAGGTTGGCGTGTTCGAGCCGGCCGTTAGGCGCGGGTCGGGCCTGGGGACGGGAGGTGGTTTCGGGCATTAGTGGCACTCCTTTGCGAATCGGGTGCCGGGGATAATGCAACTTCAAGCGAACTTGAGGTCAAGCGCTTTCTCGGCTAGGGCGCTCCGATGCAAGCCAGCGACCTCCTGCCGATCGGCACGCTCGCCCGCCGCACCGGGCTCTCGCCCTCGGCGATCCGCTTCTACGAGGACAAGGGGCTGGTGACCGCGCACCGCACCGGCGGCAACCAGCGCCGCTTCCGCCGCTCGGATATCCGGCGGCTGAGCTTCATCCTGATCGCGCAGAAGCTCGGCCTCAGCCTCGAGGAGATCGCCGAGCAGCTCGCCCGCCTGCCCGAGGGGCGCACCCCGACCAGCTTCGACTGGTGGAAGATCAGCGAGGCGATCCGCGAGCGGCTCGACCGCCGCATCGCGCAGCTTCAGGCGATGCGCGACAACCTCGACGGCTGCATCGGCTGCGGCTGCCTCAGCCTCAAGCACTGCAAGCTCTACAACGCCGACGACGTCGCGGGCGAGGCGGGGCCGGGGCCGCGCGTGCTGCGGGAGATCGCCTAGCTCTCGGGTCCCAGCGCCGGGTCGAGATCGCGCGGGCGGGTGAAGTGGACCAGCCGCCCGCAATCGGGGGCGAACTCGGACCAGTCGTCGATCGCGAGCTCGATCACCGCGAAGGTGGCGGTCGGGTACTTGGTCGCCGCCTCGTCGAACAGCCTGTCCTCCGCCGCCGGGGGGACGAGCGCGAACAGCAGTTCCTGGAGGCCCGGGTTGTGCCCCGCCACCAGCACCGCTTCCTCGCTCCCGGCATGCTCGCGCACCACGTCGAGGATGGTGTCGGCGCTGGCGAGATAGAGTCGCTCGTCGAACGCCGGCTCTGAATCCGGCAGCGCTGCCTCGAGCGTGCGCCGCACCCGTTCGGCGGGGCTGGCGAGGAGCAGGTCCCACGCGACGCCGTGCTCGCCGATATGCCGCCCGATCAGCCGCGCGCCCTTGCGCCCGCGCTCGTTGAGCCCGCGGTCGAAGTCGCGCTTGCCGATGTCGTCCCAGTCGGACTTGGCGTGGCGCAGCAATCCCAGGATCTTCACGACGGTTGGCGGTCCTCTGCTGCGCTCACTGCCTCAGGCCCTGAAACACCGCCCGCCACCCGTTGTAAAGCCTCCGCCAGCGTCAGCCTGATGACCGGCGTGCCCGGCGGGAAGGCGGAGAGCAGACGACTGGGGAAGGCGGCCGAGAGCACGACGAAGTGCCCCGCGTCGTCGCGCGTGCGGATCAGCCGGCCGAACGCCTGCGCCAGCCGCGCGCGGATGATCCGGTCGTCGTATGCGCCCCCACCGTTCGCGGCGCGGCGCGCGCGGTGGAGGATGTCGGGCCGCGGCCAGGGCACCTGCTCCATCACCACGCAGCGCAGGCTCCGCCCGGGGACGTCGACCCCGTCGCGGAGCGCGTCGGTGCCGAGCAGGCTGGCGGCGGGATCGTCGCGGAAGATGTCGACCAGCGTGCCGGTATCGATCGGATCGACATGCTGCGCGTAGAGCGGCAGCCCGGCGCGCGCGAGCCGGTCGGCGATCCGCCCGTGGACCGCGCGCAGCCGCCGCACCGCGGTGAACAGGCCGAGCACGCCGCCGCCCGCCGCCTCGATCAGCCGCGCGTAGGCGCCCGCGAGCGCCGCCAGATCGCCGCGCTTCACGTCGGTCACGATCAGCACTTCGGCGCGCGCGGCATAGTCGAACGGGCTCTCGGCGCTGGCGAGCTGCGGCTCGACCTCGATATGCCGCGCCCCCGAGCGCCCGACCGCACTGTCCCAGTCCTCCCCGTCGCGCAGCGTGGCGCTGGTCAGCATCACCCCGTGCGCCGGCTCGAGCACGACCCGCGCGAAAGGCTTCATCGGATCGAGCCAGCGGCGATGGATGCCGACGTCGAACTCCCGCGCCTCGCTGCGGTCGACCGCGAGCCAGTCGACGAACTCGGGATCGGCCGGCCCGCCGAGCCGGTCGAGCAGCGCTTCCCACGCCTGCAGGAGATCGACCCGCCAGCCGAGCGAGTGGCGCGCGCCCTCGATCCGCGCGCGGCCTTGGCCGTCGAGCCAGTCGGGCGCGTCCTCGACCACCGCTTCGAGCCGCGCGCCGAGCTTGACCAGCGGGCGGCGGATCCCGGCCAGCGCCTCCTGCGCGCGGCCCGCGGCCTCGATCACGGCGCCCGGCAGGCTCGCCGCCTCGGTCTCGATACCGTAGCCCGCCTCCTGCCCGCCGCTCTCGTCGCGCGCGTAGACGCAGCCGCGCACCGCCGCGAGCAGCGTCTCGAGCGGACCATAGGCTTCGCCGTCGTGCAGCCGCTGGAGCCAGCCGTCCGAAGGCAGCGTTTGCGCCGCCTCGAGCGCGGCCTCGATCGCCTCGCCGCCCGCATCGTCGTAGCTCGCGACATCGGCGAGCCGCGCGGCGAGCCCCCGGCGGCGGCCGCGGTTCTTACGCTCGGGACCGACGATCCAGCGCCGCAGCTCGATCGCTTCCTGCCCGGTGAGCGCGGCGGCGAACGTGCTGTCGGCGGCGTCGAACACGTGGTGCCCCTCGTCGAACACGATCCGCGTCGGGCGCTGGGCGTGGTCTCGCCCGCGTGCGGCGTTGATCATCACCAGCGCGTGGTTGGCGATCACGAGGTCGGCCTGCGCCGAGGCGCGCGCGGCGCGCTCGATGAAGCATTTGCGGTAGTGTGGGCACCCGGCATAGACGCACTCGCCGCGCTGGTCGGTGAGCGCGCCGATCGCGCGCTTGCGGAACAGCGTGCCGAGCCAGCCGGGCAGGTCGCCCCCGATCATGTCGCCGTCGCGGCTGTAGGCCGCCCAGCGCGCGACCAGATGCGCGAGCACCGCCGCGCGCCCGCCGAAGCCGCCTTGCAGCGCATCCTCGAGATTGAGCAGGCAGAGGTAGTTTTCGCGCCCCTTGCGCACCACGACCGGCTGCGAGCCGTCGGCGCGCCGCTCGGGCCAGGCGCGGCGGCTCTCGCCGCGGAGCTGTCGCTGGAGGTTCTTGGTGTAGGTCGAGACCCAGACGGTGCCCTGCGCGGCCGAAGCCCAGAGCGAGGCGGGGGCGAGGTAGCCGAGCGTCTTGCCGATCCCGGTGCCCGCCTGCGCGAGCAGAACGTGCGGCGCGCCGCGCTTTGCGCGCGGTGCGAACACCTTGCCGACGTTGCGCGCGTAAAGCCGCTGGCCCTCGCGTTGTTCGGAGCCCGCGCCGGTCAGATGCGCGAGCTGCGCCTCGATCTCGGGCTCTTCGATCAGCACCTGTCCGGGCGGCGGGCGGTCGGGGGCCTCCTCCCATTCGGGCAGGCGCGAGAACAGCCACTTCTCGGCCTTGTCGGGCCGCACGACATGCGGAGCGAGCACTTGCGCCCACGGCCAGCGCAGTCGCATCAGCGGTTGCAGCGCCGACCAGGCGCCCTCACGCTCGGGCCAATCCTCGCGCGTGCAGGCGTCGAGGAGGGCGCCCGCCGCATGCTGGAACAGCGCGGGGACGGCGTCGTCGCTCGCCGGTTCGTCGAGGCCGAGCGCGTGGGCGAGCCCCTTCGGCGTGGGCACGCAGAAACGCGCCGGATGGACGAAGGCGAACAGCTCGAGCAGGTCGAGCCCCGAGAGATCGGGATAACCGAGCCGCGTGGCGACCAGCGGGGCGTTGAGCAGCAGCAGCGGGGTGTCCGCCGCAGCCATGATCGCCTCGCCGCGCGAACAGGCCCGCGTCGCTCCGTTGGCGTCGCGCAGCCAGGTGCCGGCATGGCTGGCGTGAAGCGCGGGGAGGGGCACGGGTTCCACCATCGCCCGACGATGGCGCGGCGGGAACGAAATGTAAACATCGGCGCCGTCAGCGCCGTTAGCGGCCAACGACTGACCGCAAGGAATCCGCGTCTGGTCGCGAAATCAATCTATAATAATGTGTAAAATCAAATATTTGATGAATCGCAAGGCAATGCGGGACAGGAACATGGCGAAAATGTGCCGCGTTGATCTGCACTATGCGACACACACAGCATCATCTTCGCAGCGCCCCCATCGCGATTGCCGCGATTCTCGCGCTTGGCACCACCCCCGCGATCGCCCAGACCGCGCCGACGCAGACAGCGCCGGCTCCGTCCGCATCCGATCCGATCGTCCTGCAATCGCCGATCGCCCCGCCGACAGCAGCCCCGCGTCCCGCGCCGACGACCGCCGCCCCTGTGGTCGCGCCGCGCACGACCCAGCCAACCCCGCAACAGCCGCCGATCGTGCTGGACATTCCGCCGGCGCCGGTTGCCGAAACCCCCGAGCCCGAGCCCGCCGCGAACCAGCGTTCGACCGCCGCTGCCGCGGAGCCGCGCCGGACCACTCGCGAACGCGCCGCTCCGGAACGCCCGGCGGCACGCGACACCGCTCCGGCTGCCGCCGCGACGACCGCTGCGCCGGATACTCCGGTCAGCTCGACCGACGACAGCACGCTTCTGGCCGACGACGCGGTCGCGCCGCTGCCTGTGGCCGAACCCGCGCCCGAAGCGCTCGCCACCGAGACTGCGCCTGCCGCCGGCCCGGACTGGGTCGCGATCATCGCGCTGGCGCTGGCGGGCCTGATCCCGCTCGGCGCGATCTTCCTCGCGATGGCATGGTTCCGCCGCCGCTCGCGCCGCGTCGAGGCGGTCGAGGCGCCTGAGGATGCTGCCTATATCGAGGAACCCGTGATCGAGCCCGAACCGGCTCCGGTAGCCGCTCCGGTGGTGCGCGAACCCGCCCGGGCGCCGCAGGCCGCCGCGCCCTCGCTGACGTTCGCCCGCGAACCGGTGCCCGTTGGGACCACAGTGTCCGATGCCCCCAAGGCTCCGGCGCGCCGCCATCCGATGGACGGCTACAAGGGCCTCCCCAACGCCGGCGCCGCGGTTTCGCTGCCGGCCGAGCTGCCCGAATCGTTCGAGGAACGCGACGCGCTGCTCAAGCGGATGATCGCCGCCGAGCCCGACCGGGCCAACCCGTTCCGCTCGGGCAAGGCCCGCGCCAAGCGCGCCCGGCTCATCCTCCAATCGCTCGGCCGGACGTTCGAGAACGTCAAGCCGCGGATCGATCTCAGCCAGTACACCCGCAACTGGCCGGCGCTGGCGGGGGGACGCCGCACCTCGTTCGCCTGACCCACGACCATCCCTTCAGGGTCGCAGGAAGGGGCGCTCCGCAAGGGGCGCCCCTTTTCGCGCGCGCGCCGTTCGCACTTGCAACATGGAGAGTGTTCGGCAACACGCAGTGATCATGACCGAGCAGACCCTCATCGAAGCCGCCCGCGTGTCCAAGGCCTGGCCGTTCCTCGAGGCGCAGAAACTGCTCAAGCGCTATCCCGACGGCAAGCCTGCCAAAGACGGAACACGCGAGCCGGTGCTGTTCGAGACCGGCTACGGCCCCTCGGGCCTGCCGCATATCGGCACGTTCCAGGAGGTGCTGCGCACGACGCTGGTGCGCCGCGCCTACGAGGCGCTGATCGGCGCGAAACCCGAGGACGGAAAAACACGGTTGGTCGCCTTCAGCGACGATATGGACGGGCTACGCAAGGTGCCCGACAATGTCCCCAACCGCGTGATGCTCCAACAGCACCTCGGCAAGCCGCTGACGCGTACCCCCGATCCGTTCGAGGCCGGGTTCGACAGCTTCGCGCACCACAACAATGCCAAGCTGCGCGAATTCCTCGACCGCTTCGGGTTCGAGTACGAGTTCGTCTCCGCGAGCGAGCGCTACAACGCGGGTGCGTTCGACGACGCGCTGCGCAACGTCCTGGTGCACAATCAGGCGATTCTCGACATCATGCTCCCCACGCTGCGCGAGGAGCGGCGGCGGACCTACTCTCCGGTCATGCCGGTGAGCCCGACCACCGGCGCGGTGCTGCAAGTACCGGTCGAGGTGGTCGACGCCGCGGCGGGCACGATCCGCTTCACCGACGAAGACGGCTCGATGGTCGAGCAGTCGGCGCTCGGCGGGCAGGCCAAGCTGCAATGGAAGGTCGACTGGGCGATGCGCTGGGTCGCGCTCGGCGTCGACTACGAGATGTACGGCAAGGACCTGACCGACAGCGGCGTGCAGTCGGGCAAGATCGCGCAGGTTCTCGGCGGGCGGAAACCGGAAGGGTTGATCTACGAGCTGTTCCTCGACGCCAACGGCGAGAAGATCTCGAAGTCGAAGGGCAACGGGCTGACGATCGAGGAGTGGCTGACCTACGGCAGCGAGCAGAGCCTCGGCTTCTACATCTTCCCCAATCCGAAGAGCGCCAAGCAGCTCCACGCCGGGGTGATCCCGCGCGCGGTCGACGATTACTGGCAGTTCCGCGAGCGGCTCGCCGAGCAGGAGCTCGACAAGCAGCTCGGCAATCCGGTGTGGCATCTGGCGCGCGCCAACGGCGGGTTCGCGGGCGCCGAGGCGCCCGGGGCGGGGGAGAGCCTGCCGGTTACCTATGCGCTGCTGCTCAACCTCGTTGGCGTGCTCGGCGCGCATGCGACGCGCGAGCAGGTCTGGTCGTACCTCGGCAACTACATCGCCGACCCCGATCCGGCGAAGCATCCCGAGCTCGATACGCTGGTCGGCACCGCGCTCGCCTACAACCGCGATTTCGTCGCGCCGACGCTCGAGCGGCGCGCGCCTGCGGAGAACGAGGCGGCGGCGCTGCGCACGCTCGACCTCGCGCTCGAGATGGTTGCGGCCGATGCGAGCGCGGAGGACCTGCAGACGATCGTCTACGAGATCGGCAAGCAGGAGGAGTTCGGCTTCGAAAGCCTGCGCGACTGGTTCAAGGCGCTCTACGAGACGCTGCTCGGCTCCTCGCAAGGCCCGCGCATGGGCAGCTTCATCGCGCTCTACGGCATCGCCAACACGCGGCGGCTGATCGCCGAGGCCCTTGCGCGCGGCTGACGACGCAGGCTCCTAGCCCCACTTGCGGGTGCGGTACCATTTGGTGATGACGTACTTCACCCCGCGCTCCACCGGGGTTCCGGCGTGCATCGTGTCGTTGTTGGGCGAGCCGTCGGGCAGCGCGTTGTTCCACGCCAGCAGCACGCCGGGCTTGGGCGGGATCTTGATCCCGACCTCGGTGAAGTGCGTGTCGCCACCGGCCTCGACGGCGTTGAGGAAGGCCATCGCGGTCCAGCTCCGCTGCCCGCCGCGCTTGCGTTCCGACTTCCAGTAGTCTTCGCTGGTGTAGAACCAGTCGTTGTGTGGCTTGAACTCCTGGCCGGGCATGTAGCGCTGGCCCTGGATCGCCTCGCCGGTCTCGGGCTTGAGCCCGAGTACGTCGTCGATCCGGCGCGAGATGCCCGCCACGAACGGATCGCGCGGGTCGAGGTTGCCCGAATAGGAGGTGCGGAAGCCGGTCGAATAGTCGGCGTCGAACAGAGTGCTCGGGGTCGCGACCGCGTCGATCATCATGATCAGCCGCTGGCATTCGGACGCGCCGAGGAACTCGCCGAAGGCGTAGATCTCGGCCTTGTCGGTGGGAACCTTGTAGGCTTGCGAATCGCTCTCGAGCCGCTTGCGGACCGAGGCGCCGACGCGCTTGAGTGCGTCCCTGTCGGGGATGGTGGCGGTCTTGCTCATACTTGCGCTTCCCTACCAGCGCCTCGTTGTGCTTCAAGAGGGGGAGGCGTTCGAGGAGACACGCGATGGATGAAGCGACCGGACATCGATATTCGAAGGTGGCGATGGCGCTGCACTGGCTGTTGGCGATCGGGGTGATCGCGCAGTGGCGCATCGCGGTTGCGGCCGAGAACGCGCCCACCGACGAGGCTGGAAGCGAGATCATGGCGAACCATTTCTCGCTTGGGGCCACTCTGCTGGTGCTCGCTCTGGCGCGCCTCGGCTGGCGTTTCGTACGGCCCAACCCGCCACTCGCTGCGCATTTGTCGGCGTGGGAGAGGTGGCTGGCCAAGATCACCCATACCCTGTTCTATATCCTGCTGATCGGCATGCCGCTGGCCGGCTGGCTGGCGATGTCCAAGCTGGGCAACGGGGTGAACGTGTTCGGGCTCTTCACCTTGCCGCCTTGGCCGGTCGCCCCCGATCCCGAAGGCGCGGGCGCGATCTTCGACGTGCATGCGGCCGCTGGGATTACGTTGCTGGTGATCACCGCCATTCACATTCTCGGCACGCTCAAGCACACCCTGATCGACCGCGACGGCAACCTGTTCCGCATGCTGCCCTTCGGCCCCCGGCCCTCGTGACAGCGCAAAACCCCCGCCGGCTCGCGCTGGCGGGGGCTCGCAAAGGGCTGCCGGGCTGAGAGGCCCCGGCAGCTTGGGAACCAGGCCTGACCTTCGGCCTACCAGAAGAAGTCGTAAATCACGTCGACCACTTCCCCGGTGTAGGTGTTCACCAGCAGAACGTCGTCGTAATAGCGGACCCAGCGATAGGGCTCGTAAGCGGCCGGCAGGCGATACTGCCAGGGATCGTTGATCCAGTAGCGGTCGCCGTAGAACAGGCTGCCGAGGTTGAAGCCGATGCTGATCCGGCTGTAGCTGTAATCGCGGTAGGGCGCGTAGTAGCGGCCGATGCGATAGAGATGCCGGTTCGACGCGCGATAGCGGTGCCAGTCGTAGCGGTCGTTGTCGCGCCAGCGGCGGTTCCAGTCGCGCCACTGGCGGCGATCGCGGCGGTCCTCCCAGCGGTCGCGCCGGTCGTCGCGCCGATCAGCCCGACGGTCGCGGCGGTCCTCGTTGCGGTCGCGCCATCGGTCGCGGCGGTCGTCCCAACGCTCGCGCCGATCCTCGTTGCGCTCGCGCCAGTTCTCGCGTGCCTCGCGCCGCTGGTCGCGATCGCGAATGTCGTCGCGGCGCTCGCGCCAGTTCTCGCGCCGTTCCTGGTTGCGCTCGCGCCAATCCTCGCGGCGATCCTGGCGCCGTTCACGGATGTCCTCGCGGCGCTCTTGCCGGTTCTCGCGGCGATCGTCGCGGTCGCGGTAGGTGCGGTTGCGATCGTTGTCGAAGTAGCTGCGGTTGCGCTCGCGCTGAACCGTGCGCGCGGTCGCCTGAGTGCGCCGCCACTCGGCCCGTTCGCTTGCCTCGCGTTGCCGTTGAGCGCGCTCGATCGCCGCGCGTCGCACGGTCTCGTTCTGCCGCACGGCGCGCTCGCGGACATCGGCGTTTCTCACCGTCCGCGCCGCGGGCCGGCGCTGCTCGGCGCGTTCGCGGCGCTGTTCGGAGCGGGCCTCGCGCCGTTGAGAGCGGGCCTCGCGCCGCTCGCTGCGGCGTTCGCGGGCCTGCTGGCGATCGCCGCGATCACGGTCTGCGCGTTGCTGGGTTTCGGCGGCGGCGGCAGCCGCGGGCGCTGGCAGGACGCTCATCGCCATCGCGGCGGCGAGCGCGGAAAGCGCGCTTCCTTTCAGGAATTGGGCAAATGTCATGGTGCGGTTCTCCGTCGATCGAGAACGCCGCGCCCACCACGAGCGGCTCTCTGATGAGCCATATCTACGACCGGTTGAATGAGCGGAAAGTGAACCGAAGGGAAGGGGATTTGTTCAGGTTCGTCCCGCGTAATGTGAACGTCCGGCGCTCGGTTCGTCGCTCGCCAGCGAGACATGGACCACATGTTACACTGTTCAGGGAAAGAAAAGCCGCCTGCACCCGGCAGGCGATCCCGCGCGGCGCGGGGCAGGGTGCAATTCGGGCGGGCGGCGGCGGGCATGGAGTGGTGCTGGCCCAGCCCACGGCATGTAGGAAAACGGTTTTGCGGGGCGGGCCGGCTTGCCCGTCAGCGCCGTTCGAACCTGCGCAGCCCTTCGGCCTTCGCCGCGCGCTCGTCGATCCGATCGACCCGCGCACGGGGTGGCCCCTCGTGCAACGCCGCGACCATCCGCCGCACGGCGTCGGCTGGGATGAAATAGGTATGCCGCCCCCGAAATCTCGGCCTCCGAGCCGGGGCCCCACTTCTTTGTTTCACGCAGAGAGCGCAGAGGGAAAAGAGACGCAGAGAGGTCTCGCGAGCGGCGCAGCCGCCCTTCATCTCCCACCCAAACCCACGACGCTAACGGTCGCTTTGAGAGAGTGCCTGCGGCACCACTCCTCCGCGGCTCTGCGAACCTCTGCGATCTCTGCGTGAAACCCCTCAATGCGGCGCCGGAAGAAGCTGGACCCCGGATCAAGTCCGGGGAGAAGTGAAATTTGCTGGGCTTTTCTCAATATCTGACGAAACTCTATCGATCCTGAAATCGCCCAATCGCGAAGTGTGTTTTTCCAACGAAGGCGACGACAGTGGAGATCGCAAAACGAGCATCGTCATACATTATTTGTTCGTGCGGTACCCCTTCCATCATAGCCCTTCTGGTCAGGTTTGTCGGATCGTCCACATTGCGAAAATGAACGAGGGGATTCCGCAAATTCATGAGCCTATTAACGTTCTCGATGTCGCGGCTGTCGACAATACCGGCTTCCAACGCGTGCTCTAGCAACGGCCTTATCTTAGGACGAGAACCAAGGGGTTTTGACTCTCGAGGTGCCAAGTTTCTGACCTCACGACTCACATTATCTAGACTTAGATGGCCACCTAAGAGGTTCTCAATAAGGCCTTGCGAGAGCAGTATTGTCGCTAGGAAGTTGCCAGCTACGAACGACGATCGAGCTTCGATATAAGCTAGATGAGTGGTGGGTCCGCCAGGCAACATAACGCCCGATCCGCCGAAGTCGGCATCCAGAGCCATCAGCATCCTGAATCTATGAGTTCGCTGAGGTAGTTCGTCCGCCAGCTCGCCAACCAAATATTGGCTAGCTTGCACGTCAGAAGGCAGTTCAGCCGTCACGTCACCTAGTCAGCTTCTTGTACGCCAACCTAGTCGGCCGGTCCGCCGCATCGCCCAGCCTGCGCCGCTTGTCTTCCTCGTACGCCTCGAAGTTGCCTTCGAACCATTCGACGTGGCTGTTGCCCTCGAACGCCAGGATGTGCGTCGCCAGCCTGTCCAAAAAGAAGCGGTCGTGCGAGATGACCACGGCGCAGCCGGCGAAGTTCTCGATCGCCTCTTCCAGCGCGCCGAGGGTCTCGACGTCGAGGTCGTTGGTCGGTTCGTCGAGCAGCAGCACGTTGCCGCCGGTCTTGAGCATCTTGGCCATGTGGACGCGGTTGCGTTCGCCGCCCGAGAGCTTGCCGACGTTCTTCTGCTGGTCCTGGCCCTTGAAGTTGAACGCGCCGACATAGGCGCGCGTGCTCATGTCGTGGCCGTTGACCTTCATGTAGTCGAGCCCGTCGGACACTTCCTCCCACACGTTGTTCTTCGCGTTGAGGTCGTCGCGGCTCTGGTCCACGAAGCCGAGGCGCACGGTCTCGCCGATCTCCAGCTTGCCTTCGTCGGGGGTTTCCTGCCCGGTGATGATGCGGAACAGCGTGGACTTGCCCGCGCCGTTGGGCCCGATCACGCCGACGATGCCGCCCGGGGGCAGCATGAAATCGAGGTTTTCGAACAGGAGCTTGTCGCCATAGGCCTTGGTCAGGCCCTTGGCCTCGATCACCTTGCCGCCCAGCCGCTCGGGCACCTGGATGACGATCTGCGCCTTGCCCGGCTTGCGGCTGTCCTGCGATTCCTGCAGCGCCTCGAACTTGCGGATACGCGCCTTGGACTTGGTCTGGCGCGCGGCGGGGGTCTGCCGAATCCATTCGAGCTCGCGGGTGAGCGCCTTCTGCTTGCCGCTTTCCTCGCGGCTTTCCTGTTCCAGCCGCTTGGCCTTCTTCTCGAGGTAGGTCGAGTAGTTGCCCTCGTAGGGGTAGTAGCTGCCGCGATCGAGCTCGAGGATCCAGCCGACCACGTGGTCGAGGAAGTAGCGGTCGTGGGTGATCATCAGCACCGCGCCGGCATATTCCTTGAGGTGGTTTTCGAGCCATTCGACCGACTCGGCGTCGAGGTGGTTGGTCGGCTCGTCGAGCAGCAGGATCGACGGCTTCTGGATCAGCAGGCGGGTGAGCGCGACGCGGCGCTTCTCGCCGCCCGAAAGGTCGGTGACGGGCCAGTCGCCCGGCGGGCAGCGCAGCGCCTCCATCGCGATCTCGAGCTGGTTGTCGAGCGTCCATCCGTCGACCGCGTCGATCTTGTCCTGCAATTCGGACATCTCGGTGCTGAGCGCGTCGAAGTCGGCGTCGGGCTCGCCCATCTCCATGCCGATCGCGTTGAACCGCTCGACCATGTCGGCCGTCTCGCGCGCGCCGTCCTTGACGTTCTCGAGCACGGTCTTGCTCTCGTCGAGATGCGGTTCCTGCGGCAGGTAGCCGACGGTGATGTTCTCGCCCGGCCAGGCCTCGCCGCTGAAATCGGTGTCGATGCCGGCCATGATCTTCATCAGCGTGGACTTGCCGACGCCGTTGGGGCCGACGATGCCGATCTTGGCGCCCTGGTAGAACTGCAGGTTGATGTTCGACAGCACCGGCTTGGGCGCGCCGGGGAAAGTCTTGGTCATGCCTTTCATGACGTATGCGTATTGGGCGGCCATCAGTCGTCCTTCGGGGTAAACAGGTGTTTCGGAGTTGGCGCGCAGATAGGGGCTGCGCCGCGCGCGGGCAAGCTGGACTTGGCCAGCCGGGGCCGATAGCAAGCGCCGCCATGAAGAGACTCGCCCTGGCGCTGGCCGCCGCATCGCTCCCGACCCTCGCCGCCGCGCAGGCCGTCGCCCCCGAAGCTCCCACCAGCGTTGCGGAAAGCGCCGACGCGGCGCTGACCGGCGATACGATCGCGTGGGATTTCGTCGAGGGCATCACGACCGAGGTCGGGCCGCGGCAGGCCGGCACCGAGGCGGAGAAGCGCGGGCGCGACTGGGCGGTCGAGTGGCTGAACGCCAACGGCTTCGCCAATGTCGCCGACGAACCGTTCGAGATGGAGACCTGGGTCCGCGGGGTCGAGACTGCCGAGATCGTCAGCCCGTTCCCGCAGCCGTTCCACGTCACCGCGCTGGGCAACAGCGCCTCGACCGGACCGGAGGGGATCACCGCCGAAGTTGTCGAATTCGAAAGCGTCGCCGCGCTGCAGGCCGCCCCGGCGGGCAGCCTCGAAGGCAAGATCGCCTACATCAGCAACGACATGACGCGCACGCAGGACGGCTCGCAATACGGCTTTGCCGGTCCCGCGCGCTGGGTCGGGGCGGGGATCGCGGCGAGCAAGGGCGCGGTCGCGAGCGTGATCAAGTCGGTCGGCACCGATTATCACCGCAACCCGCACGCGGGTGGCACGAGCTTCCCCGAGGGCGTCTCGCCGATTCCCGCGGGCGCGCTGAGCAATCCCGATGCGGCGAATCTGGAGCGGATGTTCGACCGCGCGGAAGGCCCGATCACGATGAAACTCGTGCTCACGCCGCGCGAT
Source organism: uncultured Altererythrobacter sp. (assembly GCA_946886565.1). The sequence goes on from CAMPIX010000005.1 coordinate 84,208, forward strand.
CTCGGGACGACCACCAGCGGCAACGTCGTGGGCGAGATCGTCGGGCGCGATCCCTCGCTGCCGCCGGTACTGGTCGCATGCCATCTCGATAGCTGGGACTTGGGCACCGGGGCGATCGACGACGGGGCGGGCTGCGGCATCGTGGCGGCAGCCGCCAAGCACGCCGCAGCCGCGGGCCAGCCGCTGCGCACGATCCGCGTGCTGATGGCAGGCGCGGAGGAAACCGGGCTGTGGGGCTCCGAAGCCTATTCCGAGGCGCACATCGACGAGCCGATCGCGGTCGGCCTCGAGAGCGATTTCGGCGCGGACCGGGTGTGGCAGTTCATGAGCAACTTCCGCGAGAGCAATCCCGATCTGCACGCGAAGATCGCCGCCGCGGTCGCGCGCTTCGGCGTGTCGAACGGCACCGGCGTCGCCACGGGCGGGGCGGACATCAACATCGCGCGCGATCAGGAAACCGCGATCATCGACCTGCAGCAGGACGGGACGCGCTATTTCGACCTGCACCACACGCCCGACGACACGCTCGACAAGGTCGACCCGGTGCAGTTGCGCCAGAACGTCGCCGTGTGGACCCAGGTCGTCGGCATCCTCGCCAACGAACCGGGATCGATCAAGGAGGGACCGAACGAGAGCGAATAGCGTTGATCGGGCGGCACAAAGGAGGGCCGACCGATGGTTTTCGCGGACCTGTGGGTAGATGTCGTCGCCCGTGGGGCGATCCTCGCCGTAGCCGCAATGGCCTGGGTGGCGCTGCTGGTACGGGTGAGCGGGCTGCGCTCCCTGTCGCAGATGACGGGGTTCGCGCTGGTGATGACGTTCGCGGTCGGCAGTCTGGTGGCGGGTGCCGCCCAGGCGGATAGCTGGGCTGCTTTCGTTCAACCGCTGGTGGCGATGGTGGGCCTGTTCGCCGCGCAGTGGATGGTAGCTACCTTGCGCAGAGCGTCGCCATCGTTCCGGCGCGCGATCCAGAACGAACCCACGCTGCTGATGCGCAACGGGACGATCCTGCAGGGCGCCCTGCGCCGGACGCGCGTCGCGGAAAGCGATTTGCTGACCCAATTGCGCGAAGCCGGGGTCACGGATCTCGATGAGGTGCAGGCGGTCGTTCTCGAATCGACCGGATCGATTTCCGTGATGAGAGGGGGGAGTTTGGGCGACGAGTTGCTGGATGGAGTGGCCCGCGCACCCAATTCCTAGCGAAACGGTCCCGCCTTGAACCCGCTCCGTATCAGCCCGGGCAGCATGGCGGCCTGGATGCCTGCGCGCGCGACGAGAAACAGCGTGAAGGCGAGCCACAGCCCCCAGTTGCCCTGCGGCCAGGCGAACCACAGCGCGGCGGCGTAGATCAGGCTCGCGCCGAGCATCGAGAGCAGCAGCGCGCGGGTCCAGCTCGCGCCGACGAACACCCCGTCGAACACGAACCCCGCGACCCCGGCGAACGGGATCAGCACCAGCCAGATCGCCTGCGCCTGCGCGGCGCGCGCCACCCCGTCGGTCGCGGCGAAGCTGGCGAGGATCGGATCGGCGAACAGCGCGAAGCCCGCCGCCACCAGCAAGGCGGCGCCGAACCCGCGCAGCAGGATCGCCTTGATGTAGGCGGTAAAGCCCGCGCGGTCGTCGGCCCCGCGGCGCTCGCCGTTGAGCACTTGCGCGGCATTCTCGAACCCGTCGAGCAGCAGCGCGGTGAAGACGAACATCTGGTAGAGGATGCCGTTCGCCGCGAGCGTGACCGCGCCGCGCTCGGCGCTGAGCCGGGTCAGCGCGGCGAGCGCGATCATCAGCACCACGGTGCGCAGGAACAAGTCGCGGTTGAGAGAGAGGAACGGCCTGAGGTTCGCCCAGCGCAGCACCGTGCGTTCGCCTGCGGCCTCGAGCACCAGCCGGCCGTGCTCGCCGCGCAGCACGAACGCGGCGACCACCGCGAGCTTGGCGTATTCGGCGGCGAAGCTCGACCAGCCCACGCCCGCAATGCCCATCTCGAGCCCGAGCACGAACCACAGCCCGAGCGCGATATTGAGCAGGTTGTAGCCGACCTCGAACAGCAACACCGCGCCCATCCGCCGTCGCCCGACCAGATAGCCCACCAGCGCGAGGTTCAGCATCACCCCCGGCGCGGTCCAGTAGCGGATCTCGGCATAGGTCCGCGCCGCCGCGAGCACCTCGCCGCGCGCGCCGAGCACATCGAGCAGCGCGGGCATCAGCACCGGCTTGGCGAGCAGCAACAGCGCCGCGATCGTCAGCCCGATCGCCGCGCCGCGCAGCAGAATCGCCGCCTGTTCCTGTACCCCGCTGCGCGTTCCCGCCTGCGCCACCAGGCCGGTGGTTCCGGTCTTGAGGAAGTTCATCACCGTGAACAGCATCGCGAACAGCCGCGCGCCGACATCGACCGCGCCCTGCGCCGAGGCGTCGCCCAGCCGCCCGACAATCCACATGTCGCCCACGCCGATCAGCGCCGTGGCGACATTGGTCACCATCGCGGGCAGGGCGATCGCCCAGATCGCGCGGGTATCGAGCGCGGGCCTGGGGGAGGGCGGGTTCGTCTTCGCGGGAATGGCCGTCCCTTCCTGCCGCGTGTCAGTCGGCGGTCGCGGTCTCGTCTGGCCTCGTCCAGCCGGTCCGGTAGCGGTCGAACCACGCGAGTATCGCCGAGGCCTTGGCCGCGGATTGCGAGGGGCGCGCGGCGATGCTGCCGTGGCTGGCACCGGGAACCTTGACCAGCGCGGTCGGCACCCCGCGCAGGCGCAGCGCGGTGTAGTACTGCTCGGATTCGCTCACTGGGGTGCGATAGTCCTCGCTGCCGACCACGACCAGCGTCGGCGTCTCGACGTTGCCGACCAGCGACAGCGGCGAGAGCCGCCAGTAGGTCTCGTGATCCTCCCATGGCTGCGCGCCGATCCAGTAGCGGCCGAAGAACGCGGGATTGTCGGCGGTGAGCGCCTGGGTCGTCCAGTTGATCACCGGCTTCTGGGTCGCCGCGGCCTTGAACCGATCGGTCTTGCCCACGATCCAGCTCGTCAGCACGCCGCCGCCCGATCCGCCAGTGACGAACAACTGGTCGGGATCGGCGATCCCGAGCGCGATCGCGCGGTCGACGATCGACATGAGGTCGAAATAGTCGTTGCCCGGATAGGCCTTGTCGATCTGGTTGGCGAAGTCCTCGCCATAGCTGGTCGAGCCGCGCGGATTGGCCGAGAGCACCGCGTAGCCGGCGGCTGCGTAGAGTTGGTTGTCGGTCGAGAAATGCGGGCCGTAGGCGGCGAACGGGCCGCCGTGGATCTCGAGGATCAGCGGCACGCGCCGTCCTTCGGTGTAGCCCGGCGGCAGGGTCAGCCAGCCTTCGATCTCGAGCCCGTCGTGGCTCGACGGGGTGGATATGCGACGCACTTCGCCGAGCGTCTTGACCGCCAGCAGCGAGCGGTTGAGGTCGGTCAGCATGCGCGCCTCGTCGCCGCGGTCGATCTGCACCTCGGCGGGGCGGGTGGCGGTGCCGCCGGTGAAGGCGATCGCATCGTCCTCCGACACCGAGAAGCTGCCGCCGGTGTAGGGGCGGTCGAGACTGCCGCCGGAAAGCCCTTCGGCGACGTCGCGCACCGAGCCGTCGAGCGCAATGCGCGCGACTCTCGTCTCGCCGCTAATGTCGTATTGCGCGTAGATTCCTCGCCCGTCGGCGTCCCACGCGATCGCGCCGGGGCTGTAGCCCCACTCGGCGGTCAGGTTGCGGATGTCCGATCCGTCGCGGTTCATGACATAGAGGTCGTTGTCCTCGTAGGCGCGCAGCGCGTCGTCGAAGCCGAGATAGGCGATCTGCCGACCGTCGGGCGATACCACCGGGTTGCCGTCGGGCCCGTTGCGGTCGGTCAACTGGGTGATCCCGCCGCTGGCCACGTCGAGCGCGTAGACCTCGCCTTCGAGCGGGTCGTTTTCCCAGTCGGGGCGGCGGTTGGCGCCGAAGTAGATCGTGCTGCCGTCGGGCGACCAGCTGAGCGGGCCGCCGTCGTGATAGCGGCCGAAGGTCAGCTGGCGGGGCGCGCCGCCGGTGGCGGGCACGACGAAGATCTTCTCGAACCCGGGCTCGATATAGCCCTGACCGTCGGCGCGGTAGGTGAGGAGGTCGCGTATCACCAGCGGCTCCGCCCATTCGGCGCCTTCGGGCTTGTTCGCGGGCGCCGAGCCGAGCTTCGGCCCCTCGTCCTTGACCAGCATCGTGTAGGCGATCGAGCGCCCGTCGGGCGACCAGGCGATGCTCGAGGGGCTGGTGGGCAGGCCGGTGAGCCGCACCGCCTCGCCGCCGTCCATCCAGCGCACCCAGAGCTGCGGACTGCCGTTCTCGGTCGAGGCGTAGGCGAGCCGGTCGCCGCTCGGCGACCAGCGGGGATTGAAGGCGTCGCCGTTGCGGCCCGCGATCGGGGTTTCTTCGCCGGTGCGGGTGTCGATCAGCCAGATCGAGCTCACCGCGCGATCAGACATGATGTCGTTCGCGCGGCGAACGTAGGCGATGGTGCGGCCGTCAGGGCTGATCTGTGGATCGGCCGCGATCGCGAGATCGAACAGATCGGCTCCGGTAAAGCGCCGCTCCGGCCCGCTGCGGGCACTGCCGACGGCGGAGCCGGACATGGGCGCGGCGGTGGGCTGGCCTTGCTCCTCGCGCGAGGGGTTCTCTTCCGGCTGCGGCGGCGCTTCCTGCGCTGCGGCCATTGGAACCTGAAACACCAGGAGGCTTGCACTGAGGACGGCCAGCTTGCGGATTGTCATTCGTATCCCCCGTTTGCGATCGTTGCCGACAGGCTGCCGCCGGGTGGCGTTGCGTATCGGCGCAGGATTTCGCTACAATCCACGACCCGCCATCGGCTGGCAAGATCATCCGCGCCGCGGAATGTGCGTTTGTGGGGATTGGTCGGGGAGACAGGATTCGAACCTGCGACATCTTGCTCCCAAAGCAAGCGCGCTACCGGGCTGCGCCACTCCCCGACCCATGCTTCGCCTGCGGTATCCGGTGGGCCCGGCAGGACTCGAACCCGCGACCTAGCCGTTATGAGCGGCCAGCTCTAACCAACTGAGCTACAGGCCCCTTGGGATACCGATCGGCGCGCGCGGACTAGCTTGCGCCGCGGGCGCGCGCAAGCGGCTGCGGTCAGCCGATCACCGATCGCATGATTTCGGCCACCGTCGTCGGCCGCACGCCGTGCTGGCCGAGATAGGCGAACACCGCGCGAAACCAGTCGTAGAGCGCGTCGAGATCGGCGTCGGTCTCGACATAGGGCGTGTGGCCGAGCGCGAGCGAGGGGCTGTGGAACGAGAGCACGATCAGCGGCAGCCGATCGTCGAGCGCCATGTCGAGCCCGCGGATCGCCTCGTCGATCGTGGTGCCCTCGGGCGTCATCGGAATACGCTCGAGCAGGCCGAGGCGCGAGAACACCCCGCGCGTCCGCGGCATGCGCTTGAGCATCGGGTAGAGCGCGCGGCCCTGCCGCCGAAGCATCCCCCAATAGACCGTCGTCAATGGCAGCTCGAGGACCGACATGTCGCCGTCGAGCCAGAACGGTTCGAGCGGATAACCGCTGTAATCGGGCCCGTGTCCGCCGCGATAATCGAACAGCGAGCGGAACGAGCTGTCGATCCCGACGCCCGCATCGCGCAGCAGCTCGGCGGTGGCCGGACCGAAGCCGTAGCGTCCGGCGCGGTAGAGCTGCGGATTGGCGCCGAAGTTCTCCGCGATCGCATCGCGCAGGCGCAGGAACTTGGCGCGCTCGAGATCGGGGGGCAGGTTGCCGGCGTAGGAGTTGCGCGCGTTGACCTCCTCCTCGAATGGCGGGTTGACCCACGGGTGGAGCTGGATGCCGACTTCGGCCCTGCCCCGCGCGACGGCATCGGAGAGGATGTCCCTCGCCAAAGCCGATGTCGCGACCGGCCAGTCGAGCAGATAGCTCGGCACCACGCCGTGCGATTCGCAGAACTCCTGAAAATTGCGCAGCCGCGGAAGATGGTCGAGCCCGTGACGGTCGCGGGTAAAGGGGCCGCTCCAGTCGAACTCTTCCTCGGTGTCGACCGTCAGCAGCACGCGCTGGCCGAATTCGGGCGCGAAGCGGGCCTTCGGACCTGCGGTAGGGGGGGGAGGCGAGGGCAGGCGGTCGGGTGTTCGGCTCAAGCGCAACGCTCCTTGCGGACGGGCCGATCGGTCAGCGCGCTTGCGGTTGCCGCCTCTCCTCGCGCCGTTCGCCGGGGCTAGTATCGCGCCCGGCGGCGGTCAAGAGCGGCAGCGTGAGCCGCAGTGCGTCGCCCGTGTGTTCGAGATCGCCCCCGGCCGCGCGCGCCTCGGCGCGTGCCAGCCGCAGCGCGAACCCGGCGCCGAACATGCCTGCGCTGAGCGCGCCTGTAGACGGGCGCGGCGCGGCAGCGAACAGGTCCTCCTCGTCGGCGAGCGCGGCGGGGACGCTTGCGGTCAGTGCCAGGTGCCCGTGCTCGCAACGCAAGGTGAGCTGGAGTGTCTCGCCCGTGCCGGTCACGGTCGCCAGCGTCGCGAGCAGCCGCCACGCGAGCGCCTCGCCCTCGCGCAAGGCGAGCGGCACCATCACCGGTTCCGTCGGAATGTCGATCTCGAACCCCGACATCCGCGGCGCGAGAACCGGCTCGAGCTGCTTCGCCAGCGCGCGGCACAGCAGCGCAAAGTCGCAATCGCCCTCGAGCGGTTCGAGCGCGCCGGTCTCGAGCCGGGCGAGCCGGTCGAGCTCGTCGAACCCGGCGAGCATGCGCGCCGCGTCGCCCGCGATGTTGGCCGCGAGCGCGCGGTATTCGTGCGGAACCGCGCCGAAGATCTGCTGCTGGATCACCTCGGCGAAGCCCTGGATCGCGTTCACCGGGGTGCGCAGTTCGTGGAGGAGCTGGCGGATGCGGTCGGCCTCGGCCTCGTCGGCATCCGCAGCGGCGGCCGCAGCGCGGACCGGCGGGCGGCGGAACTTGCCCGCCATGCCGTAGAAACGCCCGCCCGGCGTGGTGAAGCGCGGTGCGGCGTCGACCACCCATTCGCCCGCCACCGCCGGCGCACCATGCAGCTCGATCGGGGTGCGCTGGACGCGCTGCCAGTCGCGGATCGACCTGCGGAATGCCGCATCGGCGAGTACGGTACCGACGACCATCGGCGCGACTTGCGGCTCGGCCCAGTCGATCCGGCCCTCGCTGTCGGTGGTGAACGCGAACCCCGCGAGGGGCGGATGGGCCGGCTCGTCGTGCTCGCCGAGCGGAAGGCGCGGCGAAGTATCACTGGGCGCCCCTTCGGCGCGTGCGCGCTGAAACGCCTCGATCCGCTTGACCAGCGCGCCGATCGCGCTTTCTTCCTCGATCGGTTCCCCGTCGTCGAAATCGTTTGCGGGCATGGAGAGTTCGAGCGGCTCGCGCTCGCGTGCTGCCTCGCGTGCTGCACGGGGCGGCTCGACGGCCATGGCGGTGGCGATCGCCGGCCCCGGATCGGGCAGGCCGCGATCGTGGATACCGAGCCGTTCGAGCAGCTCGTTCGCGCGCGGCGGCAAGCCCTTGCGGAGCCGCAGGAAACCCCGCGCACGAATCGGCAGGCGCGGGATCAGCGCCTCCCAGTCCTCCTCCGCCAGATCGGCGCGCGCGAGCGCCGCGGCGGCAACCTCGGGTTCGTCTTCGGCAAGATGCGCGGCGAGCTCGGGATTGCGAAAGCGCCAGCCGCCATCTCGGATCATCGCCGCGCGGTCGCGCGGCGGAATCGCTTCCCCGAGCGCGCCGAGCCGCAGCCAGGCGGAAGACAGCAACTTGCCGTCGTAGCCGCCGCGCCGCGCACCGAGCAGGTCGAGCAACTGCCTGAACTGCGTGCGCGTAGCGCGCCCGCCGCTCGCGCGGTGGCGCAGCACAGTGGCAAGGCGGTCGTCGAACTGCATGGATCTCCCAGCGGCATAGGGGGCCCCGCGCGCGGCGGGAATGCGCTATTCTACCAGTATCCCCGGGCCTGCGGCAGATCGCCGAACACTGCGTTGCAAAGCGGGACAATTGCTGGCAGAGATAATAAAATTAGCGAACTGGCAGTGGTGGGACCAGTTTAGTTTCAGTATGCCGCGCGACGCGTGGCGGTCGTAGGGGCACCCACATGGCTAATCTGGACGATATCGACCGGCGGTTGCTGGCCGAACTGCAGGATGAAGGGCGCGTGACCAATGTCGAGCTCGCGCACCGGGTTGGGCTCACCGCGCCGCCCTGCCTGCGCCGCGTGCGTGCGCTCGAGGAAGAGGGTGTGATCCGCGGCTATCACGCCGAACTCGACGCATCGAAGCTCGGCTTCGCGATCACCGTGTTCGCGATGGTCAGCCTGAAGAGCCAGGCCGAGGATTCGCTGCGCGAGTTCGAGGCGCACATGCACGACCTGCCCGAAGTGCGCGAAGTCCACATGCTCAACGGCGAGATCGACTTCATCCTCAAGATCGTCAGCAAGGATCTCCAGAGCTTCCAGGAATTCCTCACCAGCAAGCTCACCCCCGCGCCCAATGTCGCGAGCGTGAAGACCAGCCTGACGATCAGGACGAGCAAGCACGAGCCCGGGGTGCCGCTGGAGTAGCCACCCCTCCGTCGCCGCCTGCGGCGTGCGCCACCTCCCCATTTGCGCCTGCGGCAAGAATGGGGAGGATCGTTATACCTCCCGCTCCTTGAGCCAGTCCTCGAGCCACTTGATCGAGTAGTCGCCGCTCAGCACGTCGGGCTGCTTGATCAGCTCCTGGTGCAGCGGGATCGAGGTCTTCACGCCCTCGACCACCATTTCCTCCAGCGCGCGGCGCAAGCGCATGATGCAGCGTTCGCGGTTGCGGCCGTAGACGATCAGCTTGGCGATCATCGAATCGTAATACGGCGGAATGCGGTACCCGGCGTAGAGCCCGCTATCGACCCGCACATGCATCCCGCCCGCGGCATGGTAGTAGTTCACCGTGCCGGGCGAGGGGGCGAAGGTGAACGGGTCTTCCGCGTTGATGCGGCACTCGATCGCGTGGCCCTTGAATTCGATGTCTTCCTGCCTGCACGACAGGTCCTTGCCGTCGGCGATGCGGATCTGTTCGCGCACGAGGTCGATGCCGGTGATCATCTCGGTCACCGGGTGCTCGACCTGGAGCCGGGTGTTCATCTCGATGAAGTAGAACTCGCCGTTTTCCCACAGGAACTCGATCGTGCCCGCGCCGCGATAGCCCATCTTGGCCATCGCGTCGGCGCAGACCATGCCCATGCGGTCGCGCTCCTCGGGCGTGAGGATGGGGGAGGGCGCTTCCTCGAGCACTTTCTGGTGGCGGCGCTGGAGCGAACAGTCGCGCTCGCCCAAATGGATCGCCTTGCCGCGCCCGTCGCCGAACACCTGGAACTCGATGTGGCGCGGATTGCCGAGATACTTCTCGATATAGACCGTCGCGTCGCCGAAGGCGGCCTTGGCCTCGCTGCCGGCCTGCTTCATCAGGCTCTCGAGCTTGTCCTCGGCCTCGCAAACCTTCATCCCGCGCCCGCCGCCGCCGCTCGCGGCCTTGATGATCACGGGGTAGCCGATCTCGGCCGCGATCTTGCGCGCCTCGTCGTAATCGGAAACCGCGCCGTCCGAGCCGGGGACCAGCGGCAGGCCCAGCTCGCCGGCGGTGCGCTTGGCCTCGACCTTGTCGCCCATCGTGCGGATGTGCTCGGGCTTGGGCCCGATCCAGGCGATGTCGTGCGCCTCGACGATCTCGGCGAACTTGGCGTTCTCGGAGAGGAATCCGTAGCCCGGATGGATCGCGTCGGCATGGCTTATCTCGGCCGCGGAGATGATCGCCGCGACGTTCAGGTAGCTTTCGGCCGCGGGCGGCGGGCCGATGCACACCGCGTGGTCGGCCAGCCGCACGTGCATCGCGTCGGCGTCGGCGGTCGAATGCAGCGCGACCGTCTCGATCCCCATCTCGTGCGCGGCGCGGTGGATGCGCAGCGCGATCTCGCCCCGGTTGGCGATCAATATCCGCGAAATAGCCATCGTTAGCCGATCACGACGAGCGGCTGGTCGAACTCGACCGGCTGGGCGTTGTCGACCAGGATCGCCTTAACCGTGCCCGCCTTGTCGGCGGCGATCGGGTTCATCACCTTCATCGCCTCCACGATCAGCAGCGTGTCGCCCTGGCTCACGCTGTCGCCCACCTTGACGAACGGGTCGGCGCCCGGCTCGGCAGCGAGGTAGACGGTGCCCACCATCGGCGACTTGAGCGCGCCGGCATGATCCTCCGCGGGCGCAGCGGCGGGCTCGCCCGGCGCCGCTGCCGGTGCGGGCGCGGCTGCCGGGGCGGCGGGCGGCGCATATGCGACGGGCGCAGCCACGCCGCCCCCGCGCGAGACGCGCACCTTGCGCTCGCCGTCCTCGACTTCGATTTCGGTGAGGCCGGTCTCGGCGAGCATCTCGGCGAGCTCGCGGACCAGCGCGGTGTCGACGTTCATGCCGGGTTTACGCCCGGCGGAGCCCTTGGTTTCGGCCATATCCAACCCTTGTCCGTTCAAGCGGTCGCCTATGCGCGGATGGGCGCGGGCTGGCAAGGGGTGGGGGCGGCGAAGTTACAATTCCGCTACGGCATCGAGCGCGACGAGATAGGAGCGCGCACCGAGGCCCTGGACGGTCCTGGCCGCGGCCATGCCGACGTAGGAGCGGTGGCGGAACGCCTCGCGCTGGAGCGGATCGGACAGGTGGACCTCGATCACCGGCGTGCGGATCGCCTTGATCGCATCGAGCAGCGCGATCGAGGTGTGAGTATAGGCCCCGGCGTTAAGCAACACCGCCCGCGCGCCCTCGGCCTGCGCCTCGTGCAGCCAGTCGACCAGCATCCCCTCGTGATTGGTCTGGCGCATGTCGATTGCGAACCCGTGCTCGCGCGCCCGATCCTCGAGCATCGCGGCGATATCGTCGAGCGTGTCCGATCCGTAGATCTCGGGCTCGCGCAAGCCGAGCAGGTTGAGGTTGGGGCCGTTAAGGACGTAGATGGTGTTGGTCATGAGGGCCTTAGTAATGTGATCTGCACTGGATTATTTCCAGCGTCCGCTCGCGACCTTCGCTGGTCACGCGATAGACCAGCCTGTCCTCGCGAGTGATCCGGCGCGACCACCAGCCTAGCAGGTCGCCTCGCAATGGCTCCGGTTTGCCCCGACCGACGAGCGGCGTTCGTCGACACTGTTCGATCAGCGTGTTCAGTTTGTCGAACGCACTTCTGTCACTTTGCGGCCAGTCGCAATATTCGTTCCAGGCATCCTGAGAAAAGGCGACGTTCACGATGTCACCAGGGCGCGCTTCGTGCCCTTTCCTGCTTCAAATTGCGCGATACCGCGGTGCAGGCGCTCAACATTGGCAGGAGTTGAAAGCAGATACTCGGTTTCAACGATCGAGTTCCACGCTGACAATGATACCATCACAACCGCCTCACCGTTGCGGCGGGTTATCACTGCTTCGGAGCAATCGTTCACCACCTTGTCCATCACGCTCTTCAGGTTCTTGCGTGCGTCGGTGTAGGTCATCACGTCCATGAGGAACCTCCTTGCGCGTTTATATGTACGCGAAATTGTACAAGCACAAGTTGAATGCAAAGCGCTTAGCTGTCGACGCCCTTGATCTTTCCCCACTGGCGGGCGGCGGTGTAGCCGAGGTAGCCGGTGCCGAAGAGCGCGTAGAGCTCCTCGGGCAGTGCGCCGAGGTAGGCGGTGATCCCGGCGCTGACCCCTTGCGCGGTCTGCACGTCGAACGCCGAGATCACGCCCATCGGCAGCGCGAACAGCACCAGCGCGTACATCACGTAGAGGAAGCTCGGGCGCGCCCGGCTGGTCCAGGGGTCGCGCGACTGCGCCTCGGCGACGATCGCTGACAGCCGCGCCTCGATCTGCCTCAGCTCGTGCGTGCCTTCGAGCGCGAGCAACTCGAGCTTGGCCTTCGCGCGCGCCTCCTTGTCGGGAATGATCTTGTCGATGATCGAGGCGATCGGGCCGATAAGCGATTCGACGAGGGACATGGCGCGCTCCGCTGGTTGCGAGTCGCGCAATCAGATAACCAAAACGGTTCGTGTAGGAAAACTGTTTTTACCGGATCAATCTTTCAAGCCCGCGTCGGCGAGCAGCGCATGCGCCAGCGCCAGGTGCGGCCGGTCAAGCATCGCGCCGTCGAGCCCCACCGTACCGGCACCCGGATTGGCGGCGAACGCCGCGATCACCTGGCGCGCGTGCGCGATTTCCTCGGCGCTCGGAGTGAAGGCCTCGTTGATCGGCTCAACCTGCGCCGGGTGGATCGCCAGCATTCCGCGGAAGCCCTGGCCGCGCACCATCGCCGCGCGTTCGCGCAAGGTCTCGAGGTCGCGGAAATCGGCCTGGATCGTCTCGATCGGCGCCACGCCGGCCGCGACCGCGCCGAGCAGGCACAGGCTGCGCGCAAGCTCGTAGGTCGGCATGTAGCCGCCGTCCGCCCGGAACTGCACGCGCGCGCCGAGCGCCGAGGACAGGTCCTCCGCTCCCCAGCTCATCGCCACCAGCCGCGGCGCGCCTGCGTAGTCGCCGGTGTGGAACATCGCCTTGGGCGTCTCGGTCACGAGGGCGGCGACTTTCGTGGAGCCGGTGGCGAGCCCATGCTTCGCTTCGAGGGCGGTCAGCATCGCATCGAGCGCTTCGACATCGGCGCGCCCTTCCGCTTTGGGCAGGAACAGCCCGCCGGGCGCGGACGGCATCACTGCTTCGAGATCGCGTTCGGTCTCGTCGCCGGAGAGCGGATTGATGCGCACCCATAGCCGTTCGCGATCGTCGCGCGACGCGAGAAACGCGCGCACCAGCTCGCGCGCCGCGGGCTTGCTCTCGGGCGCAACCGAATCCTCCAGATCGAGCAGCACTACGTCGGCCGCGCCGTCGGCGGCCTTGGTCATCTTCTTCTCGCTGTCGCCGGGGGCGAACAGCCACGAGCGCATGCGCTGCATCGACAATCTCCTCGGCGCGGCGACTAGGGCCGAAGCGGGCGGGGCGCAACACGGCGGCCTTCCGGACGCGCCGAATCGCGTTCGTCGCATTTGCGAAACGGGTGCCAGCCCAACGGCCGCGTGCCTGCGACAAGCGGCGCGCGCCATTCAAGCACGCGACAGGAATTCGTGCATAGCCGTCGCCCAACGGCTTCGGGAAAACGAGCGGAGGGTCGCATGTCGCGTTACAGGTTTCACAGCACGGGGTCGGGCGGCGGCAGTCCGTCGAAACGCAATCTCGATCCCACCGAGCGGCGCGCGCAATTCGGCCGGGTCCTGCCGATGGACGACGAGCCGACCTGGCTCCAGCGCCTGTTCCGCCGCAAGCTCTGACCGAGCACTGCGGCGCATACCTGAAATATCGCTATCTGTGGGGTCTGCCGACCGGCGCCGGGCTTGGGCGGGCGCCGCGTTCGGTCGAAACCACTGGTCGGGACGAGAGGATTCGAACCTCCGACCCCCACACCCCCAGTGTGATGCGCTACCAGGCTGCGCTACGTCCCGTATCCAGTGGAGGGCGGCCCTATAGGGCGGTGGTTCGCGGCTGGCAAGCGTCGATCCGGCAGGCTGGGGCCGGCGCGCGATTCGTTGCCCTGCCCTTGCAATGCTGCTAGGCGCGCCCACCTGATCGCCGGGGAGGCCAGGGTCCGCTTGCGGGCGCGCGCAATCCCGCCGAATTCCTGGTCTCAAGCTCGATAGGCGCTTTACCCATGCTCGATTTCCTTGCCGCGGCGGCCAGCGCAGACGCGCCGCCCGCGTGGATCCAGTGGCTCCCGATCGTCGGGATGATCGCGATCTTCTGGTTCCTGATCATCCGACCGCAAATGCGCCAGCAGAAGGAACATCGTGCGAAGATCGCCGGGATCAAGAAAGGTGATCAGGTGGTCACCGCCGGCGGCCTTGTGGGCAAGGTGATCAAGGTCGACGAGCACTATGCCGAGATCGAGATCGCGCAGGGCGTCCGCGTCAAGGCGGTGAAGAGTACGATCGGCGACATCGTGCCGCCCGGCGGCAACGCCGCGAACGACTGACCGGGGGAACGCGCCGATGCTCGATTTCCCGCTCTGGAAGCGCGTCTGGTTCTGGGGGCTGACGCTCGCCTGCTGCTTCCTCGCGATGCCTTCGCTGGTCTCGATCAGCGGCGCAACCTGGCCCGCCTCGCTGCCCGATCCCGAGGTCAACCTCGGGCTCGACCTGGCAGGGGGCAGCCACATCCTGCTCGAGGCCGATCCCGACGAGGTTGCCCGGCAGCGCCTCCAGAACATGGCGGAATCGGTCAACCAGACGCTCGACCGCGCCGAGCCCGAGATAAACTTCGGCGACCTCTCGACTGCCGGCGGCCGGCTCAGTTTCATGGTCGACAGCGTGGCCGACGTCGATCGCGCCCGCGACGTGCTCGAACCGATCCTCAACGGCGACGGGCTGGTGCGTGAATGGGACCTCTCGGTGGTCGACGAGACCCGAGTGGTGCTCACCCCCACCGAAGCGGGGCTCGAGCGTGCGCTCAACACCGCGATGGACGCCTCGCAGGACGTCATCGACCGCCGTATCAATGCGCTTGGCACGCGCGAACCCACGATCATCCGCTCGGGCGACAACCGGATTGTGGTCCAGGTGCCCGGCCTGCAGGATCCGGAGCAGGTCAAGGAACTGATCGGCAAGACCGCCAAGCTGGAATTCAAGCTCGTCAACGAGAACGCACTGCAGACCGATCTCGCGCAGGGAATCGCCGAGCCGGGACAGCAGATCTTTCCCTACTCCCCCGAGAGCGGATTCGCCGGCCAGAACGTGGCGGTCTATCGCCTCGGAGGGATCGACGGAAACGCGCTGATCAAGGCGCAGGCGAGCCGCAACCAGGAAAACCAGGACGTCGTCGTCATCACCTTCAACCAGCAGGGCGGTGCGCGATTCGCCAAGCTGACCTCGGAAAACGTCGGCAAGCAGTTCGCGATCATTCTCGACGGGCAGGTGATTTCCGCACCGGTGATTCAGGACCCGATCCTCGGCGGCACTTCCGAGATATCGGGCAATTTCACCGCCGAAAGCGCGCAGCAGCTCGCGATCTCGCTCCAGTCGGGCGCGCTGCCGGTCGATCTGACGGTGGTGGAGGAACGGACCGTCGGGCCCGACCTCGGCGCCGAATCGATCCGGCTCGGGATCATCGCTATGATCGTGGGATCGGCCGCCGTGGTCGTGCTGATGATCGTGACTTACGGCCGCTTCGGCATCTACGCGACGATCGCGCTGGTCATCAACGTGCTGATGATCCTCGGGATCATGGCGCTGATGAACACCACGCTGACCTTGCCCGGCATCGCCGGCTTCGTGCTCACGATCGGCGCCGCGGTCGACGCCAACGTGCTGATCAACGAGCGAATACGCGAGGAGCGAAAGCGCGGGCGGCGCGTGATCGCCGCGGTCGAGAACGGCTACAAGGAAGCGAGCCGGGCGATCTTCGACGCGAACATCACCAACTTCATCGCCGGCGTGCTGCTGTTCATGTTCGGCACCGGCCCGGTGCGCGGCTTCGCGGTCGTGCTGATCATCGGGCTGTTCACCAGCGTGTTCACCGCGGTCTCGCTGACCCGCATGTGGGTCGCCGGCTGGCTCCGCCGCGCGCGCCCGCAAGACATCCATCTGTAAGGGGAACGGGAAAATGAAACTGCTCAAGCTCGTCCCCGACGACACCAACGTCAAATTCCTCCGCTGGCGCATCCCGTTCTACGTGGTCAGCCTGATCCTGATCGCCGCGAGCTGGGGCCTGGTGCTGACCAAGGGGCTGAACTACGGCGTCGACTTCGCCGGCGGGCTCAACATAACCGCCACCTTCACCGAGAGCAGCGAGGCGCCGGTCGGCGAGCTGCGCGATTCGATCGCCGATCTCGGCTACGGCGAGCCGGTGGTGCAGCGCTTCGGCGAGAGCAATCAGGTTTCGATCCGCGTGCCGCTGCCCGAAAGCGCGGAGGGCAAGCCCGAAGCGGCGCAGGCGATTGCGAACGCGATCGTCGCCGAACTCGAGGCCGGGTTCCCGGACTTCCGCCTCGACGGCAACGAGAACGTGTCGGGCAAGGTTTCGGACGAATTCCGCTCCGACGCAGCCTTTGCGCTGATCGCGGCGATGCTCGCGGTCGCGCTCTACATCTGGGTGCGTTTCGAATGGCAGTTCGGCGTGGGCGGCCTGTTCGCGCTGTTCCACGATGTCTCGCTGACACTCGGCATGTTCGCGCTGTTCCAGCTCGAATTCAGCCTCAACATCGTCGCCGCGATCCTCGCGATCATCGGCTATTCGCTAAACGACACGATCGTGATCTACGACCGCATCCGCGAAAACCTGAAGAAATATCGCAAGATGCCGCTGCCTGAGCTGCTCGATCTCTCGGTGAACGAAACGCTGGCGCGCACGGTGATGACGTCTCTGTCGCTGCTCATCGCGCTGCTGCCGCTGCTGCTGTTCGGCCCGGCGAGCCTGTTCGGGCTGGTCGCGGCGATCACGCTCGGTCTGTTCGTCGGCAGCTACAGCTCGATCTACATGGCTTCGCCGATCCTCATCTGGCTCGGGGTCAATTCGGACAGTTTCGTGCCGCAGGAATCGGCAGCCGACCGGCAGGAAAAGATCGCTCGGGGCGAGGTCTGACGGGCCACCGTCTAAATGAAGTTTTCGTAGCGCCGCGCCAGCTCGGCCGCGTGCGCCGGCCAGCCGAACCGCTCGACCGTCGCCGCCACCCGCTCGCGCGGGGGCGGGTCGGCGAACAACTCGCGCAGGGCGGCAGCGATGCTTTCGATCCTGCGCGGAACGATCGCGCCTGCATCGCGGCTCGTCACGAGTTCGCGCGCACCGCCCGCGTCGGAGATCACGATCGGGGTGCCGCAGGCGAGCGCCTCGACCCAGGCGTTGGCGAGGCCCTCCTTCTTCGACGGCAGCGCCATCGCATCGGCGGCTGAAAGGATCACCGGCAGCGTGTCGTGGTCGACCGAGCCGAGGAAATGCACCCGCTCGGCCACGCCGAGATCGGCGGCTAGATTGCGGAGGTGCCGCTCGTCCTCGCCCTTGCCGACCAGCAGCAGCCGCACGCCGGGAATGCTCGCGATCGCACCGATCACCAGATCCTGCCCCTTGCGGTCGATCAGCGCCCCGACCGTGACGACGATCTTGTCGCTCTCGCCAAGCGGGATGCCGAGCTGTTCGCCGAGCCCCTGCCGCAACCCGGCATGCGCAAGCGGGCGGAAGCGGTCGCGGTCGAGCCCGGTATAGTGCACCGCGATCTTGCTCTGAGGTAAGCCGAGCGCGGTCATGTCGCGGGTGAGCGCGTGCGACACCGCGAGCAGCCCGCGCGCGCCCTCGGCCGCGTCGAGCATCTGCTCGCGCGCGAAGCCCTTGGCGCCCCAATAGCCGATGTCCGACCCGCGCGCCTTGATCGCATAGGGCCGGCCGAGCTGGCCGGCGATCCACGCAGCCGCGGGGCCGTCGGGATAGAAGAACTGCGCGTCGACCAGGTCGAACGGGCGCCCCTCGTGCAGCCGCCGCGCGAGCGGAAGCACCGCGCGCGCGATCATCGCCGGGTTGATCCGCCCGCCCATGCGGGGGATCAGCAGGTAGCTCGGCCGGTGAACCTCGACCCCGTGCTCGATCCCGTCGACCGCCGCTGCTGCCAGCGCGCGGTAACGGCCGAGAGCGAGCGGCGGAATGCCGATCGGATTGATAACGGTCACCTCCCAGTCGTCGCGCGCGGCCAGCGCCTCGAGCGAGCGGGCGACGAACGTGCCGAATTGCGGCGTGTGAGGGTTGGGGTAGAGCGTCGAAAGCGAGAGCAATCGGCGCTTCACAGCTTGCGCACCAGCATTTCGGCGACTGCGATCCACGGCGGGGATTCGACCACCTGCTGCTTCTGTCCGGCGCCGGGTGGGAGCAGCCCGACGAGGTTGCCTTGCCGGTCGATCAGCCGCCCGAATGCGAAGCGGCCGCCTTTGCGCGGGACGAGCACGTCGCGGTTGATCGCGCGCGCCGCATCGGCCGGATCGAGCTGGCGGAGCCAGAGCTGGTCGCCCGCGAGGTAAGGCCCGGCCGCTGTCTCCACGGCCAACACCACCAGCGCGCCGTCTCCGCCGAGCTCGGTCGGCGGGATCGCGTCGCGCGGCTTCGTAAGCGCTTCGGCACCGTTTGCCACGAGCGTGGCGACGATCTGAGGGTAATCGGTGGCGTCGGCGCGCACCAGCGTGTCGGGTGCGACGCCCAGCGCCGCGCCGATGCGGTCCATCCACTTGGTCGAGAGGTTGCGCATCCCGGTCTCGAGCCGCCCGATCGTCTGCGCGGTGGTCGGCGGGTCGCACGCCTGCGCGAGATCGGCGAGCGTCCAGCCCTTTCCTTTGCGGATGTCGCGGATGCGGTTGATCACGGCGCTCTCCAGATAACCGATATGGTTTTCACTTTCCTACACCCGTGTCGTTTTGGCAAGCGGCGATTCGCCCCGAACAGGAGAGTGCCGATGCCCCGCCAACTCGTCGAACGCGAACTGACCGAAGAGGGGCCGCGCCGCGGCGGCACCGCCAAGGGCAAGCGCCGCACGGTGACGGTCAACCTCGCCGAATCGCCGCTCGCGTGGCTCCACGCGCGCGGCCACCTCGACGAGCGCCTGTTCGACGCGGGCGAGCGCCTGCGCGCCGACTACGAGCGCGCGCAGCTCGGCGCGAACGTGACGATGCGGTGGGACCCGGTGCGGATCAAGGCACAGGGCGCGCCCGGGCTCAGCCCGACCGAGCGGCAAATTGCCGCGAAGCAGCGCTTCCACGGCGCGATCGCTCAGGCGGGCAAGGGGCTCGAGGATATCCTCTGGCGGGTGGTCTGTGGATGCGAAAGCCTGCCCGACGCCGAACGCGCACTCGCCTGGCCGGCGCGCAGCGGCAAGCTGGTGCTCCGGATCGCGCTCGACCGGGTTGCGGATTTCTACCGGATCGGGTGAATCGGCTCGCGCGAAACCGCTTCAACCCTCGACCATCTCCGCCAGCTCGAGCCAGCGCTCCTCCGCTGCGTCCTTTTCGGCGCGGGCGTTTTCGAGGCCCTTGCTGACGTTGGCGAACTTCTGCGGGTCGCGGGTGTAGAGCTCGGGGTCGGCGAGGATGTCCTCGCCGCGCGCGATCGCGCTTTCGAGCTCCTCGATCCGCGCGGGCAGTAGCTCGTAGTCGCGCTGGTCCTTGTAGGAGAGCTTGGTCGATTTCGGCGCGGGCGGGGCAGGGGCGCTCGGAGCCTTGGCGCGCGCTCCTCCACCATCGCTGCGCGATGATCCCCCTCCCCGATTGGTGGAGGACCGTTCCTTCCGCTTCGCCTCCCAATCCTCGTAGCCGCCGGCGACGATATCGACGAAGCCGCTGCCGTCGAGGCCTAGCGTGAGCGTCACCGTCCGGTCGAGGAAGTCGCGGTCGTGGCTGACGATGAGCACGGTGCCTTCGTAGTCGGCGATCACTTCCTGCAGCAGATCGAGCGTTTCGAGGTCGAGGTCGTTGGTCGGTTCGTCGAGCACCAGCAGGTTGGACTTGCGGGCGAATTCGCGCGCCAGCAGCAGCCGGCTGCGCTCGCCGCCCGACATGATTCCGACCTTGGTGTCGACCACGCCGGGATCGAACAGGAATTCCTTGAGATAACCCTGCACGTGCTTGCGGTGTCCGCGCACGTCGATCCAGTCGCCGCCTTCGGCGAGCACCTGACGCACCGTACGGTCGCCCTCGAGCAGCGAGCGCTGCTGGTCGATCATCACCCCGGTGAGCTTCTTCGAGATCTCGACCGAGCCTTCGTCGGGCGCGATCTCCCCCGTCAGCAGCTTGAGCAGCGTGGTCTTGCCCGCGCCGTTCGCGCCGACCACGCCGATCCGGTCGCCGCGCTGGATGCGCAGGGTGAAGTCGCGGATGATCTTGCGCTCGCCACCTGCCCCGGACCCCGATCCGGGGTACGATTTGCTGACACCCTCCGCCACGATCACCGATTTCGACTTGAACTCCTCCTCGGTCGCGAGGCCGAGTTTTGCCGTCCCCTTGGGGGCGATCATCGCGGCGCGCTGGGCGCGCATCTGCCACAATTTCTCGAGCCGGCCCTGATTGCGCTTGCGCCGCGCGGTCACCCCGCGTTCGAGCCAGTGCGCCTCGAGCTTCAGCCGCGCGTCGAGCTTTTCGGCGGAGCGCGCTTCCTCGGCGTAGACCGCCTCCTCCCACGCCTCGTAGCCCCCGAAGCCGACTTCCTTGCGCCGCAGCCCGCCGCGGTCGAGCCAGATCGTCGCGCGGGTCAGGCGTTTGAGGAAGGTACGGTCGTGGCTGATGACGACGAACGCGCCCTTGTAGCGGTCGAGCCAGCCCTCGAGCCAGTCGATCGCTGCGAGATCGAGGTGGTTGGTCGGCTCGTCCATCAGCAGCAGGTCGGGGTCCTGCGCCAGCGCCCTGGCGATCGCCGCGCGGCGCTTCTCGCCTCCGCTCGCGCCCTTCGCGGGCGTCGCCATGTCGATTCCGAGTTGGCCCGCGATCGCCTCGACCTCGTGCTCGGCGGGTGCGTGGTCCCCGCGCAGCGCGAAGTCCATCAGCGTGTCGCAGCCGGAGAAGTCGGGCTCCTGCTCGAGCAGCACGATCCGCGTTCCCGGCTTGATCTTGCGCAGTCCGCGGTCGGCCTCGATCCGGTCGTCGATCAGGCGGAACAGCGTGGTCTTGCCCGCGCCGTTGCGACCGATCAGCGCCAGCCGGTCGCGCGGGCCGATATGCAGGTCGATTCCGCCGCCCTGCTCGGGTCCGCCGAACAGCCAGCGGCCGCCCTGCTGCAGGCCGAGGCCTTCCCATGAGAGGATCGGAGGTTGCGCCATAAGGCGCGCCGGTTAGGCGAGTGGCGCGTGCGCGGCAAGCGGCGTCACTGCCCCGCCTGCGCCATTGTTTCTTGGGCCTCGACCATCGCCGCCACGCTTTCGAGCAGCGCTGGCGCGTCGTAAACCACGCCGTCCTTGATGGTCCACCGTACTCCGCCGACCGTCTCCAGCTGGTTGGTTTCGCGGTTGAGCCGCCTGTGACCGGTGCCGTAGAGCACCTTGAGATTGTCGAGCGGGTTTTCGGGCACGATCACCAGATCGGCGAGCTTGCCCACCCGGATGCTGCCCATCGGCGGTTCGACGCCCTTGGGTTCGTAGATCTCGCGCGCGCCATTGATCGTCGCCGCCTGGATCACCTCGAGCGGGCTCAACCCTGCCTCGCGCAGCATTTCCAGCTCGGCGATATAGGCGAAGCCCCAGGTCTGGTAGATATAGCCCGGGTCCGAGCCCGCGGTGACCCGGCCCCCTTCGTTCTTGAACTCGTTGGTCAGCCGCATCCACGGGGCATAGAAATCGCGCCAGGCGACCTCGTCCTCGGTCGTCCAGTCGTGATAGTAGCTGCCGTGATTGGTCAGGCTCGGCTCGTAGAAGTTCATCAGCGAAGGCAGGGTGTATTTGTCGTGCCATTCGAGCGTGCGGGCGCGCATCACGTCGCGGCTGGCGGCGTAGATGTTGAAGGTCGGGCTCAGCGTCACGCCGCTCTCGACGAGGAAATCGACGTATTCGTCCCACTCCTCGCTGCCCGGCTCGACGATCTGGTCGGCCAGCCGGGCGACCCAGGCGAAGCGGTCCTGCTCGTCGAGATAGTTGTAGCCCGCCGGATACTCGGCGACCGTGCCGTCCTCGAGCAGGCTCTCGAAATGACCATAGAAATGGGTCACGCCATCGAGCCCGAGCTCGACCGCCTTGCGGGCGTTGACCTGCGCCACTCCGGTCTGCGCGAGGTGCGCGACGGTGCCGAGTCCCTGCTTCTCCGCCTCGTCGAGCGCGGCCTCGAGCACGGCCGGGGTTTCGGAGTTGAAGAACTTCGCCCCGTGATAGCCGGCTGCCTTGATCCAGCGGATCCACTCGCGGGCTTCCTCTGGCGTATCGGGCGTGCCGCCGTCCCACTTGTCGCCGAACGCGGCGTAGGGGATCAGCCGCGGGGCGGTGATCGTGTTCGCCTCGCTGCGCGCGGCGTCGCTGATGTCCGGCTGGTCGGGGCCGAAGTAGAACGAGACGCCGCGCACCGTCGTCACCCCATGCGCGAGCCAGAGCTTGTAACCATAGCTTGGCTGCGGCGCCTTGCCCGGATCGCCGTTGTGCCCGTGCACGTCGACGAAGCCCGGGAGCACGTACATGCCGCTCGCATCGATCGTGCGCGTGGCACCGGCGATCTCCTCCGCCGGGGCGCCGCCCGGATGGACTCCGGCGATCCGGTCACCCTCGATCACAATATCGACAGGCCCCATCGGCGGGGCGCCGGTTCCGTCGATCATCGTCGCACCGCGGATCACCAGCGTGGGGTAGGGGCCTTCGCCTTCGCCCGGCTGCCGGTCCGGCACCGGCTCCATTACGGGCTGGGCTGCCACAACCGAACTCCAGCCGAGAGCGCAGGCAGCCGCCAGCGCGCGAAAATTCAATGTGGGCAAGGAACCCCTCCGTCTAATGTTTTGCGGACCCTATTGCCGCGTTTCGTCGCTGGAACAACCCGGTTCATCCGCGCGTAACTCAGCCGTCCGCATCACGCCCCGAATTAACAAAGGAGTGCCCCCATGATCCGTTATGCCATCCCGCTGCTCGCCGCGAGCGCCGCGGTCGCGCTTCCTGCGCAGGCCGCCGAAGTCCAGATCCAGGCGCAGGGCCCCGTGGTCGAACTGACCGTCAACGAGACGGTCCAGGCCAAGCCGGATATCGTCGAGATCAGCGCGGGAGTCACCACCGAGGCGCCGACCGCAGTCGAGGCGATGCGGCTCAACGCCGAGCGGATGAATGCCGTTGTCGAGCGGATCGAAGCGCTCGGCATCGCCGAGGACGATATCCAGACCCTCGGCATCAACCTCGGCGCGCAATACGATTACGATCAGGCGCGCGGCCGCCCGGTGTTCCGCGGCTACCAGGCGTCGAATCGCGTCAGCGTGATCTTGCGCGACGTGTCGCGCGCCGGTCCGGTGCTCGATGCGCTCGTCGCCGCCGGAGCGACCGACATCGGCGGACCGACCTTCTCTCTGGAGGACGACAGCGAGGCGCGCGCACAGGCGCGGCAGGCCGCATTCGAGAAGGGCAAGGCGCAGGCGATGCAATACGCGCGCTGGTCGGGCTATTCCGACGTTCGACTGCTCGAGGTCAACGAAACCGTGTTGCCCGGGCCGCCGATGCCGATGGGCGGCAGGGCGATGCGGATGGAAGCCGCGGCGGACGCCTCCACGCCGGTCGCTCCGGGGCTGGTCGAAACTATGGTCACGCTCACCGTCAAGTACGAGATGACCCGCTAAGCGATTGGTAAATCGGGCTTCGGGCCCAGCTGAACGGGTGGCGGCGCGCATATTCACAGCTTGTTCAATGCGCGCCGCCTAGGCAGGTAGGCGTCATGCGCAAGCTCATCGCCTCCTGCCTCGCCACCGCACTTGCGGTTTCCGGCCTCGCCGCTGCCCCGTCGCAAGCTCAGTCGCGCGACGATCAAGGGGTGGCGCGCAAGGAGATGCGCGCGGGCAACCAGCTCAAGTTGCGCGATATCGAACGGCGCGTGCTGCCGACGATGAACGGTGCCGAATATCTCGGCCCGGCCTACGATTCGACCGCGATGGTCTATCGGCTCAAGTTCATCCGCGAGGGACGTGTGATCTACGTCGACGTGGATGCGCGCACCGGTCGCGTTTTGCGCCGGAGCCGCTGAGCTTACCGGCCGCGCGGGAAACGGCAGGCTTGTTGACGCGTTCACCCCGAAAGCCCACTTAGCCCAATCAGCTGCCTTTCACGGGGGAACGGACCACAACATGCGCATCCTGATCGTCGAGGACGAACCGACACTCGGCCAGCAGCTCAAGTCCACGCTCGAACAGAACGGCTATGCCGTCGATCTCTCGACCGATGGCGAGGACGGCCATTTCCTCGGTACGACTGAGGATTACGATGCGGTCATCCTCGATCTCGGCCTGCCGGAAATCGACGGGCTCACCGTGCTCGGCATGTGGCGGCGCGAGGGGCGCACGTTCCCGGTCCTCGTGCTCACCGCGCGCGATTCGTGGTCGGACAAGGTCGCCGGGCTCGATGCGGGGGCGGACGACTATCTTGCCAAGCCGTTCCAGACCGAGGAACTGATCGCCCGCCTGCGCGCTCTGATCCGCCGCGCGTCGGGCAACACCTCTTCCGAACTCACCGCCGGCGACGTGCGGCTCGACACCCGTTCGGGCCGTGTCACGCTCAAGGGCGAGCCGGTCAAGCTGACCGCGCAGGAATACAAGTTGCTGTCCTACCTCATGCACCACAAGGGCAAGGTGGTCAGCCGCACCGAACTGATCGAGCATATCTACGATCAGGATTTCGACCGCGATTCGAACACGATCGAGGTCTTCGTCACCCGCATCCGCAAGAAGCTGGGTGCCGACGTCATCACGACCATCCGTGGCCTCGGTTACAGCCTCGACGACCCCGACGACGCCCCCCGCGCCTGAGGCCCGCAGCGCCGCCGCCGATCCCGGCGGCGCGGAGGCGGCCGCGGTGCAGGAGGGTGCAGCGGAGTCGACCGACGGCAAGCCTCCACACACAGGCAGTCTCGCGCGGCGCATGCTGCTCATCGCGGCGGGGTGGATCCTCGTGCTGCTCCTCGGAGGGGGCATTGCGCTCGAGCGCGTGCTGACCGGCCAGGTCGAGGACAATTTCGACGAACAGCTCGGTTACCTGCTAAACACGATGATCGCCATCTCCGAGGTCGGGCCGGACGGCGAGGTCTATTTCATCCGCCCGATCGGCGAGCCGCGCTTCCTCGAACCCAATTCGGGCATGTACTGGCAGATTTCGGCGGAGGGACGCGAGGGATTCGAATCGTTTTCGCTCGAGCCATCGCAATCGCTGTGGGACCGCACCCTGACCCCGCGCGGCGACCATATCGATCACGATCCGCACTATTACGACAACACGCAGTTCCCCGACGAGCCGCTGCGCGTGGTCGAACGCACCGTGATCCTGCCCGACAGCGAAACGCGCTGGACCTTTACCGTCGCCTCCGCTCGTGAGAACCTCGACGCGCAGATCGTGCGCATCCGCTCGATCCTGGTGTGGAGCTTCGCTGCGCTCGGGCTGGGGCTGTTCGGCATGGCGGTGCTGCAAAGCTACTACGGCCTGTTGCCGCTGCGCCGCATCCGCGCAGCGATCCAGCGCATCCGCACCGTCGGCGCCAACCGCGTCACGGACCCGCTCCCGCTCGAGGTGCAGCCGCTGGTCGAGGAGCTCAACATGCTGCTCGCGCACTCGGAGCGCCAGGCGGAGGAGGCGCGGACCCACGCGGGCAACCTCGCGCACGCGCTCAAGACGCCGCTGACCGTGGTCAATAATGCCGCCACCGCGCACGCGCCCGATCTCGCAGCGACGGTGATCCGCGAGGCGCGCACCATGCGCCGCCATGTCGACCATCACCTCGCCCGTGCCCGCGCGGTCGGGCGCCGTTCGGTGGGCCACGCGCGCACGCCGGTCTGCGATAGTGCCGAGGCGGTGCGCCGCGCGGTCGAGCGGCTCTATCCCGAGGTCCGCTTCGACATCGACGGCAGCCGCGAGGCGCGGGTCGCGATCGAGCGGCAGGATCTCGACGAGATCCTCGGCAACCTGATCGAGAACGCGGCCAAGTACGGCGGCGGCAGCGTGTTCGTCACGATCGACGCCGAACCCGATCCCGAACGCTGCGTGATCTGGGTCGAGGACGACGGCACGGGCATCCCCGAGACCGAGCGCACGCGCATCTTCGATCGCGGCGCGCGGCTCGACACCGACAAGCCCGGCACCGGGCTCGGCCTCGCGATCGTGCGCGATGTCGCCGAAATCTACGGTGGTTCGGTCGAACTTGCGGAGAGCGAGGATCTGGGTGGCTTGCTCGTTCGTCTGATCCTGCCCCGCAGCGGATAGCGTTTCGCGCGCGGGTTCACGCCGGGTTCAACACGGTGCTCTCAAGCTACTGGCTTCAAAGAGCAAAATCGCCCGAGCCGACTCGGGCCAACGAGCGAAATCGCTCGGGAGAGAGTAATGACATTATCCCTCGCACGCTGCACCCTGCTCGCCGCGTCCACCCTCGGCCTCGGTGCATGCAGCACTTATGGCGACGGCTACGGTTACTACGGCAGCTCATACGGTTACGGCAGCGGATACTACGATGACGGCTATTACGACGACTATGGATCGTCGTACTACGGCTGGTACAACGACTACTATTATCCAGGCACCGGCTACTACGTCTACAGCCGGGGCGGGGACCGGTACCGCTGGAACGATTCTACCCGCCGCTATTGGGAAGCACGGCGCCATGCCTGGCGTGATCGCTATCGCGACCGCGAGTGGCGCGACAACTGGTCCGACTATCGCCGCGATCGCCGCCAGGATTGGCGCGAGGACCGCCGCGAACGGCGCCAGGATTTGCGTGAGAACCGTCGCGAACGGCGTCAGGACGTGCGGGAAAATCGTCGCGAACGGCGCGAAGATCGCCGCGATCGCAGGCGCGACAGGCGCGATCG
Organism: uncultured Altererythrobacter sp.; assembly: GCA_946886565.1. The sequence goes on from CAMPIX010000005.1 coordinate 110,731, forward strand.
CGACGATTGATTTGCGCTAGGTTCTAGCCGCCGCGCGCTCGCTCGTGGTGGCGGATCACTTCGTCGATGATGAAGCGCAGGAACTTCTCGGAGAATTCCGGGTCGAGCTGCGATTCTTCCGCCAGCTTGCGCAGCCGCGCGATCTGCTCGGTCTCGCGGCCCGGGTCGGCGGGTGGTAACGCGGTCCTGGCCTTGTATTCGCCCACTGCCTGGGTGATGCGGAACCGTTCGGCAAGGATGTGGATCAGCGCCGCGTCGATATTGTCGATGCTTCGGCGAAAGGCCGCGAGCTGCGCGTCGGGTTCGGAATCGGGCATCGCAGCAGGGCTTATCACGCGCTTTCGCGCAATTCCAAGCTTGCCAAGCACCCGCGCGCGCAGCAAGGCGGGCGCGCCATGACCGCCGACATCGTCCCCCTCCCGCGCACGCGCCCCACGCTCGACCCGATGCTTGCGCTCACCGCGCAGGGTATGAACTCGGTCAACGCGGTGATCCTCGAGCGGATGCAGAGCGAGATTCCGCTCATCCCGCGTCTCGCCGGGCACCTCATTTCGGGCGGGGGCAAGCGGCTGCGGCCGATGCTCACCCTCGCGGGGGCCGAGCTCGTCGGCTACCAGGGCGCGCGACACCACAAGCTCGCCGCCGCGGTCGAGTTCATCCACACCGCCACGCTGTTGCACGACGACGTGGTCGACGGCAGCGAGCTGCGCCGCGGCAAGGCGGCGGCGAACATCATCTTCGGCAATCCGGCGACCGTGCTGGTCGGCGATTTCCTGTTCAGCCGCGCGTTCGAGCTGATGACCGAGGACGGCAGCCTCAAGGTGCTCAAGATCCTCTCGAGCGCGAGCGCGATCATCGCCGAAGGCGAGGTCTCGCAGCTTACCGCGCAGCGCCAGATCGAGACCAGCGAGGAGCGCTACCTCCAGATCATCGGCGCCAAGACCGCCGCGCTGTTCGCCGCCGCGAGCCGGATCGCCGCGGTGGTCGCCGAATGCGGCGAGCGCGAGGAACAGGCGCTCGAGGACTACGGCCGCAACCTCGGCGTCGCCTTCCAGCTGGTCGACGACGCGATCGATTACGATTCGGACGCTGCCGAAATGGGCAAGGACCAGGGCGACGATTTCCGCGAGGGCAAGATGACCCTGCCGGTGATCTTCGCCTACGCCCGCGGCACCGCGGAGGAACGCAAGTTCTGGCAGGCGGCGATCTCGGGCCTGCGCACCTCGGACGACGATCTCGCCGAGGCGATCCACCTGATCGGCAAGTACGACGCGGTCGACGCCACCCGCGACCGCGCCCGCCACTTCGCCGCCCGCGCGGTCGACGCGATCTCGATCTTCCCCGACGGAAGGGCGCGTGCCGCGATGGCGGAGGCCGCGCACTTCGCGGTGGCGCGGGGGTATTGAGGCGGATTTCAAGATCCCGTTCGCCCTGAGCTTGTCGAAGGGCCGCACTTTCTCTTAAGCGCTGCGCCGGAAGGAAGAGCGGTGCTTCGACAAGCTCAGCACGAACGGTTTTAGAGGGTGGAGCCTAGCCTCCCCATCCACGCCGTTCTGCCAAACCTCCTCACCGCGCTGCGCGAGCAAGGCGCGGCGGTGCTGGTCGCGCCGCCGGGCGCGGGCAAGACCACGGCGGTCGCGCCCGCGCTGCTCGGTGAGGACTGGTGCACCGGACAGGTCATCCTCCTCAGCCCGCGCCGGGTCGCCGCGCGCGCGGCGGCCGAGCGGATGGCCGAGCTGCTCGGCGAGAAGGCGGGCGAGACGGTCGGTTACCTCACGCGTCTCGACAGCCGCACTTCGGCCGAGACGCGGGTGCTGGTCATGACCGAGGCGATCTTCGTCAACCGGATCGTCGACGATCCCGAGCTCGCGGGCGTTTCCGCGGTGCTGTTCGACGAAGCGCATGAGCGCCATCTCGACAGCGATCTCGGCCTCGCGCTCGCGCTCGAAAGCCGCGGCGTTCTGCGCGAAGACCTGCGGATTTGCGTGATGTCGGCGACGATCGACGGCGCGCGCTTCGCCCGGCTGCTTGGCGCCAATGCGCCGGCGACCGAGAGCGAGGGGAGGGCGTTCCCGCTAGAAATCCGCTGGCTCGGATCGTCGCCCGACAAGCGGATCGAGGATGCGATGACGGCCGCGGTGCTGACTGCCTGGCGCGAGCAGAACGGGGACCTGCTCGCCTTCCTCCCGGGCGTGGGTGAGATCGAGCGCACCCGCGAGCGGCTCGCCGAGCGCCTGCCCGACGTTCCGATCCTCCCGCTGCACGGCCAGGTCGAGCCCGCCGCGCAGCGCGCCGCGATCCGCCGCGACCCGCAGGGCCGCCGCCGGATCGTGCTCGCGACCGCGATCGCCGAGACTTCGCTCACGCTCGACGGCGTCTCGGTCGTGGTCGACAGCGGCCTCGCGCGCCACGCCGAGTTCGACAAAGCGGCGGGCACTACGCACCTCGTCACCCGCCGCGCGAGCCAGGCTTCGGCGGGCCAGCGCGCAGGCCGCGCGGCGCGGCAGGGGCCGGGCGTGGCCTACCGGCTTTGGGAGGCGGCCGCGCATGCCGGCCGGCCCGAGTTCGACCTCCCCGAAATCGCCACCGCCGACCTCGCGCCGCTGGTGCTCAGCCTCGCGCGCTGGGGCAGCGCCGATCCCGCGTCGCTCCCCTGGCTCAACCCGCCGCCCGCCGCCGCGGTGGCCTCGGCGCGCGAGCGGCTGGTGCGGCTCGGCGCGCTCGATGACGAGGCACGGATCACCCCGCGCGGCGAGGCGCTCGCGGCGCTCCCGCTTGACCCGGCGCACGCGGCGATGGTGCTGTTCGGCGCCGAACACGGCGCGGCGCGCGAGGCGGCGAAGGTCGCGCTGCTCCTCCAGGAGCGCGGCCTCGGCGGGCGCGGCGAGGACCTTGCGGCACGGCTCCAGCGCTGGAGCGTCGACCGATCGACCCGCGCCGAGGCAAGCCGCAAGCTGGCGGGGAGATGGGCCGAGAAAGCCCAAACCCTCTCCGTTCGTGTCGAGCGAAGTCGAGACACCTCGCGCAACGTGTCTCGACTTCCGCCAAAAGCGGAAGTTTATCCTGAGCGCCCGCCCTGCGGGAAGTCGAAGGGCTCGACACGAACGGGGGAGGGTGACGTACCCTTGGCCATCCTCCTCGCTGCGGGCCTGCCCGACAATATCGCGCGCCGCCGTGACCCGTCGGGCGAGCACTGGCTTTCGGCGGGCGGGCGCGGGTTCGTGCTCGATCCGGCGAGCCCGCTCGCGCGCGCCGAATGGCTCGCGATCGGCGATGCACAGGGGCAGGCGAAGGGCGCGCGGATCACTGCCGCGCTGTCGCTCGAAGAAGCCGCGATCGAGCGATGGCTGCCCCAACGCATCGCGCGCCAGTCGGTGCTCAACTGGAACGAGAGCGAGGGCCGGGGCGAAGCGCGGCTCGAACGCCGCCTCGGCGCGATCGTGCTCGCCAGCGGCCCCGATCCCTTGCCCGATCCGGCGGCCATTGTGGACATGCTTGTGGAAAAGGCGGTGGAGCGGCTGGGGACATTGCTCCCGGCCGAGTTGCTCGCCCGCGCGCGCTACTCCGGGATCGCTGCGCTCTCGCCCGCCGGTCTGGCCGAGAGCGCCGACCTCTGGCTGCGGCCATTGCTCGAAGGGCGGCGCGACCTCGGTGTGTCGCGCGGCAGGATCGCCGACGCGCTGCTCGGCCAGCTCGACTGGAACGACCGCCAGACGCTCGACCGCGAGGCCCCGCGCGAGTTCGTCTCACCAGCCGGCACGCATCACGCGATCGCCTACACCGGCGACGGCGCTCCGAGCGTCGAAGTGCGGGTGCAGGCGCTGTTCGGGCTCGAGCGCCACCCGATGGTCGGCCGCACGCCGCTGCTGCTCAAGCTCACCAGCCCTGCCGGCCGCCCGATCCAGGCGACCCGCGACCTGCCCGGCTTCTGGCGCGGCTCGTGGGCGGAGGTGAGGAAGGACATGAAGGGCCGCTATCCCAAGCACCGCTGGCCCGACGAACCGTGGGCCGAGAAGCCCAGCCTCAAGACGAAGAACGCCTTTTCGAAGGGCGGTGGCTGAAGGGGTTCACGCAGAGATCGCAGAGGAAGCAGAGGGCGCAGAGAAGAAGATTTGGTTCACGCGAAGATGTCGCATCACGCCGCGCCGAAGGCGCATTACTTGAACGCGCGGCACACGCCAGTTGAGCGCGGCTTCGCCGCGGGCGAACCATCTTCGCGTCTTCGCGCGAAAATCCCCTTCTTTCTCCTCTGCGAACTCTGCTCCCTCTGCGCCTCTGCGCGAACCAAAATCCGAAGAACCTTGATTTTCCCGCGACGGCGAGGAAAGGCGATCCGCATGGCGGCACGAATCTATCAGCGACCGAAGAACGCGATGCAGTCCGGCAAGGCGCGGACCGACGAATGGGTGCTCGAATTCGAGCAGTCCGAGGCGCAGCGTCCCGACCCGCTGATGGGCTGGACCGGCAGCGCCGACACGCAATCGCAGGTCGTGCTGACCTTCGCCGACAAGGAGGCCGCGAAGGCCTACGCCGCGAAACACGGCATCCCCGCGCGCGTCCATGCCACCCCGCCGCGCCACCTCAAGCTCCAGGCCTACGCGGACAATTTTCGCTAAAGATCCTCCCCGGAACGGGGAGGTGGGCAACGCCGCAGGCGTTGGTCGGAGGGGAACACGCCGCACGCGCAGCGCGTTTGGCGCGTTCCCCTCCACCCCCCGACTTCGTCGGGCGGTCCCCCTCCCCGTTCCGGGGAGGATCAGGAGAGTTGAAATCCTCCGCTCTTCCCGCCATATGCGCGCCCGGGAGTCGGGTGGACGTTTGCGTTCGCTCACCGGGTCAGGTCCGGAAGGAAGCAGCCCAGGTGGATTGCGGCGGGTCGCCCGGCTCCTTTTCTATCGCACACGCATGACAAGCCCCATCCAAGCGCCTACCTAAACGCGGATGGGTGATTCACCGGAAAATTCGGCCGACCTTCCCTGGGAAGCGGGGGAGGAAAAGGACGCCGCGCCGAGCGCCGCCGAGCTTGAGGCCGCGGGCCAGTCGGCGATGTTCGGCGATGCGCCGGCTGCCGCCCCACCGAAGTCCGAACCAACGGCCGAGCCCGCCAAGCCCTCCACCAACCAACCCTACCGCGTGCTCGCGCGCAAGTACCGGCCGCAGACGTTCTCCGAGCTGATCGGGCAGGAGCCGATGGTGCGCACGCTCGCCAATGCGATCGAGCGCGACCGGCTGGCGCACGCCTTCCTGATGACCGGGGTGCGCGGGGTCGGCAAGACCAGCACCGCGCGGCTCATCGCCAAGGCCCTCAACTGCGTTGGGCCGGACGGCGAGGGCGGGCCGACGATCGATCCGTGCGGGGTGTGCGAGCCGTGCAAGGCGATCGCCGAGGGGCGCCATATCGACGTGATCGAGATGGACGCCGCTTCGCACACCGGCGTCGACGACGTGCGCGAGATCATCGAGGCGGTGCGCTACGCCGCGGTCTCCGCGCGCTACAAGATCTACATCATCGACGAAGTCCACATGCTGTCTCGCAATGCTTTCAATGCCTTGCTCAAGACGCTCGAGGAGCCGCCCGCACATGTAAAGTTCCTCTTCGCGACGACCGAGGTCGACAAGCTGCCGGTCACCGTGCTCAGCCGCACCCAGCGGTTCGACTTGCGCCGCATCCCGACCGAGCTGCTCCAGGCGCATTTCGCCTGGGTCTGCGAGCGCGAGGGCGTCGCGGCCGAGCCCGAGGCGCTGCACATGGTCGCGGCCGCCGCCGAAGGCTCGGTGCGCGACGGGCTTTCGATCCTCGATCAGGCGATCGCACACGCCGACATGGGTGAGGACGGCAAGGTCACCGCGAACCGCGTGCGCGACATGCTCGGGCTCGCCGACAAGGGCGCGCAGCGCCGCCTGCTCGGCACGATCCTCGAAGGCGACGCCAAGGGGTTGCTTGCAGGCGTCGCCGACCAATACGCGCTCGGGGTCGAGCCGCTCGCGCTGCTGCGCTCGCTGATGGACCTCGTCCACCGGATCACCGTGGCGCAGATCGGTCAGGCCGAGCCCGACGCGCCTAGCGCCGAGGAGCGCGAGGCGCTGGGCGAGTGGGCGACGCGGCTCTCGCCCGGCCAGCTCCACCGGCTGTGGCAACTGCTGCTCAAGGGGCACGAGGAAGTGCGCCAGGCGCCCGATCCGCTGGTCGCCGCGCAAATGGCGCTGCTGCGCATGCTCCACGCCGCCGACCTGCCCGATCCGGGCAAGCTGGCGAGGAAGCTCGACGAGATGGCCGCGAACGGCGTCGCCGCGCCCGCCGCTGGGTCGGGGCAGGGCGCGAACGGCGCGGGGCCCGCCGCTTCGCTCGACTGGCAGGCGCTGGTCGATGAAGTTCGCAATCGGGGTAATCAACTCGCTGCGAGCATCATGGCGCTTCAAATACGAGTAGTCGCACTCGAGCCAAGAATGCTCAAGTATTCGCGCAAGGCCGAGTTCAAAGATGATATCGCCCCGCAGCTTCGCGAAGGTCTAATGTCAGCGACAGGTGACCGCTGGACGGTCGAGGAATGTGACGAGGAAGGGGCTCCTTCGCTTGTAGAACGCGAGGAGATCGCCAAGGCCGAAGCGCAGGCGAAGATGCGCGCGCACCCGCTGGTCGAGGCGGCCTTCGAGACTTTCCCCGAGGCCGAACTGGTCGATGAGACCGACGCACAGCCTTCCAACCAGCGCGCCTGGGGCCGCTGACCGACAACGATAACGAGGACGCAACCGATGCAATCGATGGAAGAGATGATCCAGGCCGCGCAGAAGGCGGCCGAACAGATTCAGAGCCAGATGGGCGAGATGCAGGCCAAGCTCGACGCGATCGAGGTCGAGGGCGCGGCCGGCGGCGGCATGGTCAAGGTCCGCGCCAGCGCCAAGGGCCGCATCCTGCGGGTCGAGATCGACGAGAGCCTGATGAAGCCGGAGGAGAAGCAGATGGTCGAAGACCTCGTCACCGCCGCCTTCAACGACGCCCGCGACAAGGCCGACCGCGTCTCGAACGAGGAAATGAAGAAGATGCAGGGCGGGCTGGGGCTACCGCCGGGGTTCAACCTGCCGGGGATGTAACCGGCGCGCGTCGCAACTCCCTCATCCGTCATGCTGAACTTGTTTCAGCATCCATCGTACCTCCTTGGACCATCGGTTCAGGCGGCGAAATGGACCCTGAAACAAGTTCAGGGTTACGAGATTGGTCGAAGGGCGCGCGGCAGCGATCAGATAATTCCGGTGCCGCCTCGTCCTCTTCCATGCTATCGGTCGCATAAAGCAACCAATCGAGAGGCAGCGATGGCTACGGTGATGAACGACAACGCGAGCGGTTCGGACGCCGATATCCGCGCGCAGGTCTCGGACGAGGAGTGGGCGGTCCGGGTCGATCTCGCGGCGGCCTATCGCCTCGTGGCGCTCTACGGCTGGGACGACCTGATCTTCACCCATCTTTCCGCGCGCGTTCCGGGGCCCGAGCATCACTTCCTCATCAATCCCTACGACATGATGTTCGAGGAAATCACCGCCTCCAGCCTCGTCAAGATCGACGTCGAGGGGCAGCCGGTGATCCCCACCTCGCACCCGGTAAACCCGGCGGGCTTCACGATCCATTCGGCGCTGCACATGAACTGCGAGGATGCGCATGCGGTGATGCACCTCCACACCCCGGCGGGGCAGGCGGTGAGCGCGATGGCGGAGGGGCTGATGGAGCACACCCAGACCGGGATGATCGCGCGCCACGACATCGCCTATCACGAGTACGAGGGCATCGCGACCGACCTCGAGGAGCGCGAGCGGCTGGTCGAGGACATGGGCGACCGGCACGTCATGATCCTGCGCAACCACGGCACGCTGGCGATCGGCAAGAGCGTGGGCGAATGCTTCCTGCGGCTCTATTTCGTCGAGCGTGCGTGCGACGCACAGGTCAAGATGCTCGCCGCGGGGCGCGACGGGCTACACAACCCGCCGCAGGGCACGCCCGAGAAGGTCCAGGCGCAGACCCCGCCCGCGGGCATCGGCATGGTCGCCAACGCGCTCGCCTGGCCCGCGCTGCTGCGCAAGCTCGACCGTATCGATCCGGGGTTCAGGGAATAAGGCTGGGCGACGCTGCGGCCGCAGTCGCTATCGCCGGCCATTCTTCCGGCACGGCAGATCGCGCGACCAGCCAGATGTTCGCCCCGTCAGGATCGGCGTTTTCGAGCCGGCAGAGGTAGCGGCCGTTCTCGAACAGCTGCGCCCAGCGGCCGCGTGCCTCGCCCTTGGCGATCGAAAGCGCCCCGCCTGCGTCGCGCGCTTCGAACTCGATCCACTTGGCCGCGCCATGGCGGTCGTCCTCGTACACTAGCCGGTAGCTGCGCATGTCTTCTCGTGCCTTTCGAAGATTCTGGATCGTCTGCTCTCCCCGTGGCGGCGCCTAGCGGCCGATTTCCCACAACTCGCGCTCGTCGCGCCGGATCGCGCCCAGGCTCCGCGTGCCTTCCCACAGGCGAGCGCTGCACCCACCGTCCAGCTTCTCGAGAATGCCGAACACGCGATGCGGATCATCGGCATGGAAATCGAGCGAGCAGTCCTCGCCGCTGCGTGTGGCGCGATACTGCAAATGAAAGGTCTTCATGATCGGGCCACCAAAAAAGTTAGTTACAACAGTCTCTTATCAGCCAGCCAGCAAGGCCCGACACAACTTGGGTTGGCATTCCGCTCCGCTCGTCCATCGATGGGCTCGATTCGTCGCTAGGCTGCACAGAGAGGTTCGTGCGATGCCGCCGATCGTCTGGCCGGCGAACTTACCGTTCAGCCGACGAAAATATTTCCCATGTTAGATCAGGCGGATGGCGAAGTTCTTCCTTCACCTGCGCGGACGCAGCGCCGACGTGATCGACGACGAGGGCATCGCGATCTCCGATCTCGCCGAAGCACGTGAAACCGCAATACGGTGCGCGCGCGATCTGATGGCAACCGACGTTCGCGAAGGCTTCCTGGCGCTGTCGCATCGTATCGAGGTTTGCGACGAATCGGGCGCGGTGGTCCTCACCGTACCGTTCGAGGATGCAATCACGATCGAGCGCTAGGCTCAATACGCAATCGGCTTGCAAAAGCGCATGGCCGTTCGACCTTGCCGCTGCCGTGGAGTGGTGGAGGGCAAGTTCCCGAACGACGTCAGCGCCCCGGTTCGCCCCCTTATCGAGCCTGGCAACCCCGCTCTGTCCGCCATTCTTCGGCGGTCTTGCTCGGCAGGGCGAGCGGTTCTAGTTCGCAGCGATGGAATCGATGCACCGTCCCGTTATCTCGGCCACCGGGTTGTTCACGCCCGAGGAGAGCATCTCGAACGCGGAGCTGGTCGCCAGCTTCAACGCCTATGTCGAGCGTTTCAACGCCGAGCACTCGGACGCGATAGCCACCGGCAAGATCGTCGCGCTCGAGCCGAGTTCGGTCGAATTCATCGAGAAGGCCAGCGGGATCAAGGCGCGTCATGTGATGGCGAAGGCGCCAGTGCTCGACCCCGAAGTCATGGCGCCGCGGTGGGACGAGCGTGCAAACGACGAGCTCTCCGTCCTCGCGGAGATCGGCGTCGCCGCGGCGCGCGATGCGCTGTCGCGGGCGGGGCGCGATGCGGCCGACGTCGACGCGGTGCTGTGTGCCGCCTCGAACATGCAACGCCCCTATCCGGCGATGGCGATCGAAATTCAGCAGGCGCTCGGCATCGAGGGGTTCGGGTTCGACATGAACGTCGCTTGCTCGTCGGCCACATTCGGCATCCAGACCGCGGCCGACTACATCCGCGCGGGCAATACGCGTTCAGTGCTCGTGGTGAGCCCCGAGATCACCAGCGGTCACCTCAACTGGCGCGATCGCGACAGCCACTTCATCTTCGGCGACGTCGCCACCGCGGTGCTGGTCGAGGATGCGGCGATGGCGCCCGCGGCGCACTGGGACATCCTCGGCACGCGGCTGAAGACCGTGTTCTCGAACAATATCCGCAACAACTTCGGCTTCCTCAACCGCGCGCATCCCGAAACCGCCGACCGCGCGGACAAGCTGTTCGTCCAGGAAGGGCGCAAGGTGTTCAAGGAAGTCGTGCCGATGGTAGCGCAGATGATCGTCGACGAGGCCGAGCGGCTCGCGATCGACCCGCAGGGCTTGCGGCGGCTGTGGCTGCACCAGGCGAATGCGGGGATGAACCGGCTGATCGCGCAGCGCGTGCTCGGGCACGAGGCGAGCGAGGACGAGAGCCCGACCGTGCTCGATACCTACGGCAACACCTCGAGCGCGGGTTCGATCATCGCATTCCACCTCCACAGCGAGGATCTCGCGGCGGGCGACACCGGGCTGATCTGCAGCTTCGGAGCGGGCTACTCGGCGGGGACGGTGTTCGTGCGCAAGACCGGCTGATCGGCGGCGCGCGCGGTCGCCACGTCCCATCTGGCGATGAGCGCGCCGGATGCGCGCCAGATCAACGCGACCAGTACGACCGAGACCAGCCCGTCCACCGCGTAGTGATAGGCCAGGTGCACGGACGAGATCCAGATCACGACGAACAGCGCGAAGAACCACCGGCTCGCAGTTGGAAAGGTGCGCCGTATCGCCAACCAGAAGAGAAAGGCCATCGCGACGTGCATCGACGGCATGGCGGTGATCCCTACGCCGTGGCCGGGGCCGTTCGTCAGGTAATTCTCGAGCAGCATCTCCTGCATGTCGAGCACCACAATGGGAACCTGCGCGTCCGCGCTGTGCAGATATGCCATCTGGCCGGCGAAGTGGGAGTTGCCCGTAATCGGCTCCAGGAAGCATGGCCCGACGCTGGAAAGCAGGGCGGCTAGAATTATGCCCCCCAGGAACCATGTCAGCATAAACGACAGGAAATACTGGCGTCGCACGCCGTCCGTCCGCCTTGCGTAGAGGAATACGAGGCTGCCCGGATACACCAGGGCGAACCACGCGTGGTACAGGATGGCCAGTCCCGCGGTGACGAGAGGGTAGCCGAGCACGGGCTGAAGCAGGCGCCAGGGATCGGTTCCGAAGATGCTGCGATCCAGCGCCAGGAACGCCCCATCCCAGCTGTAGGGATTCAGGACGGGGATCATCGGCTTCAACAGGGCGAAGGTGGGCAAGAAGGCGAAGAACAGGATCAACAGCGGCAGGCGCGCCCACCACAAGGCGAGAATGGAGGGATCGGTGTAGCGCTTGCGGAGGAATGCGATCGGGCGATCCGGCTTTACCTTCCACAACTGCAGCGTGCCGTCGCAGACGAGAAAGAGCGCAAATCCTTTGGGATAGAGATCGAGGTTGGTGAAGATGGTCGACAGCGGAAACGGAAGGCCGAGCCGCCAGAGGATTATCGCGCCCATCGCGGCAATGGCGAGAAAGCATGCATGGACCGGCAGTTCTGCCGCGAGGCCCGCCCTCGGATCGGATGCATCCGAACGCTTCGCGATTGTCAGTGGCAACGATCTGCTCCGGCCCATGAGTCAACACGGCCATAAGAGTCGTCGTTAAAAGATCGGTTAACCGGAGGCTCGAGCCGCCCAACCGAGGGCTCGCCGGCTTCCAAAAGCCGGGGCGAGCCCGGCCCTCTCGCGACACCGGCGCACTACCGCGCGGCTTGTTTGCCTGCGGCATTCGCCCTAGATGGCTGGGATGGCAGGCGAACTGGTCGACAACAAGGGGCGCGGGGATGTGAGCTGGCGGTGGCCGGCGATCCATCCCGAAGGGCGCAAATTCGGGCTCATCGCGGTGGCGATCAGTCTGTTCTTCGCATTTCTGGCTTGGGAGACGCTCGCCTGGCCGATGGCGTTCCTCTCGCTCGGCGTGTTTGCGTTCTTCCGCGATCCCGAGCGCGTGGTTCCGCAGGACGATCGCGCTATCGTCTCGCCGGCCGACGGGCTCGTTTCGCTGATCGCGACGGTCGAACCGCCTGCGGAGCTGACGATGGACGACGGCAGCGGCACCCTCGCATTGGCCAAGGCGCCGGTCACCCGCGTATCGATCTTCATGAGCGTGTTTGACGTGCACATCAATCGTGCGCCCATCGGCGGTACCGTGCGGCGGCTGGTCTACATTCCCGGCAAGTTCGTCAACGCCGATCTCGACAAGGCGAGCGAGGAAAACGAGCGCCAGCACATTCTGATCGAACGGCAGGACGGGCTGGCGATCGGCTTCACCCAGATTGCCGGGCTCGTCGCGCGGCGCATCGTGCCGTTCGTCAAGCCGGGCGACACGCTCGCCGCGGGCGCGCGGGTGGGCCTCATCCGCTTCGGCAGCCGGGTGGACGTCTATCTGCCCGCCGGAACCGATTCGAAGGTGCTGGTCGGTCAGAAGGTCGTCGCGGGCGAGACCGTGCTCGCCGAAGTCGGCGAACAGAAGCTGATCGAGGGCATCGCCCAGTGAACCGCGACGATTTCGGCCGCATCGGTCCCAAGGCCGCGGAGGACGAGGTTCCGGTCGCTGCCGGGCGCGTGCGCGGGCTCTCGCTGCGGGCGGTTCTGCCCAACGCGATTACCGCCGCAGCGCTGTGTTCGGGGCTTACCGGGATCCGCTTCGCCATCGCCGAGAACTGGCCACTGGCGATCTTTGCGGTGATCCTCGCGGGGCTGCTCGACGGGATCGACGGCCGGATCGCGCGGCTGCTCAAGGCGCAGTCGCGCTTTGGAGCGGAACTCGACAGTCTCGCCGATTCCCTGTCGTTCGGCATGGCCCCGGCGATCATCTTCTATCTCTGGACGCTGCAGGACCTGCCGCGGCTCGGCTGGTTCGCCTCGCTCGCCTTCGCGATCTGCTGCGCCCTGCGGCTGGCGCGGTTCAACGCGCAGATCGATGTCGACGAGCAGCCGCACAAGTCGGCCGGGTTTCTCACCGGTGTGCCAGCGCCGGTGGGGGCGGGGCTCGCATTCCTGCCGTTCTATCTATGGATGGCCACCGGATGGGAGGAGTTCCGCGAGCCGGTGATCTGCGCGATCTGGATGGTGGCGATCGCCTTCCTGATGATCTCGAACATTGCGACGTTCAGCTGGACCTCGATCCGCCCGCGGCGCAATGTGCGACTGGAAGTGATCGCGCTGGTCGGAATCCTGTTTGCCGCATTACTGATGGAGCCGTGGTGGACGCTGGTGGCGATCTGCGCGGGGTATCTTGCGCTCATGCCCTATGCGCTCATGCGCTATGCGCGGGTCAGGCGGCCGCGGCCAGCGGCGGTTTCCGCAATGGTGCGCGACGGCGGTCGCCGCTCCGAAGAACGTCACCCAGACGAATGATCTGCGCGCGCGGTGCGGGAAGCCGCGCATCGTTCGCGAACTCCTGGATCGTCACAAGAATACGCCCGCCCGGCTCGGCCTGCGCCAGCTCGCGGCGGAGACGCGCGAACGCCTCCCGTCCGCGCATGAAGCTGTCCACCAGTACGATTGTGGCGGCGGAAGCAGAGATCGCGAAAAGGGCGAAGAGAATGACGCCGAGCATGATCGTAGTCCTTGCGAGTGCGGCCCGGCCTGTTGACAGGCTGTGGGTTCGCTGTGGATAACTAACGCGTCTCACGGTTTGTTCCGCCGACTCGCATAATGTTCCCTATTTGTTCCTACAAGTCAATCGTCTTCTGCGGCGAGGGCCCCTGCAGATGCGGCGAATCGAGGGTGGATTTTCGATCCGGTTGCCGCTAAGCGCGCCTCCGCGCAGCGATTCCTGGCGATTCCCGCCCGGTTCTTGCAGCGCAAATCCACATGGAGAGCGCCACATACCGGTGCCCGCCGCGGATGCCTGTTCGTTCAGGCCGCAACGGGTTCCAGCTCTCCAGAGGCATAACCGGAAAGGAAATACCTATGGCGGCTTCTACCGTCACGATGCAGCAGCTTATCGAGGCCGGTTCGCACTTCGGCCACCAGACCCACCGCTGGAACCCGCGCATGAAGCCGTACATCTTCGGCGCGCGCAACGGTGTCCACATCATCGACCTGTCGCAGACCGTGCCGCTGTTCGCGCGCGCGCTCGATTTCATCGAGCAGACCGTGCGCTCGGGCGGCAAGGTGCTGTTCGTCGGCACCAAGCGCCAGGCGCAGGAGCCGATCGCCGAGGCCGCGCGCGCTTCGGGCCAGCACTTCGTCAACCACCGCTGGCTGGGCGGCATGCTCACCAACTGGAAGACTATCAGCCAGTCGATCAAGCGCCTCAAGACCCTCGAAGAGCAGCTCTCGGGCGATTCGTCGGGCCTGACCAAGAAGGAAGTGCTCCAGCTCACCCGCGAGCGCGACAAGCTCGAACTCTCGCTCGGCGGCATCCGCGACATGGGCGGCATCCCCGACGTGATGTTCGTGATCGACGCGAACAAGGAAGACCTGGCGATCAAGGAAGCCAACGTGCTCGGCATTCCGGTCGTCGGCATCCTCGACACCAACGTCGACCCGACCGGCATCGCCTTCCCCGTGCCCGGCAACGACGACGCCAGCCGCGCGGTGCGCCTCTATTGCGACGCCGTGTGCGACGCGGCGGTCGCGGGCCGCGGCGGCAAGGTCGCCGATTCGGGCAACGATGTCGGCGCGATGGAAGAGCCGCCGGTCGAAACCGCCGCCTGATCCGTCGGGCGACCACGAACACGACTTGAGCGCGCCGGACCCGTTCAAAGCGGGGCCGGCGCCCCGGAATTACATAAGGAAACGATCATGGCTGCATTCACCGCCACTGACGTGAAGACCCTGCGCGAGAAGACCGGCGCAGGCATGATGGACGCCAAGAAGGCGCTCGAGGCTTCGGGCGGCGACATCGAGGCCGCGGTCGACGCGCTGCGCGCCAAGGGCCTCGCCACCGCGCAGAAGAAATCCAGCCGCACCGCGGCCGAGGGCCTCGTCGGCGTCGCCGTGGAGGGCACGAAGGGCGTTGCCGTCGAAGTCAATTCGGAGACCGACTTCGTCGCCAAGAACGACAAGTTCCAGGACTTCGTCCGCAAGACCACCGAGACCGCGCTGTCGGTTTCGGGCGACGACGTGGAGGCGCTCAAGGCCGCGTCCTACCCCGGTGGCGGCACCGTGGCCGACAAGCTGACCGACAACGTCGCGACGATCGGCGAGAACCAGCAGGTCCGCCGGATGAAGACCGTCTCGGTCGGCAGCGGCGTGGTCGTGCCCTACGTCCACAACGCTGCCGCGCCCAACCTCGGCAAGATCGGCGTGCTCGTCGCGCTCGAGAGCGAGGCCGACGCCGGCACGCTCGAAGCGCTCGGCAAGCAGCTCGCGATGCACATCGCCGCCGCCTTCCCGCAGGCGCTCGACGCCGACGGTCTCGACGCCGAAGTGATCGAGCGCGAGCGCAAGATCGCCGCCGAAAAGGCTGCCGAAAGCGGCAAGCCGGCCGACGTGCAGGAGAAGATGGTCGACGGCGCGGTGAAGAAGTTCGCCAAGGAAAACGCTCTGCTCAGCCAGGTCTTCGTGATGGACAACAAGACCGCCATCGCCGACGTGGTCGCCAAGGCGGGCAAGGACGCGGGCAAGCCGATCGTGCTCAAGGACTACGTCCGCTTCCAGCTCGGCGAAGGCATCGAGAAGGAAGAAAGCGACTTCGCGGCAGAGGTTGCGGCAGCCGTCGCGGGCTGATCCAACACCCGAACCGAAATCGCGGCCGCCGGACTTCGGTTCGGCGGCAGTTTTCGTGAGATTCGGCCGCGCTTGTTGATGAAACACATGCGGTGCGCGGTATTCAATGAAACCGAAACCTCACCAAAGGAGGAAGATCGCCGGTTTCGCGAATCCAACAGTTTCAAAGAGCCGATGCGAAGCTAGCAAGCCGATGGCGTGTAGGAAAATCAGTTCCGCGGCCGCAATTCGATCAGCCATATGGTCGGCTGTGTGAACAGCCGCATCGGGATCAGGCTGGTGCCGAGCCCCGCGCCGACGACCAGGGTCTTGCCATTCTCGTCGACCCGGCCGCAGCCATAACGGTCGCCGTAGTCGGAGAGGTGCGCGGGCGCGCCGCCCCACGGGTAGGCGATCTGGCCGCAATGCGTGTGTCCGGCCAGCATGAGCGGAACCGAGCGCGGAAGGCTCGGAAACGGATCGGGGCTGTGGCTCAGCACGATCCGGGCGCCTTGGAGCCGGTCCATAGCCGCGAGCGTCGCCGGAACGTCGGCGCGCCCGGTGTAATCGTCGTCGAGCCCGCCGATCACCAAGGGACCCGCCTGCATCGCCTCGTTCGCCAGCAGCGCGATCCCGTGGCGATCGAGCTCCGCGGCAAGGCCGGGCATGTCGAACCAGTGGTCGTGGTTGCCCGGCACCGCGATCACGCCGAGCGGGGCCTCGAGCCCGGCCAACGGCGCGACGATCTGCTCGGGTGAATAGACGTGCGTCGCAGTGCGTTTGTCGCTGACGAGGTCGCCTGCAATGAGCACGATATCCGGATCCAGCGCGTTGACCTGCGCCACGATCCGCCCGAGCCGCTCGGGCGGCATGTCGGGGCCGGCGACGTGGATGTCGCTGACAAAGGCCACCCGCAGCGGCGCCGCGTCTGCGGACAGGGTCGGCATCACGACGCGGGTCCGCTCGATCACCGCGTCGCGCATCGTATCGGACCATGCCTTGCTGCCGAGCGCGATGGCACCGATCGCCAACAGCGCCGCTGCCCAGCGAATTTTCCTCGATCGCCGCAGCCTTGCGAACACCGGCTTTCCCTTTGCGCGCGGGGGGCGAGGCGGCTAAGGACGCCGGCAGCCCCAGATGAACCCGGAACCCGTGTCGCCCATGTCCTCCCCGAAATACAAGCGCATACTGCTCAAGCTTTCGGGCGAGGTGCTGATGGGGGATCAGCAGTTCGGGATCGATCCGGCCTTCGTCGCCGAGCTGGCGCAGGAGGTGAAGGCGGCCAAGGATACCGGGCTCGAAGTGTGCCTGGTGATCGGCGGCGGCAATATCTTCCGCGGCATGGCGGGCGCGGCGCAGGGGATGGATCGCGCGCAGGCCGACTACATGGGTATGCTGGCGACGGTGATGAACGCGCTCGCGATGCAGAACGCGCTCGAGCAGGTCGGCGTGCAGACGCGGGTGCAGTCGGCGGTGCAGATGGACCAGGTGTGCGAGCCGGTGATCCGCCGCCGCGCCGAGCGCCATCTGGAGAAGGGGCGGGTGGTGATTTTCGCGGCGGGCGTCGGCGCGCCCTATTTCACCACCGACAGCGGCGCGGCGCTGCGCGCGGCGGAAATGCGTTGCGACGCGCTGTTCAAGGGCACCAGCGTCGACGGGGTGTACGACAGCGATCCCAAGAAGAATGCCGGTGCAAAACGTTTCGATACGGTCAGTTACGACAAGGTGCTGGCAAACAATCTCAGGGTTATGGACGCCTCCGCCGTCGCGCTGTGCCGCGACAACGGGATTCCGATCGTGGTCTTCTCGATCCGCGAGAAAGGCAATCTCGCGCGGGTGCTCGCGGGCGAGGGCGTCCAGACGGTAGTTAAAGAGGAAGCCTGACACATGGCGAAGTACGACAAGAGCGATATCGAGCGCCGGATGCAGGGCGCGGTGGACAGCCTCAAGAGCGATCTCGGCGGCTTGCGCACCGGCCGCGCCAACACCAGCCTGCTCGATCCGGTGCAGGTCGAGGTCTACGGCGCGATGATGCCGCTTAACCAGGTCGCGACGGTCAACGCGCCCGAACCGCGCATGCTGGCGGTGCAGGTCTGGGACAAGGCCAACGTGATCGCGGTCGAGAAGGGGATCGCGCACGCCAACCTCGGTCTCAATCCGATGACCGACGGGCAGACGATCCGCCTGCCGATGCCCGACCTGACCGAAGAACGCCGCAAGGAACTCGCCAAGCTCGCGGGCAAGTATGCCGAAAACGCCAAGATCGCGATCCGCAACGTGCGCCGCGATGGCATGGAAGCGCTCAAGGAAGACGAGAAGAAGAAGGACATCTCCGAAGACGAGCGCAAGCGCAGCGAGGACGAAGTGCAGAAGCTGACCGACAAGTATGTCGCCGACGCCGATGCCGCCGCCGCGCAGAAGGAGAAGGAAATCCTGACGCAGTGAGGGATTTCATCCACCCGAAATCCGTTCGTGCTGAGCTTGTCGAAGCACCGCTCTTTCTTCGGGTGAAACGCTTGATAGTAAGGACGGCCCTTCGACAGGCTCAGGGCGAGCGGAGCTTTGTCCATGAAACCTGAAGTGACGTCCGCCCGCCACGTCGCCATCATCATGGACGGCAACGGGCGCTGGGCGAAGCGCCGGCATCTGCCGCGTGCGCTGGGGCATCAGCGCGGGGTCGAGGCGGTGCGCGAACTGGTGCGCGGGCTCGAAAGCACCGGGATCGAGTGCCTGACGCTCTACGCCTTCAGCTCGGAGAACTGGAAGCGCCCCGGCGAAGAGGTCGACGACCTGATGAACCTGATGCGCAAGTTCGTGAAATCGGACTTGCCGGAATTCATCGCCAACGACGTGAAGCTGAAGATTATCGGCGACTGGCAGGGACTTGCGCCCGATATCGTCGAAATGCTCGAAGACGCGCTGGAGAAGACAAGCGGCGGATCGCGCACGCTCGCTGTGGCGCTCAACTACGGCTCGCAGCAGGAGATCGCGCGCGCCGCGACCACGGCGGCCGCCGAGGGCGAGATCACGCCCGAGAGCATCGCCGCGCACCTCGACACCGCCGACCTGCCGCCGCTCGACCTGCTGATCCGCACCAGCGGCGAGGTGCGGCTGTCGAACTTCCTGCTCTGGCAGTGCGCCTATGCCGAAATGATGTTCGTCGATACGCTGTGGCCCGATTTCACGCCGACGCATCTGGCGGAAGCGCTCGAAGACTTCGAGCGCAGGGAGCGCCGCTATGGCGGACGGTGAACGCGAAGCCGCGATGCGCAAGCGCGATCGTCTGAAAGTGCGCGCCAAGCGCTACATGACCGTGCCCTTCGCGGTGCGGACCTCGGACCTGCCGGTGCGGCTGGCTTCGGCCGCGGTCATGCTCGGCGTTCTGGGCGCGGCGTTCTGGCAGGGCGGACGGGTGTTCGACCTGCTGGTCGGGCTCGTCGCCCTGGCCTGTTTCGCCGAGTTCGTGGTGCTCGTCTCGCGCGCCACAGCGAACATTCCCTACCGCCTCGCGGCGCTGATCGCAGGTGCGCTCTACATCGGCATCGCGGCGGCGATCGTGGCGGGGGCGGGGGATTTTCTGATCGTGCTCATCCTCGGGGTGACGATCTTCACCGATAGCGGCGCCTATTTTGCGGGCCGCGCGATTGGCGGGCCGAAGATCGCGCCGAGCATCAGCCCGTCGAAGACCTGGGCCGGGTTGCTCGGCGGGATGGCCGCATCCGCGCTATGGGTCGTGCTCTGGGTGCTGGCGATCGATTCGGGCGTCTCGTGGCTCGGCCCGCGGTTCGAGCTCGGGCTGCGGCTCGACGGCGAGGGGCTCGGCAGTGCCGCGCTGCTCGGCGCGGGGCTCGCGGTGCTGGCGCAGGCGGGCGACTTTTTCGAAAGCTGGCTCAAGCGCCGCGCGGGGGTGAAGGACAGCTCGCGCCTGATCCCCGGCCACGGCGGCGTGTTCGACCGGATCGACGGCATGCTCCCGGTCGCGATCGCGGTCGGCGCCATCGCCGCTTCGGTGGCGAATTGACGGTGTCCGGCTGATGCGGGCGATCTCCATCCTCGGCGCGACCGGCTCGGTCGGCGCTTCGACGCTCGACCTCGTGCGGCGCAATCGGGCGGACTGGCGCGTCGTCGCGCTGACCGCGAATTGCAACGTCGACGAGCTCGCCGCACTGGCGCGCGAGTTCGGGGCCGAGGTCGCAGTGGTCGGCGACGAGAGCTGCCTGACCGACTTGTGCGCGGCGCTTGCCGGATCGGGCATCGAGGCAGCCGCAGGGCGCGCGGCGCTGTGCGAAGCGGCCGCGCGGCCGGTCGACCTGACCGTCGCGGCGATCGTCGGCTGCGCGGGGCTCGGGCCGACGATGGCCGCGATCCGGCAGGGCGGCACGGTCGCGCTCGCGAACAAGGAGGCGCTGGTTTCCGCGGGCGAGGTGATGACCGCCGCGGTCGCCGAGCACGGCGCGACGCTGCTGCCGGTCGATTCGGAGCACAACGCGATCTTCCAGTGCCTCCAGGGCGGGCGGATCGCCGACGTGCGCTCGATCACGCTGACCGCGAGCGGCGGGCCGCTGCGCACCTGGACGCACGCGCAGCTCGCCGCCGCGACCCCGGCGCAAGCGGTCGCGCATCCGAACTGGGACATGGGCGCCAAGATCAGCGTCGATTCGGCGACGATGATGAACAAGGGGCTCGAGTTCATCGAGGCGCATCACCTGTTCCCGGTCGGGCTCGAGGCCCTGCGTATCGTGGTCCACCCGCAGAGCGTGGTGCATTCGATGGTCGAGTACCGCGATGGCTCGACGCTGGCGCAGCTCGGCCCTTCGGACATGCGCGTGCCGATCGCATCGTGCCTCGCCTGGCCCGCGCGGATGGATACGCCGTGCGAGCCGCTCGATCTCGCCGCGATCGGATCGCTCACCTTCGAGATGCCCGACGAGGATCGCTTTCCCGCCACCCGGCTGGCGCGCGAGGCGGCGCACGCGGGCGGCGCGGCGCCCGCGGTGCTCAACGCGGCGAACGAGGTGGCGGTAGCCGCCTTCCTCGCCGGTCAGATAGCGTTCACGCGCATCGCCCTAGTGGTCGGGCAAGCCCTCGATCGCTATAGGCCGCAGGCGCCCTCGACGCTCGACGACGTTCTCGCCATCGACGCCGAAGCGCGCACGCGGGCACGCGAGCTACTGGAGACCGCCGCAATTGGCTGATTCGCCGCCTTTCTGGATGTATATCGTCGGGTTCCTGCTGGTGCTGGGGCCGCTGATCACGATCCACGAGTTCGGCCATTATCTGGTTGGGCGGCTGTTCGGCGTGAAGGCGGAGGCGTTCTCGATCGGCTTCGGCAAGGAGCTGGCCGGATGGACCGACCGGCGCGGCACGCGCTGGAAGCTCTCCGCGCTGCCGCTTGGCGGCTACGTCCAGTTCAAGGGCGACATGAACCCGGCGAGCATTCCCGACTCCGACAAGCTCGCCGCAATCCCGGAGCACGAGCGGGCCGGATCGTTCCACTTCAAGCCGCTGTGGCAACGCACGCTGATCGTGTTCGCCGGGCCGGCGACCAACATTCTCGTGGCGCTCGCAATCTTCGCGGGGTTCGCGCTCGCTTTCGGCAAGCCCGAGGCCGTCGGCCCGATCGAACCCACGGTGGTCGCGGGCTTCGCCGAGGACTCGGCCGCGCGAGAGGCCGGCGTGCGCGTGGGCGACGACATCCTGGCGATCGACGGCACTGCAATGGAATCGTTCGGCGACATTCTGCGCGCGGTGACGCTGTACCCCGACAAGCGCGTGACGCTGAAGGTCGAGCGCGACGGGCGCGAGCTGAGAATTCCGGTGACGATTGCGAGCGCGATCGAGGAGGACCGGTTCGGCAACGAGTCCAAGATCGGGCGGCTCGGCATCTACTCGGGGGCGCAGGAATACCGCTCGGTCCCGGTCGGACCCGGCGAGGCGGCGAGGCTCGCGGTCGACCAGTCGATCGGTGTGGTGCGGATGATGGTTACCGGGCTGGGGCAGATCGTCACCGGCCAGCGTTCGATCAAGGAACTCGGCGGACCGATCAAGATCGCGAAGTATTCGGGGGAGCAGTTCAGCCTGGGCGCGGAGCGCTTCGTGTGGTTCGTCGCGCTGATCTCGCTTAATTTGGCATTCATCAACCTCTTGCCAATTCCCGCCCTCGACGGCGGCCATCTGGCTTTCTACGCGGCGGAGGCTGTCCGCCGGAAGCCGGTGGGTCCGCGCGGGCAGGAATTGGCGTTCCGCACCGGCATCGCGCTGGTGCTCGCGCTGATGGTGTTCGTCACGATCAACGATCTGGTTTCGCTGCCCATCTTCGGCGGCTGACGGGTCCGGGGGCGATAGAGCGCGGGGGACTGGTTCCTTCCTTTGCTTGATCGGGGGCACGGCATCGGGCAAGGGCGGCATTCCGCCGCCGGGCCCGCTCCATGGGCGGCGACCTGTGGCGCAGTTGTAAGGATTGGACGGGATCACCTTGGCGATGATTGAACGCGAGAAAGCCGCCGGCGCATACGGCAAGACCGGCGCACGTTTCGCGCTTGCTCTGCTGGGCGGCACGATGCTGGCCGGTATCCCCGTTCCGGTGCTGGCGCAGGACGCGGACGCGCCCGAGGAAGGGGCTTCGCCGCCCACGGCCGCGGCTGCCGCCCAGCCCAACTCTGCGGCCGCACAGCAACCCGCTCCGGCAGCCGTCCCGCAGGGCCAGACGATTCGCTCGATCTCGGTGGTCGGCGCGCAGCGTCTCGAGCCGCAGACGATTCTGTCGTACATCCAGATGCGCGTCGGGGATACTTACTCGCAGACGCTCGCCGATCAGGCGCTGAAGGACCTCTACGCGACCGAGTTGTTCTCGAGCGCCAGCATCCGCAACGATGGCGGCGCGGTTGTGATTGAGGTGACCGAGAACCCGGTCATCAATCGCATCATTCTCGAAGGCAACGAGCGCCTCGACAGCGACAAGATCCTGCCCGAGATCAAGCTCGCGCCGCGCCAGATCTTCACCCGGTCTAAGGTTCGCGCCGACACCGCGCGGATCATCGAGCTCTACAAGCGTCAGGGCCGCTTCGCCGCCTCGGTCGAGCCTCAGACGGTCGAGCTGAGCCAGAACCGCGTCGACGTCGTGTTCGAGATCACCGAAGGGCCGAAGTCGAAGGTCCGCCAGATCAACATCCTCGGCAACGAGGAATTCGACGACGGCGATCTCAAGAGCGAGATGGTGACCAAGGAAGCGCGATTCTTCCGCTTCTTCAGTTCGAACACCAGCTACGATCCCGACCGCCTCGCGTTCGACCAGCAGAAGCTGCGTCAGTTCTACCTGACCGAAGGCTATGCCGACTTCCGCGTGGTCTCGGCGGTAGCCGAACTCACACCCGACAAGCGCGATTTCATCATCACCTATGTCGTCGAAGAGGGTGAGCGCTACAAGTTCGGCGATGTTGCGGTCGAAAGCCAGATTCGCGACTTCGACAGCGAGCGCATGACGCAGAACCTCGGTATCCAGAGCGGCGACTGGTACAACGCCAAGCTGGTCGAGGACATGGTCGAACAATTGAACGAGCTTGCCGGCACGTTCGGCTATGCCTTCGCCGACGTCCAGCCGCAGTTCGTGCGCAATCAGGAAGACCTCACGATGGACGTGACGTTCGTCCTGCGCGAGGCGCCGCGGGTCTACGTCGAGCGGGTCGAGATCAACGGCAACACCCTGACGCAGGACAAGGTCATTCGCCGCGAGTTCCGTGTCGCGGAAGGCGACGCATTCAATTCGCTGCAGGTAAGGCGTTCGACCAACCGCATCAAATCGCTCGGTTATTTTCAGGAGAATTTCGAGATCCAGCAGGTCGAGGGCAGCGCCCCGGACCGGATCATCCTCCAGGCGAACGTCGAGGAGCAGCCGACGGGCGAACTGCAGCTTTCGGCGGGTTTCTCGTCGATCGAGAATTTCATTCTCTCCGGCTCGATCAAGCAGAACAATTTCCGCGGCCGCGGTCAGACGCTCGGCGCCTCGGTCAACTATTCGCGTTATTCGCGTTCGGCGGCGCTGAGCTTCACCGAACCTTACCTGTTCGATCGCAACATCTCGGTCGGTGCGGACATCTACCGCAGGGACTACAACAGCTTCAATTTCACCAACAACGACCGCAACCGCACTTTCGAACAGTCGACGACCGGTTTTTCGTTGCGTGTGGGCGTGCCGCTGACCGAATTCATCTCTGCGATCGGCAGCTACACGCTCAACTACGACGACGTTTCGCTCGACGAATTCACCTACTATTCGGACATCGACGGCGATGGCCAGACGGAGTGCGATCCGGTGCTGGCGGGCCGCTACCTGTGCGAGGCCGTGGGCACCCGGCTGAGCTCGATCCTTGGTCTGACCCTCGCGCTGCAGACGATCGACAATCCCTATCGGCCGACGCGCGGACACACGCTTTCGTTCAGCACCGAGTTCGCTGGTCTCGGTGGTTCGGTGAAATACCTGCGTCTCCGCGCGAAAGGGGCCAAGTACTGGTCGATCGGAGGGGGCTTTATCTTCTCGCTCCAGGGCGAAGGCGGCGTGATCAAGGGGCTCGAGGATCGCGGTCCCGGGATCGACGACGTGCGTTTGACCGACCGGTTCTTCCTTGGCGAACCCGATTTCCGCGGGTTCGACATCCGCGGTGTCGGCCCGCGTGTGCTGCGCCAGCCGATCGTCGACACCGACGGCGACGGCGTGGGTGAAGTCATCACCGATCGCGAGCGGGTCGGCGACGACGCGCTTGGCGGTAACGCTTACTATCTCGGCCGCGCCGAACTCGAGATTCCGCTCGGCTCCGGCGCGCAGGAGCTCGGTCTGCGTCCCTCGATTTTCCTCGATGTCGGCGCACTGTTCGATGTGACCCCGCCGGTGCTTCAGAGTGCGCCGTTCCCCGATGGCATTCAACGTCAGGCGCGCAATGCGGATGGCGATCTCCTTTTCATCGATCCCGACGATAACACGATGAACACGACCGATCCGGTCGATGCCGACGGGAATCCGAACGATCCGCTGCTGTTTCAGGTCGCCGGGCCATTCCAGGAAGTCTTCCTCGGCGACTCCGCGAGCCCGCGTATCTCGGTGGGCGTCGGCGTGAACTGGAACTCGCCGTTCGGGCCGTTCCGCATCGATTTCGCCCACGTGCTGAAGAAGCAGCCGGGCGATGACACCAAGCAATTCACTTTCAACGTAGGAACCCGATTCTGATGAAGAAACTTCTCCAGCCGGTGCTCGCCGCCGGACTCGTGCTTACCGCCGCTTCGGCTCCGGTGCTGGTCGCGCCGGCCGCCGCACAGGATGCGCGCGGCGTGGGCGTGGTCAACCTCACCGCGGTGGTGGTCAATTCGAACGCTTACACGACTGCCGAACAGCAGCGTCAGACGACTTACAAGGCGCAGATCGATCAGGCGCAGGCGCGCCAGCAGCAACTCGCCGCGCAGGTTCAGCCGCTTGCGGACAAGTTCAACACCGATCGTCAGGCCGCCAACCCCGATCAGGCCTCGCTCCAGCAGCAGCTTGTCCAGATCCAGCAGATCCAGCAGGCGGGTCAGCGCGAGCTACAGGAAATTCTCGCCCCCATCGCGCTGAGCCGCGCCTACGTGACCGAACAGATCGAAGAGCGTCTCGATGCCGCCGTTCAGGCCGCCGCGAGCAAGAACAACGTGACGCTCGTTCTCGATGCCAGCGCAGGCCAGGTCCTTTATGCCGACGCGGCGCACAACCTGAACCAGGCAGTGCTCGACGAGCTCAATGCGGCGCTTCCCAGTGCTCAGCTCGTACCGCCGCAGGGCTGGCTCCCGCGCGAGCTTCGCGAGCAGCAGGCAGCAGCGCAAGGCGCCCAACAGCCCGCGCAGCAGTCCCAGCCGGCGCAGCCGACCGGCCGTTGATCGGACGGGATAGAGCAGGGCGATGAGCGACCAGTCGGGCACGTCGGCGTACGACATCCGCAAGGTGCTGGCCGCCCTGCCGCACCGCTATCCGCTGCTGCTGGTCGATCGAGTGCAGTCGATCGACCTCGGCGAGAAGATTCACGCGGTAAAGGCGGTTACGTTCAACGAGGACTTTTTCCAGGGGCACTTCCCGGGCGCGCCGATCATGCCCGGCGTGCTCCAGGTGGAAGCGATGGCGCAGGCCGCCGCGATTCTCGGGATCGAGACGCTCGAGCTCGCGGGGACCGGCAAGCTGGTCTATTTCATGGGTATCGAGAACGCCAAGTTCCGCGCGCCCGTGACCCCTGGATGCTTGCTCGATCTCGAAGTCGAGTTCCTCCAGAAGCGCAGCCGGGTCTACAAGTTCAAGGGCCGGGCGAGCGTGGACGGCAAGACGACATCGGAAGCCGAGTTCACGGCGATGATCGCGGACCCTCCTTCCTGATTGCGCACCCGCATCCGCGGGTGCGTCCTCGCGGCTGTTCCTCCCTTCGGTCGGGCCGCTGCGGTCGGAGTCTTTTGCTTGGCGCCTCAAACGCCGGGCGGGGCGCATTCGCGCCCCTTGGCTTCCTCCGCGCAAAGCGCTCCGGGCGGCCGTTCGGCCTTGCGGTCCGCTAGTCGCGGACCGGGATTTCGCCTGACGACAATGGCCGGGAAAGGTCCGAGGCCGCAGGCCTCGCAAGCGCGACCGCGCGCCCCCTTCGGCTGGCTGCTTGCAGCAGCCGCTCAGGATAAACTACGCGCCGAAGGCCCGAGGATAGCCAAGCGAGCGAATGCGAGCGCCGGCGCTTGAGGCCAAACAGGTGCCCTGATCGGGGTTGCTTTCCAAAGCAATCCCGATTAGGCGCGCGCCTTTCCCGAGATTGCCGGCCGGTCGGAACCGGTCATATGCAAAGGACACCACGCCATGAAGGCCGACACGCATCCCGACTATCACACCATCACGGTCAAGATGACCGATGGCACCGAATTCCAGACGCGCTCCACCTGGGGCAGCGAGGGCGACACGCTGACGCTGGACATCGATCCGACCAGCCACCCGGCCTGGACCGGCGGCAAGCAGCAGATCCAGGAAGGCGGCCGTGTCGCGCAGTTCAACAAGCGCTTCGGCGGGCTCTCGCTCAAGAAGGGCTGAGCTATCGCAAGTTGCGGCCTCGCGCCGCGAACGAAGGGCGGTCCCGCGGGGCCGCCCTTTGTCGTTTGACCCGATCAACCCCACTCCCGCTCGCGATACCACTTGGTGATCACGTACTTGAGCCCCTTGCGCACCTTCATCCCGTGATGGAGCGTGTTCGGGTTGCCGCTGCCGTCGGGGCGGCGATTGTTCCACGCGAGCAGCTTGCCGACCTCGGGCTGGAAGGTCTTGCCGATAGCCTTGAACCGGGTGGCGCCGCCGGCTTCGGCCGCGTTGAGGTAGATCATGAACGTCCAGGTGCGCTGGCCGGCGACCGAACAGTAGGTGACGAAATCGGCGCCGTCGGGCGCGAAGTAGTCGGTGTGCGGCTTGAACTCCTGCCCCACGGCGTAGCGCTGGCCCTGGAGCGGCTCGCCATGCGCGGGATCGATCCCCGAAAGCTCGGTGAGCATCGCTTCGAGTTGACGCACCGCCTCGTTCTCGGGCGCGAGATCGCACGTCTCGCTGGTGCGGAAATAGGCGTCGCCGTTGTCGTCGGCAATGGTCGAGGGACGGCGCTCGGCGTCGATCAGTGCGATCAGCGCATTGCACAGGGCAGGCGGAACGAAGTCCCTGCGTTGGAACAGTTCGGCCTTGGCGTTGGGGACGCGCTGCACGCCGGGGTGAGCGAGAAGCCGGTCGGCACTGGATTCGCCGGGTGCGAGCATTGGCGAAGGATAGCTGCCGCACGACACGCGGCAAGCGCGTAAGATTCTTACGTGTAACGCGCGCGCGCGCAGTTTTCGCTTCCCAAAGTCCTATGCTTGTGCAACAGGCGCGCGCCCCCGCTACTCGCGGGTTGACCGCGCGGTGCAGGGGCGTATCAGCCCCGCCTTGCACGGCAGGCCCTTCCGGGCCGGGGTATGTGGCGATCGTAGCTCAGTTGGTTAGAGCGCCGGTTTGTGGTACCGGAGGTCGGGGGTTCGAGACCCCTCGATCGCCCCATTTTCCCCAATTGTTGCCGTGTGTTGGCACGGGGCTCTTTCTCGACATGACGGCTTTCTGGACCGAACCGGACTACGACGATCACGAGCTGGTGCAGCTCGTGCGCGACCGCAAGTCGGGGCTGACCGCGATCATTTCGCTTCATTCGACCCACCTCGGCCCGGCGGCGGGCGGCACGCGTTTCTGGCATTACGCCGAGGCGAAGGATGCGATGCGCGATGCGCTGCGCCTCAGCCGCGGGATGAGCTACAAGAACGCCATGGCCGGCCTCCCGATGGGCGGCGGCAAGGCGGTGATTCTGGCGGACAAGGGCGGCACCAAGACGCCCGAGATGCTCGCCGCGTTCGGCGATGCGGTCGATGCGCTGGGCGGGCGCTACGTCACGGCGGAGGACGTCGGGATTGGCGAGGCCGACATGGTCGCGGTGTCGCAGCGCACCGAATACGTCTCCGGACTGCCGGTGGCGGGCGAGGGCGCCGCAGGCGGCGATCCGGGGCCCTTCACCGCGATGGGCATCTACCACGGCATCAAGGCCGCGGTGCAGCACAAGCTGGGCAAGGCAACGATCAAGGGCGTCCACGTCGCGATCCAGGGCACCGGCAGCGTCGGCGGCGGCGTCGCGCGCCTGCTGGCGAAGGACGGCGCGAAGCTGACGCTGTCCGATATCAACGAGGACCGCGCCGGGAAACTGGCCGACGAACTTGGAGCCGCGACTGCCGCGCCCGACGCCGTCATGAGCGTTTCGTGTGACGTGTTCAGCCCCAACGCGCTCGGTGCGATTCTCGACGACGAGGGCATCGCCAGGCTCGACACGCCGATCGTTGCGGGCGGCGCCAACAACCAGCTCGCACGCGCGCAGCACGGGGCGATGCTCGCCGAGCGCGGCATCCTCTACGCGCCCGACTACGTCATCAATGCCGGCGGGATCATCAGCGTCACCCTCGAGTACCTGTGCCGCCGCCACGGCGACCCGTGCGACATCAACGAGGTGCGTAAGCGCATTGCGTTGATCCCCGGTCGGCTCGAGGAAATCTGGCGCGAGAGCGATGCGAGCGGCGTTTCGCCCGACCTCGTCGCCGATCGCATGGCGCAAAAGCTGATCGGACGCTGATCCAGACCTTGCGGGTGGGGCCGCGCCCTGCCATTGCGGCAGGCGGACGGATTTCATCGATGCACGGCTTCGCCAATCCCAAGCGGTTCCTGTCGCTCGCGCGCTGGCTGACCCCGCTGCTGCTCGCCAGCGGGCTCGTGCTCGCGGGTGCTGCGCTGGCGTGGGGTCTGTTCGTCGTCCCGCCCGACCGGCTGATGGGCGAGACCGTGCGTATCCTCTTCCTTCACGTGCCCGCCGCCTGGCTCGGCATGGGCGGATGGACCGCGATCGCGATCGCCAGCCTCGTCTATCTCGTCTGGCGCCACCCGCTCGCCGATCTTGCCGCGCGCGGGGCGGCGGTGCCGGGCATGGTCTTCACCGCGGTGTGTCTCGCCACCGGCTCGATCTGGGGCCGCCCGACCTGGGGCACATGGTGGGTGTGGGACGGGCGGCTGACCTCCATGCTGGTGCTGCTGTTCCTCTACTTCGGCTATATCGCGCTGGCGCAGGCGGCCGCGCGCGAGGGCGCATCGAGCCGTATTCCGGCGATCTTCGGACTGGTGGGCGCGATCAACATTCCGATCATCAACCGCTCGGTCGTGTGGTGGAACTCGCTCCACCAGCCCGCCAGCATCACGATGGGCGGGAGCGCGATCGACGCGACGTTTCTCGTGCCGCTGCTCGTCGCGGTGCTCGGTTTCTCGCTGATCTTCGGCGGCGTCGTGCTCGCGCGAATGCGGGCGCTGCTCGGCGACGTGCAGGCCGAGGCGCGGCTGCGGCGCAAGGCGAGCGAGGCGGCGTGATGCGCGAGGCGCTCGACCAATGGAACTTCGTGATCGCGGCCTATGCCGTAGGGGTGCTCGCCACGCTGGCGCTGGTCGCCTGGGCGTGGTGGGACATGAAGCGCGCCGAGCGCCGCCGCGACGAGGCGCGCCGCAAGTGAGCGCGCTCAAGCCCAAACATCAGCGGCTGGTGCTGGTCGTGATCGCGCTGGTCGCGCTGATCGGCGCGGGCCTGCTCGCCGCCTGG
Organism: uncultured Altererythrobacter sp.; assembly: GCA_946886565.1. The sequence continues at coordinate 140,471 of CAMPIX010000005.1, forward strand.
GCGCTGCGCAGCCAGGCGAGCTATTTCTACGTGCCTGAGCAGATGGTCGCGAACCCGCCCGAAACCGGCCAGGCGGTGCGCCTCGGCGGCATGGTCCAGCAAGGCTCGATCGAGACGCTGGCGGATGGGGTGACGATCGCCTTCGTGGTCGGCGACGGCAAGGCGCGGGTGCCGGTGCGCTTCGCGGGCATCCTGCCCGACCTGTTCGTCGAAGGTTCGGGCGTGGTGGCCGAAGGACGGCTCGCCGCCGACGGCACGTTCATCGCCGACAACCTGCTCGCCAAGCACGACGAGAACTACGTGCCGCGGGAATTGCAGGAGATGACCGAGCACCAGAAGCGCGAAGTCGTCGCCGAGACGGAGGAAGGCGCTTGACCGCCGAGCTCGGCCTTGCGGCGCTGTGGCTCGCGGCGGCGCTCGCGGCGTTGCAGCTCTACGCCGGAGCGATGGCGCAGCGCGCGGGCGGGAGCGATCTCGCCGCGCTGGTGCGGCCCGCGGCGATCGCGCAAGGGCTGATCTGCGGCTTCGCCTTCGTGACGCTGCTATGGCTGTTCGCGGTGACCGATCTGTCGGTGAAGCTGGTCGCGACGAACTCGCATTCGGCCAAGCCAATGATCTTCAAGCTCGCCGGGGCCTGGGGCAACCACGAGGGCTCGATGCTGCTCTGGATCACCGTCATGGCGCTGTCGGGCGCGCTGATCGCGCTGGTCGAGCGGCGCCTGCCCGAACGGACCATGCTGGCGACGCTCGCCGCGCAGGCTTTCGTCGGCCTTGGGTTCTACGCGTTCCTGATCTTCAGCTCGAACCCATTCGAACGCCTGCCGCAGCCTGCGATCGAGGGGCTCGGGCTGAACCCCCTGCTGCAGGACATCGGCCTCGCGTTCCATCCGCCGACGCTCTACTTCGGCTATGTCGGGCTGTCGGTCGCGTTCAGCTTCGCGGTCGGCGCGCTGCTGACGCGGCAGGTGAACCCAGAGTTCGCGCGCGTGATGCGGCCGTGGGTGCTCGGCGCCTGGGTGTTCTTGACACTCGGAATCACCGCCGGTTCGTACTGGGCTTACTACGAGCTCGGATGGGGCGGCTGGTGGTTCTGGGATCCGGTCGAGAACGCCAGCCTGATGCCCTGGCTCGCGGCGACCGCGCTGCTCCATTCGGCAAGCGTGCTGGCGGCGCGCGACGCCTTGCGCGCGTGGACGATCATGCTCGGCGTGGTCGCGTTCTCGATGTCGATGGTCGGCACCTTCCTCGTCCGCTCGGGCATTCTCACCAGCGTTCACGCCTTCGCGGTCGATCCCGAACGCGGCACCTTCATCCTCGCGCTGCTTGCGCTCTACATCGGCGGCGCACTGGCGCTGTTCGCGACGCGCGCTGGCGCGATTGCGGAGGGGCAGCGGTTCTCCGTCACCAGTCGCGAGGGCGCGCTGGTGTTCAACAACGTGATGCTGAGCGCAGTGCTCGGGATCGTGCTCCTCGGCACGCTCTACCCGCTGCTGACCGAAGCGTTCGACGTGCGCGTGTCGGTCGGTCCGCCCTATTTCAACCCGGTGGGCGCGATCTTCGTCGTGCCGATGCTGCTGGTCATGGCGGTCGGCCCGCTGCTGCGCTGGCGCCGCGATTCGCTGGCGCGGGTGCAGAAGCCGCTGGTGCTGGCGGGCGTGGCAATGCTCGCCGGGGCCGTGGCGGCGCTTGCGCTGGGCGGGATGAGCCTGCTCGCCTTCCTCGGCCTCGCGATCTCGGCCGGGCTCGCGATCGCCAGCTTCCTGCCGCTGCGCGGGCGGCGGCTGACCCGCGTGCCGCTGGCGGCCTGGGGCATGGTGATCGCGCATTTCGGGATCGCGGTCGCGCTGTTCGGGATGGCGAGCGAAACGGCCTTTTCGGAAGAAAAGCTGGCTGCAGTGGCGATCGGAGATTCGACGCAGGTGGGGCCCTGGCAGGTCACGCTGGCCGGCGTCGCGCCCACCGCCGGCCCGAACTGGACTGCGCTGGAAGGCCATCTTCTGGCCAGCCACGCGGGCAGCGAGCCCATCGCCCTCGATCCGCAATCGCGCAACTTCTGGGCACCGCCGCAGCAGACCACCGAGAGCGCCCTCGCGACCCGCTGGAACGGACAACTTTACGCGGTGGTCGGCAACGAGGCGGGACCGGGGCGCTGGCAGCTGCGCCTGTGGTGGAAGCCGTTCGTGACCTTCATCTGGTACGGCGGCATGCTGATCGCGCTCGGCGGCGTGCTCGCGCTCGTGGGGCGAGTGTTCGCCGACCTGAAGCGCCGAGCGGTTCGCACTCGTTCGGCCGAGCGGCGGGCGGAGACGGCGTGATGCGCTGGTGGTGGATTCCCCTGCTGCTGTTCGCGCTGTTCCTCGGCGTGGCGGGCTACCAGCTCACCCAGCCAAAGGACGAGTTCATCCCGAGCGCGATGATCGGCGAACCGCTGCCGCAGTTCGACCTGCCGCCCGCGATCGACGGCACACCCGGGCTCTCGACCGCCGATTTCCGCGACGGCAAGCCGCGCCTGCTCAACATATGGGCGAGCTGGTGTCTGCCCTGCATCGCCGAGGCACCGCAGCTCGAGCGGTTGCGGCGGGAAGGGGCCGAGATCGTCGGTATCGCGATCCGCGACCGGCCGGAGGATGTCGCCGCGTTCCTGGCGCGCTACGGCAATCCCTACAGCCGGATCGGCGCCGATGACCTCTCGCAAGTCCAGCTCGCGATCGGTTCTTCGGGCGTGCCCGAGACTTTCGTGATCGATGGCGAAGGAACGATCACCTATCAGCACATCGGCGACGTTCGGGCGGAGCATGTGCCGATCCTGCTCGAAGAACTGCGGAAGGCGGGGCAGTGAGCGCGCCCTCTCACCGTTCGCGTCGAGCCTTGTTGGTGCTTTCGGGTGCCTTACTGGCCGTCCCGGTCTTGGCCCAACAGACCCTTCCACCGGCGCCCTACGCTTACCGCCAGCTCGACGATCCGCGCGCTGAGGCCGAGGCGCAGACGCTGATGGAAACGCTGCGCTGTCTCAAGTGCCAGAGCCAGTCGATCGCCGACAGCGATGCGCCCATGGCGGGCGACATGCGCCATCAGGTCCGGACCCGCATAGCCGCGGGCGAGGAGCCCGAAGCGATCCGCGCCTGGCTGGTCGCGCGCTATGGCGACTATGTGAGCTATGCGCCGACGGTGAGCGAGACGACCTGGCCGCTCTTCGCGGTGCCGCTGCTTCTGCTGGTGATCGCCGGGGCGATTCTCTGGCGCCGCTTCCGGAGGGTTGAATGAGCTGGCTCCCCGCAATCGCGCTTGCCGGTGCAGTGTTTCTGTTTGCCGCCTTTGCGTTGCGGCTGCCGCGCGCGGGCTGGCCGGCGTTCGGCGCCGCGCTCCTGTTCGGCCTCGCCGGCTATGCCACGCAGGGCCGGCCGGCCATGCCCTCGGCGCCCAAGGACGCCGCGCCGCAAGCCAGCCCGGAAGGGTCGGCGATGATCGAAGCACGGCGCGAGCTGTTCGACGCGACGATGCCGGCGAGCAATTTCGTAGTCGTCGCGGACGGCTTCGCACGGCGGGGGCAATATGCCGACGCCGCGCAGATTCTGAGCGGCGAAGTCGCGGACAACCCGGGCAACGCCGAGGCCTGGGTCGCGCTGGGCAATGCGCTTGTCGAACACGCCGACGGCAATCCCACCCCGGCTGCGATATATGCTTACGCCAAGGCCGAGGAAGCTGCGCCCGGCCATCCGGCGGCGCCCTATTTCCTTGGCATCGCGCTGCTGCGCGGCGGGCGGCCGCAGGATACGCGCGACATCTGGGGAGGGATGATCGAGGCTGCGCCCGAAGGCGCCCAATGGGTCGCGCCGATGCGCAAACGGCTCGACCGGCTCGAGGCGATGTTGGCGGGCATGCCCCCGCAATAGACGCGCCCTCGGCGCGTGTTGCAGGCGCGAAGGCGGGGTGCTAAGCGCCGCCGCCTTTGCAACAGGTCGCGATCGAGGCAGTACCGGATGAATACGGGAACGCCGATTCTATGAGCGAAACGTCCGCGCAACTCGACGACCCGGTCCCCGAGGGCGCCGCACCGCGTGCGCATGGCGCGAGCGCTTCCAAGGCGGCGCTCGCAGTGGGCGCGATCGGGATCGTCTTCGGCGACATCGGCACCAGCCCGATCTACGCCTTCCGCGAGACTTTCGCGGGTCCGCATCCGCTCGCGCTCGACACGCTGCACCTGCTCGGGGTGCTGAGCCTGATCTTCTGGGCGATGACGATCATCGTCTCGCTCCAATACGTCACCATTCTGATGCGCGCCGACAACAAGGGGCAGGGCGGTACGCTCGCGCTCGTGGCGCTGATCTCGAGTCGAATCGGGCGAACCGGATATGGTTGGCTCGCGGTGATGCTGGGGGTGTTCGCCACCGCGCTGTTCTACGGCGACAGCATGATTACACCGGCGGTCTCGGTGCTTTCGGCGGTCGAAGGGCTGACGACGGTGGAGGAAAGCCTCGAGCCCTTGGTCATTCCGATCGCACTGGTGCTGCTGATCGGCCTGTTCCTGATTCAGCGTCGCGGCACGGCAAAGGTGGCGAGGCTGTTTGCGCCGGTGATGATCGCCTACTTCTCGACCCTGGCGGTTCTTGGTTTGATTCAGATCGTGCAGAACCCCGGGGTGCTGGTCGCGTTGAATCCCTGGTACGCGGTGCAGTTCTTCATGACCGACAAGCTGCTCGGGTTCCTCGCGCTCGGTTCGGTCGTGCTCGCGGTGACCGGCGCTGAAGCGCTCTATGCCGACATGGGGCACTTCGGCCGCGGGCCTTTGCGGATCGGGTGGTTCGGGTTCGTCATGCCGTGCTTGCTGCTCAACTATTTCGGGCAAGCGGCGATGATTCTCGGCCTCGAGGCGGCCGCTGCGGCCGAGGCGATCCGAAATCCCTTCTTCCTGATGGCGCCCGACGACTTTCGTCTGCCGCTGGTGCTGCTGGCGACGGCCGCGACCTTCATCGCCAGCCAGGCGGTCATTTCCGGTGCGTTCTCGGTCACCCACCAGGCGATCCAGCTCGGCTTCGTGCCGCGCCTGTCGATCCTGCACACGAGCGAGACGGCGCACGGCCAGATATACATTCCATTCGTCAACTGGGTGCTGATGATTGCGGTGATCCTGCTCGTGATCACCTTCCAGAACTCGTCCAACCTCGCGAGCGCCTACGGCATCGCGGTAACCGGCGCGATGCTGATCGACACCTGTCTGATGGCGGTGCTGTTCATCGCCGTATGGCGCTGGAAGCTGTGGATGGCGATTCCGGTCGCTGCGTTGTTCTTCTTGGTCGATGGCGCGTTCTTCGGCGCGAATCTGCCCAAGGTGCCGGACGGCGGCTGGTTCCCGCTGCTGGTGGGCGCGATCGCCTTCACTTTCCTCACCACCTGGGCTCGCGGCCGCAAGCTGATGCGCGACCGGATGAGCGAAGTCGCGCTGCCGATCGAAATCTTCGCCAAGTCCGCCAAGAACAGCGCCACGCGGGTACCGGGCACGGCGATCTTCATGGCCTCGAGCACCGCCGGCGTTCCCTCGGCGCTGCTGCACAACATCAAGCACAACAAGGTGCTGCACGAACGCGTGGTGATCCTGACGGTCGAGATCGCCGAGGTGCCCTACGTCGATGCCGAATGCCGCAGCGAGTACGACGACCTCGGCGACGGGTTCTACCGGATGGTGCTGCGCTACGGCTTCATGGAGGAGACCGACGTGCCCGCCGCGCTGCACCGGGTGCGGCAGTGCGGCGGCGAGTTCGACATGATGCAGACGAGCTTCTTCCTCAGCCGCCAGACGCTGCTGCCGTCGAAGAACCCGAGCATGATGGTCTGGCGCGAGAAAATCTTCTCGTGGATGCTGCGCAACGCGGCGACCGCGATGGAATTCTTCCGCCTTCCGACCAACCGCGTGGTCGAATTGGGCAGCCAGGTCGAAATCTGAATCGCTACGCCGTCGGCGGCGGCGTCTGCTCTTCTTCCTCGACCCCCTCGGCCGCGAGCCCGTGCCGCAGCAGCATCGGGATCTGGGAGAAGGTGAAGAGGAAGCTCAGCGGCAGGAACACCCACAGCTTGGCCCAGAGCCAGCTCTCGAACGAGAGCGTGGCACGCAGCACCTCGTTGAGCGCGGCGAGCGCGAAGAAGAAGAACGCCCAGTTGCGCGAGAGCTTGAGCCAGCCTTCCCGGTCGAGCCCCTCGAACGCGGCGCCGAGCAGGATTTCGAGCAGCGCCTTGCCGCGCAGCCAGCCGATCACCAGAGCGGTGCCGAACAGCAGGTAGATCGCGGTCGGCTTGATCTGGATGAAGCTCTCGTCGCGCAGCCAGATGGTGAGCGCGCCGAAGCCGACGATCAGCGCGGTCGAGAGCCACAGCATCGGCGAGACGCGGCCGAACTTCCATTTCGAGAACGCCAGCGCAGCGACCGCGGCGACCATGAAGGCGATCGTGCCGCGGATCACCGCGGCGATCTCTCCCAGCGGCCCCGGATCGTCGGGCGCGTAGAATTTGTAGGTGCCGAGAAACACGAGCAGCGGCCCGTAGTCGACGAGGATGTTGAGCCAGCCGGATTTCTGCTTCGCTTCGGCCATCACGCCACTCCTGCGATTACGCGCGCGACGAGGTCGGGGTCGAACGGGCGCAGGTCGTCGATCTTCTCGCCCACACCAATCGCGTGGATCGGCAGCCCGTATTGCTCGGCCGCGGCGACCAGCACGCCGCCGCGCGCGGTGCCGTCGAGCTTGGTCATGATCAGGCCCGTTACTCCGGCGACCTCCTTGAACACGTCGATCTGGTTCAATGCGTTCTGGCCGTTGGTTGCGTCGAGTACCAGCACCACGTCGTGCGGCGCTTCGGGGTTCAGCCGGCCGAGAACTTTGCGGATCTTCGCAAGCTCGTCCATCAGCTCGCGCTTGTTCTGGAGCCGTCCGGCGGTGTCGACCACCAGCGCGTCGATGCCCTGTTCGGTCGCGGCCTTGACCCCGTCGAACACCACGCTCGCCGGGTCGCCGCCTTCGGGGCCACGCACGATCGGCGCCCCGATCCGCTCCGCCCAGGTCGCGAGCTGGCCGATCGCGGCGGCGCGGAAGGTGTCGCCCGCGGCGAGCATGACGCCGTAGTCGTCCTCCTGAAACCAGTGCGCCAGCTTGGCGATGGTGGTCGTCTTTCCGCTGCCGTTGACTCCGATCACGAGGATGACCTGCGGGCGTGGAAAGGCCACGATCTCGAGCGGTTTGGCTACCGGGCGCAGGATCGCGGCGATTTCCTCGGCCACCGCTTCCTTGAGTTCGCGCTCCGAGATCTCGAGCCCGAAGCGCTTTTCGGCGAGCCGCGTGCGGATGCGCGCCGCCGCCGAGGGGCCGAGATCGGACAGGATCAGAGCATCCTCGACATCGTCGAGCGTGGCGTCGTCGAGCTTCGCCGTGCCCACCGCGCCACTCAGATTGGTCGAGAGGCGTTCGGAGGTCTTGCGGAAGCCGCCGAAGAGCCGCTCGCTCCAGCTCGTCTCGCTCATGAGAGCAGGCCTTTCTCGTGTCGCGTGGGAGTTACTTCGAGGATCGCGCCGCGCGGAGTGCCCGCAGGGACCGCGACGCGTGCGAAAGCGGGGCCATAGCCGGTGCCGTCGCTTTCGGCGAGCACGCTCTGCGCGGTGCCGACGAGGCTGTCGAGCCAAACGTCGCGCACGCGAGCGACTTCGGCGCGCAGCTCGGCAGCGCGGGCCTTGATCGTGTCGCCCGCGACTTGCGGCATGCGCGCGGCGGGGGTGCCGGGACGCGGCGAATAGGGGAAGACATGGCCGTGAACGATCGCGAGCTCGCGCACGATCGAGAGGTTGTCGGCGTGCGCGGCCGCGCTCTCGGTGGGGAAGCCAGCGATGAGGTCCGCCCCGATCGCGATCTCGGGCCGCGCCACCTTGAGCCGCGCGACCAGCTCGACCGCGTCGGCGCGCAAGTGGCGGCGCTTCATGCGCTTGAGGATCAGGTCGTTGCCGTGCTGGAGCGAGAGGTGGAGGTGCGGCATCATCCGCGCCTCGTGCGCGAACAGCTCGAACAGCTGCGGATCGACCTCGATCCCGTCAAGAGAGGACATGCGCAGGCGCGGCAACTGGGGGAATGCCTCGAGGATCGACTGTACCAACCGACCGAGGGGAGGGCGTCCGGGCAGGTCGTGCCCCCACGAGGTGACGTCGACGCCGGTGAGCACAACCTCGCATGCGCCCTGCGCCAGATGCCGCTCCACTTCGACGAGGACTTGCGCGATCGCCAGCGAACGGCTCGGTCCGCGGCCCTGAGGGATCACACAGAAGGTGCAGGCGTGATCGCACCCGTTCTGCACCGCGACGAACGCGCGGGTGTGATGGGTAGTCTCGGGCCGCCGCGTCGGCTGGCTCGCGTTGTAACTGCGAAAATCGAGCTTGCGCGCGTTGGCGACGAGCCCGTCGACCTCGGGCATGGCGGCGAGGTGCTCGCGCTCTATCTCGGCCGCACAGCCGGTGACGAGCAGACGCGCTTCGGGTCGCTCACGGCGCGCCTTGCGAATCGCACGGCGTGTACTGCGCACCGCCTCGGCGGTGACTGCGCAACTGTTGACCACCACCACGTCGCGCTCGTCCGCAAGCATCGCGCGGATGCGCTCGCTCTCGGCGATGTTGAGACGGCAGCCGAGCGAGATAACCTCCGCGCCTGCGCTCACGCGAAATCGCTCCACTCGAAGCTGCCGCGATAGGCTTCGGCCGCCGGGCCGGCCATCGCGATGCGGCCGTCGGCGCTCCACGATATCGTCAGCGCGCCGCCGGGCAGGTGAACCTCGACCTCGTGCTCGACCAGCCCGCGCTTCATCGCCGCGACCGCGGTGGCGCAGGCGCCGGTGCCGCAGGCGCGCGTCAGGCCCGCGCCGCGCTCCCACACGCGCAGCCGGATGCGGTTGGGCGCCTCGACCGTGGCGACGTTGACGTTCACGCGCTCGGGAAACAGCGGATCGTGCTCGATCTCGGGCCCGAGCGTCTCGAGCGGGATCGCGTCGCAGTCGTCGACGAAGAACACCACGTGCGGATTGCCGACGTTGACCGCCATCGGGTTTGCCAGCGGCTCCCACCCGACCGGCATCGCCAGCGTGTCCATCGCATAGGCGAGCGGAATCTCGTCCCACCCGAAGCGCGGCGCGCCCATGTCGACGCTCGCGCCGCCCTCGGCGGGCTCGACGCGGATCGTGCCCCCCGCGGTCTCGACGCACGCCGGTGCGCCGTGCAGCAGCGCGACCGCGCGCGAGGCGTTGCCGCACGCCTCGACCTCGCCGCCGTCGGCGTTGAAAATACGCATGCGAAAATCGGCCGCGGCACACGGTTCGAGCACGATCACCTGATCGCATCCGATGCCGGTGCGGCGATCGGCCAACGCTGCGGCGACGGCGGAATTCACTTCGGGCAGCGCCTCGACGCGCGCGTCGAGCACGACGAAGTCGTTGCCCAGGCCGTGCATCTTGGTGAAATGAACGCGCATCGCCCGGCGCATCTATGCCTCGCGCAGGGGCGCGTCCAGTGTCAGGCGCTCCGGCTGGTCTGCGCCGCGTCCGCCGAATCGTCCGCCGGCTCGGTCGCAGTGAGGCCGGGTCCAGCGAGTCGCCCGAGCGCCTGGAGGCGTTCGCGCACCTGCTCGATCGTCTCGGGGCGGCCGTAGATATAGCCTTGGCCCTTCAGTCGGCCGAGATCGCGCAGGCTGGCGAGGATCGCATCGTCCTCGATCCCCTCGGCGGTGATCGGCATGCCCAGCCCCTCGCCGAGCGTGACGATCGCGTTGACGATCTTCGAGCCGTCGCCGCCCTGGCCGAGCTCGCTCACGAAGCTGCGATCGATCTTGATCCGGTCGAACGGCAGCGAGCGGAGCTGCGCGAGGCTCGAATAGCCGGTGCCGAAATCGTCGAGGCTGATCTTGATGCCCTGGTTCTTGAGGCTGACGATCATCGAGCGGACGAGCGCAAGGTTCTCGTGCAGGCAGCTCTCGGTGATCTCGATCTCGAACCGCTGCGGCGGGAAGTTGTGCGCCACCAGCAGCTTGAGCAGACGCTGCGAGAACCACGGGTCGTTGAGCTGGATTGGCGAGATGTTGACCGAGAGCGTGAGCGCGGGATCCCACTCCTTGGCATCCTCCAGCGCGCGTGCGATCAACTGTTCGGACAGCGTGGCGATCACCCCGATATCCTCGGCGATGGGGATGAATACCTCGGGCGAAACCTGGCCGAGCTTGGGCGAATTCCACCGCGCGAGCATCTCGAACCCGGTAAGCTCGCCGCTCTCCAGCTCGATCTGCTGCTCGTAGTAGGGCACGAACTCACCATTCGCGAGGCCGGCGCGAATGCCCGCCTCGAGCGAGCTGCGGAAGCGCAGCTCGTTCTCCATCTGCGGCTCGAACCAATAGTAGCAGTTCTTGCCGCGCTTCTTGGCGTGGTACATCGCGATATCGGCGCGGCGCATGAGCGCCTGCGCATCGGATCGTCTGGCCGCATCCCCATCGAGGTCGGGCAGGTTCGAGGAAACTCCGACCGATACGGTGATCTCGGCCGCGCAGCCCGCAATCTCGATCGGCTCGGCGATCCGGGCGATCATCCGCTGCACCAGGCGGTCGACGCGATCGGGTTGCGCCAAGTCGTAAGGCAGAACGCAGACGAATTCGTCGCCGCCGAGCCGTGCAACCAGCGTGTCGCGCGGGGCCACGGCGCAAATCCGTTCGGCGGTCTGGCGCAGCACGCTGTCGCCCGCCGCGTGGCCGTTGAGATCGTTGACCTGCTTGAAATTGTCGAGGTCGACCATGATCACCGCAACCGCGCTGTCGCTGTCGGCACAGAGCGCGATCAGGTCGTCGGTCGCAGGCGGCAGAGTGCGACGATTGAGACACCCGGTGAGCGGATCGGTCTCGGCGAGCATTCGCGCGCGCTCCTCGGCCGCCTTGCGCTCTGCGATTTCGTGCATCAGCTCGTTGTAGCGCCGCCAGCCGAAGATGATCAGGGCGACGTTGAGCAGCAGGGCGTTGACCAGCAGTATGTCGGGCGCCTCGCCCGCGCCGGTCCACGCGCTTACGATTCGGGGAAGCACGGCGCTGCCCGTACCTACGAACATGATGATAGCGGCTACGGCAATTCCCGCCGCGACAAGGTCGCGCTCCGCCTTGGCGCTGCCGGATCGTGTCGTATCGTCGCGTCTCATATGTGCGGCGGCCATCTGCCGCCTTGCCCCCTGGTTCCCTCGCGGTCTTCTTGCCCGAGACGGATAAAGATGAAGTTAACTAAGGTTGATCGTTGTTCGGGGCGGGCGGACCGGCGGCTGTGGTCTGTCGGCTTCGGTCTCGCTATTGCCGAGGCAACCGAAACCGAACCCGAGGAGTTGCCTGCGTGCCACGCTACTGGCTGATGAAATCCGAACCCGACGTCTACGGCTGGGACGACCTCGTCGCCGAAGGCGAGGGGACGTGGGACGGGGTGCGCAACCATCGCGCGAAGAACAATCTCGCCGCGATGAAGGTGGGTGACCAGGCGTTCTTCTACCATTCGAACATCGGGCTGGAGATCGTCGGGATCGTCGAGATCAGTGTCGCCGGGATCACCGATCCGAGTGATCCGACGGGCAAATGGGCGGCGGTAAAGGTAAAGCCCAAGGAGAAGCTGCCGCAGCCGGTCACGCTCAAGCAGGTGAAGGCCGAACCAACGCTCGAAGATATGGAACTGGTCCGCCAGTCGCGGCTGTCTGTGTCCGAGGTGCGCCCGGCTGAATGGAAGAAAATTCTTTCGATGGCAGGGGCTTAGCGCGGAACCCGCGCAGCATCGCGAGCATTGATCCCGTAAGATGGCGCGCAATCGGGCCGCCGTTTCACTGCAGGAGATCGATCGATGGGTGAACTCAAGGACAAGACCAAGGGCGTGGCAAACGAGGTCGCGGGCAACGCGAAGCAGGCCGCCGGCGAGATAAGCGGAAACCCTCGGCTGGATGCGGAAGGCAAGGCTCAGGAGCGTAAGGGCGAGGCGCAAAACCGCAAGGGCGCGGTCAAGGGTGCGCTCGGCGACAAAGTCTGATGCTGCCTTGAATGCGAGCTCGAGCAGCTCGGTGGAGAGGGTCGTCAGCGATGGCGGCCCTTTTCCGTATGCGCGTCGTTACAGGAATGAAATTGTCCCGCGATGCGACAGCGGCCAATCGGGGGGAGCCGAATGGTTAGCGAATCGTTAACGTCCTCACCATGCGCAGATCACTTGTTCTCACCGACGAAACCGCCCGTCATCCGTTCCGGGCGAGCCTGCCGCCCCACGTTCGTCGCGCAGCGGGCCGCGACGAGGCCGAGACTGGGGCATGGCGGTTGTCGCTGTCCGACGTCCGCGGCTTCGCCAGCGCCTATGTCAGTTGCGTGGTAGGGATAACCGCGTTCATCCTCTGAGCGCTCACTTGGCGAGGGCGGCGGTCTCGGCTGCGTAGAGCAGCCTGCCCAGCCAGCTCGAGACCAGGCACATCGCGGCGCTCAGCAGCAGTTGATCCTCGATCGCGACGTCGAGCGCGCTGAGCCCGACCGCTAGCAGCGAGCCCGCGACCATCGCCCCCGAATTGACGATGTTGTTCGCCGCGATCGTGCGCGCGGTCTGGGTCTTGGGAACGAAGGTCGTCAGGAAGGCATAGAGCGGCACGACGAACATTCCGCCCGCTACCGCTATCCCGAGCAGGCTCAGCAGCAGAGGGACCGCCAGCGGCTGCGCCAGGAACCGGCCGACGTCCATCAGCGCATCGCCCTGTGCCGGGGTCCACCACCTGCAAACCAGATAGAAGGCCACCACGAACAGGGCCATGACGATGATCGAGACGGGCGAATAGCGCGCCGACACGGTGCCCTTGAGCAGCGCGTTGACCGAAACCGAGCCGATCGCGACCCCGATCGAGAAGATCACGAGGAACAGGCTTGCGACCTCCTTGCTGGCGGTCAGCACGTTCTTGGCCAGCGGCGGGAACTGGATGAACAGCACCGCGCCGATCGTCCAGAAGAAGCTGATCGCCATGATCGCAAGGAATACGCGGTTGTCGTGCATCGTGTTGCGCACGAGGACGTAGGACGAACGGAAGATGTGGAGGTCGATCGGTTCGATTTCGCCTTGCGGCGGCGCAGACGGCACGTAACGCGAGGTGAGATAGCCGACCACTGCGATCACGAAAACGAGCGCAGCGGCCACCTCGACCGGGACCCAGCCGGCGAGGATCGTTCCGAACAGGATCGCGATGTAGGTTCCCGCTTCGACCAGGCCGGTTCCGGCGAGAACCTCTTCTTCGTGCAGGTGCTGCGGCAGGATCGCGTACTTGATCGGCCCGAAGAAGGTCGAATGCACGCCCATCGCGAACAACGCGGCGAGCATCAGCGGGATCGAGGCGTCGGCGAACAGTGCGGGCGGGCGAACCAGGCATTCGCCCGCACCGGCCGCGCACGCGATGTCCTGCCAGGCGATGAACAGGCCCGCGCCGCCCACCGCCATGATCCCGATCTCGCATGCCTTGACGATCCGCACGATCCGCGCCTTGTCGCGCATGTCGGCGAGCTGGCCCGCCAGCGCCGACAGGACGAAGAACGGCAGGATGAAGACGCCCGACGCCACCGCGCTGAACATCGCCTCCTCGGCCTCCGAATTGTAGACGACATAGACCACGAACAGGACCATCGCGGTCTTGTAGAGATTATCGTTGAACGCGTTGAACAACTGCGTGACGAAGAGGGGAAGGAACCGGCGGCGGCGCAGGATGTGCGTCGATGTCGTCATGCTGCTTTCGGGCGCCCCTCGCGGTTCGCACCTGCTGTAGAGGACGCGCGGATGCGGACAAGGGCAAAGCGCGGCTTTTGCCCGAGCCTTCTAGGCGCTAGGACCATATCGCCGTGCTGAACCTGCCGAACATACTCACCCTGTCGCGCGTCGTGACGATCCCGCTGCTGGTGTTCCTGCTGTGGTGGCCGGACTGGGCGTTCGGCTACCTGCTCGCCTTCCTGCTCTACTGCCTGATGGGCTTTACCGACTATTTCGACGGTTATCTCGCGCGGTCCAGCGGCACGGTGTCGAAGCTCGGGGTGTTCCTCGATCCGATCGCCGACAAGATCATGGTCGCCGCAGTGATTCTGGTGTTGACCGCGCAGGGTTGGCTCCGCGGACCGGTCGCAGGCGATTTTCACGTTATCGCAGGTTTGATCATCCTCATGCGCGAGATTGCCGTCTCGGGCCTGCGCGAGTTCCTCGGTCCGCTGCAGGTCTCGGTGCCGGTGAGCAAGCTCGCCAAGTGGAAGACGGCGGCACAGATGGTCTCGCTCGGCGCGCTGATTCTCGCCGGGGCCTTGCCGGGCTGGATGGTCGCGGTGGGGGAGGCGAGCTTCAATGTCCCGCATCTGGTGGGCATTGTCACACTGTGGACTGCCGCTGTGCTGACGCTGGTGACCGGCTGGGACTATCTCCGGGTCGGGATCAGGCACATGGACTGATCGGCGGCGGAACCGCCCGTAGCGCACGGCGCTTCTAACGCATGGTCTCCGATCCGACGCTCGCGTTCGCCATCGCCGTTGTCTTTGCGCTGGTACATCTGATCGGGTTCAGGCTGACGGCGCTATCGGGAACCCCGCGCAGCATCTGGCTGTCGCTCGCCGGCGGGGTCTCGGTCGCTTATGTATTCGTGCATCTTCTGCCGGAGCTGCCCGAATATCAGGAAGCGATCGGTGCCGCGGCCAAGAGCGGGGGCGGAGTCTTTGCGGCGCTCGAACGCCACGTCTATCTCATGGCCCTGGTGGGGCTCGCCACGTTCTACGGTCTGGAGCGATTCGTGTGCGGCGCGAAATCTCGCGCTGGCGCCACGCAGGCGGGCCGGCCGGCACCGGGGGTCTTCTGGATCCATCTGGCGTCCTTCGCGGTCTACAACTGCCTGATCGGTTACTTGCTGGTGCACCGGGAAGAGGAAGGCGCCGGTTCGCTGCTGATGTACGCGATCGCGATGACCCTGCACTTCATCGTCAACGACCATGCGCTGCACGAACGCCATGGCGCAATCTACGAACGCAGGGGGCGATGGGTGCTCGCCGCGGCGCCGCTGACCGGGCTCGGCGTCGGTCTCGTCACCACGCTTCATCCGGCAGCCGTCGGGGCGCTGTTCGCGATCCTCGGCGGCGGGGTCGTGCTGAATGTTCTCAAGGAGGAACTGCCCGAAAATCGCGAAAGCCGGTTCTGGGCGTTCGCGGCAGGAGCGGCGGTCTACAGCGCGCTGCTGCTGCTCGCGTAGCCGGCTTGCGCCGGAACGTGTTCGACCGGCGGTTAGAATTTAGTTCCGCCGCTCTGCCCCATAGGGGCATTTGGGAGCGGAAGCCCGGGTCGAGCCTAAATCGCGGCGGCTAGTGCCTCGCGGAAGGCGGCGCGGGCTCGCGCCGATGTGCGGACCTGCGGGACCGCCGCGACGCGTCGGCGCATCTGCGCGACCGGTTGGACGAACTCGCCGAGCAAGGCGGCGACTTCGGCCACGGTCCCGGCGCTCGCGCGGGCCGCGCCGGGTATCATCGCCAGATCGAGATGAGTCAGTCCGAACTGGAACAACTCGCGGAAGGCGACCCGTTCGGTCAGCCCCTGCACGATGCGGAAATCCTTCTGCTCGGCCAGCGTCGCGAGCGCTATGTCGATCCGGCCGATGTGCCGCCGCTCGCAATGGCGTACGCGATTCTTCGCAACGAGCCAGTCGATCGGCCGCAGACCCTGGCGCTCACGTTCGGTGCGCAGCGCCACGACGGTTTCGGCAAAGCCACCCGAGTGCCCGGCGCGTCCCGAGACGGGATCGACGTGGCCGAGCACGGGAAGATCGACGAACGAAGCGTTGATCGGCGTTACCAGCGTGTCCGCCATCCCCACTGCGCGGCGAAAGATGCGGCAATCGGTCCCCGGCGCATCGAGCACGATGTAGTCGGCGCGCGCGTCTAGGCGGCGCAGTTCCTGGGCCAGTTGCGCCGCGCAGGGCCGGTGCAGCACGGCGTGGGCCGGCATCGGCAAAGCTACGCCGAGAATCTTCGCGGTACCCTCGCGGAACGAAAGCCCGCGTTCGAGTGTCGCCTGGCGGCCGTCCAGATCGACCGCCACCACCCGGTGGCCGGCGTGCGCCAGTGCGACGGCGCAGTGGAAGGCCAGCGTCGATTTGCCGACGCCGCCCTTTTCGTTGGCGAAAGTGATGATGTGGCCGGTAGCGGGCGGGTGCGCCGCGATATCGCCTACTACGACCTCGGGGTGCTCACCGTCGGTCCAGCGACGGCCGTGCAGCACGCCCTCGGATCGCCGATCTTCGATTTCTTTCCACACTGCGCGGCTTCCCCCCGGATGTTGCCCCGAATCGGTTATCCACAGCTTTTAGCACGAAACCGTCAACAGTCTCTTGCTGCGCCGGAAATGTCGCGAGCGCTGGGATTCGCCGCCGGATCAGCCTGCGCGCAGTTCGTCGGCCAGCAGTTCGAAATCGCTCGCGCGGGGAGAATTCTTGCGCCAGATCAACGCGATTTCGCGGCTTGCGGCGGGCGATTTGAGCGGACGCGCGACGACTTCGGTTTCGTGAAGGATGCCCGCGTCGATCGCCATTTTCGGCAGCATGGTGAGGCCGAGGTCGTTGTCGACCATCTGGACCAGCGTATGCAGGCTGGTGCCGATCATCGTCGCCGAGGCGCGCAATTCGGGCCGGTTGCACGCCGCGAGTGCGTGCTCCTTCAAACAGTGCCCGTCCTCGAGCAGCAACAGGCGGCCCTCGTCGATCATCGACGGCGGCACCGCCGCAGGCGGATCGCGCGGATCGTCCTTCGGGAAGGCGACGTAGAGCCGATCGTCGGAGATATGCGCCTTGTCGACCTCGCCGGTTGCGAAGGGCAGGGCAAGCAGCACGCAATCGACCCGCCCGTGATGCAGGCTTTCCACCGCGTCGTGGCTGGTTTCCTCGCGCAGAAACAACTTGAGATCGGGCCGTTCCTTGCGCAGCCGCGGCAGGATGCGCGGCAGCAGGAACGGCGCGATCGTCGGGATCACGCTCATCCGCAGCGTGCCCGAGAGCGGCTTGCCGCTCGCGCGCACGAGGTCCGAAAGCTCCTCGGCCTCGCGCAGCAGCCGGTGCGCCTTCTCCACCACCTGCTCGCCGAGCGTGGTGAAGCGCACCACGCGGCGGCTGCGCTCGACCAGCGTCACGCCGAGCAGCGATTCGAGCTCGCGGATACCGGCCGACAGCGTCGACTGCGAAACGAAGCTTGCCTCGGCCGCGCGGCCGAAATGGCCGTGCTCGTGGAGCGCGACCAGATATTGCAACTGCTTGATCGTGGGCAGGTAGGTGCTCACTAAATCCTCCCCGGAACGGGGAGGGGGACCGCGACGCCGCAGGCGCCGGGGTGGAGGGGCACAGGCCCCGTTTCGAGACGATTGTCGTTCGGAGTGACGGAGGGTGCCCCTCCACCATGCTTCGCATGGTCCCCCTCCCCGTGCCGGGGAGGATCGAAATGCGCCATGCTCACTCCGCCGCCTGCGTGTCGGCCATGTCGGCGTGGACGTCGTCGATATGCGTCATCGTCAGCTTGCCGCGCTTGACCGCGAAGGCGAGCTTGCCTTCGACCAGTTCGAGCGCGTCGCGACCGAAAACCTCGTAGCGCCAGCCCTGCAGCACCGGCAGCTTGCGCACGCCCGCAGCGAGCGCCTCCATCTCGTCCGAGCGGGTGAGCAACCGCGCGGCGACGTCGATCTCTCGGGTGCGGATCTTGAGCAGCAGCTTGAGCAGGTCGGCGACGAGCGCGCCCTCCTTGCCCAGCGGCGCACCACGCTTGGGCTTATCGGGCATTTCCTCGGCGGGCAGCGGCTCGGCCTTCTCGATCGCCTTCATCAGCCGCTTGCCGATATCGTTGTCGCGCCATGCGTTGGAAAGACCGCGCACTTTGGTGAGATCGGCCTGCTGCCTGGGCGGATGGCTGGCGATGTCGGCCAGCGTCTCGTCCCGCATGATGCGGCCGCGCGGTATGTTCTTGTGCTGCGCCTCGCCCTCGCGCCAGGCGGCGAGCGCCTTCATCCGGCCAAGCACTGCAGGATTGCGCCCCGCCTGACGGATGCGGCGCCAGGCGTCGCCCGCGTCGTTGCGGTAGTTGGCCGGATCGGCGAGCTTCTCCATCTCGGCGTCGAGCCATTCGCCGCGGCCGGTCTTCATCAGCTTCTTGAGAATCTTCGGGAAGATCCTGGACAGATGCGTAACGTCGCCGATCGCGTATTCGATCTGCCGCGCGGTCAGCGGGCGGCGGCTCCAGTCGGTGAAGCGCGCGCCTTTATCGACCGTTATCCCGAGCCAGGCCTCGACCAGGTTGGCGTAGCCGATCTGCTCGGACTGGCTCACCGCCATCATCGCGATCTGCGTGTCGAAGATCGGGTGCGGGGTCTTGCCGGTAAAGTTGTAGACGATCTCGACATCCTGCCCACCCGCGTGGAAGACCTTGAGGACTTCCTCGTTGTCGCACATCAGGTCCCACAGCGGGGCGAGGTCGATCCCCTCGGCCAGCGGATCGATCGCCGCGGCCTCTTCCTCGTTGGCGATCTGCACCAGGCACAGTTCGGGCCAATAGGTGTTCTCGCGCATGAATTCGGTATCGACGGTGACGAAGTCGGACTTCGCGAGGCGCTCGCACAGCGCGGCGAGCTCGTCGGTGGTGGTAATCAGTTCGTGTATCTTCATGTGTCTTTTCTGTCGTCGGGCGGAGTACCGCCGCTCGGACGCGCCCGGCGCCTTGACAAAGCCCCGCGCTTGCCCTGTTAGCGCGCGCGATTTCTGCTAGAGCCTGCGCGCGCTGCGCCCCTAGCGTTATAGCCTGCAAATTGGAAAGTTTTTAGATGCACGCCTATCGTACCCACAACTGCGCACAGTTGGCGAAGGCCGACGTCGGCGAAACCGTTCGCCTCTCGGGCTGGGTGCACAACAAGCGCGACCATGGCGGGGTGCTGTTCGTCGATCTGCGCGACCACTACGGGATCACCCAGGTCGTCGCCGACAGCGACAGTGCGGCGCTGCCGGTGCTCGAGAAGCTCAAGCTGGAATCGGTCGTCACCATCGACGGCACGGTGAAGGCGCGCGCCGACGCGGCGGTGAATCCGAACCTGCCGACCGGCGAGATCGAGGTGTTCGCGCGCGAAGTCACCGTGCAGAGCCGCTCCGAGGAACTGCCGCTGATCGTCAATTCGGCGGAGGATTATCCGGAGGAAACGCGTCTCAAGTACCGCTTCGTCGATCTGCGGCGCGAGCGCGTGCACAAGAACATCATGCTGCGCAGTCAGGTGATCACCTCGATCCGCCGCCGCATGACCGATCAGGGCTTCACCGAATTCCAGACCCCGATCCTCGGCGCCTCGAGCCCCGAGGGCGCACGCGATTACCTCGTGCCCAGCCGCCTGCATCCCGGCCGCTTCTACGCGCTCCCGCAGGCGCCGCAGATGTTCAAGCAGCTGCTGATGGTCGCCGGGTTCGACCGCTACTTCCAGATCGCGCCGTGCTTCCGCGACGAGGACTTGCGCGCCGACCGAAGCCCCGAATTCTACCAGCTCGACTTCGAGATGAGCTTCGTCACCCAGGAAGACGTGTTCCAGGCAATCGAGCCGGTGCTCGCAGGCGTGTTCGAGGAGTTCGCGAACGGGAAGAGCGTGACCCCGGCGGGCGAATTCCCGCGCATTCCCTATGCAGAGGCGATGCTCAGGTACGGCACCGACAAGCCCGACTTGCGCAATCCGCTGATCGTTTCGGACGTCACCGATCATTTCACGACGTCGGGCTTCGGCCTGTTCGAGAAGATCGTCGGCGGTGGCGGGCGCGTGCGCGTGATCCCCGCTCCGAACACGCACGAGAAGAGCCGCAAGTTCTTCGACGAGATGAACGACTGGGCGCGCCGCGAAGGCTTCGCCGGCCTCGGCTACGTCACCCGCAAGGGCGGGGAATTCGGCGGCCCGATCGCCAAGAACCACGGCGCCGAGGGCATGGAGAAGCTCTACGCCGAGCTCGGGCTGGGCGAGAACGACGGCCTGTTCTTCGCCGCGGGCAAGGAAAAGGACGCCGCGCGCCTCGCCGGCGCCGCGCGCACCCGCGTGGGCGAGGAGCTGGGGCTGATCGAGGAAGGCTGCTTCAAGTTCTGCTGGATCGTCGACTTCCCGATGTTCGAGTACGACGAGGACGCGAAGAAGGTCGACTTCAGCCACAACCCCTTCTCGATGCCGCAGGGCGAGATGGAGGCGCTGGAGAGCCAGGATCCGCTCGAGATCAAGGCATGGCAGTACGACATCGTCTGCAACGGCTACGAATTGAGCTCGGGTGCAATCCGGAACCACAAGCCCGAGATCATGTACAAGGCGTTCGAGATCGCCGGTTATTCGAAGGCCGACGTCGATGCGAACTTCTCGGGCATGATCGAGGCGTTCAAGCTCGGCGCCCCGCCGCACGGCGGCTCGGCCCCGGGAATCGACCGCATCGTCATGCTGCTGGCCGACGAGCCCAACATCCGCGAGGTCATCGCCTTCCCATTGAACCAGCGGGCGCAGGATTTGATGATGGGCGCGCCGTCGCTCGTCAGCCTGCGCCAGTTGCGCGACGTGCATGTGCGCCTGGCCGAGCCGCCGAAAGGGCCGGACGCCGAGCAGGTCAACGTCGACAAGGCGGTCGCGCGCGACAGCTAGGCCTCGGCTCCACCCCGATTGACGACGGGTTGCGGGCGGCGTAAATTTCCGCCGCCGACTGGATCGGTTTCACGAAGGTGCGATGCCGGTGAGCAGCACTGACCAGCGCCGCGGGGCAGAGAGCCGCCGCAGGCTCGTCCGTACCGTTGTCGCGGCGATTGCCGCAGCGGGTTTGGCCACCTCGGCGCAGGCGCAGTTCGGCGGCCTCTTCGGCGGCGGGAAGAAGGCGGAAGAAGCCACCAGCGAAGGCTGCCCGAAGGGCAAGTCGCGCAGCGAGGGCTCGCGGATCGTGGGCGGATTGCTCGGGTCGCTCGCGGGCGGCGCAGCCAGCCGGGCGGGCGGGGTGTTCAACTTCGTGCCCATCGCGGGGCTGACCGACCAGTTGACCGCCGCCATCGCGTGCAAGCTCGATCCCGAGGAGCAGAAGCAGGCCGCGCAGGCGACGCTCGACGCCACGCGCGCCGAAGGTGACGGCGCCGACGTTGCGATCGGGTCCACCGCATCGTGGACATCGGCCACGCGCGAGGACGTTTCGGGCAGTTCCACCGTCATCGCTCGAAACGACGAGAGCGACGGATTACAGTGCATCACCGTGTCCGACGTGGTTATCGTGAAGGGCGAGGAGACCAAGGCCGACAAGCGCATGTGCCGCAGGCCCCCGGCGGCGCGTTACGCGCTCGCGGCATGAACTGGGCGCGGGCGCTGCTGTGCGCCGCGGCCGCGCTCGCCGTGCTGGTCGGTGCGACCGATCCCGACAACCCGACTTGCCCGCTCGAGCCCGATTGGGGGCCGTCGGCCCCGATGACGCTGACGCCGGCGGATCGCAACGGGATGCGCGTCCTGCTCGCCGAGGGCGTGATCGATGCCTCTCTGCCGAGCCGGCTGCAGGACGCCATCGAAGCGGACGATACGATCGGCGAGATATGGATCCGTTCGAGCGGCGGCGATGCCGTAGCCGGGAACGAAGCGGGCAAGGTGATCCGCTCGTTCCCGGGAATGCTCACCCGCATCCCGGCCGGCTGGACGTGCTTTTCGGCGTGCAACTTCGTCTTCATGGGCGGAGACCGGCGCGTGGTCGAACCAGACGGTGTGTTCATGGTGCACATGTTCACTTACACGAATCAGCGCGACATGATCCGCAGTTCGGTGAAGGAGGGGACTGCGGAAACCGTACGCCTGATCGCCGACATCGAGCAGTCGAGCGCGATGCTGGCGAGCGACGACAACGATTTCCTGATCCGTATGGGCATCAGCCGCAAGCTGCTGACCGAAGTGATGTACAAGCAGCAAGCGGTCAAGACGGACGAGAACCCCAGCACCCGCTATTGCCTGAGCCAGGAAGAAGTGCGCCGTTACAACGTGATGCCGGAGGAGCGGGCGGGCTGATCGTGCGCCGCCGCGGCAAATTCGAGGCCCTTGCGCTAATCCGCGCCGTTCATTAGGGCGAAAGCCAATTCCTAACCCCAGCACATAGAGGGCATAATATGAGCGATACCGCCGAGCGCGTGCAGAAGATCGTCGTCGAGCATCTGGGCGTCGAGGCCGACAAGGTCACCCAGGATGCGAGCTTCATCGACGACTTGGGCGCCGACAGCCTCGACATCGTCGAACTGGTGATGGCTTTCGAGGAAGAGTTCGGCGTCGAAATTCCCGACGACGCGGCCGAGAAGATCACCACCGTCGGCGACGCGACGAAGTACATCGAAGAGCACAAGGGCTGATCCGCCCCCTTGCCGCGCATCCCGCTTGGGGCGCGGCGGGCTCGACCCTCGCCTGAGCGAGGGCAAGGCAGGCTCAGCCCGAAAGGGGTTGGGCCTGTTCTTTTTCTAGGAGAATTGCATGCGCCGTGTGGTCGTAACCGGTCTGGGTCTCGTCACCCCGCTGGGCGGTGACGTCGAGACAACCTGGGCGAATCTCATAGCCGGCAAGAGCGGTGCGGGGCCGATCACCCGCTTCGATGCCAGCAACCAGAAGTGCACGATCGCCTGCGAGGTGAAGCCCAAGGACCACGAGTTCGGCTTCGATCCCGACAAGCGCGTCGACCATAAGGTCCAGCGCCAGGTCGATCCGTTCATCGTCTACGGCATCGACGCCGCGGGGCAGGCGCTCGAAGACGCCGGTCTCGCCGAAATGGACGACGACCTGAAGATGCGCACCGGCGTGTCGATCGGTTCGGGCATCGGCGGGCTGCCGGGGATCGAGAGCGAATCGATCGTGCTGCACGAACGCGGTCCCGGCCGCGTCTCGCCGCACTTCGTTCACGGGCGGCTGATCAACCTCATCAGCGGCCAGGTGTCGATCAAGTATGGCCTGATGGGCCCCAACCATGCGGTCGTCACCGCGTGCTCGACCGGCGCGCACTCGATCGGCGATGCGGCGCGGATGATCCGCGACGGCGACGCCGACGTGATGCTCGCGGGCGGTGCCGAGGGCACGATCAACCCGCTCGGCGTGGCTGGGTTCGCGCAGGCGCGCGCGCTCAACATGAGCATGAACGACCAGCCCGAGAAGGCCAGCCGTCCCTACGACAAGGGCCGCGACGGCTTCGTCATGGGCGAGGGTGCGGGCGTCGTCGTGCTCGAGGAATATGAGCACGCCAAGGCGCGCGGCGCGAAGATCTACGCCGAAGTGGTCGGTTATGGCCTTTCAGGCGACGCCTACCACGTCACCGCCCCGCATCCGGAGGGCAAGGGCGCGGAGCTGGCGATGCGCATGGCGATCGGGAAATCCGGGCTCGAGGCGGGCGATATCGACTACGTCAACGCGCACGGCACCTCGACTATGGCCGACACGATCGAACTCGCCGCGGTGAAGCGCGTGCTGGGCGACGATCTGAGCGGTGCCTCGATGAGCAGCACGAAGTCCGCCATTGGGCACCTGCTCGGCGGCGCGGGCGCGGTCGAGAGCATCTTCTGCATCCTCGCGATCCGCGACCAGATCGTGCCGCCCACGCTCAACCTCGACGATCCCGACGAAGGGACCGAAGGCGTCGATCTGGTGCCGCACACCGCGAAAAAGCGCGAGGTCAACGCCGTGCTGAACAACAGCTTCGGCTTCGGCGGGACCAATGCCAGCCTGGTGATGAAGAAGGTCGACTGACATGCGCCGCAAGGGCTGCATCGTCGCCGGGGTGCTCGCCGCCCTGGCGCTGCTCGCGCTCGTGTTAAGCAGCGGGCTGGTGTTCGGCTCCGCGCAGGTCGAGGAGGATACCTCGTTCATCGTCCCCTCGGGTTCTACGCTGACCGCGGCGGCGGAAAAGCTGGAGGACGAGGGCCTGATCACCTCGGCAGACGGCTTCCTGCTGCGCGCCAAGCTGTTCGGCGGCTCGGACCCGATCCAGGCAGGCGAGTTCCTGCTCCCGGCCGGCGTCGGCATCGGCGGCATTCACGAGATATTCCAGCACGGCGAGGTGATCCGCCGTTTCGTCACCATCCCCGAGGGCATGCCCTCGATCATGGTCTACGAGCGGCTGATGGCCGAGCCGCTGCTCACCGGCGAGATTCCGGTGCCCGAGGAAGGCTCGGTGCTGCCCGATACCTACGCCTTCGAGCGCGGCGAATCGCGCATCGAGGTGCTGGCACGGATGCAGGCGGCGATGCGCAATTATCTTGCCGAAGCCTGGCCCAAGCGCGCGCCGGACATCGCGGTCGACACCATCCAGGAGGCGGTGACGCTGGCCTCGATCGTCGAGAAGGAAACCGCGCTGCCGAGCGAGCGGCGCATGGTCGCCGGACTCTATTCGAACCGGTTGAAAGAGGGCATGTTTCTCCAGGCCGACCCGACGATCATCTACCCGATCACAAAGGGCAAGCCGCTCGGCCGCCGGATCCGTCAGTCGGAGATCGCGGACATCAACGATTACAACACCTATTCGATGGCCGGTCTGCCCAAGGGGCCGATCACCAACCCCGGCCGCAAGAGCATAGCGGCCGTACTCAATCCGGCGGACACCGAAGCGCTCTACATGGTCGCCGACGGCACCGGTGGACATGAGTTCAACGACACCTACGCCGCGCACCAGGAAGCGGTCGACAAGTGGTTCGACCTGCGTCGCAAGCGCGGCGAGATGTGACCGAGAGGCGGGACCTCGCGCCGCTGATCGTCACCGCGCTGCTCCCGCCGGATATCCATCGCTGGGCGACCCGGCTGCGCGAGGCGCATTATCCGCCCGAGCGGAACTTCCTCGAGGCGCACGTGACGCTGTTCCATGCTCTGCCGCCTCACTACGAGCGCGAGGTTCGCGACGCCCTCGCCGCGGCCGCGAGGGAGCCCGCGCCGCCGCCCGCGCGGCTCGAAGGCGTGATGTCGCTCGGCGGCGGCACGGCCCTGCGGCTCGCCAGCCCGGCCACGCTCGCGCTGCGTGAACAGCTGGCCGACACCTTTCACGGGCTGCTGACCGCGCAGGACCGGCACCCGCCGCGGCTCCACGTGACGGTCCAGAACAAGGTATCCCCCGGCGAGGCCAAGGCGCTGCAGGCCGAGCTGGGCGCGGTCGTCGAACCGCGTAGCTTTGCCTTTCCCGGCCTCGCGCTGTACCGCTACCTCGACGGACCGTGGGAAGAAGTTCGCAAGTACGCTTTCAGAGGCGGGGCGCACGTCTGAGCGCGCGCCGCGCGCGAAGGAGGCGGTATGGGCGAATTCCTCGATCCGGGCATCGCGCTGGCGCATCTCGCGGCGCTGCTGTTCGTTCTCGCCAACGCGGCGCAGCTTGCGATCCTCCGCTACCGTTCGCGCGTGGGCGACATGGATCGCGAGGCGCGCGAGTTGCTCGAGCATGTCCTGCGCGTCGAGGTGCCGGCCCGCCAGCGCCGCATGCTTGGGCTGCTCGAATGGCGCGACGCGGCGGTCGGCGAGGTGTTGATCCGGCAGGAGCAGCTCGGCCCGCCGCTGATCTACATCGCGAGCGGCGCGGCCGCGATCGAGCACGCCTCCCTGCCGCCGGATATTTCAGCCGAGGCGCGCGTTCGCTGAGTGTTGCCCATGACGGACCTTGAAGACCTCGCCCGATCCGTACGCGCGTGCCGCGCCTGTGCGGGCCTCCTGCCCGACGAGCCCCGGCCCGTGATCCAGGTCTCTCCCTCCGCGCGGCTGCTGGTCGCGAGCCAGGCGCCGGGCAGCAAGGTCCACGCTTCGGGCGTGCCGTTCTCCGACGACTCGGGCGCACGGCTGCGCGAATGGATGGGGGTAACGGACGCGCAATTCTACGACGAGCGCCGGATCGCCATCCTGCCGGTCGGCTTCTGCTATCCCGGCCGCGCCGCCGGCGGCGACGCACCGCCGCGCCCCGAATGCGCGCGGCTCTGGCGAGGCGACCTGGTCGCGGCCATGCCGCAGGTGCGATTGACCTTGCTGGTCGGCAGCTACGCGCAGGCCGATGCACTCGGGCCGGGCCGCATGACCGAGCGGGTGCGCCGGTTTCGCGACTTTCTCCCGCACTATTTTCCGCTCCCCCACCCATCGTGGCGCTCGCGCATCTGGATGCGCGACAACCCGTGGTTCGAGGCCGAAGTGCTGCCGGAACTCAGGGCGCACGTGGCGAGCGCGCTGGAGCAGGCTCGATGAGCGCGGCCGTCTACACGATCGGCCATTCGACCCGATCGATCGAGGAGTTCGTCGAGATTCTGCGCGGCGGCGGGGTCCGCTGCGTGGTCGACGTGCGCAGCATCCCGCGCTCGCGCACCAACCCGCAGTACAATCTCGACACGCTGCCCGACGCGCTTGCCGAACGGCAGATCCGGCACCGGTTCATCGAGGAGCTGGGCGGCCGCCGGCCCCGTCAGAAGGAGGTCGACCCCGAGGTCAACGCTCTGTGGCGC
Organism: uncultured Altererythrobacter sp.; assembly: GCA_946886565.1. The sequence goes on from CAMPIX010000005.1 coordinate 166,978, forward strand.
AACCAGAGCTTCCACAACTACGCCGACTACGCGCTGTCCGAGACGTTCCGTGCGGGGCTGCGCGAGCTGGAGGAGCTGGCCGAAGACATGCCCTGCGCGATCATGTGCTCGGAAGCCGTCTGGTGGCGTTGCCACCGCAGGATCGTGGCCGACTATCTTCTGGCTCGCGGCCGACCCGTGTTCCACCTGATGGGACGCGACAGGATCGAGCCGGCAAAGATGACGCCGGGCGCGCACAAGACGGGTGAAACCGTCGTCTATCCCCCCGCCTGATCGGGCGCGGTGCTATTCGTGGCGAAGAGATGGTGCCCAGGGACGGAATCGAACCGCCGACACTGCGATTTTCAGTCGCATGCTCTACCAACTGAGCTACCTGGGCGCACCCTGCGAACGGCCGGGAAATGGCCGCCGGCGATGGGAAGCGGCGCTATGGCGAAGGCCGCGGGGGTTGGCAAGGGGGGAATCAGTCCTCCCGTGTGATCTCGTCGGGCGAGGCCGGGCGGCCGGGGACGGTGTAGCCGTCGTTGAACCATTGCGCGAGGTCGCGGTCCTTGCAGCGCGCGGAGCAGAACGGGGTGAACTCCGCGCTCCGCGGCCGCTTGCAGATGGGGCAGGTCTTAGGGTTCGTCATGCCGCAACAGCCTGCGCGAATCCGCTTTCGAGAGCAAGCGCCGGGTCGGTGGCGATCTGGACAATCCGCCCGGTCCGACGGACGAGTTCGTCGCGCCATTCGGGCCGTGTCGCCGCGTACACCGCAGGATGGCAGGTCAGCAGCAACGCGCCCGGTTCGGCGATCCGCTCGGCGCGGCGCAACAGCCCGCGTGCGGCGAAAGCGGTGCGCGAATAGCGTGCGCGGTGGAGCAGCGAAGGGCCGTCCAACCGCGCCACGAGCTGGACGAAACCGAAGCCGTTCATCGCGGTGCGCTCGTGCGGCCAGTTCGCCAGCGCGGCAGCCAGCGCTTCGTTCACCGCGCGGCGGTCCGCCTTGGATTCGAGCGTCGGAAAGTCGATACCGATCGAACCGCCGAGATCGAAGCGATGCAGTGCTTCGGCCAGCGGCGCAACTGCCGCCAGCGCCAGCTCGCGCGGACGCAACGCCCCGTCGATGTCGATCACCGTCATGCCCGGCGTCGGCGCGAACAGCAGCGTGCCGCCGGCGAATGGCACCGTGCCTTCGAGCGCTTCGGCGGCTAGCTCGTCCCAATCGCCCTCGGGGAAGCGGTGAACGACCTGCACCTCGTTCCCTTCGGCGCGCAACCGCTCGGCGAGGGCGGGGCGGGCGGGCGGCTTTTCGCTCGGCCGCGCCTGCGCGCGCTTGCTTCGCCAGCGCTCGCCGATCGCAGCGCGGATGATTTCGACCCGCAAGGGCGCGCCTTCGCTCGCCTCACGCGGCAGCCGATCGACCAGCGCTTCCTCGCCGTTCGCGAAACGCACGGTGCCGCGCGCGCTGCCGGCGGTGCGCGACAGCAAGACTGCATCCGCCACATCGCCGGCGCTAAGGGTGTCGGGCCAGTCGACCCGCGCTTCGACGATCCGGTCACCGGCCAGCCGCACCGCGCGGTGTTCGCCGATGCCTTCCTCGATCAGCCAGTCAGGCAATGGCGAAGCCCGCCGCCTTGAGCAGCGCGCGGGTCTCGAACAGCGGCAGCCCGACCACGCCCGAATGGCTCCCTTCGATCCACGCGACCAGCCCCTCGGCGGCGCCCTGGATGGCGTAGCCGCCCGCCTTGCCGCGCCATTCGCCGCTCGCGAGATAGCCGTCGATCTCCTCGCGGCTGAAGCGCTTGAAGCGCACGCTCGTCTCGCTCAGCTTCTCGCGCAGCGTCCCGTCGGGATGGCGCAGCGCGACTGCCGAGAGCACGCGGTGGCGGCGGCCGGCGAGCAGATCGAGGCACTTGCGCGCGGTCGCCTCGTCCTCGGCCTTGGGGAGAATGCGTCGGCCCGCGGCGACCACCGTGTCGCCCGCGAGCACGTATCCATCGTCGCTCGCCGCTGCCTCGGCCTTCTCGCGCGCCATCCGCACCGCATAGTCGCGCGGAAGCTCGCCCTTGCGCGGCGTCTCGTCGATGTCGGCGGGAGCGATGCGTGCAGGCTCGATGCCGAGCCGCGCGAGCAATTCGCGCCGCCGGGGGCTTGCCGAAGCAAGGATGAGGACGGTGCTTCGAGACACTCGGACTTCGTCCTCGCTCCTCAGCATGAGCGGTGGAAAATGGCCATGCTACCCACCCCGCTCATCCTGAGGAGGCCGAAGCCGCAGGCAGAGGCCGTCTCGAAGGGCGTTTACTGCGGGCCCGGCCCACCGCGCCCGGGCATGAAGCGGTAGGTGATGCGCGCCTTGGTCAGATCGTAGGGCGTCAGCTCGCACAGCACCTCGTCGCCGACGAGCACGCGGATGCGGTTCTTGCGCATCTTGCCTGCGGTGTGGCCGAGAACTTCGTGGCCGTTTTCGAGCTCCACCCGGAACATCGCGTTAGGCAGCAGTTCCACCACCTTGCCGCGCATTTCGAGGAGTTCTTCTTTGGCCATCCAGTAGTCGTTCCGTGCGAATGAGAGTCGATTGGGCGCGCCCTTTAGCCGTGCAGGGCGGAAAAGGGAAGCCTTGTCGGGGGGCGAAGTCGAAGGCCGTCAATCGCGCAGAAAGCTCCGCGCGACAAATCGTTACGCGCCCGGGGATTGCGCGGACGGGATGCGCTTGGCAGGTCGAAGGGCGGGGTGAGGCGCAACAAGAACAGGAATTCGATACCCTTGCCCAAGCTTGCCGCCACCGCATCGCTTGTCGCGATCGCCGCCTTCACCGCCGGCCCTGCGCTGGCGCAGCCGGAGCCATCGCCAGCGCCGGCGACCGCGCAGGATGGACCGGAGCCATCGCCCGCGCCGGCGACCGCGCAGGATGGAGCCGAGCAGGCGGTCAGCAGCGGTCAGGAGATAGTCGTCACCGCAGAGCGCATTCGCGGCGAGGTCGATACCGACGTGCCGCCGGTGCTAGAGCTCGAAGCGGAGGAAATCGCCACGTACGGAGCCGGGTCGATCGAGGAACTGATCGAACAGCTCGCGCCGCAGACCGGATCGGGCCGCGGACGGGGCGAGGGGCGGCCGGTGTTCCTCATCAACGGCCAGCGCGTCGGAGGCTTCCGCGAATTTCGCCGCTACCCGCCGGAGGCGATCGAGAAGATCGAGGTCCTGCCGGAAGAGGTTGCGCTGCAGTTCGGCTATCCGGCCGACCAGCGGGTGGTCAACATCATCCTCCAGGAGAACTTCGCCAGCCGCGAGGTCGAGGGCGAATATGGCGCGCCGTTCCGCGGCGATACCTCGAACGGCGAGGTCGAACTGTCGCAACTGTCGATCGCTGGCGATCGCCGGCTGAACATCGGTTTCGAGTTCGGCAGCAGCAGTCTGCTGACCGAAGCAGAGCGCGATATCGTCCAGACGCCCGGCAGCGCGCCGACGGTGCCCGGCGACCCGAACCCGGCGCCGTTCCGCAGCCTGCGCGCCGACGCCGAGAACTGGGAACTCGACGCGACGCTCAACTCGGCCCTCGGCGAGGCCCCGGGATCGGGCACATTCTCGGTGAACGGCGGGATCGAACGAAGTGTGAGCCGCTCGCTCTCGGGGCTCGACGTGGTGACCTTGACCGGTCCGGACGGCGAGAGCGAAGTGCGCACGCTCGACGACGATCCGCTTACGCGCCGCAACCGCTCGACCACGATCTCGCTCGGCGGCTCGATCAACAAGCCGCTCGGCAACTGGCTGCTCGATGCCACGCTCGACGCGCGCCGGAGCGAGAGCACATCCGTGATCGACAGACGACGCGATGCGAGCGGCCTTCAGGACCTGGTCGACGCAGGCGAGCTTGCGATCGACGGCATTCTTCCCGCGGTGCCGGCAGCCGGAGTGGACCGCGCCGACAGCACATCCTACGTCGCCGACGCCAAAGCCACGCTGCGCGGCAATCCGTTCCTGCTGCCTGCGGGCGAGGCGAACCTGACCTTCGACACGGGCTATTCGTGGAACCGCATTCGGAGCACCGACACACGCGCGAGCGGCGACGAGCTCGAACAGACGCGCGGCAATCTCTCGGCGGGCGTCAATCTGGGCCTGCCGATCGCGAGTGAGCGCGAGGGCTTTCTCGGCGCGCTGGGCGAACTCAGCCTCAACCTTGCGGCTGGCGTCGATCACCTGTCGGACTTCGGCACGCTGGCCGACTACACCACCGGGCTTTCGTGGAGCCCCACGGACCGGCTCTCGCTTCAGGCGAGCTATGTCTGGCGCGAGGCCGCGCCGACCCTCGCCCAGCTCGGTGATCCGGTGGTGACCGACTTCAACGTCCCCGTGTTCGATTTCACCCGCGGCGAAAGCGTGCTCGCGACGATCGTTACCGGCGGCAATCCGAACCTGGCGGCGGAAACCCAGCGGGACATCAAGCTCTCCGCAAATTACGATCTCGACCTGTTCGACCGCGCGAACATCGTGGTCGAATACTTCCGCAACCGCTCGGAAGATGTGACCCAGGGCTTCCCGCTGCTGACCCCGGCGATCGAGGCTGCGTTTCCCGAGCGCGTGATGCGCGACGGCGCCGGCAACCTCGTTTCAATCGATCGGCGGCCGATCACGTTCGAGAGCACCAAAAGCTCGCGTTTGCGCTACGGAATAAACCTGTTCGGCCGTGTCGGAGAGGAACAGCCCGAAGGCCGCCGTGATCGCCCCGACCGGCGCGGCCGGCAGTTCGCGGCTGAAAGTCAGGGCGGACGCGGTCCAGGCGGGTTCGATCCGGCGCAGATGGCCGAGCTCAGGCAGAAGTTCTGCGCCGTGCCCGAGGGCGAGACGCCCGACCTCTCCAGCCTGTCCGAGCGTATGCTAACGCGGCTCAAGGGCGAGGACGGACAGATCGATCCGGCCAGGGTCGCCGCGTTGCGCGAGCGGCTGTGCAGCGCCGAGGCCGCCTCGGGCGAGAGCGCGGAGCGGAGGGAAGGTGGCGGCCGCCGCGGTGGCCGGGGCTTCGGCCGCGGCAGAGGCGGCGATGGGCAAGGCCGCTGGAACCTCGGCCTTTATCACACCGTCGAGTTCGAGAACGAGGTACTCGTCGCTGCGGGCGGGCCGGTGCTCGATCAGCTGAGCGGTCAGGCTTTCGGCAACGGTGTCCCTCGGCACAAGATCGAGCTGCGCGGCGGCCTGTTCTACGGGGGCGTCGGCCTTCGCCTCTCGGGCAACTACCAGTCCGCGACGCGTATCGACGGCAGCGGTCTTCCGGGCTCGCAAGATCTGTTCTTCGACGATATCGCCAAATTCGATCTGCGCCTGTTCGCCAATCTGGAGCAGCAGGAATGGCTCACGGGCGGCACCCCCGGCTTCTGGAAGGGCACCCGGCTCTCGTTGCGGGTCGACAACCTGTTCGACGCGCAGCAGCGCGTGACCGACGGCACCGGCACGGTGCCGCTTAGCTATCAGGCCGATCTGATCGATCCGCTCGGCCGCACGTTCGAGATCGAGTTCCGCAAGCTGTTCTAACGGGCGGCCGCGAGCGCTTCGCCCGCCGCGACCGCGCTCGCCCAGGCCCACTGGAAGTTGTAGCCGCCAAGCCAGCCGGTGACGTCGACCGCCTCGCCGATCGCGTAGAGGCCGGGCATGCGCCGCGCTTCCATCGTCTTCGACGAAAGCTCGGAGGTCGCGATCCCGCCCAGCGTCACCTCGGCTTTGGCGAAACCTTCGCTGCCGTTGGGGCGGAAGCGCCAGTCCGCCAGCCGCGCTTCGGCCGCCAGCAGCGCCTTGTCGGGCAGGTTGGCGAGTTCGCCGGTCAGCGTCAGCCGCTCGGTCAGCGTCGTCGCCAGCCGGTCGGGCAGCGCCTCGCCGATCGCGTTCCGCACGGTGGCGCGCGGGCTCGAGCGCTTCGCTTCGATCAGCCAGCCCTCGGGCCGGTCGGGCAGGAAATCGACGCCGATCTCGTCACCCGGTCGCCAGTACGAGGAAACCTGCAGGATCGCCGGACCCGAAAGCCCGCGGTGGGTGAACAGCGCCGCTTCCCGAAACGCCGCCTTGCCGCAGCCTGCGACGATGTCCGCCGAAACGCCCGAGAGCTCGCGAAACAGCACGTCCTCGCCGCCCAGCGTCAGCGGCACCAGCGCGGGCCGCGGCTCGACCACCTTGAGCCCGAACTGCCGCGCGAGGCGGTAGGCGAAGTCGGTCGCGCCCATTTTCGGGATCGACGGCCCGCCGGTGGCGATCACGAGCCCGGGCGCGCGGTAATCGCCCGATGGCGTCACGACACGGAATGCGCTTCCATCATGCGAGACCTCGCCGATCTCCTCGCCGCAGCGCACGTCCACCGCACCGCCCGCGGCTCCGGCCTTCGCGCACTCGTCCAGCAGCATCGCGACCACCTGCCGCGCCGACCCGTCACAGAACAGCTGGCCGAGCGTCTTCTCGTGCCAGGCGATCCCGTACGCCTCGATCAGCGCGAGGAAATCGCGCGCCGTGTAGCGGCTCAGCGCCGACTTGGCGAAATGCGGATTGGCCGACAGGTAACGGTCGGGCGCGGCGTGGATGTTGGTGAAGTTGCACCGCCCGCCGCCCGAAATGAGGATCTTCTTGCCCACCTCCGGCGCGCGCTCGAGCACGAGCACCTGCGCACCGCGTTGCCCCGCGATGGCCGCGCACATAAGCCCGGCAGCCCCGCCACCGAGCACGATCGCATCGTATGTCTGCATCGGGCGTGCGGTAGAGTACCCCGCCCGAATGGCAAGCGCGTCAGGTCGCGCGGTCGCCCGCTTCGCCGACCGATTCGATGTCGCGACCGAGACCCTTGACCGTGTTGCACGCGGTGAGCGTCACGACTGCAGCGCCGAGCGCCGCCACGGCAATCATCTTCTTCATCATTCTGGTCAAACTCCGGAAATCGCCCTCTTCCCGAATGCGCGGGGCGCGTGCAATGCACGGCGCGACATGAACCGCGCTTGTCGGCCGCGGTTCCCATTTGCGGCGCAGCGACTATGTCGGCTGGCATGTCGCGCACGCCCGCTG
>CAMPIX010000006.1 GCA_946886565.1 uncultured Altererythrobacter sp.
TGACGTTGGTCGTGCGGCGCGAACCGTCGCGCAGGCGCTTGACCTGGACGATGAGATCGACCGATTCCGCGATCTGGCGGCTGATCGCCTCCTTCGGGATCTTGATGTCGCCCATCAGGATCATGTTTTCCATACGGCCGAGGCATTCGCGCGGGCTGTTGGCGTGGAGCGTACACATCGAACCGTCGTGGCCGGTGTTCATCGCCGCGAGCAGGTCGAAGCATTCGGCGCCGCGAATTTCGCCGAGGATAATGCGGTCGGGGCGCATGCGCAGCGCGTTCTTGACTAGGTCGCCAATGGTGATCGCGCCCTGGCCTTCGAGGTTCGGCGGGCGGGTTTCGAGCGGCAGCCAGTGCGGCTGCTGCAGGCGAAGCTCGGCCGCGTCCTCGATCGTGAGCACGCGCTCGCCAGGGTCGATCATCTTCGACAGCGCGTTGAGCATCGTCGTCTTGCCCGATCCGGTGCCGCCCGAGATCACGACGTTCATCCGGCACGCACCCGCGATCTTGAGCGCGGTGCACATCTTGTCGGACATCGAGCCGAATTCCTTGAGCATGTCCAGGGTGATCGGCTTCTCGGAGAATTTGCGAATCGAGATCGCGGTGCCGCGCAAGCTGAGCGGCGGGACGATCACGTTGACGCGGCTGCCGTCCTTGAGGCGCGCGTCGGCGAGCGGGGTGGTCTGGTCGACGCGGCGGCCGACCTGATTCACGATCCGCTGTGCGATCTGGAACAGGTGCTGCTCGTCGCGGAAGCGGATGCTCGCGACCTGCAGCTTGCCCTTGCGCTCGACGTAGGTCTGGTCGGGGCCGTTGACCATGATGTCGGAAATGTCGGGATCGTTGAGCAGTTCCTCGAGCGGACCGAAGCCGAGCAGCTCGTCGATCAGCACCTTTTCCAGCGCGAATTGCTCGCGCCGGTTGAGCGTGACCTTGAGCTCGGCCAGCACCTCCATGATGATCGGGCGGAACTCTTCGCTGAGCTCGTCCTTGGTCAGCGTCGCCGCGGCTTCGGGGTCGACGCGTTCGAGCAGGCGGGGAAGCACCTGCTCCTTGATCTTGTGGACGCTCGCCTCGAACCCGCCGATCTCGGCCTGCTCGTGGATCGCATTCGCGCGATCCGCGAGGCGGGTCATTGCGTCGGCCTTGTTAGGCTGGCCGAGGTCGGGAGGCGAGGAGGGGCCTTCGCCCGGCAGCGGAGGAAACTGGTCGCCGCCCGGCTCGGGCGCGCGCTGCGCGGAATCGCCGCCCTTCATGGGGCGCGCCACACCGAACGAGGGACGTGCGCCGGGCGACATGCCGCCGGGCCCGTTCTTCCGTCCAAATGCGCTCATCTAACGGTCCCCAGTCACTTCGCTTCCCTCGGAAAAGGGTAAATATGGCGGAAAGGTTGAGAAACTCTGAAACGGTGCGCGCCCGTTCGCGAGGCGGGAGTAGGGCCGCGAAGCTCTTGCGACCGACGCGACGGATCGGCATTACCGAGGCCGACGCCGATTGACATGATATCATGATATGATATCGCGATATCACTATGCCGCGAATCCTCGCCGATCTGCCCGAAGATGATGTGAAATGGCTCGACCGCCTTGCGGAAGAGCAGGGTAAGTCGCGCGCGGCTGTATTGCGCGAGGCGGTGAGCGCCTACCGGGGCGAAAACTCGGCGAGTTGGATCGAGCGTGGCTTCGGCGCATGGAAGGATCGGACGGACATCGGCGATGCGGTCGAATGGCAGCGACGCGAACGCGCGTCGTGGACGCGCCCGTGGGATGCCGATTACGAGGAAGTTCGCGCCGAGTTTCCCGAGCTTTTCGACGAAGACGACGATCGCGAACATGAACGGCACAAGGCCTGGCTTGCAGAGCAGGGCAAGGGCGCGGGCGAAGGTGGGCCGACGCTGCCGTGAGCGGATTTACGTTCGACAGCAATATCGTGATCGACGTGTTGCGCGGCGAGACGGCGGCGCGCGTCGAACTCGAGCGGGCGCTCGGTCGGGGAGGGCGCCTGTGGATCAGCAGGATGGTCTGGATCGAGGTGATGTCGAAGGGCGCCGGCGAGGGGCTCAGGCGCGCAAACGATTTTCTCGACGGTTTCGCGATCGACGAGGTCGATGAGGAAATTGGCGAGCGAGCAGCGTCACTTCGTCGGGACAGGCCCAAACTCAAGGCTCCCGATGCGATCATCCTCGCTACCGCGCTGGTGCGCGGAAGGGTGCTCGTCACCCGAAACACCAAGGATTTTCCGGCTGAAATGCCGGGCATCCGCATCCCTTACACGCTTTGAAGGACTAACGCGCATGTGCGGAATCATCGGTATCGTCGGCAAGGAAGAGGTCGCGGATCGGCTGGTCGACGGGCTGCGGCGAATGGAATATCGCGGCTACGACAGCGCCGGGGTGTGCACGGTGGACGGCGGCAAGCTCGTCCGCCGCCGCGCCGAGGGCAAGCTGGCCAACCTCGTCGCGGAACTCCAGCGGAATCCCGCGCCTGGCACGATCGGCATTGCGCACACGCGCTGGGCGACGCACGGCGCGCCGACGGCAGCCAATGCCCATCCGCACGCGACTGACCAGGTGGCGCTGGTGCACAACGGCATCATCGAGAATTTCAAGCCGCTGCGCGACGAGCTGGTGGCCAAGGGCCGCAAGCTCGAAAGCGAAACCGACAGCGAGGTTGTCGCGCACCTGATTTCGGAGGAGATCGAGCACGGCGCATCGCCCGAAGATGCGATCAAGGCGGTGCTGCCGCGGCTGCGTGGCGCGTTCGCGCTGGCCATCGCTTTCCGCGATCATCCCGACATGCTGATCGGCGCCCGGCTCGGCTCGCCGCTGGTGGTCGGCTATGGGGCCGGGGACGGCGAGGGTGAGACCTATCTCGGCTCGGACGCGCTCGCGCTTGCGCCGCTGACGCAGAAGATCGCCTATCTCGAAGAGGGCGACTGGGTCGTGATAAAGCGCGAAGGCGCGCAGATCTACGACGCCGAGAACAACCGCGTCGAACGCGAGATCACCACCTCGGGCGCGTCGGCGGCCGCGGTCGAGCGGGGCGCCTATCGCCACTTCATGCAGAAGGAGATCTTCGAGCAGCCGACCGTCGTCGCGCAGACGCTCGCCTCCTATATCCGGCGGTCGGACAACACCGTCGCGCTGCCGCAGGTCGATTTCGATCTCTCGGCGGTCCGGCGTATCACGATCGTCGCCTGCGGCACCTCGTTCTACGCCGCAATGGTCGCCAAGTACTGGTTCGAGACCTTCGCCCGCGTCCCCGTCGACCTCGATGTCGCGAGCGAGTTCCGTTACCGCGATCCCGTGCTCGAGGAGGGCGGCCTCGCGCTGTTCATCTCGCAGAGCGGCGAGACCGCCGACACGCTCGCGGCGCTGCGGCATTGCAAGGCGGCCGGGCAGACGATCGGCGTGGTGGTCAACGTGCCGACCAGTTCCATGGCGCGCGAGGCGGACCTGCTGCTGCCGACCCACGCCGGACCCGAGATCGGGGTCGCGAGTACCAAGGCGTTCACCTGCCAGCTCGCGGTGCTCGCCGCGCTCGCCGCGCATCTGGCGGTGAAGAAGGGCCGCATGGACCGCGCCGAGGAGCAGGAAGTCGTGCGCCACCTGCTCGAAGCGCCCGCCGCGCTCAACGCCGCGCTCGACCACGACGAGGACATCGCCGGCATGGCGCACCTCATCGCTCCGGCGCGAGACGTGCTCTACCTCGGGCGCGGGCCGGACTATCCGCTCGCTCTGGAAGGAGCGCTCAAGCTCAAGGAAATTAGCTACATCCACGCCGAAGGCTACGCCTCGGGCGAGATGAAGCACGGGCCGATCGCGCTCATCGACGAGGCGGTGCCGGTGATCGTGCTCGCACCGTCGGGCCCGCTGTTCGAGAAGACCGTCTCGAATATGCAGGAGGTTCGCGCGCGCGGCGGCAAGATCGTGCTCATCTCGGATGCCGAGGGGCTGCTGGAGGCGGGCGAGGGCTGCCTCGCGACGATCCAGATGCCCAAGGTCCACCCGCTGATCGCGCCGCTGGTCTATGCCGTCCCGGTCCAGCTGCTCGCGTATCATGTCGCGGTGGCCAAAGGCACCGACGTCGATCAGCCCCGCAATCTGGCGAAGTCGGTGACGGTGGAATGATGGCGTCGGGCAAGGCTTCCCGATCTCCCACAAGTGTTTGTAGGACCGGACTTTAAGCGGAAAATCGAAAGGCTTTACCGGCCCATAACCTTTGCCGCGTATCAGCGGCCGCGTGACGGAGACGCGCGACAATCAGGGGGTCGATCCTTCCCGCCTTACGGTGAAGTCCATTCTGGGCTTGAGCAGCGGGAAACGTGCCGACTGGAGCCGCCTCCGCGGGCTTCAGCTGGCGCGCGTCGCCTGGGCGTGGAAAGCCCGGCTGGTGTCGCATGTCTTCGCGGCTGCGATGGTTGCGTGGGCCTGTTTCGGCAAGGTGCCGCTGGCGTTGCTCGGCGGTTGGTGCGTGCTCGTGGCAATCACTGTCGTGTTCGTCATGCGGCGAGACGCAAGCCTGCTAGATGCCGATCGCCGCAGAGTGAGCGAACAGGAGTTGCGCGATCATGCGTTGAGGATCGGCCTTGTGGGACTGGTCTGGGCGCTGGCGATGATCGGCTTCGCACCTTTCCTGGAGACCGAGGGAAAGTTCATCGTCCTCGCCGCGGTCGGCGGACTGGTCGCGGGCTCGGCGCTGGTGGTATCGGGCGCGCCGCTGGGAACGCTGATCTTCGGCGCGATCGCCGGTATCGCGGCGTTCGCGATGCTGGCGGCAGACGGCGCCTGGCAGATGCTGGGCCTGACCGCCTTCTTCCTCGCTGCCGTGGGTTACGGGACGATCGAGATCGCACGCATTTACCTTTCGGCGCGCATCGCCGAAGGAAATGCGGCCGAAAAGGCCGAGGTCGTCTCTTTGCTGCTGCGCGAATTCGAAGAAAATGGCGCCGACTGGCTGTGGCAGATCGACACCTCGCGACGGATTCGAGGCGCCTCGCCGCGCTTCTCGTTCGCGCTCGGCAAGCGGCCCGATGAACTCGAAGGCCAGTCGTTTCTTCAACTCATCGCCGGCGACGCCTGGGAAAGCGGAGACTTCCCGCCCAGTCTGCACGATCTCGCCGAGCGCTTGAAGCGCCGCGAAAGCTTTTCCAATCTGCTGGTCAAGGTTTCGATCGGCCGCGAGAACCGGTGGTGGGAGCTTTCGGGCACCCCGCTGGTGGATGAAGGCGGCGTGTTCACCGGCTTCCGCGGCGTCGGATCCGACGTGACCCAACAGCGCGAATCGTCGGAGAAGATCGCCTATCTCGCGCGCTACGACACGCTCACCGGCCTGCCCAATCGCCTCATGCTGACCGAGGCGCTCGGCGACGCGCTGCGTTACGCCAAGCAGTGGCGTACGCGGTGCGCATTCCTGATGATCGACCTCGACCGATTCAAGGCGGTCAACGATTCGCTGGGTCACCTCGTCGGCGACCAATTGCTCGCGCAGGTCTCGCGCAGGTTGCGCGACCTCGTCGATGAAAACACGCTCTGCGGCCGGCTCGGCGGCGACGAATTCGCGATCGTCGTGCGCGACGCCTCGGAAAAGAGCCGGGTGGAGGCGATCGCGCGCCGGGTGATCGAACGCCTTTCGCAACCGTACGAGATCGACCGCCACACGCTCTATGTCGGCGCCAGCGTAGGGTCGGCATTCGGGCCGCGCGACGGCAAGACGGTCGAGGACCTGATGCGCAACGCCGACCTGGCGCTCTACCGCGCGAAGGACGAGGGAGGCAGCGGCCATTTCAACTACGAGCCCGCGCTGCACGCTTCGGCGGAAGAACGGCGCCAGCTCGAATTCGCGCTGCGCCGCGCGCTCGATCGCGGCGAGCTCGCGCTCAACTTCCAGCCCGTGGTCGACGCGCACGACGAGACGATCGTCAGCTTCGAGGCTCTGGTGCGCTGGAACAGCGGCGAGCACGGTTTCGTCAGCCCCGGCAAGTTCATCCCTCTGGCCGAGGACACCCGTCTGATCGTTCCGATTGGCGCCTGGGTGCTCGAGCAGGCATGCCGCGAGGCCACCCGCTGGCCGCGCCACGTGCGCGTTGCGGTAAATGTCTCGCCCGAGCAACTGCTCGAACCGGAATTTGCCAGCACCGTCGTACAAGCCCTGTCGTCGAGCGGACTCGAGGCGCGCCGGCTTGAGATCGAGGTGACCGAGAGCATCTTCCTGCGCGACGCGGACGTGGCGCGCAACTCGCTGGAGCAGGTCATGGCGCTCGGCTGCACCGTCGCGCTCGACGATTTCGGCACCGGCTATTCCTCGCTGGGCTATCTGCGGAAGCTCAAGTTCTCGACCATCAAGGTCGACCGCACTTTCGTCCAGGGCGCAGCGCAGGGTGGGGCGGAGAGTCTCGCCATTGTCCGCGCGGTCGTGGCCATGGCGCAGAGCCTGGAAATGTCCACCACCGCCGAGGGTGTCGAGACCGCCGAGCAGGCAGAGATGCTGCGCAACCTCGGCTGTACCAAGATCCAGGGCTTCCACTTCGGCCGGCCCATGCCGGCGGAGGACGTCCAGAAGATCTTTCGCCGCTCGGACCAGCTTCTGAGCGCTTGAGTCTAGGCTGCGACGAGGCCCTCGACTGCGCTTTCGAACAACCCGCGGCCATCGCTGCCGCCGTGGTCGGACTCGATCGCGCGTTCAGGGTGCGGCATCATGCCGAGCACGTTGCCGGCCTGATTGAGAATGCCCGCGATGTCGCGGCGCGATCCGTTCACCGTATCGATATAGCGGAAGGCCACGCGCCCTTCACCCTCGATCCGGTCGAGCGTCTCCTCGTCGGCGAAGTAGTTGCCGTCGTGATGCGCGACCGGGAGCATGATCTCCTGCCCCTTGGCGTAGGCGTTGGTGAACAGCGACTGGCTGTTCTCGACCCGCAGCGGCGCGGTACGGCAGGTGAAGTTGAGCTGCGCGTTGCGCATCAGCGCGCCGGGCAGCAGGCCGCTTTCGGTCAGCACCTGGAAGCCGTTGCACACTCCGAGCACCGGTACGCCGCGCCCGGCCGCCTCGATGACCGCGCGCATGATCGGGCTGCGGCTCGCGATCGCGCCGCAGCGCAGGTAGTCGCCGTAGGAGAAGCCGCCCGGCACCGCGACGAAATCGAGCCGTTCGGGCAACTCGGCGTCGCCGTGCCACACGCGCAGCGCCGGCGCGCCCGAGACTTTCTCCAGCGCCACCGCCATGTCGCGATCGCAGTTTGAACCGGGGAAAGTGATGACCGCGGCGCGGAAAGCCATCACGCGCTCTCCATGTTCTCGATGCGGAAGTTCTCGATCACCGTGTTGGCGAGCAGCTTGCGGCACATGTCCTCGAGCTGAGCCTCGCTGGTGTCGTCGGCCACGTCGAGCTCGATCAGGCGGCCGACGCGCACATCCTCGACGCCGGCGAAGCCGAGGCCTTCCAGTGCGTGATGTACCGCGCGGCCCTGCGGGTCGAGCACGCCGGGCTTGAGGCTGACATGGATGCGGACTTTCATGGGTGGCGCGCCTTTCGCGTGGCTGGCTCGGGACTCGCGCGCAGCCTATGGCGCGCAAGCGCCGCCGGAGCAAGCGGGGCCTGTTCAATTGTCAATCTGCCTAAGGTAAGCTCTGCGTGATGAAGATCGACCTCGTGTACAACCCCGCCGCGGGCAATTTCCGCCAGGCGCGGCTCGACGCGCTCGTGACCGCGTTCGAGACGCGCGGCGTCGAGGTCGCACGGGTGCCGAGCCGGATCGGCGGCGCGCAGCTCTCGGGTAATGCGGACCTCGTGCTGGTTCACGGGGGCGACGGAACGCTGCGCGACACGGTGCAGGCGCTCGGTGATGCCGCGGGTCGCGTGCCGCTCGCCATCGCGCCGTCGGGCACGATCAACCTGGTGGCGCGCGAACTCGGCTACGCAAGGGAGCCCGCACGGCTTGCCGAACAAGTGCTTGCGGCATGGGCACGCGGACCTGAGACGTGGGTCCGCGCGCCGCTCTATCGCCTCGGCGAGATGCCGGTGGTCGCCTGCCTCAGCATCGGGCCCGACAGTCACGCCGTGGCGCAAGTCTCGGGCGCCCTAAAGAAGCGCCTCGGACGCTACGCCTATGTCGTCGCGATCGTGCGCCAGCTGCGCCGCTGGCCGCGCGCGACGATGGCGATCAGCGGTGATCTGGCCGATGGCGCGCCGTTCGCCTGCGAGGCCGAAGCCGCGATCGCCTCGCACGGTGCGCTCTACGGCGGGCCGTTCCGTTTGAGCCCGCGCGCGGCGCTCGAGGCGGATTCGGTCGAGCTCATCACGCTGCACCGCTCGACCCGGCTCGGGACGCTTGCGCTCACCGGCGCGGCGATGCTGCGCCTGCCGCTCGACCGCCTCGGCCTTGCCGAAATCCGCACAGTGCGCCGGGTGATCTTCGACCGATGCGTCAGCCCGGTGCAGGTCGATGGGGATCATATGCCCGACTGCGCGTTCGCCATCGGGCCGAGCGGGATCGCACTCAACTACGTGATCTAATCCCTACTTCTTCGGCTTGGCCGGGCTGCGCAGCTTGCCGCGGTGGGCGGAGAGATCGAATACCTCGCCCGGGCCGTTGTCCTCGCCCTGCAGCAGGCCGAGGCGGCGCGCGACTTCCTGGTAGGCTTCTTCCTCGCCGCCGAGATCGCGGCGGAAGCGGTCCTTGTCGAGCTTCTCGCCGGTGGTCATGTCCCACAGGCGGCAGCCGTCGGGGCTGATCTCGTCGGCCAGGATCAGGCGGCTGTAGTCGCCGTCCCAGATGCGCCCGAACTCGAGCTTGAAGTCGACGAGGCGGATGCCGATCGCGGCGAACATGCCGCAGAGGAAATCGTTGATCCGGATCGCCATGCTGGCGATGTCCTGCATCTCCTCGTTGCTCGCCCAGTTGAAGCAGGCGATGTGTTCCTCGGCGATCAGCGGATCGCCGAGACCGTCGTCCTTGTAGTAGTATTCGATCAGCGTGTGCGGCAGCGGTTCGCCTTCCTCGATCCCGAGTCGCTTCGACAGGCTGCCCGCCGCGACGTTGCGCACCACCACCTCGATCGGCACGATCTCGACCTGGCGCACGAGCTGCTCGCGCATGTTGAGCCGACGGATGAAGTGGGTCGGGATGCCGATATGCGCGAGACGCGTGAAGACGTACTCGCTGATGCGGTTGTTGATCACGCCCTTGCCGTTGATCGTGCCCTTCTTCTGGGCGTTGAAGGCGGTCGCATCGTCCTTGAAATACTGGATGATGGTGCCCGGCTCGGGGCCCTCGTAAAGGATCTTGGCCTTGCCTTCGTAGATCTGGCGGCGACGGGACATGGGGCAATTCCTGATACGCAAAAATGACGGCGCCCCGGCGCGCGAAGCGGCGGTCGCTTCGCAGGGGCCGGGGCAGGAGGCCGCCCATACCGCGATTGCGTGGTCAAGGCAATTGCGGCCCATGACGGGCGGCTGGTCGGGGTGTGCGGAGCCGGCGACTTCCTCGGCAGATGAGCCTCGTTTCCGGTGAGCGCGCAACCGCCTCGCTCACGGTGACCAATCCGATGCGCGTCGCGGTGTTCGACCGCGATGCTCTGACCCAACTCGCCCGCTCGGTGCCGGAGATCCCCAATGCGCTCGATCGGGCGATCAACCGCGGTCTTGCGGCCAAGGTCCTGCGGATGAACAAGGCCGCGCGACGCATGATTTTGGGCGTTGACCGGGCTCGATGCCCGCCCTAAACGCGCCGCCTGCCCCGGCTGCGGCCGGGATTTGCCGCGCGGGTTCCCGCCCCGGCACGCCTTGGGCGGAGTAGCTCAGGTGGTTAGAGCAGCGGAATCATAATCCGCGTGTCGGGGGTTCGAGTCCCTCCTCCGCTACCAAGGCGCAGTTTCCACGGCCGGCTTCGCGCGGTCGAGGGCTATTCCGCCGGGACATTGCTGGCCGTTCGCCACGCGGGTATCGCTTCGGCGAGCACGCGCCAGGCCGAGCGCAGAAAAATCAACGCGATCATCCCGCCGACGACGATGTCCGGCCAGGCGGAACCCGTCGCCCCTACGAGTCCCGCGGCGACGAGCACGCCGACGTTGGAAACGACGTCGTTGCGCGAGCATTCGAACGTGCTGCTCATGTTCACATTGCGGTTCCGGAAGCGCCAGAGCAACGCGAGGCAGACGAGATTGGCTGCCAGCGCAAGGCTGCCGAATACGAGCATCAGCGTGGAAGACGGCGGGACGCCGTTGGCGATCTTGTCGGCGATCTCCCACAGGATCGCCGCGCCGAACACCAGGATGATGACGCCCTTCGCGATCGCGGCGCCGGCTTCCCATTTCGCGCCGCGGTGCAGGGCGTAGAGGCTGAGCGCGTAGACCAAGCCATCGCCGAACATATCGACCGAATCCGCCATCAACGCCGACGAACGCGCGAGCACGCCGCCGGTAAACTCGGCGAAGAACATCGCAAAATTGATCGCCATCACGATGATGAGCACCCGGCGCTGATCGCGCCTGGTCGCGAGCTCGGCGATCGATTCGCCCTTCTTCGAGCAGCAGTCCTCGGCCATTCGCCGATCCTTCCGTTCCGAGGCGAGGCTGGTGCCGTGCGACCGGCGGCGCCTCGCCCAATCGAGTCGCTGTATGCACCTTGTATTGATTACAGGGTCAAGGCCGACCGAGGGGAGCGAGCCTTCCGAAGCCTTCGAAAGTCGTATTCGCGTTTGACCTGCCGCGCGCCTCGCGTAAGACGCGGCGCGGATGAACGATGCTTTCGATCTTCCCGCGCCGCCGCCGTTCGAGCGGCTGATCGAAGAGCGCGCCATAGCGCTGTTTCTCGACTTCGACGGCACCTTGATCGACCTGGCGCATGCGCCGGGTGCGATCGTGGTGCCGGACGGCCTGCCGCGACGCCTGAAGGCATTGGCGGCGCGCCTCGACGGCAGACTGGCGCTGATCAGCGGGCGCTCGCTCGACGACCTTGCGGGGCATTGCCCGGTCGATGGAATCGCCTGCGCCGGCTCGCACGGCGACGACTTGCGCGATGCCGCGGGCGCGGTGATCGGCGATCCGGCGGGCGAGCTGCCGCGGGAAGCGTTCGAAGCACTCCACTCCGCCGCGCATGATCTCGGCGTCGCGCTCGAGGCCAAACCGCACGGCGCGGCGCTGCACTTTCGCGCCGATCCCGAACGCGGCGCCGCCGCGCACGACCTGGCCGATCGGGTGGCCGAGCGGTTCGGCCTCGCGACCAAACACGGCAAGCGCGTGGTGGAACTGACCCTGCCGGGCGCCGACAAGGGCGGGGCAGTGCGCGCGTTCCTCGAACTGCCGCCCTTCGCCGGCTCGATGCCCGTGTTCGTCGGCGACGACCTGACCGACGAAGACGGGATCGCCGCTTGCGCCGAGGCCGGCGGCTTCGGCATTCTCGTCGGCGACCGCACGCCCACGGGCGCGCGCTATCGCTTGCCCGACGTTCCCGCCGTCTATCAATGGTTGAGCCTGTGACCCCATCCGACAAGACCTCGCTCGAACTGTGGCCGATCGGCAATTGCCAGGTCAGCGGCCTCGTCGATACGCAGGGCGCGCTCGTATGGGGCTGCGTCCCGCGGGTCGACGGCGATCCGGTGTTCTGCGCACTACTTAACGGCGAACAGCGCGATTCAGGCACCTGGCGCTTCGAACTCGAAGGCCAGGTCGCCGCGACCCAGCACTACGAACGCAACACGCCGATCCTCGTCACCCGGCTCGAAGCCGAAGACGGCAGTGCGGTCGAGATTCGCGACTTCTGCCCGCGGTTCGAGCGCAGCGGGCGGATGTACCGTCCGGTCGCCTACGTCCGCATCGTGCGACCGGTGGCGGGCAATCCGCGAATGAAGGTCGTGCTGCGTCCCACGCGGGGTTACGGCGCCAGGCCGGCGGAGACGACGCACGGCACCAACCACATCCGCTATCTGGTCGGCGGTCAGGCCATGCGGCTCAGCACCGATGCGCCGGTCGGCTATATTCTGGAAGGCCGCGCCTATCGCGTCGAAAGCGACCAGCATTTCTTCCTCGGCCCCGACGAGCCGTTCTCGGGCAATCTGCGCGCCGAATTGCGCCAGATGGACGATCTGACGCGCAAGTACTGGACGCTGTGGGTGCGCGGGCTGCACATTCCGCTCGAATGGCAGGACGAGGTGATCCGCTGCGCGATCGCATTGAAGCTGTGCCAGCACGAGGAGACCGGCGCGATCGTCGCCGCGCTCACCACCTCGATTCCCGAGGCGCCGGACAGCGGGCGCAACTGGGATTATCGCTTTTGCTGGATTCGCGATTCCTATTTCACGGTGCAAGCGCTCAACCGGCTCGGCGCGCTCGACGTGCTCGAGAAGTATCTTTCCTACCTGCGCAACATCGTCGATTCTGCGCAGGGCGGGCAGATCCAGCCGCTCTATTCGGTGATGGGCGACAGCGCGCTCGACGAGAAGACCGCCGCGCATCTCGCGGGCTATCGGGGCATGGGGCCCGTCCGGGTGGGCAACGCGGCCTACTACCAGGTTCAGCACGACTGCTACGGCCAGATCATCATGCCGACCGCGCAGGCGTTCTTCGACCGGCGCCTGTTGCGAATGGCCGACGAGCGGGATTTCGAAAGCCTCGAGAAAGTCGGCGAGATGGCGTGGAAAATGCACGACCAGCCCGACGCGGGCCTGTGGGAATTCCGCACGCGGCAGGAAGTGCACACCTATTCGGCGGTCATGTGCTGGGCGGCATGCGACCGGCTGGCCAACATCGCCGCGCATATCGGCAGGGACGAACGCCGCGCGCTCTGGCGCGAGCGCGCGGACGCGGTTCGCGAGAAGATCGAGCGCGAGGCCTGGGTCGACACCGACGAGGGCGGGCACTTCGGCGCGAGCTTCGAAAGCGACTACCTCGACGCGAGCCTGCTGCAGATGGTCGAACTGCGTTTCCTGCGCCCCGACGATCCGCGGTTCCAGTCGACCTTCGCTGCGGCGGAGAAGGCGCTGCGGCGCGGCGAGCACATGCTGCGCTACGCCAGCGAGGACGATTTCGGCCTGCCCGAGACCGCCTTCAACGTCTGCACCTTCTGGCTGATCGAGGCGCTGCACATGGCCGGCCGCGACGAGGAGGCGCGGGTCCTGTTCGAGACGATGCTCGCGCACCGTACCGCGTCGGGCATGCTGTCGGAGGATCTCGACTTCGACACCGGCGAGCTGTGGGGGAACTTCCCCCAGACATATTCGCTGGTGGGAATAATCAATTGCGCCGGCCTGTTGTCGAAACCGTGGAGCGAAGTGCGATAAGTCGTCTTGTGGTCATCTCGAACCGTGTCGCGGTTCCCAAGGCGCGCGGCGCGGCGGGGGCGCAGGGCGGGCTGGCGGGTGCGCTCAACGCGGCGCTCAAGGACCACGGCGGTATCTGGTTCGGATGGTCGGGCCAGGAATGCGCCGAGTTCAGCGGCGACATCAACCTTCAGAGCCACGAAGGCGTGACCACCGCGACGATCGACCTGCCGCATCAGGACGTCGAGGAATACTACAACGGCTACGCCAATGCGACGCTGTGGCCGCTGTTCCACTTCCGGCTCGACCTGACCGAATACGAGCGCGAGACGGGCAAGGGATACGAGCGGGTCAACGAGCGCTTCGCCGACAGCGTCGCGCCGTTGATCGAGCCCGACGATCTCGTCTGGGTTCACGACTATCACCTGCTCCCGCTCGGCGCGCGGCTGCGCTCGCATGGAGTGAAGAACCGCATCGGGTTCTTCCTCCATACCCCCTGGCCGCCGACGCGGCTGTTCGTCTCGCTGCCGTTCCACGAGCGGCTGGTGCGCACGATGCTGGAATACGATCTGATCGGCTTCCAGACCGAGGAGTGGCTCGAGAGCTTCTGCCACTATTGCAAGAAGGAGCTCGGCGCGAAAACCGACGACGAAAGCGGCCGGATAGAGTTCGAAGGCCGGACCACTTATGCGCGCGCCTATCCGATCGGCATCGATTACGAGCACCTGATGGCCGAGGCCGACAGCGGAGAGGCGCGGCAGGCGGCGCAACGCCTGCTCGCCAGCACCCGCCGGCGCACCGCGATGATCGGGGTCGACCGCCTCGACTATTCGAAGGGGCTGCCCGAGCGGATCGACGGCATCGGCCGTTTCTTCGACGCCCATCCCGAGCATGTGCGCGACCTGGTGTTCATCCAGATCGCGCCGCCGAGCCGCGAGGATGTCGAATCCTATCAGCACATTCGCGCCACGCTCGAGCAGAAATGCGGCCAGATCAACGGAGCGCGTTCCGAAGTCGACATCGTGCCGATCCGTTACGTCAACAAGGGCCACTCGCTGGCCGAGCTGTGCGGGTTCTACCGTGCCGCGAAGATCGGGCTGGTGACGCCGCTGCGCGACGGAATGAACCTCGTCGCCAAGGAATACGTCGCCGCGCAGGACCCGGACGATCCGGGGGTGCTGATCCTGTCGCGCTTCGCAGGCGCGGCGCAACAGTTGGGCTGCGACGGAGAGGGGGCGGTGCTCGTCAACCCGCACAGCCCCGACGATCTTGCGCAGGCGATCGGCACCGCTCTGGAAATGCCACACGAGGAGCGTAAGCGGCGATGGGAGGCGATGATCGGCACCGTGCGCGACGACAACGTCCAGCGCTGGACCGCGAACTTCACCGGCGATCTCGCCGCGATCGCCGTTCCCGCCTGACAGGGGCGCCTGCGCTTGTGCCGCGCCGATCCGCATGGCAGGGCGGCGCGCGATGGACAGCGACCGCGTCATCCCGCTCGAAGGGGTTCACAATTTCCGCGACTACGGCGGCTATCCGGTCGCCGGCGGCGGGCGGCTGAAACGCGGCCTGCTGTTCCGTTCGGGCCAGCACGTCGAAGCGAGCGACGCCGATCTCGCGCGGATCGCGGCGCTGGACCTGCGCCATGTGATCGACTTTCGCGGTGCGAGCGAGCGGGAGACATATCCCTGCCGACGCGGCGAGGGCTTCTGCGCCGAAGTCGTCGCTTACGATGGCGAGACTGCCAACCTTGCACCCCATGTCGAAGCCGCCGACGGTGTGCTGACCCTCGACGGCGCGCACCGGGCGATGGAGCGCATCTATCGCAACCTGCCCAACCGCGCGCCGGTGCTGTGGGTCATGCGCCGTTATTTCGCGATGCTGGCGGAAGGGGGCGGGGCGAGCCTCGTCCACTGCCTGGCGGGCAAGGACCGCACCGGCATGGCGGTGGCGCTGCTGCATCACGCGCTGGGCGTGCATCCGGACGACGCGATGGAGGACTTCCTCCTCACCAACCGCGCAGGCAATATCGAGGCGCGGATCGCGGCGGGCGGCGGCACGATCCGCGCGAAATACGGCACGATCGGCGACGACACGATCCGCGTGCTGATGGGCGTCGACCCGCGCTATCTCCTCGCAATGCGCGAAGCTGTGGAGGAAGCGCACGGATCGCTCGACGCCTTCCTCGCCGATGTGCTGGAGGTGGACGACGCGCGGCGCGCGGCGCTGCGCTTGCAACTCGTCGAATCCTGACCCACTTGGGGTTTCCGCCCCACATTGACGGACGTTCTCATGGCTACCCACCGCACCAAGATGCTCATCATCGGCTCCGGCCCGGCCGGATACTCCGCCGCGATCTACGGCGCGCGCGCGATGATGGAGCCGATCGTGGTGCAGGGCCTCCAGCCGGGCGGGCAGCTGACGATCACCACCGACGTCGAGAACTATCCCGGCTTCAAGGATGTGATCCAGGGCCCGTGGCTGATGCAGGAGATGCAGGCGCAGGCCGAGCACGTCGGCACGCGGATGATGTGGGACACGATCGTTTCGGTCGACCTCGAAGGCGGTGCGCCGTTCCGCGCGGTGGGCGACAGCGGCGACGAGTACATTGGCGACACGCTGGTCATTGCCACCGGGGCGCAGGCGAAGTGGCTCGGCGTTCCGGGCGAGCAGGAGCTGGGCGGCAAGGGCGTCTCCGCCTGCGCGACCTGCGACGGGTTCTTCTACCGCGGCAAGAAAGTCGCGGTGATCGGCGGCGGCAACACCGCGGTCGAGGAAGCGCTCTACCTCACCAACCACTCGGACGACGTGACGCTGATCCACCGCCGCGACGAATTGCGGGCGGAGAAGATCCTGCAGGAGCGATTGTTCAAGTCGGACAAGATTTCGACCCTGTGGAACAAGGCGGTCGAGAGCTTCGAGGGCGATCCGCTGGCGGGCGGGCTGACGCATCTGGTGCTCAAGGACACGGTGACCGGCGAGACCTCGAAGCTCGAGGTGGACGGCGCCTTCGTCGCGATCGGCCATGCGCCGGCGACCGAGCTGTTCAAGGGCAAGCTCGAGATGGATGCGAACGGCTATCTGCTGGTCGAGCCGGGCACGCCCAAGACCGCGATCCGCGGCGTGTTCGCCTGCGGCGACGTGATGGACCACACCTACCGCCAGGCGGTCACCGCCGCGGGGACCGGCTGCATGGCCGCGCTCGACGCCGAGCGCTTCCTCGCGACGCTCGACTTCGCCCGGCACGAGGCCGAGGCGGCGGAGTAGCGCCCACCTTCGTCCTTCGAGACGCCTTCAGACTGCGTCTTCAGGCTCCTCAGGATGCGGGTTGGCTTTGAACCGCTCATCCTGAGGAGCCGAAGCTGAAAGCTGAGGCGTCTCGAAGGACGCCTAGAACACCGCCATCGCCGCGTGCAGGATCAGGGCGATCAGCACCAGGCTCGACAGCGCGAACAGCGCGAAGCGGAGCATGACCTTGTTCACGGTCGCTTGCACGATCGAGTGGATCACCCGCAGACCCACATAGGCCCACGCGAGCGTGGCGTTCAGCCCGTCGCCCTGACCGATGATCGCGAGCACCAGCCCGACCGCGTAGAACAGGGTCGGCGCCTCGTGCAGGTGATTGTAGTTGTGCGCCTTCCACTGGATTTCGGGCGGGATCATCCCGTCGAGATCCTTGCCGGTGCCGCCGGTGAGCTTGGCCGTGTCGATCTTCGCGCGGTTCATGGCCGGGATGCGCGTGGCGTACATCCACAGCCACATCACCATCGTCCACGCCATCAGCGCGACCAGCGGCTGGAGAATCGCCATGCCGATCATGACACCACCGCCGGGTTCGCGAACACGGTAAGCATGATCGCATGCACGGCGAGCACCGCGAGACAGATCGTCGAGAGCAGGAACAGGCCGAAGCGCACCGGAAGCCTGTTGACCGTCGCCTGCCACACCGAATGCACGATGCGGATCGCGACATAGGCCCAGGCGAACAACACGTCGTGCGCGTGGGGACCTACGATCGCGAGGATCACCACCACCGCGTAGAACAACGTCGGCTGTTCGAGCAGGTGGGTGTAGTTGTGCGACTTCCAGTTGATCCGGTCGTCGATCACCCCTTCGAGATTCTGCCCGCGGCCGCCGGGCGCCGCGTTGCCGAGCCCGCCCATCTTGCGCATCGCCGGCAGGCGCGTCGCCGCCATCCACACCAGCATCACGAGCGTCCAGGCCACCAGCACGGCAGCGGGCGCGAGAATCTGTGCCTGCATCGTCATCCCCTCCAGCGACCCGCGCGGAAACTGCGCCGCGGCGGGCCGGATGTCAAACGCCGGCGATGGTCGCCGCGAAGCTCTCCGGGTCGCAGTTGCCTCCGGTGAGCATGACCACGGTGGTCTCGTCGAGCGGCACCTTGCCCGCGAGCGCCGCGGCGAGCGCCGCCGCACCGCCGGGCTCGACCACCAGTTTCAGTTTCGCGAAAGTAAAGCGCTGGGCCGCGCGGACCTCGTCGTCGGTCACGGTCACCCCGGGCTCGCTGCGCCCCTGAAGAACCGCGAGGTTGATCGGTGCGGTCGCGACTGGCTGGAGCGCGTCGCAGATCGTCTTCGGCGCATCCGATCCTGCGCGCACGATCTCCCCCGCCGCGAGACTGCGCCCGACCATGTCCCAGCCGGTGGGCTCGACCGGGACGATCTCTGCGGATGGGCAGGCGAGGGCGAGCCCCGCGCTCAGCCCGCCGCCGCCGCAGCAGGCGACGATGCGCGATGGCTCGCGGCCCAGCTGCGCGGCGATCTCGATCCCGGCACTGCCCTGGCCCTCGATCACCCATGGATCGGCGAAGGCGTGGACCAGCACCGCGCCGCGCCGCTCGACTTCGCGCGCGGCGACTTCGTCGCGATCCTCGCCCGGCCGATCGTAGAGCACGATCTCGGCGCCGAGCGCGCGGGTCGCCTCCAGCTTCACCTTCGGCGCGTCGCGCGGCATGACGATCGCGGCGGCGATCCCGAGCCGCTTCGCCGCCCAGGCGACGCCCTGCGCATGGTTGCCGCTCGAGACCGCGACAACGCCGCGCGCGCGCTCCTCCTCGGACAAGTCGCTCAGCCTGTGCCAGGCGCCGCGGATCTTGAACGCGCCGACCGGCTGGAGCGTCTCGGCCTTGGCCCAGAGCCGCGTGCCCTCGATCTCCAGCGGCAGCAGCGGGGTCGGCGGGAGGATCCCGGCGACCTTCGCGGCAGCGCGCAACACGCCTTCGCGAGTCGGTTCGCGCGAGTCGCTCATACGGTCACCGTTGGCGAAAACAGGGCGCAGGTTGACGGAGTTGACGCTGTCCTGAGGTAAGAAAGCCGGGGCATCCGAAAGAGCGAGAAAGGTGGCGCTGGGGAGGGGCTGAAAACGGTCATTCCGGAATGCTGGCAAACTGGGCGCGTGTAGGAAAGCGATTTCGGATCGTATTGCGACGGCGGCGCATTTCCCTATGTGGGCGGTCATTATCGTGAGCCCGCGCCAAATGGGGTTCGCAGCGGAGAATTGGAGCAATAATGTCGAAAGTCCTGGTAATCGGTGCGGGCGGGGTCAGCTCGGTCTGCGTGCACAAGATGGCGATGAACCCCGACGTGTTCAGCCAGATCCACCTCGCAAGCCGCACGAAATCGAAGTGCGACGCGATCGCCGCGAGCGTGAAGGAGCGCACCGGGCAGGAAGTCTCGACCTACGAGATCGACGCCGAGGAAGTGCCGGCGATGGTCAACCTGATCCGCAAGCTCGGCCCGAGCCTGGTGGTCAACCTCGCGCTCCCCTATCAGGACCTGCCGATCATGGACGCGTGCCTCGAAGCCGGCGTCGACTACCTCGACACCGCCAACTACGAGCCGAAGGACGAGGCCAGGTTCGAGTACAAGTGGCAGTGGGCCTACCACGACCGGTTCAAGGAAGCCGGGATCATGGCGCTGCTCGGCTCGGGCTTCGATCCGGGCGTGACCAGCGTGTTCACCATGTGGCTCAAGAAGCACAAGCTCAAGACCATCCGCCAGCTCGACATCCTCGACTGCAACGGCGGCGATCACGGGCAGGCTTTCGCGACCAACTTCAATCCCGAGATCAACATTCGCGAGGTCACCGCGCCCGCGCGCCACTGGGAGAAGGGCAAGTTCGTCGAGACCCCGGCGCTGGGCGAAAGGCAAGAGTTCAACTTCGAGGGCGTCGGCCCCAAGAACATGTACATGATGTACCACGAGGAGCTGGAAAGCCTCGCGAAGTTCAACCCCGAGATGGAGCGCGCGCGCTTCTGGATGACCTTCGGCGATCAGTACATCACGCATCTGACCGTTCTGCAGAACGTCGGCATGACCGCGATCGAGCCGATCAAGTACCAGGGCAAGGAGATCATTCCGCTCCAGTTCCTCGCCGCGGTGCTGCCCAAGCCCGAAACGCTGGGCGAGACGACCACCGGCAAGACCAACATCGGCGTGATCGCGACCGGCGAGGCGCTCGACGGATCGGGCGAGAAGACGTTCTACATCAACAACATCTGCGACCACGAGGATGCCTACGCCGAAACCGGCAACCAGGCGGTCAGCTACACCACCGGCGTCCCCGCGATGGTCGGTTCGGCGATGGTGCTGCAGGGCAAATGGGAAGGGGACGGGGTGTTCAACATGGAAGAGTTCGACCCCGACCCGTTCCTCGAAATGCTCGGCGAACAGGGCCTGCCGTGGAAGGTCGAAGAACTGGACGGACCGGTGGAGTTTTGAAGTAAGTGGTTTCGCGCAGAGGCGCAGAGGGAGCAGAGATCGCAGAGGGGGCTTGATTGAGAGATATCGACGATATTTCTGCCGCAGTGATCGACGAGGCGATATCCGTTCATCGGCAGATCGGGCCGGGTCTCCTGGAATCGGTTTATGAAGCCGTCCTTGCAGGACGGTTGGAGAAGCGAGGGTTGACGGTTGCGCGGCAGGTGCCGGTGCCGCTCGAGATCGAAGGGCACCGGTTCGATGCTGCTTTCAAGATCGACATTCTCGTCGACAGTCGTCTGGTTCTCGAGATCAAAGCGGTCGAGCAGTTGAGTAAAGCTCACGCCAAGCAACTGCTGACCTATCTGCGCCTCCTGAACCAGCCCGTAGGGCTGCTTCTCAACTTTTCCGGCGAGACGATGAAGGAAGGAATCCGGCGCATGGTCAACGACTACCGGCCAACTTCCTTCTCTGCGATCTCTGCTCCCTCTGCGCCTCTGCGCGAACCCAATGGCGGAACCGATGGAAACTAGAGCCGGCGATCCGGGCGCTTTTGCCCATTTCGACCTCAATCGCGTCGACAGCCCCGCGTTCGTGGTGGATGCGGCGAGGTTGCGCGCCAATCTCCAGGTGCTCGCGGACATTCGCGATGCGGCGGATATCAAGGTGCTTGCGGCGTTGAAGGCGTTCTCGATGTGGTCGGTCGCGCCGATCATCGGCGAATATCTCGACGGGGTGTGCACCTCGGGGCTGTGGGAGGCGCGGCTGGCGGGGGAGTTCTACGACGGCGAGATCGCGACTTACTCTGCCGCCTACAAGCCCGACGAGCTGGAGGAGGTGTGCCGGCTTTCTGACCACGTGATCTTCAACTCGCCCGGTCAGCTCGAGCGCGCCGCGCTGATTCTCGAGCAGGCGCGCGCTGCGGGGCACGACTTCGACGTGGGCCTGCGGGTCAATCCACTGTGCCCTTGCGGCGAGGTGCCGCGCTACGATCCGTCCTCGCCCGGCTCGCGGCTCGGCTTTCCGATCGACCAGCTCACGCCCGAGATCATGGAACGTGTGGATGGGATCCACTTCCACAACCTGTGCGAGCAGGACCTCGAGCCGCTCAGGTCCACGTGGGACAAGGTGTTCGACGCGATCGAGCCGTGGTTCGGCGAATTGAAGTGGATCAACATGGGCGGCGGGCATCACGTCACCCGCGCCGATTACCAGCGCGGGGAGCTGGTCGAATTCCTCCGCGACGCGAAGGAGGACAGCGGCGCCGAGATCTACCTCGAGCCGGGCGAGGCGGTGGCGCTCGACGCGGGCATTCTCGTCGGCACGATCCTCGACGCGGGATGGAACGGCCTGCCGGTGGCGGTGACCGACATCTCCGCCACCTGCCACATGCCCGACGTGATCGAGGCGCCCTATCGGCCCGCGATGCTGGGCGATGTGCCAGAAGACATTGGGTCGGGCGAACCCGTGCGGCTCGGCGGCCCCTCGTGCCTCGCCGGCGACGTGATCGGCGACTATCGCCTGCCGGTGCCCTGTGAGCCGGGCCAGCGGATCGCGTTTCTCGACCAGGCGCACTATTCGATGGTCAAGACCAACACCTTCAACGGGGTGCAGCTACCCTCGATCTGGCTGTGGGACAGCGAGACCGACGCGCTCGAGCAGATCAGGAGCTTCGGTTACGAGGATTTCCGTGATCGGCTGAGTTGAAACCGCCTCGGTTCGGCGGTCCTTCGGAACGCGCGGCCGCCTGCGGGGTTGAATGCGCAGGCCGCGGATTTCACTTGCGGTTCACGCTGCGAGGCTTATAGGCGCACCCCGCTGCCCCAAGGGGACTTCCTGACCGCAAGGCAGCCTCGTTCAAACTAACCGTTTGGGGGTCCCTTGAATTGCACATCCATCCTGACGCCCGGTCTGTAGTTCGCGCACTCGCGCCGGACGAGCCGGTCATCCTCAATCGCCCGCACGCCGCGGCGCGCGCCGCGCGTTTCTTCGTCGAGCGGTTCCCCGGCAAGTCGCTCTACGCGGTGAAGGCCAATCCTTCGCCCGAACTGCTGCGCGTGCTGTGGACCCGCGGGGTGACGCACTACGATGTCGCCTCGATCGCCGAGGTCCGGCTGGTGCGTGAAACGCTGCCCGACGCGACCTTGTGCTTCATGCACCCGGTCAAGACCCCGCGCGCGATCCGCGAGGCCTATTTCGAGCATGGCGTGAAGACCTTCAGCCTCGACACGATCGAGGAGTTGGAAAAGATCGTCGACGCCTGCACCGATGAAGCGGGCGGCCGGGCGAAGGACCTGCGCCTGCTGGTGCGGCTGCGCGTCAGTTCCGACTATTCGGAGCTCAGCCTCGCCTCCAAGTTCGGGGTCGACCTCGCCGATGCCGCGCCGCTGCTGCAGGCGACCCGCCAGCATTGCGACTGGCTGGGCCTGTGCTTCCACGTCGGCAGCCAGGCGATGACCCCGTTCGCCTACGTTCAGGCTTTGGAGCGCGTGCGCGTCGCGGTGGCCGAGGCGAGCGTGGTGATCGACGTGGTCGATGTCGGCGGCGGTTTCCCCTCGGTCTATCCGGGGATGGAACCCCCGCCGCTGGAGGACTATTTCCAGGTAATCCACCGCCACTTCGAGAACCTGCCGATCGCCTACAACGCCGAGCTGTGGTGCGAGCCCGGCCGCGCGCTGTGCGCCGAGTATTCGAGTGTGATCGTGCGGGTCGAGAAGCGCCGGGGCGACGAGCTCTACATCAACGACGGCGCCTACGGCGCGCTGTTCGATGCCGCGCACGTCGACTGGAAATTCCCGGTCGTGGCGCTGGAAGACGATCTGCGCGATCCGCCGCAGGAGTTCGCGTTCTACGGCCCGACCTGCGACGACGCCGATTACATGAAGGGCCCCTTCGTGCTGCCGGGCGACATCCGCGCGGGCGACTACATCGAGATCGGCATGCTCGGCGCCTACGGCGCGGCGATGAAGACCGGCTTCAACGGATTCGGCGACGCGCAGCAGATCGTGGTCGAGGACGAGCCCATGGCCAGCCTCTACCGCGGCCGCCGCGAACTGCCGGCGAGCGACAACGTGGTGAGCTTGCGGTAGGCGCAAGCGCCCGCCAATTCCGTTCGTCCTGAGCTTGTCGAAGGACGGGTTCGAGCGAAGCCGAGAACCTGCGCCCTGGCCTCGCCTCGGCTTCGCTCGGCTGAAATCCCTCGACTTCGCTCGGGACGAACGGAGGTGGGGCGCATATAGTGTTGGGCCGAGCCCCTATTCGAACCCCACGAAGCGCACCGCATCCTCAACCGGCTTGCGGTTGCTCACTACCGCGTTCGCCGCAAAGCTCTCGTCCGGCCAGCCCATCGCGACGCAGATCATGATCACCTGATCCTCGGGGATGCCCGCGTGCTCGCGCACGACCGGGCTCTGCATGATGCCCTGCGAGTTGATCACGCAACCGAGGCCGCGCGACCAGGCGGCGTTGACCAGCGCGTTGGTGACCGCGCCGCAGTCGAACGGGGCGATGTCGCTGCCGAGCAGCACGCGGTCGTAGGTCACGACCACCGAGACCGGCGCGTCGAACTGGCGGAAACCGCGCAGGACCCAGTCCTGCCGCCCGTCCTTGTCGTCACGCTCGATCCCCATCGCGCCGAACAGCTGCTTGGCGATCTCGATCTGGCGCCCGCGGTGCAGGTCGGGGACTTTGTCGAAGCGGCGGAATTCGCGGCTGTCGGGCTTGCCGGCGAGAATGCCCTCGGTGTTCCCGCGCCGGATCGCATCGAGCGGTTCGCCGGTGACGACGGTGAAGTTCCAGCACTGGTTGTTGAACGAGGAGGGCGCGCGCATCGCCATCCCGATCACCTCGGCAACCAGCTCGCGCGGCACCGGCTGGTCGAGAAACCCGCGAATGCTGCGCCGGCCGAGCACGACCTCGTCGTATGCCCGGCCGTTACCATGTGACCCCATCGCCGCTTCCTCCGCTTTCCGTTTACGGCAAGGTGCCGCGGCGGAACGGCGATGGCAAGCCTAGGCGGCGCGCGCGCCGCCGGGCGCGACCTCGACGAATTGCGGGCGCGATTCGTTGCGTCTGCCCTCGGTCGGGCCGGCCGTGCCGGGTTTCTCGGGCAGGCCCGCTGCGGCGATCGTGTAGCGCGACACGCGGTGGCGGGTGCACAGGCCGCCCGCGCCGTCGTCGACCAGCGGAGTCTCGAACTCGACCGCGAATTCGGCCCCCTCGACGCGCGAGACGGTGCACACCGCCAGTTGCCCTTCGCCGAGATCGAGCACGAGTTGGGTACCCTTTTCGGGCCCGACGATTCCCTCG
The DNA here is from genome assembly GCA_946886565.1 of uncultured Altererythrobacter sp. The sequence goes on from CAMPIX010000006.1 coordinate 24,281, forward strand.
AGCCCGGCGCCCGTGCGCGAGAAGTCGCGCATGACGGCGTTGTAATAGTAATCCTCGTGAATCGCGCCGACGCGGCGATAGACCGAGCGACGGTCGGGCCGGTAAATCTCCGGGCCGGCGGGCTCGATGGTGAACTCGCCGCTGGCGATCATCTCGTGCACCTGCGCCTCGGGCAGCGGGCGCGAGTAGATGTATCCCTGAACGAGCTTCGCCCCCTTGGCCTTGACCACTTCGAGCTGGTCGAACGCCTCGACCCCCTCGACGGTGGTTTCCATGTTGAGCGCGTTCGACAGGCCGACGATCGCGGCGATGATCTTGGCGCTGTTCTTGTCCTGCTGGGTGCACGAATCGACGAAGCTCTTGTCGACCTTGATCTTGTCGAACGGCGCTGCGCGCAGGTAGCTGAGCGAGGAATAACCGGTTCCGAAATCGTCGAGCGCGAGGCGTACGCCGAGGTCCTTGAGGCTGCGGAACATGCGCTCGGTCTCGTCGCTGTCGCCGACGAACACGCTCTCGGTCAGCTCCAGTTCGAGCCGGCCCGGCGCGAGCCCGCTGTGCGCGAGTGCGTTGGCGACGGTGGCCGGAAAGCTCGCGCCCGCGAACTGCACCGGCGAGACGTTGACTGCGACATGCACCGTTTCGGGCCAGCGGGTCGCGGCCTCGCACGCGGTGCGCAGGGCCCATTCGCCGAGCCCGACGATCAGGTCGCTCTCCTCCGCGGCGGGGATGAACACGGCCGGGCTGACGAAACCGCGCTCCGGATGTTCCCAGCGCATCAGCGCCTCGAGACACGCGACGTGACCGGTCGCGACATCGACCACCGGCTGATAGTGCAACTCGAGCTCGCCATTCTCGAGTGCGGCGCGCAAGTCGTCGAGCAGCGCATCGCGCTCGTGCTCCTCGTCCTTCAGGTCGGAGGTGTAGAAGCGATACTGCCCTCTGCCGCCGTGCTTGGCGGCGTAGAGCGCGAGGTCTGCGCCGCGCACCAGATCCTGGCGGCTGTCGCCGTCGAACGGCGCGATCGCGAGTCCGACCGAGGTGCCGATCACGGCGCGCTTGTCGTCCAGCGCATAGGGCTGCGAGACGATCTGGATGATCTTTTGCGCCAGTTCGCCGAGCGCCCCGCGATCGTCCCGATCGGGCAGCATGATCTGGAATTCGTCGCCGCCGAGCCGCGCGACGGTGCCGCGCTTGCCGACGATCGCGGTCAGCCGCTCGGCCACCTGAACCAACAGCGCGTCACCGGCCTGATGGCCGAGCGTGTCGTTGACCCGCTTGAACTTGTCGAGATCGAGCATCATCAGAGCGCAAGGGCGGCCGGAGGCGCGGTACGCGGCAAGCGTGCCGTCGAGCTGACGGTCGATGTTGTGCCGGTTGGCAAGACCGGTGAGCGAGTCGAAGTCCGCCATCTTCGAATCGGCGATCTTGCGCTCGTATTCGGCGGTCACGTCCCTGGCGCTGCCGCGATAGCCGGCGAATTGGCCCTGTTCGTCGAACGCGGGATGGCCCGACAGTTCCCACCAGGTCTGGCATGCGCCCTGCGGCGAAGCGCCGGGGACGAGGCGCACGACCTGTTCGCGCACCTTCTGGCGCGCCTTGAGCCGGAACCGCAGCGACCGCTCCGAGCCTTCCGAGCCGCCATCGTCGGCGGTCTCGAACACCGAGTCGAGCGGCTGGCCGACGACGCCGCCGTCACCCAGCGCCGCGAGCGCCTTGTCCGAGAGGTAGGAGAGCCGCCCGCCGGCGTCGGTCGCCCATATCCACGCGATTCCGGCGCGTTCGAATTCGTCGAGCACGCGCGCGCGGAGCGACGGGTCGGCGCCGTGTGCCGGGGCCGGCGCGACCGGATTGGGCGCCGCCTGCGCCGATCGGCCCTTGAACAGACTCTTCATCGCCATCGGCACGAGGTAGCGCGATATGTTTTACGTTCGGCTAACCGCCGGCTCACGACAGTCAGGGCCGGGCGCGCGGAAGGCATCGGCCGATCTGCGGCGAGGCCAAAAGTGCACAATCGAAATAGATCGCTTCGGCATTGCCGGCCCGCGCCGGCAGAAAGCTGAAGCGCAGTGCGCGCCGCGCCTCGGGCGATAGCGGCAACCGCTCGGGAATCGCCGTGGCTTCGTCCCAGCCGTAGACCTGGCAGTAATTCGTGCCCGGGCACAGCGCCCGAGCGCGTTCGACCAGCGCTTCGGGCGAATCCCCGCGCGCCACGAGCACGAAATGCACGCCCGGCGCGGGCGCGGAAGGCATCGTCGCGGGCGGGGCGGTGGCGCTTGAGGACGTCGAACCGGGCTGGGTGGCTGCCGTGATCGTCCGCACCGCTGCGCCCTGTTCGATCAGCCGCGGAAGCAGGTCGGCGGGTCGATCGACGTCCTGCGCCGTCTCGCGCAGCGCGAGGGGATCGGGCTCGCCGCCGCTGTAGCGCGCGGACATCGCCGCGTTCGTCCCCCACCAGCCACGCCAGCGGAAGAACAGGTGCGGCCCGACCGCGGCGATCTTGTCGAGTTCATCGCTCCAGTACGGGTAGACGTAGTCCGCGTGGTAGTGCGTCGCGGTGCCGACAGGTTCGTGGACGTAGCCGCCGAGCGCCTCTTGCGCCCGCTCGCGCGCGGCGCGCCACAGGCTGTCGGGATAGCTGCGGGCCAGCGAGCCGTCGCAGGTGAAGGTGAACTGGCACCCGGTGGGCCGCTCCGAGCCCTGGAACACCACGCCGCAGACCGTGTCGGCGAAGGCGGGGTGGCGTACCCGGTTGAGGATCACCTGCATCACCGCGCGCTGATCGGCGTCGCCCGCACCCGCCTCCGCCATCGCCGCGAGCGCGAGGCAGTCGCGCGCACGGATGCGGTCGGCCGAAGTGCCGCGGAATGCGAACGGGCGCGCGGCGGCGGGGCCGATGTCGGCGAACGGCGTCGCGGCGTTGCGCGCCCGCGCGTCGCCGGGCGCGAGCGCCGAGAGGATCGTGCCTTCCTCTTCCGAGCTCGCGGGCAGGGCCTCGAGCGGCGCGGCGGCGACGGGCGGGGCGGGGCGGCCGGCGGTCGGTTCGCGCGAGCCGAACAACGCCAGCGCCACAAACGCCAGCACGAGGATCGCCGCGACCGCATAGAGCGGCGCGTTCTGACGCAAGTGTTCGGTGTTAAGCCCGCTCATGGCCGCCTACTTAGGAGGCGAGAGTGGCGATAAACAGGCCAGACGACCGAACGGGCGAAACATGAAGAAAGTTTGGTTCACACGAAGACACGAAGACGTCGTGCTAGCGCGGCAGGCGCACTGTAATATGTGGCTGGCGGACTCGGAGCGACGAATCCGGATGACGCGCGGCTTCGCCGCGGACGGACCATCGTCGTGCCTTCGTGTCTTCGTGTGAGACCCTCTTCGCGCTCACCCGCGCATCCGGAGCGCTAAGGCTTCAAGCGGCCTGGGCGAGTTCCAGCTCGAGCCGGTCCCAGATCTCTACCAGCGCGGCGGTGAGGTCGTCCATCATCGCTTCGCTGTGGGTCGGGCCGGGGGTGAAGCGCAGGCGCTCGGTGCCGCGGGGCACGGTCGGGAAATTGATCGGCTGCACATAGGCGCCGTATTCGGCGAGCAGGATGTCGCTGATCTTCTTTGCGCGCACCGGATCGCCGACCATCAGCGGCACGATGTGGGTCACGCTCGGCATCACCGGCAGGCCGGCCGCGGCGAACTTGGCCTTGAGCATGGCGGCGTGGCGCTGCTGCGCCTCGCGCTCCTCGTTCGAGCTTTTGAGGTGGCGCACTGCCGCGAGCACGCCGGCGACCAGCACCGGGCTGAGCGAGGTGGTGAAGATGAACCCGGGAGCGTAGCTGCGGATGCAGTCGATTACCTTGGTGTCGGCCGCGATGTAGCCGCCCATCACCCCGAACGCCTTGCCCAGCGTGCCCTCGACGATGTCGATCCGGTCGACCGCCTCGTCGCGCTCCGAAATGCCGCCGCCGCGCGCGCCGTACATGCCGACCGCGTGGACTTCGTCGATGTAGGTCAGCGCATTGTGCTTTTCGGCGAGGTCGCAGATCGCGTGGATCGGGGCAATGTCGCCGTCCATCGAATAGACGCTCTCGAACGCGATCAGCTTGGGCGCGTCGGGATCCTCGGCGGCGAGCAGTTCTTCCAGATGCTCGACGTCGTTGTGGCGGAACACGCGCTTCTCGCAGCCCGAATTGCGGATGCCCGCGATCATGCTCGCGTGGTTCAGTTCGTCGGAGAAGATCACGCAGCCGGGCAGGAGCTTGGCGAGCGTCGAGAGCGTTGCGTCGTTCGAGACGTAGCCGCTGGTGAACAGCAGCGCGCTTTCCTTGCCGTGAAGATCGGCCAGCTCGCGCTCGAGCTCGATATGGAGATGGGTGTTGCCGCCGATGTTGCGCGTGCCGCCGCTGCCGGCGCCGACGTCGTGCAGCGCCTCCTCCATCGCGGCGATCACCTTGGGGTGCTGGCCCATCGAGAGGTAATCGTTCGAGCACCACACGGTGATCGGCTTGGGCCCGTTGTGCCCCGCGAAGCAGCGCGCGTTGGGGAAGGCGCCCTTGTTGCGCAGGATGTCGATGAACACGCGGTAGCGGCCTTCGGAATGCAGGCGATCGATCGCCTGGTCGAAGATCTGGTCGTAGTTCATCGCTTGCCTGCGTCAGCGCCGCCCGTCCGCGGCCGATACGGCGCGATTTAGGCCGGTTGACGCGGCATTGCCACCGCGATCTTTGCGAACGGTTCGCAGCTAGAATGCGGCGAGATGCGCAATGCCGTAGCGCTCGAACGCGGGCGCGAGGGCAAGGAAATCGTCTAGCGGGCCGGTGGTGATCGCGCGGTCGGGCTCGGCGCGCGCGAAAGCCTGGCCTTCGGTGAGCGCGGCCACCCGGCGGGCAATGCCCTGCGCGCCGTCGATCAGCGCCACATCGGCGCCGAACGCGGCCGCCAGTTCGTCGCGCAACAGCGGAAAGTGGGTGCAGGCGAGCACCACGGTGTCGATCTCGGCCCCCCCGGGCTGGCCGCGCAGCGCTGCGACGGCCTGGGCGATCGCCGCGGGATCGACCGGCCGGCCGCGCAGCTTGGCCTCGGCCGCCTCGACCAGCCCCGGCGCAGCCTGGCGCAGCAGCCGGTGCCCGTTGCCGAAGCGCGCCTCGAGGTCGTCGACGTAGCGCTGGCGCACGGTCGCCTCGGTGCCGAGCAGTCCTATCGCGCCGCTGCGGGTGAGCGCGGCGGCGGGCTTGATCGCAGGCACGGTGCCGACGATCGGGATCTCGAGCACCTCGCGTACCATGCCGAGCGCGATCGTGCTCGCGGTGTTGCAGGCGATGCAGATCAGCCGCGGCTGGAACCGCTCGGCCATGCGCCCGAGCAGCCCGCAGACCCGCGCGGCGACCTCGGCCTCGGTCTTCGTGCCATAGGGCAGCCCGGCGATATCGGCGGCATAGATGACCGGCGCCTGCGGCAGCACCTTGCGCAGCTCGCCGAGCACGCTGAGCCCGCCGACGCCCGAATCGAACAGCAGGATGGGGGAATGCGCGTCCAAGGCTCCAAATCCGTTCGGGCTGAGCTTGTCGAAGCCCCGCTTTTTCTATTAGTGCGTTAGAAGCAAGAGCGGCCCTTCGACAAGCTCAGGGCGAACGGAGAAGGGGGAAAGCTTGGACGTCGACTTCACCGACCCGCTGCTCGCCGCCCTGCTGGGCTATGCCCTCGGCTCGATCCCCTTCGGCCTGATCCTCACGCGCCTCGCGGGGATGGGCGACGTGCGCCAGATCGGCAGCGGCAATATCGGCGCGACCAACGTGCTGCGCACCGGCAACAAGGCGCTGGCGGCGGCAACATTGCTGCTCGATCTGGCCAAGGGGCTGGTCGCCGTGCTGCTCGCGAAAAACCTGTTGACGGGGCCCGCCGCGATGTCGGAGGCCGCGCTCGGACCCGCGCCGGTGGCGGCGCTGTTCGCGGTGCTCGGGCATTGCTTCCCGGTCTGGCTCGGGTTCAAGGGGGGCAAGGGTGTGGCGACCAATGCCGGGGTGAGCTTCGGGCTTGCCTGGCCGATCGGGGTTGCTTACGCGCTCGTGTGGCTGGGGGTGCTCGCGGCGAGCCGGATCAGCTCGCTCGCGGGGATGAGCGCGGTAGTGGCCGCCGCGATCGTGGCGGCGGTGCTCGGCTTCGCGGCCTACGTGCCGGCGCTGGTGCTGATCGCGGCGATCGTGCTCTGGCTCCACCGCGAGAACCTCAAGCGCCTCTCCAACGGCACCGAACCGAAAGTCGGTTCGAAGGGGTGAGTGCGCTTTCGCAGCCCGAGGCTTTCGCGCGCATCCGGCTGCTGCGTTCCCCCAATATCGGCCCGGTATCCTATGCGCAGCTTCTTGCCCGGTTCGGCAGCGGCGAGGCGGCGCTCGAAGCCTTGCCCGAGCTCGGCAAGCGCGGCGGGCGCGAATACCGCGCGGCGCCTGCCGGACGGATCGCGCGCGAGATCGAGGCGGTGCGCGCGGCCGGAGCGCGCTATCTGTTCCACGACCAGCCCGGCTATCCGCCGCTGCTCGGGGCAATCGAGAGCGCGCCGCCGATCCTGACCTGGCGCGGCGATCTTGCGCTGGCCGGGAAGCCGTGCGTGGCGATGGTCGGCGCGCGCAACGCTTCGGCCGCGGCGGTCAAGCTGGCGCGCGATTTCGCCGCGGCGCTGGCCGATGCGGGGTTCGCGGTCGTCTCCGGCCTGGCGCGCGGGATCGACGGCGCGGCGCATCGGGGAGCTTTGGGGGGCGCGCTGCCCGCGACGATCGGCGTGATCGCGAGCGGGATCGACGTCGCCTATCCGCCGCAACACACCGAGCTGCAGGAAGAGATCGCGAAGCGTGGTCTGCTGCTCGCCGAACAGCCGCCGGGCACCGAGCCGCGCGGGAGCCATTTCCCGAGCCGCAACCGGATCATCGCCGGGCTCGCGGCGGGCACGTTGGTGGTCGAGGCTGCGCCCAAGTCCGGCTCGCTGATCACCGCGCGGCTGGCGGGCGAGGCGGGGCGCGAGGTCATGGCGATCCCCGGCAGCCCGCTCGACGCACGCAGTCAGGGCTGCAACCAGCTGATCCGCGACGGCGCGGTGCTGGTCCAGGCGCCCGAAGACGTGGTCGAGCTGCTGAGCGGCTTCGATGGCGCGCCACGCTCGACCTTTCGCGAGGATGCGCCGGAATACGAGATCGCGCCCGACGAACTGGCGGATGCCGAACCGGCCGACATCGCAGACATGCTCACGACCGCGCCGGTTGCGATCGACGAGCTGATCCGCCAGTCTGGCGCGGGCGCGGCGGCAGTGCAAATGGCGCTGCTCGAACTTGAAATCGCTGGCCGTTTGCAGCGACATGCGGGGGGGAGGGTGACCCTGGCTGGATAGCCGGCGCCCGGTTCGGGTTCGCGCAGAGTCCGCAGAGGAGCAGAGGCCGCGGAGAAGAACAAGATAGGGTTCACGCGAAGACGTGAAGATGCCACGATTGTCAGCCGAAGGCGCATTAACTGCCAGTGTAAAGCGAAGATCGAGTGCGGCTTCGCCGCGGGCACACCATTTTCGCGTCTTCGCGTGAGAAAAATTCTCTCTGCGGTCTCAGCTTCCTCTGCGCCCTCTGCGCGAACCTTGATTTTCCCAACGGTGCGGAAAGGTTGTCGGATCAAGTCCGGGATGACGTGTGAAATTTCATGGATTGACGAACGCCGCGCCGCCTCGCCACCCTCGCGTACACGTACACACGTAAGGGACCGCCACCACTTCCATGCAGCTTGTCATCGTCGAATCGCCCGCCAAGGCGAAGACCATCGAGAAATATCTGGGCAAGGACTTCAAGGTCCTCGCCTCCTACGGCCACGTCCGCGATCTGCCGCCCAAGGACGGCAGCGTGCGGCCGGACGAGGATTTCGCGATGGACTGGGAACTCTATCGCGACAAGCAGAGCCGCTTCAAAGAAATCGCCGATGCGGCGAAGAAGGCCGAACGGCTCGTGCTCGCGACCGACCCCGACCGCGAGGGCGAGGCGATTTCGTGGCACGTTCGCGAACTGCTAGCCAAGCGCAAGGCGCTGCCCAAGGATGTCGAGCGGGTCACCTTCAACGCGATCACCAAGCAGGCGGTGACCGACGCGATGAAGGCGCCGCGCGATCTCGATAGCGATCTGATCGACGCCTACCTCGCGCGCCGCGCGCTCGACTATCTCTACGGCTTCACGCTCTCGCCGGTGCTCTGGCGCCGCCTGCCGGGCGCGAAGAGCGCGGGCCGGGTGCAGTCGGTCGCGCTGCGGCTGATCGTCGACCGCGAGCGCGAGATCGAGGCGTTCCGTTCGGACGAATATTGGTCGGTCGTCGCCAAGCTGGAGCAGGACGGAACCGAGTTCAATGCACGGCTGGTCAAGTACGACGGGGCCAAGCTCGACAAGCTGACTCTTGGCGACGAGGGCAGCGCGATGGCGGCCAAGGCTGCGGTCGAACAGGGGCGCTTCACGGTCGAGGAGATCGAGACCAGGCCGCTCACCCGCAATCCCGCGCCGCCGTTCACCACCTCGACGTTGCAGCAGGAGGCCGCGCGCAAGCTCGGCTATTCGGCGAGCCACACGATGCGGCTCGCGCAGTCGCTCTACGAGGCGGGCGCGATCACCTACATGCGGACCGACGGCGTGCAGATGGACGGCAGTGCGATCAGCGCTGCGCGAAAGGCCATCGCCGACCGCTACGACGGGCACTACCTGCCCGAAAAGCCGCGCCATTACAGCACCAAGGCGAAGAATGCTCAGGAAGCGCACGAGGCGATCCGGCCGACCGATTTCACGCGTGACCGCGCCGGATCGGGCGACGAGGGCAAGCTCTACGACCTGATCTTCAAGCGCGCGATGGCGAGCCAGATGGCCGCCGCCCGGCTCGAGCGCACCACCGTCACGCTGCGCGACGGCACCGGCCGCAACGAGCTGCGCGCGACCGGCCAGGTGGTGAAGTTCCCCGGCTTCTTCGCGGTCTATCAGGAGGGGTTCGACGACCGGGACAACGGCGAGGACGACGACGGCCTGTTGCCCGCCATGCGCAAGGGCGACAGCCCGGTGAAGAAGGGCGTCGAGGCCAACCAGCACTTCACCCAGCCGCCCCCGCGCTTTTCCGAGGCCAGCCTCGTCAAGCGGCTCGAGGAGCTCGGTATCGGGCGCCCCTCGACATATGCCTCGACGATCCAGACGGTGCGCGACCGCGAATATGTGCGGATGGAGAAAAACCGTTTCTTCGCAGAGGAATCGGGCCGGCTGCTGACAGCGTTTCTCGAACGGTTCTTCGAGCGCTACGTCGCCTACGACTTCACCGCGGGGATGGAGGACGAACTCGACGAGGTCTCGGGCGGGCGCGAGGAGTGGAAGAAGCTGCTCGCGCAGTTCTGGCGCGACTTCAAGCCGAAGACCGAGGAGGTGATGGAGAAGAAGCCCTCCGAAGTCACCGAGGTGCTCGACGAGTTCCTCTCCGACTACTTGTTCCCCCCGCGCGCCGACGGCAAGGACCCGCGCACCTGCCCGCTGTGCGAGCAGGAAGGGCGCGAGGGCGGGCAACTGGCGCTGCGCGGCGGCAAGTACGGCGCCTTCGTCGCCTGCGCCAACTATCCCGAGTGCAAGTTCACCCGCCGCTTCGCGCAGCCCGGCGCCGACGGCGAAGCCGCGGCTGACGACGGAGTGATGGGCAAGCATCCGGAAACGGGCGAGGACATCCACCGCAAGACCGGCCGTTTCGGCCCCTACATCCAGATGGGCGAGGGCAAGGAAGCGAAGCGCGCGAGCATCCCCAAGGACCTCGACGACTTCGACCTCGACTGGGCGGTCAAGCTGCTCGAACTGCCGCGGATCGTCGGCGAGCATCCCGAGAGCGGCAAGGAAATCGAAGCGAACATCGGACGTTACGGGCCATATCTCCGACACGATGGCAAGTATGCCAAGCTCGCATCGACCCGCGACGTGTTCGACACCGGGATGAACGCTGCGGTCACGCTGCTCGCCGAAGCCGCCAACCGCAAGGGCGGCTCCCGCGCCAAGGCCGAACCGATCAAGACGCTCGGCGCGCACCCGACCAGCGGGGGCGAGATCAGGGTCATGCCCGGCCGCTACGGCCCCTACGTCACCGACGGCACTACCAACGCCACGCTCCCCAAGGACGTGAAGCCCGAGGATGTGACCGAAGCCCAGGCGATCGAACTGATCGACGCCCGCGCGGCCAAGGGCCCGGCGAAGAAGAAGGGGCGGAAGAAAGCGGCGCCGAAGAAGAAGGCGGCCCCCAAGAAGGCGGCCAAGGCGAAGGCGGGTTGATGGCCAAGGAGCACTTCGAACGCCACAAGCAGCCGTGGAAGGCCGAGGAAGCCGGCCAGCTGCGCACGCTCGCGGCCAAGGGTCACGGGCTCAAGGCGATCGCCAAGGCGCTCAATCGCAGCGAGGAATCGACCAAGGATTTCGCGAAGAAGAACAAGATCGCGATCGCGAAAAAGCGATAGCGGCGAAGAACCCTAACCCTTGTCCGGACGCGAGGTCAGCGCCGGGGTCGCCGCGCCCAGCACCAGCTTGCGTGCCCGCAGCACGCAGTCGAGAAACGGCGTTTCAAGCTTGAGGAAGCGGCGCGCGGTCATGCCCAGGAACCGCTCCGAATCGCGCAGGAAGTGCGAGGTGTCGGTGTAGGCGGCGTCGATCGCGTGATAGCCTTTCGTGGCGCCCGTTTCCTTGAGCGCGATCAGCGAGCGCAGGAAGCGCGTGCGCCGCATCAGCAGCTTGGGCGGAAAGCCGAAGCGCCTGAGCGACAGGCGGCGCAGCGTATGCCGCTCCATTCCCAGCTCGCGCGCGATGTCGCCGGCGGTGCGGAACCGCTCGTCGAGCAGGAGCTCGGTCAGCCGCGCGATATCGCGCTCGGCGCGGTGCGGCCGGGCCATATAAGCGAGGAAGAAGCGGTCGAGGATCGGCTTGACTGCGGGCCCGCGGTCGGAAGCGCGCAGTTCGGCGACCAGCGCCGCGCAATCGGCCGGCGCGAGCAGGCGGTCGAGCGGCACCATGCGATCGCGATATTGCGAGACGTCGATGTCGAGCAGGCGCGCGAGGCCCGCGGGCGTGAGGCTCACGCCGATCGTCACTCCGCCGTAGGAGGTGTGGCGCAGCGCGCGGCTGGTCGTGCCGTAGAAGCCGGCCTCGAGCAGCGGCGACCAATAGATACCCGTCCCCTCCACGGTAATCGGGTGGTCGGCGAACACGAAGCGGATGACCGGCCAGTTGGGCAGCATCCATTCGACCCCGCCGTCGCCCGTGCGGTCGATCGAATCGAAGGCGAATTAGTCGCCGACGAGACCCTCGAGCGCGGCAGCCGGGCGTTCGTAACGCAGCGCGGTGTCGGGGCGCAGCCCGAAGCGTGCGGGGTCGATTCCCGGTGTATGCGATCCGCTTTCGATCATCTGGCTTCGAGCTCGGACCTAACGCACCCAATCCAGCCCGATTTCCTCGAACACCTCGCGGCTTTCGGCCCAGTTTTCCTCGACCTTCACGTGGAGGAAGAGGTGGACCTTCACCCCGAGCATCTCGCTCAGTTCCTTCCTCGCGGCCTCGCCGATGGCCTTGATGCGGCTGCCTCCCTTGCCCAGCACGATCGCGCGCTGGTTGTCGCGGGTGACGACGATCTGCTGGTGAATCTCGAGGCTGCCGTCGGGGCGATGCTGGTAGAGTTCGGGGCGCACCGCGCTGTCGTAGGGCAGCTCCTCGTGGAGCTGGCGGTAGAGCTGCTCGCGGGTGATCTCGGCGGCGAGCAGGCGCTCGCTCGCGTCGCTGACCTGATCCTCGGGGTACATCCAGGGGGCCTCGGGCATCGTGCCCGCCAGTGCGGTCTTCAGTTCGGGCACGCCGTCGCCGGTGAGCGCGGAGACGAAGAACACCTCGGCGAAGTCGGCCTTGGCGGTCAGTTCGTGCGCCAGCGCGAGCAGCGGCTCCTTCTTCGCGACGTCGACCTTGTTGAGCACGAGGATCCTGCGCTCTGGCCGCGCGGCGAGCGCTTCTAGCAGCGGCTCGAGCTCGTGACGGCGCTGCTTGACCGGATCGACGAGCAGCAGCACCGCATCGGCCGACTCGGCGCCCTCCCACGCGGCGCTGACCATCGCGCGGTCGAGCTTGCGCCGCGGCGCGAAGATGCCGGGCGTGTCGACGAGGATCATCTGCGTCTCGCCTCCATCTTCGGTCTTGGCCAGCGCGATGCCGAGCATCCGCGCGCGGGTGGTCTGCGCCTTGGCGCTGGTGATCGCGACCTTCTGGCCGACAAGCTGGTTAACCAGCGTCGACTTGCCCGCGTTGGGCGCACCGATCACGGCGACGAGGCCGCAGCGGGTCATGCCATCCTCCCCGGCACGTGGAGGGGGACCGCGCGCGCAGCGCGGGGTGGAGGGGCAAATGCGGCTGCTCCGAACCTCGACCATCCTGAACCGGGGCCTTTGCCCCTCCACCATCCTTCGCCTGCGGCTACGGATGGTCCCCCTCCCCGTGCCGGGGAGGATTGCGTAGTCGTAGTCACCCGTACATCTCCATGAACTTGCGCGCCGCGGCGGTTTCGGCCTCTTGCTTGCTGCCCGCGGTGGCTTCGGCCTCGCCGACCTTGTGGACCCGCACGCGGACGGTGAACTTCGCCGCGTGGTCGGGGCCCGATCGGTCGATCAGCTCGTAGTCGGGCGGCTTGCGCTGGTTGCCCGCGGCCCATTCCTGCAGCGCGCTCTTGGGATGTTTCGCCACGCCCGCCCCACCATCGACAGCGCTGGCCCAGAACCGGCGGACGAGATCGCGCGCCGCGTCGAATCCGGCCTCCACATGTTGCGCGCCGAGCAGCGCCTCCATCACGTCTCCGAGCACGTTGTCGCTGTCGGCGGCGCCGTCTTCGCGGGCCTGCTTGCCGAGCCGCAGGTGGTCGGGAACGCCGATCGCGCGGGCGACTTCGGCGCAGGCGCCCTTGCTCACCAATGCGTTCAGCCGCTGGGCGAGCTTGCCCTCCACATCGTCGCTGCGTTCATAAAGCCAGCCGGCGATGGCGAGCCCGAGCACGCGGTCGCCGAGGAACTCGAGCCGCTGGTAATGCCGCGTATCGCCCGTGCTGCCGTGGGTCAGCGCCTCGCGCCAGAGCGCCTCGTCCGAGACCGTGAAGCCGGCCTCCCCGAGCCACGCGCGCGTCGCGGGATCGAGCGCGCTCATATCCGGTTTCCGCTCACAGGCCGTTTCCGATCCGGCCCCAGCGCGCGGCGGTGAACCAGGTCCAGGGCAGCAGCCACTCGGCGCTGCCGTCGGTCGACCACATAAGCGCGCTGGCGCGGCCGACGAGGTTTTCCTGCGGCACCAGCCCCACGCCGCCGCCGGGCATCGCGGGGAAGCGGCTGTCCTGCGAATTGTCGCGGTTGTCGCCCATCACGAAGATCGTTCCCTCGGGCACGACGATCGGGCCGTAATCGTCCTGCGGGGTCATGCCGAAGTCGAGCACCGTGTAGCTGCGGCCCGAGGGCAGCGTCTCGCGGAAGCGGGCATAGCGGCACTGCATCCCGCCCTCGGGCGCCCGTTCGCGCACCGCGCCCCACGCGCAATCGGTGTTGGGCGAGACGGGGATCACGAAGTCCTCGATCCGCTCCTTCGGCACCGGCGCGCCGTTGAGGAAGAGCTGGCCGCCGCGCATCTCCACCGTGTCGCCGGGCAGGCCGATCGCGCGCTTGATGTAGTCGGTCTCGTCGATCGGGTGCTTGAAGATCACCACGTCGCCGCGCTCCGGCTGGTCGGCGAACACGCGGCCGGGGATCAGCGGCACGGAGAAGGGCAGCGAGTAGTCCGAGTAGCCGTAGGGCCACTTTGCCGCGACGAGGTAATCGCCGTTCATCAGCCTCGGCAGCATCGATTCGCTCGGGATCGAGAAGGGCGAGAAGATGAAGCTGCGGAAGATCAGCACCGCGAGCGCGAGCTTGACCAGGAACCACAGGAAGCTGCCGAGCGTCTCGCCCTGCTCATCGGGCTTCGCTTCCGCTTCGGGCGTGGTGGAGGCGGCGTCGGTCATGCCGGGCGGCGACATGCGTTACGCTCGCCGCCGTTTGAAAAAGCGGGAATCCGCAGGGCAAGGTCACGGATTTCTGTGACTTTCCCACACGGCCGAAGGGCGGGGCGCTGGACGGTTGCAATCATCGCCCCATGCCCTAGTCGGCGGGGCGCAGTGTAGGAAAGGGATTTTCGTATGACCGACGCGGTTTCGGCGGCCTGGCAGCGCATCGAGGCGGCCGAGCGGCGCACGCTCGACCAGCTCTTCGCGAGCGATGCGGGGCGCGTGGCCAAGCTTTCGAGGCGGCTCGAATGGGGTGAGGACGAGACGGCGGGCGGCATTCGCTTCGACTGGTCGAAGACGCACCTCGACGAGGAGCTGCTCGCCGCGTTCGAAGCGCTCGCCGAAGCGCGCGATTTCGCCGGCCACCGCAAGGCCCTGCTCGTGGGTGACAAGGTCAACGTCACCGAAGGCCGTGCAGCCGAACACACCGCGCAACGCGGCGTCGGCGCGGAGGCCGCAGTCGAGGAAGCGGCCGCGCTCCATGCGCGGATGCAGCTGCTGGTCGAGGCGATCCACGACGGGGCGCTCGGCGAAGTGAAGCACCTGATCCACATCGGCATCGGCGGCAGCGCGCTCGGCCCCGCGATGGCGGTCGACGCGCTGACCCGCGATCTGGCGCGGGTGGACGTGCATGTGGTGTCGAACATCGACGGGCTCGCGCTCGAGCAGGCCTTCGCCGCGTGCGATCCGGCGACCACCCTGATCGCGGTGGCGAGCAAGACCTTCACCACGATCGAGACGATGACGAACGCGGCCAGCGCGCTCAAGTGGCTCGCCGACAATGGTGTCTCCGATCCTTCGGGCCGCGTGGTGGCGCTCACCGCGAGCCCTGAGAAGGCGGTCGAATGGGGCGTCGACGAGACCCGCGTGCTTCCGTTCCCCGAAAGCGTCGGCGGGCGCTATTCGCTGTGGTCGAGCATCGGCTTCCCGGTCGCGCTTGCCGTGGGGTGGGACGAGTTCGAGGCGATGCTTGCGGGCGCGCAGGCAGTGGACGAGCATTTTCGCGACACCGACGGCCGCGACAACCTCGCCTTGCGCGCGGCCTTCGCCGATCAGTACTACGCCAGCGTGCGCGGGTGCCAGACGCGCGCGGTGTTCGCCTACGACGAGCGGCTCGCGCTGCTGCCCGACTATCTCCAGCAGCTCGAGATGGAATCGAACGGCAAGCGCGTCACCGCCGACCAGCGCCCGGTCTCGGGCCCGACCGCGCCGATAACCTGGGGCGGGGTCGGCACCGACGCGCAGCACGCGGTGTTCCAGTTGCTGCATCAGGGCACGCACCTGGTGCCGGTCGACTTCATCGCCAGCATAGCGCCGGGCGACATGCTCGATCCGGCGCATCACCGCATCCTGCTGACCAACTGCTTCGCGCAAGGCGCGGCGCTGATGGCGGGCGACAAGGGTGCGGACCCGGCGCGCCATTTCCCCGGCGACCGCCCGAGCGCCACCATGCTGTGCGACGACCTCGACGCCGCCACGCTGGGCGCGCTGATCGCGTTCCACGAACACCGCACGTTCGCCAACGCGGTGCTGATGGGGATCAACCCCTTCGACCAGTTCGGCGTCGAGCTGGGCAAGCGCATGGCCAAGGAGATCGAGGCGGGCGGGGGGAACTTCGACGCGAGCACCGAGGCGCTGTTGGAGGCGGCGGGTCTGGGCGGCTAGGGACCCAAGCGCAAAAGGGGGCGAACCGAATGATGCAGAAAGCCTTTTTCGCATTGCTGGCCGCATGGTTGACCCTTGCCGCACCCGCCTCCGCGAGTGAACCGCGCACGATCCTGTTCATCGGCAACAGCTTCACGCAGGGCGCGACGTCGGCGGTGATGCGCTATCGGCCGGAAACGGTGGAAGACCTCAACGGCGAGGACGTGGGGGGCATACCCGCGCTGTTCGCCACGTTCGCCGCGCAGTCGGACGTCGAGTGGGTGGTGGCGCACGAGACGCGCGGCGGGGCGACGCTCGGGTTCCATCTCGAGGAGCGGCGCGAAAAGATCGACGCGCCGTGGGACGTGGTGGTGATGCAGCAGTATTCGGTGCTCGATCCCGAGAACCCCGGCGACCCCACCGAAACACTGGCCGACGCACCCGCGCTCGCGGCGATGTTCGCCCGAGCGAATCCGGCGGTCGACGTCTATCTGATGGCGGCCTGGTCGCGCGCCGATCAGGTCTATCGCGAGGGCGGGCACTGGCACGGCCGGCCGATCGGCGCGATGGCGCTCGACCTGCGCCATGCGATGAACCTCGCCGACGCAGCCTCGCCGCAAATCGACGGGGTGATCCCGGTGGGCGAGGCATGGAACAGGGCGATGCGGCTCGGGGTGGCGGACTCCAACCCCTACGACGGGCGCGAGTTCGGCAGGATCGACCTGTGGAGCTACGACCAGTACCACGCGAGCATCGAAGGATCGTATCTCGAGGCGCTGGTGGTGTTCGGCTACGTCACCGGGGTCGATCCGCGCACTCTCGGCGGCAACGAGCGTGCGGCGCGCGATCTCGGAATCCAGACTCGGGTGGCGGTGGCGCTGCAGCAGGTCGCCGCGGCGCAGTTGGGCATGCTTTAGGGCAGCCTCGCCACGCTCTCGGCCCCGGCCTTGCGCGCGAGATGAAGCCGCCAGGCGAACACGCCCAGCGCGCCCGGCAGCGGCAGGAACGCGAGGAACAGTCCGAAGGCGCCCGGGTCCCACACCGCCATGATCGCTATGGTCGCGAGATAGGCGAGCCCGACCGCGAGCGCGGCACGGCGTATCGGCGAGCACTGCGGCCCGACGCACGATCCGAGCATCCAGCTCAACAACATGATCGGGACCAGCCCGCTGGCGACGACGGCGACGACGGTGAGGGCGATCTCTCCCGGCGCGGAATCTGCAAGCAGTTGTGCGACCATCTATTTGCTCCCCGATCGAATGATGGCAGCGGGCGCGCAATATGCAAGTCCGGCCTGGGGATATCTCCCGCCGGACCGCCGGAGCACGTACGGGATAGGTAACTGGCGCATGGCCATCAGGCCGCCTTGCGCGCGTCGATGTCCAGTTCGATCGGCTCGGGCGCTGCGAGGCGGGTTCGGGCGAAGGCGTCCGGGCAATTGTCGGCGATCCATTCCAGCATGGCTTCGCGGATGTCGCACCTCAGATCGAAAAGAAGCGCCGAATCGGCCGCGCTCATGAGCAGGCGGAGCTCGATCGCATCGCGCTCGGTCTCGGTAACCTGCGCCACCCTGACGCGGCCGTCCCACCGCGGGTTGGCTTCGACCTGGCGTTCGAACTCGGCGCGGATCGGGGCGATCCTCGCCGCGGGATCGAGATAGAGCATGACGGTGCCGAGCAACTGCGCGGTCTTCTTGGTCCAGTTCTGGAAGGTATCTTCGAGAAAGCGCGAGGTGGGGACGATCAGGCGCCGCTCGTCCCACAGCTTGACCACCACGTAAGTCGTGCGGATATCCTCGATCCGGCCCCATTCGCCGTCGATGATGACCACGTCGTCGATGTTGACGGGCTCGGTCAGCGCCATCTGCACACCCGCTATCAACGACTTGAGCGCCGGCTGGGCCGCCGCGCCCACCGCGAGGCCCGCGAGCCCGGCGGAAGCGACCAGGGTTATGCCGATATCCCGCACGCCGGGGATCGACAGCAGCATCAGGCCCACAGTCACGAAGACAACCAGGAACGTGGCGAGACGGCTGAACATCGCGAGCTTGGTGCGCTGGCGGCGCGCATCGAGATTGTCGGCCACGGTGATGTCGGCGCGCAGTTTCATCGCCTCGACCAGCGCGTGCACGATGGCGAGCGCGATCCAGCCGATCAGCGCGGGCATGACGAACCCGGCGATCTTGTGCCAGAACGAATCGAGCGCCGGTACCTCGCGCGCCACGAGCACCAGCGCGAGAGCGACCAGACCGACGCGGGTCGGCTGCGCGAGACACCGGACGAGCACGTTATCCGATCCGCTCTCGCTGCGCCGGGCGATGCGGCGCAGGACGCGGAACGCCAGCCAGTGTGCGACAAGCGCGACCGCGACGGCGGCCGCTGCGGCGGCGAGGATGCTCAAGGGGTCGGCCAGCGCGAGGGTTTGCGGGTCGACGGCGTGGACGATGGGATCGAACATTGCGTGTGCTTCCGTGGCTTCGTGACGGCGCGGCCCGCGCCTGCGGGGCCCTATCCGGAATCGGTTGCGGGACGCGCAAGTTCCCCTGCCGACGCGTTCAAGGCGCCGCTTGCGATTGACTTTTGCGGCCGTTGCGCCCATCTGCCCGGCCAGCGAAGCGCGCGTGCCAGCGTGAAGCGGCGTCCGCAGACAATGGATCGCCCCGGCCGCGCTTCGGTTTTTCAAAGAGACTTCCCCTTTCACGCGGGCGGTTTTCAAACCACCGCGACCGCGCGCCTTCTCGGGCTGCGCGCCGCATATACTGCGAGTTAAAGTTAACATGAAATTCGACCAACTCGGGCTTTCGCAGCCCGTCCTCCAGGCGCTCGACCTGAAGGGCTATGACACCCCCACGCCGATCCAGGCGCAGGCGATTCCGCCCGTGCTGGAGGGCCGCGACCTGCTCGGCATCGCGCAGACCGGCACCGGCAAGACCGCCGCGTTCATGCTCCCGAGCATCGACCGTTTGCGTGAGGCCGGGCGGCAGACGCCGTTCAAATCGTGCCGCATGCTGGTGCTCGCGCCGACGCGCGAGCTTGCCGGGCAGATCGCCCAGAGCGCCAAGGACTACGGCGCGCTCGCGGGCCTCAAGGTGCAGTCGATCGTCGGCGGCACTTCGGTCAACAAGGACCGCAACAAGCTCCACCGCGGGACCGACATCCTCGTCGCCACCCCCGGCCGCCTGCTCGACCTGATCGACCAGAAGGCCTTCGGGCTGGGCGGGGTCGAGATCCTCGTGCTCGATGAGGCCGACCAGATGCTCGACCTCGGCTTCATCCACGCGCTGCGCAAGATCAGCCAGCTCGTCCCGGCCGAGCGCCAGACGCTGTTCTTCAGCGCGACCATGCCCAAGGCGATCAAGGACCTTGTCGGGCAGTATTGCCACGATCCGGTCCACGTCTCGGTCACCCCCGCGGCGACCACCGCCGAGCGGATCGACCAGTACCTGTTCATGGTCCAGCAGGACGAGAAGCAGGCTCTGCTGGAGATGATCCTGCGCGGGCGGCATCCGGTGCCGGGCAAGTTCGAGCGTGTGCTCGTCTTCACCCGCACCAAGCACGGCGCCGACCGCGTGGTGAAGAAGCTAGGCCAGGCCGGAGTCGCCGCCAACGCGATCCACGGCAACAAGAGCCAGCCGCAGCGCGAGCGCGCGCTCGGCGAGTTCCGCTCTGGCAAGACGCCGGTGCTCGTCGCGACCGACGTCGCCGCGCGCGGGATCGACATTCCCGGCGTCAGCCACGTGATCAACTACGAGTTGCCCAACGTGCCCGAGCAATACGTCCACCGCATCGGCCGCACCGCGCGCGCCGGGCGCGACGGGATCGCGATCGCCTTCTGCGCCGAGGACGAGCGCGCCTATCTGAAGGATATCCGCAAGACGACCGATGCCGAATTCACCCGGCTCGACCTGCCGGAGAACTTCCGCGCGGTGGTCGAAGGCGTCGGCCCCACGAAGCGCGAGCCCAACCAGCCGCGCCAGCGCGTGCAGCCCAAGCCCCGCGGGGCCTCGCGTCCCGATACGGGCGAACAGCGCAAGCCAAAGCCCAAGCGCAAGCATCCCGGCCGCGCCGGCCGGCCGCACGGTGAGCGCAGCGGTGGGGGCGAGCACAGCGGCGGCAGCGGGCGCCCGCAGCGCCGCCGGCGGCGCTCGGGACGCGGCGGGCAGGGCTAGGGACCGGACCGCTCGGCTGGACAGGGCGGGGCGCGAGGCCGATAAGGCCGTCTTTCGCGCCGCCCACACCTGAAGCGAACATGTCACGATGGACCCAATGAGCAAGGCCCCGATGAGCAAGGCCGAATCGCCCGCGATCCAGCGCATCCAGGAGAACCTGATCGCGCGGCTCGAGCGACGGGCGCTCAACCGGATGTGCGCCGTGCTGCCGCGCTGGGTCACGCCCGACATGCTGACCTTCTTCGGCCTGTTCGGCGCGGTGCTGGTCTTCGCCGGTTATCTCGCCAGCAATCTCGACGAGAACTGGCTGTGGCTCTCGATCGCCGGTTACGCGGTCCACTGGTTCGGCGATTCGCTCGACGGGAGCCTTGCACGATTCCGCCGGATCGAGCGGCCCCGCTACGGCTATTTCCTCGACCACAGTTGCGACGGTTTCGCGACGATGCTGGTGGTCATCGGGATTGGTCTCAGCGCGCATGTCGAGATGGAGGTCGCGCTGATCGCCCTCGCCGGATACCTGCTGATGTCGATCCACGCGTTCCTTTCGGTGCGCGTGCTCGGCGAGCTGCGCCTGTCCTATCTCAACGCTGGCCCGACCGAGGTGCGGCTGGTCCTGATC
This sequence comes from uncultured Altererythrobacter sp., assembly GCA_946886565.1. The sequence continues at coordinate 44,779 of CAMPIX010000006.1, forward strand.
GGGCTGACGCTGGCGATGCTGATCGCCGGGCCCGAACATCCGATCGCATGGCAACTCAACGTGTTCGACTTTTTCGTCGGCGGCGCGGGCCTGCTGCTGATCGCGCTCTTCGTCACCCAGACCGCCGCGACCGCGCGCCGGCTGGGGCGGGAGGAACCGCCGCAGCGCTGAGAGAAGGCGGCGGCCCGAGGTTGCCCCGAACCGCCGCGGCCTCCATATCGCGCGCCCAACCAAGGAGCGCGCGCATGGCCGACCAATACGACTACGACCTGTTCACCATCGGCGCAGGATCGGGCGGGGTGCGCGCGAGCCGCGTCGCGGCGGCGCACGGCGCGAAGGTCGCGATCGCCGAGGAACACCGGGTCGGCGGCACCTGCGTGATCCGCGGCTGCGTACCCAAGAAGATGCTCGTTTACGGCGCGCACTTCGCCGAGGATGTCGAGGACGCCAAGGCGTTCGGCTGGACCCTCGACAATCCGAAGTTCGACTGGAAGACGCTGCGCGACAACGTGCTCAAGGACGTCGACCGGCTGAACGGGCTCTATACCGAGACGCTCGAGAACCACGGGGTCGAGGTCATCACCGAGCGCGCCGAACTGACCGGGCCGCACGAGATCAGCCTGTCAGGCGGGCGCAAGGTCACCGCGAAGCACATCCTGATCGCCACCGGCGCGCGGCCGCATGTTCCCGATTGTCCAGGCAACGAGCTCGGCATCACCAGCAACGAGGCGTTCCATCTCGACGCGCTGCCGCCGCGCGTGCTGATCGCGGGCGGCGGCTATATTGCCAACGAATTCGCGGGCATCTTCAACGAGTTCGGCAGCCACGTCACGATCATCAACCGCAGCGACACGCTGCTGCGCGGCTACGACGAGGCGCTGCGCGACCGGCTGCTCCAGATCAGCACGATGAAGGGCATCGATTTTCGCTTCCACGCCGAATTCCGCGGGATCGAGGAGACCGACGACGGGTGCCTCAAGGTCTCGATGACCGGCCACGACGATATCGTGGTCGATTGCGTCATGTTCGCCACCGGCCGCGTGCCCAACACCGAAGGGCTCGGGCTCGACAAGGCGGGCGTCAAGCTGGGCGACAAGGGCGAGATCGTGGTCGACCGCTTCAGCAAGACCAGCGTCGATCATATCCATGCGGTGGGTGACGTGACCGACCGCGTGCAACTGACGCCGGTGGCGATCCGCGAGGGGCAGGCCTTTGCCGACACCGTGTTCGGCAAGGGCGAGCCGGTCGCGGTCGACCATTCGTGCATCCCGAGCGCGGTGTTCAGCCACCCGCCGCTCGCGGGCGTCGGGCTGACCGAGGGCGAGGCGCGCAACAAGTATGGCTCGGTGCGGGTCTATCAGTCGGACTTCCGCCCGATGAAGAACGTGCTCGCCGGGCGCAACGAGCGCAGCCTCTACAAGATGGTCTGCGACGAGGATTCGGGGAAAATCCTCGGCATCCACATGATCGGGCCCGAAGCGGCCGAAATCATGCAGGCGGCCGCGGTGGCGGTAAAGGCCGGGCTGACCAAGGCCGATTTCGACGCGACGGTCGCGATCCACCCGACGATGGCCGAAGAACTGGTGCTGATGCGGTAGGCGAAAATCCTCCCCGGACCGGGGAGGGGGACCGCGACGCCGCAGGCGTCGGGGTGGAGGGGCACGCGCCGCAAACGTTACGCTTGCGGCCTGTTCCCCTCCGTCACCTCCCCGGTCCGGGGAGGATTTTATGCGAAGCGATCCGGGGTGAGCATTTGCGCGGTGATTCCAAATCGCCCGAACTCCTCCGGCCATTCCAGCCCGAGAGCCAGCGCCTCGACCGCCAACGCCATCGCGGGCGAGGTCTGCAGGCCGAACCCGCCCTGACCCGCCAGCCAGAAGAACCCCTCCGCCGCAGGATCGAACCCCGCGACCGGGCGGCAATCGGGCGCGAAGGTGCGCAGGCCCGCCCAGCGGTGCTCGATATGGCGGATGGTGAGCGTGGTCGCCTGTTCGACCCGGTGCGCGGCGGTGGCGACGTCGAGCTCCTCGGCCTGCGCGTCGCACGGTTCGCTCGCGCCTTCGTCCATCGCCGAGGCGAGCAGGCGAGCGCCGCCTTCGGGCAGGATGTAGAACCCCGCGCCGACCGTCTTGGTGAAGGGCCAGCGCGCCACGTCCAGCCCCTCCGGCGCGCAAAACTGGATCACCGTACGCCGCAGCGGTGCGAGCCCGAGCGGCGCGACCCCAGCCATACGCGCGACCGCGTCGGTCCATGCCCCCGCGGCGTTCACCACCGTGCGCGCCGACCAGCTCGCGCCCGGCGTGTCGACGATCCAGCGCCCGCCTTCGCGCCGCAGCGCCTCGACCGGCGCATTGCACACGAGTTCGCCGTCCGCCGCGCGCAGATCGCGCACATGGCCTTGCAGCATGGCGTCGGAATCGAGCTTGAGAGCGCCGCGGTGGAGCAGCGCATGCGCCACGCCACCCGCTCCGACCTTCAGCACGGGCACGAGCGCACGCGCCGCTTCGCCGTCGAGCCGCTCGAAGTCGTCGGCGAACTCGCGGTGCGCCGCCTCGAGCGCGTCGAGCGTGGCCTTCTCCTCGGCACGCGCGATATGCAGGGCGGGGTGCACCTGCGCGGGCGGCGGGCGATCGTCGGACGGCGCTGCCCGGAGCGCATCGAGGCTCAGCGCGGTCAGCCCGCGCACCAGCGCGTCGCCGAGACCGAAGTGCGAGAATGCGACGCTGCGGCCCGAGGAGTGCACGCCCGGCGCCGCCTCGGCCTCGAGCACCACCGTCTCGCCGTGCCGCGCAAGCCGCGCCGCCGCGGAAAGCCCGGCGATCCCGCCGCCGATAACGATCGTTTCGACTTTGCGCATCGCGTGCACGCTGGCGCAGCGCGGGGCGGGGGGCAAGGCGAAGTTGTTGACGCTCGCTTGCGCGGCCCGCTAGGCCGATCCGCCAATTATGACAGGGGTCCCGATGTCCGCCAATATCGCCGAAATGGAACGCCGCCGCGAGGCTGCCCGGATGGGCGGCGGGCAGAAGCGGATCGACGCGCAGCACGCCAAGGGCAAGCTCACCGCGCGCGAACGGCTCGACGTGCTGCTCGACGAGGGCAGCTTCGAGGAACTCGACACCTACGTCGAGCACGATTGCGTCGATTTCGGGATGCAGGATCAGAAGATTCCCGGCGATGGGGTGGTCACCGGCAGTGGCACGATCAACGGGCGGCTGGTCTATGTCTTTTCGCAGGACTTCACCGTGTTCGGCGGCTCGCTTTCGAAGCGCCACGCGGAGAAGATCTGCAAGGTGATGGACATGGCGCTCAAGGTCGGCGCGCCGGTGATCGGGCTCAACGACAGCGGCGGCGCGCGCATTCAGGAAGGCGTCGCGAGCCTTGGCGGCTATGCCGAGGTGTTTCAGCGCAATGTGCTCGCATCGGGCGTGGTGCCGCAGATCAGCCTGATCATGGGGCCCTGCGCGGGCGGGGCAGTCTACTCCCCCGCGATGACCGACTTCATCTTCATGGTGAAGGATTCGAGCTACATGTTCGTGACCGGGCCCGACGTGGTGAAGACCGTCACCAACGAGGTCGTGACGCAGGAGGAGCTGGGCGGCGCGGTCACCCACACGACCAAGACCAGCGTCGCCGACCTCGCGTTCGAGAACGACATCGAGACGCTGCTCGCGACGCGCGATTTCTTCGATTACCTGCCGCTTTCCAACCGCGAGGACGTGCCCGAGCGGCCGACTGCCGACGCGTGGGACCGCGAGGAGCCGAGCCTCGACACGCTGATCCCCGACAACGCCAACCAGCCCTATGACATGCACGAGGTGATCCGTAAGACGCTCGACGAGGGCGACTTCTTCGAGATTCAGCCGGGGCATGCGGGCAACATCCTGTGCGGCTTCGGCCGGGTCGAGGGGCGCACGGTGGGCGTGGTCGCGAACCAGCCGATGGTGCTCGCGGGCGTGCTCGACATCAATTCGAGCAAGAAGGCGGCTCGCTTCGTGCGCTTCTGCGACGCGTTCGATATCCCGATCCTGACTTTCGTCGATGTGCCCGGGTTCCTGCCCGGCACCAGCCAGGAGCTCGGCGGGATCATCAAGCACGGCGCCAAGCTGCTGTTCGCCTATGCCGAGGCGACCGTGCCCAAGATCACGGTGATCACCCGCAAGGCCTACGGCGGCGCCTACGACGTGATGGCCAGCAAGCACCTGCGCGGCGACCTCAACTACGCCTGGCCCACCGCCGAGATCGCGGTGATGGGCGCCAAGGGCGCAGTCGAAATCATCTTCCGCCAGGACCGCGGCGACGCGGAGAAAATCGCCGAGAAGACCAAGGAATACGAAGACCGCTTCGCCAACCCCTTCGTGGCGGCAAGTCGCGGCTATATCGACGAGGTGATCCACCCGCACGCGACCCGCCGCCGCATCGCGCTGGGGCTGAGGAAGCTACGTGGGAAGGTGTTGGAGAACCCGTGGAAGAAGCATGATAATATTCCGTTGTGACGAGGACTGATCCTGAGCCAATTTCCGGGACTTTCTTCGGACTCCCGTTCTCTCTGCCATTCATCGGCGGCATAGCTATCATGTTCGCAGCTAGTGCGTTTTGTGCATGGAACATTCGGTCAGCGCTACTCACGGGTGTGGCGAATTGGAGATTGGACAGTTATTCTCGGTCGGAAAATCCGAGGATGTTCGGCCTGTTCTTAGGCATCTACATCGTGATCTGTTGCTGTGCATTTGCGGGTGGCATCGGAATGCTTTTCGACCTTGGAAAACCATAAACTCGGCCGTCGCAACCATATCGGCGTCGCGACATTCTCGACCGCTTGAACTTAACCGCTTGTGCATTATAAGGACATTGTAAGGAGTCCTGCGATGCAGACTGAACGCGTCACCTATCTCACCAATGCCGAGCAGAAGGCGGCGTTGGAAGCCTTCGCTAAGGCGCGCGGAGAATCGGTTGGCAGCGTCCTGCGTGAGGCTGCGGCGCGCTATATCGCGACGCCTGATAGCGACGACGACAACGAGGCGTTTGAGGCGCTGGTCCAAGAACTCCAGGAGGCGGTCCCACGCTGGAACGCCAAGCTCGATCGGATGTTCGCTACTATCGACCGCACTAATGCGACCGTCGACGCGGCGCTGGCGCGGGTCGAAGCTACCAAATGAGCACGACCGAAAAGGCGATCGGCGCGCTCAAGAGCGTCCTGCTGATGAACGAGCGGTTCGACGCGCTTGATGGCCGGATCGACGAGATGGGCGGGCGCTTGGAACGGCTGGCTCTTTCGCATGCCGACTTGGCGCAGCGGGTGTCGTCGATCGAAGGCTACCTGAAAGCGGCGACCCGGACGCCGTTCGGCGATACCCCGCGGATCGAGGAGCGATGACCGACTCTCTTCCTGCCTGGTATCCGCTCGCGAACGCGACCGATGCGCAAATTACGGCCTGGTCGAGAGCGGATCGCCGACCATATGACGAAATGCGCGAGGCGCTGCCTTGGCTGAAGACGGAAGCGCAGCTCGACGGCTGGCTCGATGCCGTTCGCGACATCGATCCCGATACGGCGGCACGGTTGGCCGAATTCCTTCCCGGGCTCGCGAAAATTCCCCTGCCGCCCAGGTGCCGTCAGGAAGTGGAGGAACAATGAAACTCGGCCGGCTCAACCATATCGGCGTCGCGACGCCCTCGATCGCGGATTCGATCGCGCATTATCGCGACACGATGGGCGCTACCGATATCACCGAGCCGTTCGATCTGCCAAGCCAAGGGGTGAAGGTCTGCTTCGTCAACACGCCGACCCACAGCGGCATGGACGGGACGCAGATCGAGTTGATCGAGCCTCTGGGCGAGGGCTCGGCGATCCGGGGATTTCTGGAGAAGAACCCGCTCGGCGGGCAGCATCACGTGTGCTTCGAGGTCGCCGATATCGCGGCGGCGCGCGAATGGTTCGAGGGGCAGGGCAAGCGCATTCTCGGCCCGACGCGGATCGGGGCGCATGGCACGCCGATCTTCTTCCTCCACCCCAAGGACATGATGGGCCAGCTGACCGAGATCATGGAGACGCCGAAGGGCGGGCACTGAGTTCGGTGCTTTGCAGCGGAGCGCGCTTAAACTCCCCTCCTCTTCAGAGGAGGAGGCAGGGGTGGTGGCGACGCGATAGCGTCGCGGGCGGCTTCGTACACCACACCGCTGCGACTAGGCTCACTTTCGGTTCGCCAAGTCTCGCGCCTCTCCTCTGAAGAGGAGGGGGCTTTCCCCTTGCACCGCGCCCGCCCACGCGCCACACCGGTTGCGAAACGCAACGCTTGGGAGAGCGCATGGAATTCCAGACGATCAGGCTCGAGATTGCCGAGAACATCGCGACGATCACGCTGAATCGGCCCGAGCGGCTCAACGCCTGCTCGCTCGAGATGGCGGACGAGATGCTGCTCGCGCTCGACAATCTCGGGGATGCGCGGGCGCTGGTGCTGACCGGCGAGGGACGCGCGTTCTGCTCGGGCGCGGATCTCGCGGCGCGCGGCGACCGGCCGGTCACCGGCGGGCAGGGCAGCTACATGGCGCTGACCGAGAAATACAATCCGCTGGTGATGAAGCTCGCGCGGCTGAACCTGCCGATCGTCTGCGCGGTGAACGGCCCGGCGGCGGGCGTCGGCTGCTCGATCGCGCTGGCGGGCGACTTCGTGATCGCAGGGGCGAGCGGCTATTTCCTCCAGGCCTTCGTCAACATCGGGCTGGTGCCTGACGGCGGGGCGAGCTGGATGCTCCCGCGCCTGATCGGCAAGGCGCGCGCGACCGAGATGATGATGCTCGGCGAGAAGATCGGCGCCGAGAAGGCGTTCGAATGGGGGCTGATCCACAAGGCCGTCGCCGACGAATCGCTGGCCGAGGAAGCCCGCGCGCTCGCCGCGCGTCTCGCGAGCGGGCCCACCGTGGCCTACGCCACCATGCGCCGCAACATTCTCACCGCGCTCGAGAACAGCTACGCCGAGGCGCTGCTCGCCGAAGCCGAGGGCCAGCGCACCGCGGGCGGGAGCGAGGACGCGATGGAGGGCGGCATGGCCTTCCTCCAGAAGCGCAAGCCCGCGTTCAAGGGCAAGTAGAACCCACCTCCGTTCGGTTCGAGCGAAGTCGAGAACCGCGCGCGCAACGTGTCTCGACTTCGCTCGACACGAACGGATCATGGAGCAGGTATGATTTTCTACGACAGCCCCAACCCGGCGCCCAATCCGCGCCGCGTGCGCATCTTCGCCGCTGAGAAGGGCATCGAGCTGCCGACGCGCGAGGTGTCGATCGTCGAGCGCGCGCACAAATCGCCCGAATACCTCGCGATCAACCCGCGTGGGCAGACCCCCGCGCTTCAGCTCGACGACGGCACGGTGATCGCCGAGAGCGTGGCGATCTGCCGCTATCTCGAGGCGCTCCACCCCGAGCCCAACCTTTTCGGCGCGACGCCTGCGGAGATCGGGCTGATCGAGATGTGGAACCGGCGGGTGGAGATGATCGCGATGGCTCCGGTCGGCGCCGTCTGGGTCCACACGCATCGCTTCACCGCGGCGCTGCCTGGCCGCAACGCGGCGTGGGGCGAGGCCAATCGCGCGACCGCGGCGAAGGCGTTCGGTTTCTTCGACGAGGCGTTGGCTGGCCGCGAGTTCCTCGCCGGCGAGCGCTTCACCGTGGCCGATATCCTGCTGCTGACGACGGTGGACTTCGCCGCCTTCGCGGGTTGCCCGGCGGACGCGGCCTACGCCAATCTCGCCGCATGGCACGCGCGGGTATCCGCCCGCCCGAGCGCAAGCGCCTGACGAAAGCCGGCAAACTCTCCTCGCTCTATTTCCGTTCGCCCTGAGCTTGTCGAAGGGCCGTCCTTTGCTCTAGCGCCGCCCCGAAGTGAAGTGCGGGGCTTCGACAAGCTCAGCCCGAACGGATATTGGGAGCTTATGAAGGACAGCCGACCTACCCCCGCCGACTGGCAGGCCGCAGCCGACAAGGAAGTGAAGGGCCGCGACCTCACCTGGCACACGCCCGAGGGCTTCGCGGTGAAGCCGCTCTACACCGCCGAGGACACCGCGGAGCTCGATCCCGGCCTGCCGGGCTTCGCGCCGTTCACCCGCGGCCCCTACGCCAGCATGTACACCGGCCGCGCCTGGACCATCCGCCAGTACGCGGGTTTCTCGACCGCCGAGGAATCGAACGCGTTCTACCGCCGCAACCTCGCCGGCGGGCAGAAGGGGCTCTCGGTCGCGTTCGACCTCGCCACCCACCGCGGCTACGACAGCGACCATCCGCGCGTGGTGGGCGACGTCGGCAAGGCGGGGGTCGCGATCGACACCGTGCGCGACATGGAAATCCTGTTCGACCAGATCCCGCTCGACCGGATGTCGGTCAGCATGACGATGAACGGCGCGGTGATCCCGGTGCTGGCATTCTACATCGTCGCCGCCGAGCGCTCGGGCGTGAGCCAGGACAAGCTCTCGGGGACGATCCAGAACGACATCCTCAAGGAGTTCATGGTCCGCAACACCTACATCTATCCGCCCGAGCCGAGCATGCGGATCGTCTCGGACATCATCGCCTACACTTCGGCCAACATGCCGAAATTCAACAGCATTTCGATCTCGGGCTACCACATGCACGAGGCCGGGGCGACCGCCGTGCAGGAGCTCGCCTTCACCATCGCCGACGGCAAGGAATACGCGAAGCGCGCGATGGCGACCGGGCTCGACATCGACGCCTTCGCGCCGCGCCTCAGCTTCTTCTGGGGCATCGGCATGAACTTCTTCATGGAGATCGCCAAGATGCGCGCCGCGCGCGCGCTGTGGCACGACGTGATGGAAGGGCTCGGAGCGCGGAACCCCAAGTCGAAGATGCTGCGCACCCACTGCCAGACCTCGGGCGTCTCGCTGCAGGAGCAGGACCCCTACAACAACGTCATCCGCACCACGATCGAGGCGATGGCCGCGGTGCTCGGTGGCACGCAGTCCCTGCATACGAATGCGCTCGACGAGGCGATCGCGCTGCCGACCGACTTCTCCGCCCGCATCGCGCGCAACACGCAGCTCGTGATCGAGGAGGAGACCGGGATCACCAATGTCGCCGATCCGCTCGGCGGCTCGTATTATATCGAGGCGCTGACCGCGAAGCTGATCGAGGCGGCGGGCGCGCTGATCGACGAGGTCGATGCGGCCGGCGGGATGACCGCCTATGTCGCTACCGGCAAGCCCAAGGCGGCGATCGAGGAGGCCGCGGCGCGCAAGCAGGCCTCGGTCGACCGCGGCGAGACGGTGATCGTCGGGGTCAACAAATACCGCCTGCCCGAAGAGGCCGAGATCGAGACGCTCGACATCGATAACCACGCCGTGCGCCAGAGCCAGATCGCGCGCATCGAGCGCATCCGCGGCGCGCGTGACGAGGCGGCCTGCCAGGCGGCGCTGAAGGCGCTGACCGAGGGGGCACGCAATCCTCCCCGGAACGGGGAGGGGGACCATCCGGAGCCGCAGGCGCAGGCTGGTGGAGGGGCACCCTCGGCCGCTCACGACACCAGCCGTTCGGAACAGCCGCCCGTGCCCCTCCACCCCGACGCTGGCGCGTCGCGGTCCCCCTCACCCGGTGGGGGAGGATTGGCGAACAACCTGCTCGCCCTCGCGGTCGAAGCCGCGCGTCACGACGCCACCTTGGGCGAAATCTCCTCGGCGATGGAAGAAGCGTTCGGCCGTTACGATACCACGCCGACGCCGGTGAAGGGCGTCTACGCTAAGGCCTATGCAGGCGACGAGCGCTACGGCCAGGTCGTGCGCGGGGTCGAGGCGGTGGCGCGGCGGCTCGGGCGGCAGCCACGGGTCATGGTCGCCAAGATGGGTCAGGACGGGCACGACCGCGGCGCCAACGTGATCGCCAGCGCCTTCGCCGACATGGGCTTCGAAGTGCTCAGCGGTCCGTTGTTCCAGACCCCGCGCGAGACCGCCGACATGGCGCTCGAGAACGGCGTCGACGCGGTCGGCGCGAGCAGCCTCGCCGCAGGCCACAAGACGCTGATCCCCGAGCTGATCGGGCATCTGAAGGACGCCGGCCGCGCCGACATCAAGGTGGTCGCGGGCGGGGTGATCCCGGCCAAGGACTACGACTTCCTGCGCGAGGCCGGGGTGCAGGGCATCTACGGCCCCGGCTCGAACGTGGTCGAATGCGCCGCCGACATGCTGCGCCTGCTAGGGCACAACATGCCCCCGCCGGGCGAGGACGTGGACGGCGAGGAGATGAGCGAGGCGGCGGAGTAGTGTTCGCACTTCTGCTCATGCAGGCCGCAATGGCGGGAGATGGTGAGGCACCCCGTTGGCGCGACCCTCCTGCCTGCTGGGACGGCTCGCAGTCGGAGCTCACGCATTGCGCTTGGACCGAATACCGCGAAGCCGATGCGGCGATGAATCGCCAATGGGAAAAGACGGCGAAAATCCTGAAGCGTTACGACGTTGAGAGTCCGCCGGACGCAACGAGGCGCGAAAGTTCGCTCTTCAAAGCTCTCTTGGCCGGCCAGCGCGCCTGGTTGAAATATCGCGATGAGCATTGCCGCGTGTTCGGTGCTGGCGGCGGATCGATGTCGCCGATGCTCGAAGGGATATGCCTTCGCGACATCACTCGGAAGCGCACCGAGGAATTGGCGGAGCTTGCATCGAGCCCGGCAACGGGAAAACCCTACTTCGAGGACCAGTGAGTTGGCATCCGAAATCCGCACAGACTGGACCCGCGAGGCGCTGAAGAGAGCCGTTTCCTTCATCGAATCCGGCACGATGTAACGAGATGACCCTCGGCTTCTCTGTCGACGAGCTGCTGCCCAAGGCGCGCGGGGGTGGGGTGCTCAAGATGGGGCTCGCCTCGCTGCCGGATGACGAATGGCTGCAGCCCGATCCCGATCTCGCCGCGCGCGAGGAGGGATTTGCCGCGTTTCCCGAAGGTATCCAGCTGGATCCCGAGGGCGAGGCGCCGGGGCGCGAGCTGGCGGCTATGCTCGGCGTTGCGGGCGGTTTGCCCGAGGCGGCGAGGGCGCGGTGGGAGGATATGTGCCTGCTCACCCGCCGCGAGGAGGAGGATTTCTACCGCCTCGTCGGCGCGGCGGTCGCCTTCCCGAGCGACTGGCGTCCGGCGGAGAAGATGGGCCTGCCGCTGGTCGCGATGCACAAGCCGATCCAAGGCTATGCCGAGCAGCTTTCGAGCGGGGTCGATCACTTCATGCTGAAGTTGAAGTCAGGTCGAGCTTTCGGGCGCTGCAACTGGTTTATCGCGGCAACGCCTGCGCTGCATTGGGTGGCAGAACCGGCCGAGCAGGCCTTCGCCGGAGTCACCCCCGAGAACGCGGGCGAGACGCTGTTCGTGCGCTCCGAACGCCAGACGCTGCGTCGCCTGCCGAAAACCGGCGCGATCGTGTTCACGATCGGCATCTACGTCGCGCCGCTGGGCTCGCTGTCGCACGAAAATATCGCGCGGCTGTCGGCGGCGATGGACGTGCTGCTCTCGGGCGAGGGCGACCGCCGCGGCGCGCCCTACTACGCCGCCGCGCTGCAAGGGTTTGCGCGGGAGCGCGGGGCCGCTATCGGGGCGGGCGTATGACGATATTCCCCGACCACACCACCGTTCGGTTCGAGCGCAGTCGAGAGCCGCTGGTACTGCACAATCGTGTCTCGACTACGCTCGACACGAACGGAGTTTGGAAGTGAGCGACGCCATCCGCACCGACTGGACCCGCGAGGAAATCGCAGCGCTGTTCGACCTTCCGTTCACCGAACTGCTGTTCCGCGCCGCCAGCGTGCACCGCGAAAACCATCCGCCCGAACAGGTCCAGCTCTGCACGCTGCTGTCGATCAAGACCGGCGGTTGTCCGGAGGACTGCGGCTATTGCTCGCAAAGCGTGAAGGCCGACAGCGGCGTCGAGGCGACCAAGCTGATGGACGTCCAGGCCGTGCTCCAGCGCGCTGCGCAGGCGAAGGACGCGGGCAGCCAGCGCTTCTGCATGGGCGCCGCCTGGCGCAACCCGAAGGATCGCGACATGCCTGCGATCGTGAAGATCGTGCAGGGCGTGCGCGACATGGGGCTCGAAACCTGCATGACGCTCGGCATGTTGACCCCGAAGCAGGCAGACATGCTCGCCGAGGCCGGGCTCGACTACTACAACCACAACATCGACAGCAGCCCCGAGTACTACGAGCGCGTCATCACCACGCGAACCATGGACGAGCGGCTCGACACGCTCGCGAACGTGCGCTCGGCGGGGATCAACGTGTGCTCGGGCGGGATCGTCGGCATGGGCGAGACGCGCGCCGACCGCGTCGGCTTCGTCCACACGCTCGCCACGCTGCCGCAGCATCCCGAGAGCGTGCCGGTCAACGCGCTGGTGCCGGTGAAGGGCACGGTATTGGGCGACATGCTGGCCGACACCCCGCTCGCCAAGATCGACGACATCGAATTCGTGCGCACCGTGGCGGCGGCGCGGATCACCATGCCGCTGAGCATGGTCCGCCTCTCCGCCGGCCGCGAGTCGATGAGCGAGGCGACGCAAGCGCTGTGTTTCCTCGCCGGGGCGAACTCGATCTTCACCGGCGACAAGCTGCTGACCGCACCGAATGCCGGCGACGACAGCGATGGCGCGCTGTTCGCGAAGCTGGGGCTAACCGCGCTGCAGGGCGAGGAGCCGATGCGGGCGTGCAAGGCCGTGGGGGCGGCGGAGTGAATTCCGCCCAATCTCGTCACCCCGGACTTGATCCGGGGTCCAGCTTTTCTTCGAACGCCTCGCCGAAAGAAGCGGGATGCCGGATCAAGTCCGGCATGACGGGAAATGGTTCGGGGTATGCCCCGCGGAGGTTCTCATGATCTCGCTCGTACTCGCTCCCCTGCTGCTCTCGCAGGCCGGAGCCGATGCGCTGGATTGCGACAACGCGATGACCCAGGCCGCGATGAACATGTGTTCGAAGCGCGAGTTCGACCGTGCCGACGAAGCGCTCAACGCTGTCTGGAACGACGTGCGGACGCTGGCGAAGCGCGAGGACGCCGCGTACGATTACGATGACGGCCAGCCCGGTTACTGGGAAACCTTACTGAAAGCCCAGCGGGCCTGGCTGATCTATCGCGACGAACATTGCCGCCTGTCGAGCTACGACGCGCGCGGCGGCTCGCTCCAGCCGCTGCTCGTCAACAACTGCATGACCAGTCTCACCGAAACGCGCACACGCGAGTTGCGCGCCCTGCTGGAAAATCAGGTTTCGGGCGAGCCGAAGTCCGTGTCGGAGGAATAAGTTTGTTCAAGAAGATCCTCATCGCCAATCGCGGCGAGATCGCGTGCCGGGTCATAAAGACCGCGCGGCGCATGGGTATCGCGACCGTGGCGGTTTATTCGGATGCCGATGCGCGCGCGCCGTTCGTGCGGATGGCGGACGAGGCGGTGCATATCGGCCCGGCCCCCGCGGCGGAAAGCTATCTCGTCGCGGACAAGATCATCGCCGCGTGCAAGCAGACCGGGGCCGAGGCCGTGCATCCGGGCTACGGCTTTCTGTCCGAGCGGACCTCGTTCGCCGAACAGCTCGCGAAGGAGGGCATTGAGTTCATCGGCCCGCCGATCAACGCGATCGCGGCGATGGGCGACAAGATCGAGAGCAAGAAGCTCGCGAGGGAAGCCGGCGTCAACGTCGTCCCCGGCTTCGTCGGCGAGATCGAGGATACCGAGCACGCGGTGCGGATTTCGGACGAGATCGGCTATCCGGTGATGATGAAGGCGAGCGCGGGCGGCGGCGGCAAGGGCATGCGGCTTGCCTATAGCGAGACAGACGTTCGCGAGGGCTTCGAGAGCGTCAAGCGCGAGGGGCTGAACTCCTTCGGCGACGACCGCGTGTTTATCGAGAAATTCATCCTCAATCCGCGCCACATCGAAATCCAGGTGCTCGGCGACAAGCACGGCAACATCGTCTACTTGAACGAGCGCGAATGTTCGATCCAGCGCCGCCATCAGAAAGTGGTCGAGGAAGCGCCGAGCCCCTTCGTGACACCCAAGATGCGCAAGGCGATGGGCGAGCAGTGCGTCGCTCTGGCGCAGGCCGTGGGCTATTACAGCGCGGGCACGGTCGAGTTGATCGTCAGCGGCGCGGACGAGACCGGCGAGAGCTTCTACTTCCTCGAGATGAACACCCGGCTCCAGGTCGAGCACCCGGTGACCGAGGCGATCACCGGGGTCGATCTGGTCGAGCAGATGATCCGCGTCGCGGCGGGGGAGAAGCTGCCGTTCGCGCAAGCCGATGTCGGGATCGACGGCTGGTCGATCGAGAACCGCGTCTATGCCGAAGATCCCTATCGCGGCTTCCTGCCCAGCACCGGACGGCTGGTACGCTATCGCCCGCCGGTCGAGGGCTGGACCGACGACGGTGAGGCGAACGGACGGCGCGGCGTGAACGGCGTGCGCGTGGACGACGGCGTGTTCGAGGGCGGCGAAGTCTCGATGTTCTACGACCCGATGATCGCCAAGCTCGTCACCTGGGGCAAGACGCGCGACGAGGCGGCGGACCTCCAGGTCCAGGCGCTCGACGCGTTCCGGCTCGAAGGACTCGGCCACAACGTCGATTTCCTCTCCGCGATCATGCAGCATCCGCGCTTCCGCTCGGGCGAACTGACCACCGGCTTCATCGCCGAGGAATACCCCGAAGGGTTCCACGGCGCGGCGGCTTCGGAGGAGCTCGAGCGCGCGCTCGCGGCGATCGGCGGGGTGATCGCCACGGCCGACGCCGACCGCGCGCGGCGGATCGACCAGCAGCTCGACGGCGATTTCTACGCGCCGGGCGAATGGACCGTGCGCATCGGGGAGACCGACCACGAGGTTCGGCTCGAGGAGGATGCGATCACGGTCGACGGCGAGCCGGTCGCGCTCGACATGGAATACACCCCGGGCGACGCGATGGTCGAAGTCGAGCTGGGCGGCGACGAGGACACGCCGGGCGAGCCGCTGACGCTCCAGCTCGCGCGCACGCGCACCGGCTACGCGATCACCACGCGCGGGGCGACCCACCGGCTGCGCATTCTGCGCGCGGGCATCGCGCATCTCGCCGGGCATATGATCGAGAAGGAGCCGCCCGATCTTTCCAAAATGCTGATCTGCCCGATGCCGGGGCTGCTGGTGAAGCTCCACGTCGCCGAGGGCGAGGAGGTCCAGCCGGGCCAGCCGCTCGCCACGGTCGAGGCGATGAAGATGGAGAACATCCTCCGCGCCGAGAAGGCCGCCACCGTCAGCAAGATCAACGCCGGCGAGGGCGACAGCCTCGCGGTGGACGAGGTGATCCTGGAACTGGAATGAGCCGATGAGCGACCTCGCCGGCACCGGGCCCGAGCGCGTCGATGCTTTCATCGAGGAAAGCCTGCTCGCGGCCGATCCGGCGCTCGCCGCCTGCCGCGAGCGCAGCCGCGACGCGGGCCTGCCCGATATCGCCGTCACCGCGGCGCAGGCGAAATTTCTCCAGCTGCTGATCGAGGCGAGCGGAGCGAAGTCGGTGCTCGAAGTCGGTACGCTCGGCGGCTTCTCGACGATCTTCCTCGCGCGCGGCGCGGGGGCGGGCGGGCGCGTGGTCACGCTCGAGCTCGACGAGCGCTACGCCGAGCTCGCTCGCGCCAACATTGCCCGTGCCGCGCCGGCCGCCTCGGTCGAGGTGATCGTCGGCCCGGCGCTCGATAGCCTCGCGCGGCTTTCCGGCCCGTTCGACTTCGCATTCATCGACGCCGACAAGGAGAACAACCGCGCCTATGTCGATCACGCGGCGCGGCTGGCGCGCGACGGCGCGCTGATCGTGGTCGACAATGTGGTGCGCGAGGGGCGCATCCTCGATCCCGATCCCGCCAGCGCTTCGGACACCGGCAGCCGCGCGCTCTACGCGCATGTGCGCGACCATCCGCAGCTCGAGGCGACCGCGCTCCAGACGGTCGGCGCCAAGGGCTGGGACGGGGTGCTGATCGCGCGCGTGCGGAAGGGCGAGCACTGAGCCGATGCACCTGAGCCATTCTCCCGAAGCGCCCGCGGGCGAGCAGATCGACTTCGACGCTTTCCTCAAGGCCGATATCCGCGTCGGCACGATCGTCGCGGCCGAGGCGTTCCCCGAGGCGCGCAAGCCGAGCTACAAGCTGCGGATCGATTTCGGCCCGGCGATCGGCGAGAAGAAGAGCTGCGCGCAGATCGCGGCGAACTACGCGCTCGACGAGCTGCCGGGGCGGCAGATCGCGGCGGTGGTCAACTTCCCGCCGCGCCAGATCGGGCCGGCGATGTCCGAGGTGCTGACGCTGGGCTTTGCCGACGAAGCGGGCGAAGTGGTGCTGTTCGCCCCCGATGCAACCGTCCCGAACGGGTCGCGCCTGTTCTGATGCAAGATACTGTGGCGTGCGCGCCACGTCACGCCACCAAATCGTTCCATTCTGCGACGTTCGTGGTTAACAATCTTGCGTGTATCGGCAGATGTAGGATATTTTCTGACTCACAGAGTGGCGATACCTGCGCCGGTGGCCCAAGCAGGGGACCGCTGCCGCCGTCGGGACCGATCGCTACGGAGACAGGCTATGGCGCACAAAGGCGTGGGATTTTTCGACAGCCGGGGGCAGTTCTTCAAGACACCGGCAGACGCGACCGCGAGCGATCTCGCGGCGATGCTCGGCCGTATCGGCGAGGGCGATAGCCTCGCCCCGGGCATCGCCTTCAAACTGCTTGAACGGCGCAACGATATCGATCGCATCTTCGCGGAGCACGACGCGATGTGCGAAGCATGGGATGCGGTGAAGCTGCACGAGGTTCCCCCACCCGACAACGTGGCGGAACTTCCCAAGCGCGCAAGCTGAACGAGGCGAGGCCTCGCCGGACTGAGGCGTGGCCGCCGATTTCGAGCGAATCGACCTCGAACCGGCTCTAGTCGATTAGCGCGACGGCCCTGATCCATCCGGCGCTCGCGCGTTCGATCTTCACCGGGAAGCAGCTCAGGGTGAAGCCGTGAGGCGGCAGTGCGGCGAGGTTCGTCAGCTTCTCGATCTGGTAGTAGGGGCGGATGCGGCCGGCCTTGTGGCCTTCCCAGATGATCGACGGGTCGCGGCTTTCGGCCCAGCGCTTCGCGGTGTGGTTGAACGGCGCGTCCCAGCTCCACGCGTCGGTGCCGACCACTTCGACCCCGCGCGCGGTCAGCCACAGCGTCGCCTCGGCGCCGAGGCCGACACCCTGATCGGTGAAATTGTCGGTGCCATAGACCGCGCCCGACTGGACGAGCACGATATCGAGCGGCTGCAACTCGTATCCGATCCGCGCGAATTCGGCCTCGACCTCCGCAGCGCTCACCACGTGCCCGTGCGGCAGATGGCTGAAATCGAGTTTCACCCCAGGGCGGAGGAATCGGTCGAGCGGGGCCTGGTCGATGCTCGGCGCGGGCCGCGCGCCCTCATCAGTCGTGGAATGGTAGTGCCACGGCGCATCCATGTGCGTGCCGTTATGGGTCGAGAGTTCGAGCATCTCGACCGCCCAGCCTTCGCCATCGGGCAGGTCCGCCTTCTCCAGCCCCGGGAAGAACAGCGCGATCTGCGCCCAGGTGCTCTCGTGCGTCATGTAGGTGATCTTCGGCCGCATCACCTCGGGGTCGGAGATCACCTCGTTGGTAATCGGGATCGACAGATCGACGAAGCGGGTCATGAGGCGAGAGTGCGTGGAGCGACGCGTGTGGTCAATCCTCCCCATTTGGCTTCGCAAAATGGGGAGGATCGGGTCGGTTAGTGCGCCCGCAGTTCCTCGTCGAGGAATTCGGCGACGTCGGCGAGTTCGACGTCGCGCGCCACGAAGGCCGCGCCGATGCCGCGCAGGAGGACGAAGGGGAGGGTGCCCGCGTCCATCTTCTTGTCGTGCAGCATGTGGTCGGCGAGGCGGCGGCCGTCGCAATCGAGCCCGAGCGCGGCGATCTCGCTCGGCAGACCGGCGGCGTCGACCGCGCGCGTAACGCGCTCCGCCTCGAGGTCGCCGATCAGCCCCAGCCTTGCCGAATAGCGCGCGGCGAGAACCATGCCGAGTGCGACGCCCTCACCGTGCAGCAGGCGGTCCGAAAAGCCGGTCTCCGCTTCGAGCGCGTGGCCGAAAGTATGGCCGAGGTTGAGCAGCGCGCGCCGGTCGGCGGTCTCGCGCTCATCCTCCGCGACGATCTTCGCCTTGGCCGCAACGCTCGTGGCGACCGCGCGTTCGAGCGCGGCCTCGTCGCGCGCCAGCACGGCTTCGCCGTTCGTCGCCAGCCAGCCGAAGAAATCGGGATCGCCGAGCACGCCGTATTTGAGCACTTCGGCATAGCCGGCGCGCATCTCGCGCTCGGGGAGGGTCGCGAGCGTGTCGAGATCGGCGAGCACGAGCGAGGGCTGGTGGAACGCGCCGACGAGGTTCTTGCCCGCCGCGGTGTTGATCGCGGTCTTGCCGCCCACCGAGCTGTCGACTTGCGCCAGCAGCGTGGTGGGCAACTGGATGAACTTGCACCCGCGCTTGAGGATCGCGGCGGCGAACCCGACGAGATCGCCGATGACCCCGCCGCCGAGCGCAAGCACGTGATCGCCGCGCTCGACCTGTTCGGCAAGCAGCCAGTCGGTCACGCGCGCGAGCGTGTCCCAGCCCTTGCTCCCTTCGCCCGGCGGCAACACGAGCCAGCGCGTGTCGATTCCGCGCGCGGCGAACGAGGCGGCGACCGGCTCGCGCCAGGCTTGCGCCACGTTCTCGTCGGTGACGATCTGGACCGCGTCCTTGCGCAGCAGCGGCGCGCAATGTTGTGCCGCATCGCGCAGCAAACCCCTGGCGATACGGACTTCGTAGGAGCGTCCGCCGAGCTCCACCGGCACTACAGCCATCGGTCGATCGCCTCGATGATGGCCATCGCCGTATCGAGATGCGGCCCGTCCTCGCCCGCGATCCGGATCGGCGCCTGGGCGTAGAATGGCTCACGTTCGCGGCTGAGGCGGGTGAGGATCTCGCGCGGGTTTCCGTCGCGCAACAGCGGGCGGACGTTGCGCCGTGCGGTGCGCTCGACCAGCGTATCCACCTCGCAGTCGAGCCACACCGCGATCGCCCGGTCGAGGATCAGCGCGCGGGTCTGGTCGTTGACGAAGGCGCCGCCGCCGGTCGCGATCACCCCGTGGCGTTCCTCGATCAGCCGCGCGATCACGCGGCGCTCGCCGTCCCGAAAATGGGGCTCGCCGAAACGCTCGAAGATATCGGACACGGTCATTTGCGCAGCGTCCTCGATCGCTTCGTCGGCGTCGACGAAATCCTTGCCGAGCAGTGTCGCGAGCTTGCGGCCCACGGTGGACTTGCCCGCGCCCATCAGTCCGACGAGGGCGACCGGCCGGTCGATACGGCGCGCGATGCGGGCGATTTGTGCGCTGCTCAGGGTCTCGGCCTGCTGGGTCATTGCCGCCCGGCCTATAGATGCGCTAGGTGGCGCGCAACTGTGCTAGGAAGGGTCGATCAGGTTGGCGATGACGGGCAGGCGTATCGCGGGAGTGGTGGTGGCGCTGATCGCGGCACTGCTGCTCTATGCGTGGATCGATGGCGGCGAAGAGCCCCTCCGTCCGATTTCGGAGCCAGTGCCCCTGCCGGAGACGGCCGAATGAGAAAACTGTTCCTCGCTGGCGGAGCCGTGCTGGCGCTGAGTTCGACGTTCGTGTTCGCGCAAGGCTCGCCCGAATCGCTGCTTCCGCCGGGCTTCGACGAGCCGACCCCCGCACCGAGCCCGACCCCTGCGCCGCGGCCAACAGGCACCGACGCACCCGCGCCGACATCGACGAGCGTGCCGGTGATCCAGGACATTCCCGGGGTCGCCGAGAGCGACCCGCTCGCGGGCATCGAGCTACCCGACGATCTGCCCTCGCTCGAGGAGCTCGAGGCGATGGACACCGACGAGCTCGACGAGCTGCTCGGCCTGAAGCCGAAGTTCGACATTCCCGCTGCGGCGCGCCGTTCGCTCGCCCGGGTCGGCGTCCTCGGCCCCGAGGAAGGCGGCTTCGCCACCGCCTCGCTCGCGGCGCAGCCCGCCTCGCTCGTGCGCGCCGCGATCGCCGGAACGCGCGGGCCGCTGGTTTCGCGCTGGGGCCATATCCTGCTGCGCCGCGCGCTCGCCAGCCGTCTCGCCGCACCCGAAGGGATGGACCCGGTGGACTTCGCTGCGATGCGCGCAGCGACGCTCAATTCGATCGGTGAATACACCGCATCCCGCGCGATCGTGCAGGATGTCGACACCAGCAACTGGAACTCTGCGCTGACCGACGCGGCGCTCGACGCCTATGTCGCCACCGCCGACCTCACCGGCGCATGCCCGGTGATCCAGCTCCAGGGCAGCGACCGGGACGAGGCGCGATGGCAGCTATGGAGCCCGATCTGTGCGGCTTTCGCCGGACAGGGCGTGCGCGCCGGGACGGATCTGAACAGAGCCCTCTCCCGCGGCACCGCCCCTGCGATCGACGTGTTGCTCGCCCAGCGCTATGCCGGCGCGGCCGGCAACGGTCGGCGCGCGGTCAACCTCGAATGGGACAGCGTCGAGGAAATCACGCCGTGGCGTTATGCGCTCGCGACGGCGCTCGGCGCCGAAATCCCGAAGAGCCTGCTTGCTGATCCCGAGCCTTACTATCAGCGCGTATCGGCGATCGCGCCGATGCTCGCGCCCGCGGCGCGTGCGCCGGGGGCCGATCGGGCCGGACGCGAAGGCATTCTCTCGGCCTCGGCAATGGTCGATCTCTACAGCCAGATTTTCGCCGACGATGCAGTCGAGGGACCAGCCGCGGCGACCGCGGCGAGCTTGCGCGAAGCCTATGTCGGCGAACCCGCCGCGCAGGTTGCGGCGATGCAGGAAATCTGGGGTTCCTCGGATGGTCCGCGCTACGGACGGATGGTGTTGACCGCCTATGCTGCGGCGCGGGTCAGGCCGAGCGAGGAGTTCGTGGATGTTGCGCCGCAGCTCATCGCCTCGATGCTCGCCGCCGGGCTCGACCGCGATGCGATGGAGTGGGCGCCGGTCGTCGGCGAAGGAAGCGCGGGCTGGGCGCTGCTCGCACTGGCGCAGCCGAACCGCACGAATCCTGTCTCGGGCGGCGAGATCGAAACCTTCATCGAAGCCGACGGGAGCGACGAACAGCGCAAGTCGCGCTTTTTGCTCGCCGGGCTCGCGGGCCTGGGGCGGATCGAGCAGGGCGCGCTGCAATCCTATTCCGGAGACGTGGGGATCGACCTCGGCCGCGAAACGAAGTGGACGCGCATGATCGAGCGTGCGGCCGACGTCGACAATGCCGCGCTGGTCGCGCTGCTCGCCGGGCTCGGAATGCAGGGCGAAGGCTGGGACCGGATGACGGCGCGGCACCTGTTCCACATCGTCTCGGCGCTCAACCGCGTCGGGCTCTCGGCCGAAGCGCGCATGATCGCGGCGGAGGCCGTGGCGCGGGCCTAAGGGTCTGCGCTCGACTGGCGCGTGGATCGAGATTGCCCATGAGAGCTCGCCGACAAGGAGCGCAGCGCAGACGCCTAGCAGCGCTAGGCGCAAGCAAGCGACGCTGCTCGGCGAGCTCTCATGGGCAACCGCTACGCGGCGGGCGGCTTTTGGCGGCATGCGGCGTCGCGCGTCGGTCACGATGGAAAACCATCGCTCCCTCCTTGCTCCTTGCCTGCCGCCAAAATCCGCTCCGTCTCGACCGCGCGCCAGTCGAGCGCAGACCCTAATGGCCTCGGCGGTCGAGGATTTCCTCGCCATGCTCGCCGCCGAGCGCGGCGCGGCCGTCAACACACTCGCTGCCTACCGCCGCGACCTCGAGGGCGCGGAGGACGCGATCGGTTCGCTGAAAAGCGCGGGCCGCGAGGAGCTTGCACGGCTCGGGCAGGCGTGGGCTTCGCTCGCGCCCTCCAGCGTGGCGCGCAAATCCTCCGCGCTGCGGCAGTTCTACGGATTTCTCGTCGACGAAGGTGTGCGGAGCGACGATCCTTCGCCTGCGCTGCCGCGTCCGGCCACGCGCCGTCCTCTGCCCAAGATTCTCTCGCACGGCGAGGTCGAGGCGCTGTTCGCCCGCGCCGAAAGCGAGGCCGAAGGGGACGACCCGCGCACGGTCCGCCTGCTCGCCCTGCTCGAACTGCTCTACGGTTCGGGGCTGCGCGCGACCGAACTCGTCTCGTTGCCGCTGGCTGCGGTGCCGCGCGATGCGCCGTTTCTCACAGTTACCGGCAAGGGCGGGCAGGCACGGATGGTCCCGGTCAGCGGACGGGCGCGAGCAGCGCTCTCGCGCTGGCTGGCACTGCGGGCGGAGGGATCGAAACACCTGTTTCCTTCGCGCGGCGGCAAGCATCTGACGCGCGTGCGCCTGTTTCAGCTCCTCAGGGAACTTGCCGCGCGCGCCGGGCTCGCGCCGGAAAAGGTCAGCCCGCACGTGCTGCGCCACGCCTTTGCCACGCACCTGCTCGAGGGCGGGGCGGACCTGCGCGTGCTCCAGACGTTGCTCGGCCACGCCGATATCGCGACCACGCAGATCTACACCCATGTCGACAGCGCACGGCTGGTCGCGCTGGTCAACGAGCGGCATCCTCTTGCCGTTCGCCGATCCGAGCCCTAACGCGGCGCGATGATTTCCTACCTCGAATTCGAGAAGCCGGTCGCCCAGCTCGAAGCGCGCATCGCCGAGCTCCGCAGTGCGGCGGAGGGCGACGACGTCGACATTTCGGGC
Organism: uncultured Altererythrobacter sp.; assembly: GCA_946886565.1. The sequence goes on from CAMPIX010000006.1 coordinate 67,479, forward strand.
GAACTCGCCCGGCTCGAGCAGAAGAGCGCCGATCTTCTCGCCAGCACTTACGCCGCGCTCACCCCGTGGCAGAAGACGCAGGTCGCGCGCCACCCTGCGCGCCCGCACTTCCGCGATTTCGTCGCACACGCGTTCGAGGAGTTCATCCCGCTCGGCGGCGACCGCTGCTACGGAGAGGACGAGGCGATTCTGGGCGGGTTCGCGAAGCTCGACGGGCGGCGCGTGATGCTGATCGGGCACGAGAAGGGCCACGATACCGAAACGCGACTGCGGCACAATTTCGGGATGGGCAAGCCAGAGGGCTACCGCAAGGCGATCCGCCTGATGGACATGGCCGGGCGCTTCGGGCTGCCGGTGGTGACGCTGGTCGACACCTCGGGCGCCTTTCCCGGCGTGGAGGCCGAGGAACGCGGACAGGCCGAAGCGATCGCGCGCTCGACCGAGGCGTGCCTCGCGCTGCCGGTGCCGATGGTCGCCACGATCGTGGGCGAGGGCGGTTCGGGCGGCGCGGTCGCGCTGGCGAGCGCGGAGCGGGTGCTGATGCTGGAGCACGCGGTCTATTCGGTGATCTCGCCCGAAGGCTGCGCCTCGATCCTGTGGCGCACCGCGGACAAGGCGCCCGACGCGGCCGAGGCGATGAAGGTGACCGCGCAGCATCTCGAACGGCTGGGCGTGATCGACCGCATCGTGCCCGAGCCGGCCGGAGGCGCGCAGCGCGATCCGGCGGGCGCCGCAAAGGCGCTCGGCCAGGCGATCGGCGAGGAGCTCGATGCGCTTGGCGATCTCGCGCCCGAGCAACTCCGCCGCATGCGCGAAGAGCGCTTCCTCCAGATCGGCGGGGCGTGACGATGCGATAGTTCCTTTGCCGACCTCATCGCGAAGGAATTTTCTCACACGAAGGCACGAAGGCATGAAGATGTCGCCCCTGCGGCGAAGCCGCCTTTCAATCTTCACCGCCGTTCTTGGGCGCACGGTGTTTCGTGACAGTGCGCCTGCGGCGCAGCGAAACATCTTTGCCTTCGTGTCTTCGTGTGAAATCAAACTGCCTCGCTCGCGGCGAGCGGGAACCAAGCCCGCGCGCGCCGGGTTCTCTTCCACAGTAACAAACGCAGCGGCGGGTGGAGCGCCGCGCATGCCTGGAGGAGACATCGCAAATGCCCCACCTGAAATCGCTCGCGCTCGCTTCGACCGCAGCCCTTTCGCTCGCGCTCGCCTCGTGTACCACGATGGGCAATATTCCCAGCCCGTCGACGCCAGTCACCCAGTCCGAGGCCCAGATGGGCGCCGAGGCGCACCCGCAGCTGCTCGCCGAATTCGGCGGCGCGATGACCGGGTCGCAGGCGCAATATGTCGAGCAAGTCGGCAAGAACATCGCGGTCCAGTCCGGTCTCGGCAACGCGCAGTCCGATTTCACCGTCACGCTGCTCAACAGCTCGGTCAACAACGCCTTCGCCATTCCCGGCGGCTATATCTACACCACGCGCCAACTCGTCGCGCTGATGAACAACGAGGCGGAGCTGGCCGCCGTGCTCGGCCACGAGGTCGGCCATGTCGCCGCCCGCCATTCGCAGCGCCGCCAGGCGCGGGCGCAGCGCAATACGCTGCTCGGCGCAGCGGGGGCCATCCTCTCGGGCATCCTGCTCGGCGATAGCGGAATCGGTCAGCAGATTTCGCGCGGGTTCCTGCAAGGCTCGCAGCTCCTGACGCTGAGCTTCTCGCGCGAGCAGGAATTGCAGGCGGACGAGCTCGGCATCCAGTACCTGAACAGCGCCGGATACGATCCGCGCGCGATGGCGACGGTGCTGCAGAGCCTCGCCGCCCAGAACGCGCTCGATGCCGCGCTCCAGGGCCGCGACGACGCGACGGTGCCCGAATGGGCTTCGACCCACCCCGACCCGGCCAGCCGCGTTCAGACCGCCTTGCAGAAGGCCGCGGGCACCACTGGCGTGACCAATCGGGACACCTTCCTCACCCGCATCGATGGCCTCGTCTACGGCGACGATCCGGAGCAGGGGATCATCGAAGGGCGGACATTCATCCACCCGGTTTTCCGCCTCGCCTTTACTGCGCCGCAGGGTTTCTACATGGTCAATGGCACCCGCGCGGTTTCGATCAACGGCCAGTCGGGGCAGGGACAGCTAAGCACGGCACCCTACGATGGAAATCTGGGCAACTATATCCGCGGCGTATTCCGCGCACTGGGGGGCGACCAGCAGGCGCTTGCGCCCGCCAGTCTGCAGCAGACCACGGTGAACGGGATTCCGGCTGCGTACGGGATCGCCCGGGTCAACAGCGGCAGCGGCCAGGTCGACGTTGTCGTGTTCGCATACGAGTTCTCGAACAATCAGGCGTTTCACTTCGCCACGATCAGCCAGGCTGGCCGCTCGGAGGTGTTCACTCCGATGTTCAACTCGATGCGGCGGATCAGCCAGGCGGAGGCGAACCAGGTCGTGCCGCGGCGGATCGACGTGGTGACGGTGCAAAGCGGCGATACCGTGTCCGAACTCGCGCGCCGCATGGCTTACGACACCGCGCGCGAAGAGCGCTTCCGCGTGCTCAACGGCCTCGGCTCGAGCGAAGGGCTGCAGGCCGGGCAGAAGGTCAAGATCGTCGTCCGCGGCAATTAGCTATCGCTTGCTGACAAACGAAAAGGGCGGCGGGATCGCTCCCGCCGCCCTTCAATTGGCTAAATTCGACTGGCTATCAGTTTTCCTTCGCCATTTCGGTCGTGACCTTGCCGAAGGTGGTGCTCAGCTGATTACCGAGGCCGCTCATGGCGGTAATCGCGGCGACCGCGATCAGAGCGGCGATCAGGCCGTATTCGATGGCGGTGGCGCCCTGCTCGTCGCGGAGCAGCTTGTTGATGAACTTCATGTCTAGTCTCCTGCTTCAGTCTTCGATACCCGAACTCTTTCCCAGAACGCGGAACGAGCAACTCGCGGCGATAGCGGGGAGGGATTTATAAAGTGCTAAACGCCCCGCATCGTCGGACTTCCCTAGTCCATCACCGCCGCCACCTTGGTCTGTATATCCGCCCACATACCGGTGGTCTCTCCGGCTACGCCTTGAAGAGCCCCGATGCAGGCGATGACGACCAAGCTCGCGATCAGCCCGTATTCGATGGCGGTGCCGCCCCTGTCGCAAAGTACGATGCGCTTCAGGAAATTCGTCAACGGCATTGGCCCACCCCCGGACACGGTCCTGATGCTGCCATTTGAAGGGAAGAGTCTTAAGAAAGGATTTCGGGGAACGACGGAGTTGCCAAGAATTCCGACATGGATCCCTGTCGTCGCCGTGGCGCTGGGCCGCGCGGACGGGCGCTGGCTGATGCACCGGCGTCCGCCGGAGAAGCACCACGGCGGGCTGTGGGAGTTTCCCGGAGGCAAAGTCGAGCCCGACGAAGTGCCTGATTTCGCGCTTGAAAGGGAGATTCGCGAAGAGCTCGGCATCGCGCTCGATCGCGCATCGCTCGCGCCGGCCTCCTTCGCCCGCTCGCATCACGAGGACGGCGCCACGCCGATTGTCATCCTGCTTTACAAATCGAGCGTCTGGAAAGGCGAACCGCAGGCGCTCGAAGGCGGCGAGGTGGGCTGGTTCCTGCCGGCGGAAATCTTTGCGCTGCCGATGCCGCCGCTCGACGTGGAACTGGCACGCGACTTTTTCAGAAGGGGCGGATTTGCGGCCGGATAGGGGATTGCCAAGCGCAAGCACCCCCCTTATGTGGCGCCCTCCAAGCGCGCCCGTAGCTCAGCTGGATAGAGCACCAGACTACGAATCTGGGGGTCGGAGGTTCGAATCCTTCCGGGCGCGCCAACAAACAGGCCGTTTCCCGTGGAGGGGGCGGCCTGTTTGGTTATGGGCCCAGGAAGATTCGGATATTCGGAGCCGGAGCGGCCTGGCGGTAGAGAAGGGCCATTTCTCCCGCCCGGCCGAAAACCCTTTGCGTGCCGTGGCCGTCCGCGTAGGTTCGCGTCATGGGTCCGGACGACAGGGAAATCCGGCGCGAGAATCGCCACGGGATCGCGGTCGAGGGCCGCTATCGCACCGGCACCGGCGTGCCAAAGGACGTCAGCGTGCTCGACATTTCCGAGGGCGGCTGTCGTTTCTTCGACAAGTTCGGACGGCTGAGTCCGGGTGCGCAGATCACCATCCGGGTGGGCCCGATCGGTCCGATCGCGGCGACGGTGCGGTGGTGCGAAGGCCAGGTGGTGGGAGTCGAATTCGAGGACCCGATCTACGGCCCGGTTCTCGATCACATCCGCAGCCAGCTCAATCCCGACGCCCCTGATTGAGTTTCGACCCTAGTCGGCCTGATCTTCGAGCCAGTGCATCTCTTCATCGGAAAAGCCGAAGTGGTGCCCGGCCTCGTGGATCACCACGTGGCGCACCAGATCGCCGAAATCCACCCCCGTTTCGCGCCATTCGCGCACCAGCGGCTGGCGGAACAGACTGATCACCGGCGGCAGGTCGCCGGGATCCCAAATCGATTGTTTGTCGAGCGGGCGCCCTTCGTAGAGTCCGGTCAGATCCCACTTGCTGCGAATATCGACCGAATCGAGCTGCTCGCGCGTGGCGAATTCCTCGATCCGCACGACGACGCCGCGCAACGGTTCGCGGAAGTCGCCGGGCAGGGCCTCGATCACCGCCTGCGCCATGCGCTCCATCTCCCCGGCGGTCGGCGGTTGGTGGAATGATTCCATGCGCACGAATATGGGGACGAAAGCGCGCGCCGTCATCCCCCGCGGGTCTGTGACACAAGGTAGGAACCATGCCGCCCTTCGCCCATTTTGCGGGGGCACCGACATTGCGCAGAGGGGAACCGCAGAACATGACCGCCGAAGCGATATTCGCGCGCCTGAAACAGGATCACGACCAGCACCGCAAGTTGCTCGATCGCATCCTCCGGACTCACGGCGAGAGCGACGAGCGCGAAGAACTGTTCGTCGCGCTGACGAAGGAATTGAAAAGCCACGCCGCGGCGGAGGAGCAGGCGCTCTATTCGACGATGCTGCGCAAGCCCGAAACCACCGCCGAAACGCGCCATTCCGTCGCCGAGCATCACGAGATCGAGGAGATGCTCAACGATCTCGCTGCGACCGACATGGCGAGCGGCGGCTGGCTGACGAAGTTCAAGACATTCGACCACCAGTACCGGCATCATATCGACGAGGAGGAGGAAGACCACTTCCCCGATTTCGAGAATTACCTCACGATGGCGGACGAGGAGCACATGGAATCGGTCTTCGAACGCCGCAAGCGCGAGGAGAAGGCAGAGGCCGAGGTGACTCCCGAAAAGAAAGAAGACGCCAAGGAATAGAGAGGGCCAGGGAGGGGTGAGCAAGCAACCGGGTGTAAACGAACCCGAATTCGACGATGAATCGCAGGAACCGGGCGTCTGGCGCTACGCACGCGTCGAACGCGCGAGCGTGATCGTCGATGCGGCGGATTACTTCGCGCTGATGCAGCAGGCGATGCTCAAGGCGCGCCGCCGGATCATGCTCGTCGGGTGGGATTTCGATACGCGCATCCATCTCGCGCTCGGCAGGCGCTGGTTTTCGCGTCTGCTGCGCCGGCAGTATCCGCGCCGGCTGGGCAGTTTCCTGATGTGGCTCGCACGCCATCGCAAGGGGCTCGAGATCCGGGTCCTGAAGTGGAGCTTCGGCGTCTTCAAGTTCATGACGCGCGGCTACATGCTGGTCGATATCGCGCGCATGGCCTCGCACCGGGGGATCACGTTCAAGTTCGACACGCACCATCCGGTCGGCTGCTCGCACCACCAGAAGATCGCGGTTCTCGACGACAAGCTCGCAGTCTGCGGCGGCATCGATATGACGCAGGATCGGTGGGACACGCGCGACCATGCCGAACACGATCGCCGCCGCCGCCGCCCGCACGGGCGCCGCTACGGCCCGTGGCACGACGCCACGATGATGTTCGAGGGGGAGGCGGCCCGCGTGCTCGGCGTGTTCAGCCGCGAACGGTGGGAGCGGGCGGGGGGCGAAAACCTCCATCAGGTCGAGATTCCCGACGAGAGCCTCTGGCCCGACGATCTTCCGGTTCAATTCGAAAACGTCGAGATCGGCATCGCGCGGACGCGCGCGAAGTACGACGGTTTGCCTCAGGTGAACGAGATCGAGCAGCTGCTGCTCGACCAGATCGCTCGGGCGAAAAGGTTCATCTATTCGGAAAACCAGTACTTCACTTCGCGCAAGATCGCCGACGCGATCGGAAAGCGGCTCAAGGAGGACGACCCGCCCGAGATCGTGATGGTCCAGCCGGTCACCGCCGAGGGCTGGCTGGAGCAGCAGGCCATGGATCACGCCCGCGCCGGGCTGATCCACTGCCTTGGCGAACTGGATCACAAGCAGCGCTTCCGGGTCTACGTCCCGCACACCGGTGAGACCCCGATCTACGTCCACGCCAAGTTGACCATCGTCGACGACCGCATCTTGCGGATCGGGTCGGCCAACTTCAACAACCGCTCGATGGGCCTCGATTCCGAATGCGACGTGTTCATCGACTGCGACCGGCCGGGCAACGACCACGCCTGCGGGGGGGTGGCTGCGCTGCGCTGCTCGCTGCTTGCGGAGCACTGCGGCCTCGAGGAAGCCGAGGTGGCGCGCCTGCTCGAGGCCGACGGGTCGATGCATCGCCTGATCGCGGAACACGGGCAGGGCGGGAAGCGATCGCTGCGGCCCTATGAGATTCCCGAACTCAACGAGGTGGAGGAAACTCTTGCGGATTCGACGCTGCTCGATCCCGAACGTCCCGAAGACATGTTCGAGCCGTTTGCCAAAGGCGGCCTTTTCCGCAAGGGGAGCATGCTCGGCCGCGCCTGGCACGGGGCGAAGAAGAGGATCGGTAGATGAGCAGCCTGGTGGGCCCCGATGAAGACGATCCCAGGGAAAACGACGGTTCGGGCAAGCCGCCGGTGCCCGAGGAAGTGCAGGATGCTGTCCGCACGCTGATCCGCTGGGCGGGCGACGACCCCGAGCGCGAGGGGTTGCTCGACACCCCCAAGCGCGTGGCGCGCGCGTGGAAGGAATATTGCCTCGGCTACGGGGAAGACCCTTCGATGCACCTCAGCCGGGTGTTCGAGGAAGTGGGCGGCTACGACGAGATCGTGCTGCTCAAGGACATCCCTTTCCAGAGCCACTGCGAGCATCACATGGCGCCGATCATCGGCAAGGCGGCGATCGCCTACCTGCCGACCGACCGGGTGGTCGGCATATCCAAGCTCGCCCGCGTGCTCCACGGCTTCGCGCGGCGCTTGCAGGTGCAGGAACGCCTGACCGCCGAGGTGGCGGACTGCATCTGGGAAAACCTCAAGCCGCACGGCGTGGCGGTGGTGATCGAGGCCAACCACAGTTGCATGACCGCCCGCGGCGTCCGCACGCCCGGTGTAGGCATGATCACCAGCCGCATGATGGGCACCTTCCGCGACGACCCCCGCAGCCGCGAGGAAGTGCTGAAGCTGATGGGATATTGAGGGGGAGGCGCGCGCGTCCTGCGCCGGGGGAGCTGAAGCGCGGAACATTCGGGCCGCGGCGGTTGTTGATCGAGCAGGTGCATTTCCGCACTTTGAAAGGGTCACGCAATGTCAGCAAACAATCACGATGTCGCCATCGCCAACACGCTGATCGCCACCACGCTCGACAGCATGGAGGGCTACCGCAAGGCGAGCGAGGACAGCCATTCCGACAAGTCGGCGTTCTTCAGCCAGATGGCCGACGAGCGCAGCCGCGTCGCCTCGGACCTTCAGGCCTACGTCCGCTCGGCCGGCGGTGATGCGCGCGACGACAGCTCGGTTGCGGGTGCCACGCACCGCGGCTTCATGAACCTCAAGGAAGCGCTTTCGAGCAACGACGAGAAGGCGATCGTCGAGGAAGTCGAACGCGGCGAGGATTATATCAAGGGCAAGTTCGAGGCCGCGCTGAAGGAGGACGATCTGACCCCTGCCGCACGCGCGGAAATCGAGAAGGCCTATACCTCGGTCCGCGCCGGACACGACCGTGTCAGCGCGATGAAGCATTCGATGCAATAGGCTGAAACCAGCCTTGAACAAACGAAGGGGCGCCTGCGGGCGCCCCTTCCCGGTGCGATTGGAATTGCGGCGATCAAAGCTGCCCGAGCATGTGCTCCGCGCTGGAAACCGAGAAGTCACCCGGCTGCTCGACGTTGAGTTCTTTCACCACGCCGTCCTCGACGATCATCGAGTAGCGCTGGCCGCGCTGGCCCAGGCCGAAGCCGCTGCCGTCCATCGTCAGGCCGGTGGCCTGTGCGAACTCGCCGTTGCCGTCGGCCAGCATGGTGATGTCGGACGAGCCAGCCTGGCCGTTCCATGCGCCCATCACGAAGGCGTCGTTGACCGCGGTGCAGGCGATCTCGTCGACGCCCTTGGCCTTGAGGTCGGCTGCCTTTTCGACGTAACCCGGCAGGTGCCGCGCCGAACACGTCGGAGTGAAGGCGCCCGGCACCGAGAACAGCGCCACCTTCTTGCCCTTGAAATAGTCGCCCGACTGAACCTGCTCGGGTCCGTTATCGGTCGCCTTGACCAGCTTCACATCGGGAATTCTGTCGCCCACCGAAATCGTCATTGGGTAATTTCCTTTCGTCGTCCCGTCCGTCCGCGAGCCGATATAATGCGGCGCGGGCGTGCGGCAACGGCAAAGGATATAAAGATCGCTTTATATTTGCTTCGTGCCAGTGCGCTCGCTACATGCGCCGCCGATCCGGAACGCGCCCGTGGCGGCGCGCGACACAGCAGATTTCAGGAGATTTTCCGTGGCCCACGCCAAGCAGGACTATATCGTAAAGGACATCAGCCTCGCCGAATACGGGCGTGACGAAATCGCCATCGCCGAGACCGAAATGCCCGGCCTGATGACACTGCGCGAGGAATACGGCGAAGCACAGCCGCTCAAGGGCGCGCGCATCACCGGTAGCTTGCACATGACGATCCAGACCGCGGTGCTGATCGAGACGCTGACCGCGCTCGGGGCCGAGGTTCGCTGGGCGACCTGCAACATCTACTCGACGCAGGACCACGCCGCCGCGGCGATGGCCGCCAATGGCGTCCCGGTGTTCGCGGTGAAGGGCGAAAGCCTCGCCGACTACTGGGACTACGTCGGCAAGATCTTCGACTGGTCGGTCGAGGGCGACGACGACCGCACCGCCAACATGATCCTCGACGACGGCGGCGACGCCACCATGTTCGCGCTGTGGGGCGCGCGGATCGAGGCGGGCGAGGAAATGCCCGCGCCGCAGAACGCCGAAGAGATCGAGATGCAGCGCGCGCTCAAGGCCTATGTCAAGGCCAAGCCGGGCTACCTCACCGCCAGCGTGAAGAACATCAAGGGCGTCTCGGAGGAAACCACCACCGGCGTCATGCGGCTCTACCAGATCGCCAAGCAGGGCAAGCTGCCGTTTCCCGCGATCAACGTGAACGACAGCGTGACCAAGTCGAAGTTCGACAACCTGTACGGCTGCAAAGAATCGCTGGTCGACGCGATCCGCCGCGCGACCGACGTGATGCTGGCCGGCAAGGTGGCCTGCGTCGCGGGCTACGGCGACGTGGGCAAGGGCTCGGCCGCTTCGCTGCGTGACGGCGGCGCGCGCGTGATGGTGACCGAGATCGACCCGATCTGCGCGCTTCAGGCGGCGATGGACGGGTTCGAGGTCGTGACGATGGAAGAAGCGGTGAAGCGCTGCGACATCTTCGTCACCGCGACCGGTAACGAGGACGTGATCACCGCCGAGCACATGAAGGCGATGAAGCACATGGCGATCGTGTGCAACATCGGCCACTTCGACAGCGAGATCCAGATCTCGGCGCTCGACAACTACACGTGGAAGGAAATCAAGCCGGGCACCGATCTGGTCACCTTCCCCGACGACAAGTCGATCCTTGTGCTCGCCAAGGGCCGCCTCGTGAACCTCGGCTGTGCCACCGGCCACCCGAGCTTCGTGATGAGCAGCAGCTTCACCAACCAGACGCTGGCGCAGATCGAGCTGTTCAAGAACACCGACCAGTACGACAACGACGTCTATGTCCTGCCCAAGCACCTCGACGAGAAGGTCGCGGCGCTGCACCTCGACAAGCTCGGGGTGACGCTGACCCAACTCAGCAAGAAGCAGGCCGACTATATCGGCGTGCCGCAGCAGGGCCCGTTCAAGCCGGATCATTATCGCTACTGATCCTTCGAGACGACCTCAGGCATTCGCCTTCGGTCTCCTCAGGACGAGCGGATCTTAGAAAGTTTCGCTCGTCCTGAGGAGCGAAGCCGAAGGCTGAGCGTCTCGAAGGATTGCATCCGCGGCGCTGGCCGCATAGCTGACCGGGATGGACCTCTCCCCCACTGCGCTGGCGCTGATCGGGCTGCTGCTCGCGGCGTGGACCGTCGGCGCGGCGTGGCTGATGATCGCCGCGGCGGGCAAGGCGCGAGGTGCGGACGCCAACCGCAAGGCAGCGCGGCGCATGGCGCGGATGATCGACGAGGCGCCGGCGATCCCGCTGCTGGTGCGCGCCGACATGCGGATCGAGGCGTCCGAGCGGCTTGCCGGCTGGTTCGGGCTGGCCAGGCTCCCCGCCTATCTCAGCGAACTGACCGGCACGAAGGGCCAGGGGCTGTCCGAAGCCCAGCTCGCCGAACTGACCGAACACGTGCGCCGCGCGCAGAAGACCGCCGCGCCGTTCCGTATGGCGCTGACCCCGCCCGGTTCGCGCCGCAGCCTCGCGCTGCGCGGCACGCTCGCCGATCCGCAGGTTTCGCCCGGCGGCGCGGCGCTCGTATGGGTGTTCGACTTCAGCGAGAGCGAGAGCGAACTCGCCCGCCTGCGTGAGGACGCGGTGCGCGCGCAGGGCGATTTCGCGGCGCTCGTCGGCCTGATCGAGGCCGCGCCGATGCCGATGTGGTTCCGCGGCTCCGACGCGCGGCTGCGGCTGGTCAACGCCGCCTATGTCGAGGCGGTCGGCGCCTCGAGCGCGGACGAGGCGGTCGAACGCCAGCTGGAGCTGGTCGAAACCGTGGACGGTCTCACCGCGGCGCAGGTCGCGCTTCAGTCGGCCAGGCAGAAGCTGCCGGTCGAGCGGATCGTCGCTGCGACGGTGGGCGGCGAGCGCCGCTCGCTGCGGGTCAGCGATCTGCCGCTCGGACGCGAGGGTATCGCAGGCTATGCGATCGACATCGAGGAGCTCGAGGAGCTCGGCCGCGAGTTCCGCGCCTTCCGCGAGGCGCAACGCTCGATCCTCGATCAGCTCTCGGTCGGCGTCGCGCAGTTCGATCCGCGGCGCCGTCTGACGTTCGCCAACCAGCCGTTCCGGCGGATCTTCGGGGTCTCGCCCGGTTCGGTCGCCGCCGGGCTCGATTTCGAGCGCTTCCTCAGCGATGCACGCGATGCCGGGAAGACCCCCGAAGTGCGCGACTTTCCCGCCTGGCGGCGCGAGCACGCCGAATGGTTCAGCGCCGGCGCGCCGTGCGAAGAGGCCTGGCCGCTGGCGGACAAGACGCACCTGCGCGTCGTCGCCACGCCGATGCCCGATGGAGGACTCGTGCTGGTCGCGGAAGACCGGACCGAGCAGCTCGCGCTCTCGGCCATGCGCGACACGCTGCTGCGCACGCGCACCGCGACCTTCGACAGCCTGTTCGAAGCTCTGGCGGTGTTCGCGCCCGACGGACACTTGCAATTGTGGAACCGCAGCTTCGCAGGGACCTGGGGGTTACCCCCCGAGTTGATGGATTCGCACCCCTCGGCCGATGCGCTCCTCGCGGCGCTCGCGCCCAATCTTACGAAGCCGAAGCAGGCGAAGGCGGTGGGCGAAGTGATCCGCGCAGCAACGCTCGACCGCAAGGAGCAGGGCGGGCGCATCCAGCTCGCCGACGGGCGCACGCTCGAATTCGCCGGCGTGCCGCTGCCCGACGGCAACGGGCTGCTGACGGTGCTCGATATCACCGATTCGCAGAAGGCCGAAGAGGCGCTGCGCGAGCGCAACATGGCGCTGGAGGAGGCGGATCAGGTCAAGACGCGTTTCCTTGCCAACATGAGCTACGAATTCCGCACGCCACTCACCTCGATCGGCGGTTTCGCCGAATTGCTGGAAAGCGGGGTGGCCGGGGAGATGTCGGATCAGGCCAAGGACTATGTTCGAGCGATCCTCGATTCGGTCGCGCGGCTGAGCGATCAGGTCGAGGACGTGCTCGACCTTTCGCAGAGCGAAGCTGGACTGCTGCCCGTGGCCAAGCAGCGGATCGCGCTGATGCCGTTGGTTACGCAGGTGGTGCGCGAGCGCGAGCAGGCTATCGTCGGCGGTGGAATGAGCCTCGACTTGCGCGGCAGTTCGGTCGGCAAGGTCGACGCCGATCCGCGCCAGTTCGGCCGCGCACTCGGCCACCTGCTCGACAACGCGATCGCCGCGACGGGCGAGGGCGGCAAGATACTGGTCGATCTTTCGCGCAAGCCCGATGGCGCGCGGGTGGTGATTTCGGATAATGGGCGCGGGATGTCCGCGAAGGAACTCGCGCGTGCGCTCGACGGGTTGCGCCGGACGCAGGACGGCAGCGGGCTCGAGCGGCGCCAGGGGCTCGGCATCCCGCTCGCGCGTCAGTTGGTCGAGGCGCAGGGCGGAACGCTCGAGATCGTCTCGCGCAAGGGCGCGGGCACCACGGTCACGATCCATTTGCCGTGATCTACTATCCCTTTTCCGCTCACCCTGAGCTTGTCGAAGGGTCGTTCTTTACTTCCCGCGCGGCGCTCGAAAAAAGAGCGATGCTTCGACAAGCTCAGCACGAACGGGGTTGGGGTGCAGATGTTTGACGTGGACCTGCCCGACCTCCCCGCGATGGAGGACTTCGGCCGCCGGATCGCCGCGCGGCTGCGCGCCGGCGACGTGGTGGCGCTTTCGGGCGGGCTCGGCGCGGGCAAGACCACGCTGGCGCGCGCGATCATCGCTGCCCTCGGGCACGCGGGCGAAGTGCCCTCGCCAACGTTCACGATCGTCGAGACCTACGACGCGCTCGATCCGCCGCTGGTCCATGCGGATTTCTACCGACTCGAGCGGTCGCAGGATGCGGAGGAACTCGGCCTCGACGACTATCGCGAGGGCGCTGCGCTGATCGCCGAATGGCCGGCGAACGCGGGCGGCTTCGCGCATGAGCCGGGCTGCCTCTCGGTCGCGCTGGAAATTGCGGGCGGCGGGCGCAAGGCGATTGTCGAACCCGGCGCGGATTGGCTAGTGCGCCTGCCATGAACGACCTGCCCCCCAATCTCCCAAGCGGCCTGACCCAGTTTCTCGACGACGCCGGATGGGGAAGCGCCGCGGTCGATCCGATCCCCGGCGACGCCTCGTTCCGCCGCTATTTTCGCGTTCGGGAGAGCGAGCGCAAAGCGATGCTGATGCACGCGCCGCCGCCGCACGAGGACCCGCGCCCGTTTCTCGACGTAGCGGAATGGCTTGCCGCGCACGGCCAGCGCGCGCCCGAAATTCTCGCCGAAGACGCGCAGGCCGGCTGGATTCTGCTCGAAGATTTTGGCCATGATCGGATGCGCGACTGGCTCGATGAAAACCCGGACGGTGAGGAAAACGCCTACGCCGCGGCGATCGATGCGCTCACCGAGCTGCACCGGAAGCCACCGGGGCCTTTCGCGCCTTACGATATGGCGACCTACCAGCGCGAGGCCGCGTTGCTGACCGAATGGTATTGCCCCGCGATGGGGCTCGACGTCGATGCTGAGGGCTACGCCGCGGCGTGGGACGAGGCGCTCGAGCCGCTGCTCGCGCGGCAGACGCCCGGCGTCACGGTGCTGCGCGACTACCATGCGGAGAACATCATGCTGCTCGGCCCCGCGCCCGACGGAAGCGGTGCGCAAGGGCTGATCGATTTTCAGGACGCGCTGGTCGGGCACCCGGCCTACGATCTCGTCTCGCTGCTGCAGGACGCGCGGCGTGACGTTTCGTCGGAGCTCGAACGCGCGATGCTGAACCGCTATATCGCCGCCGCTGCACCGGGCGCGCATTTCGAGGCCGACTACGCGCGGCTCGGTGCGCAGCGTAACGCCAAGATCGTCGGCATCTTCACCCGCCTGTGGAAGCGAGACGGCAAGGCGCGCTACCTGGCGATGATCCCGCGCGTGTGGGAAGCGATGGAGCGCGACCTCGCGCACCCCGCGCTCGCCCCGGTCGCGCGCTGGTTCGACGCCAACGTCCCGCGCAATATCCGCGACAATTTCGGCGGGGAAATCCAGTGATGGGTTTTCTCACGCGGAGACGCGGAGACGCGGAGTTTGTTGGGCGCTCACAGAGGCGCAGAGGCACAGAGTTTTCTGGTTCGCGCAGAGGGCGGAGAGGGCATTTGCCGCCGGAGGCCGCCTTCATCCAGTATTCGCTGATGAATGCGGCTTCGCCGCTAGAAGCATCCCTGAGCTCTCTGCGCCTCTGCGCCTCTGCGAGCGCCAAAAACCCACTTCCTCTCCGCGCCTCCGCGTCTCCGCGTGAATCAACCGCGATCGCATCCATCCTTCCCAAGAGCGGAGTGGGGGTGTGACCCAACACCTCGCTTCCGACACCGCGATGGTCATGGCCGCGGGGCTGGGCAAGCGGATGCGCCCGCTCACGGCGAGCCAGCCCAAGCCGATGGTCCGGGTCGCGGGCAAGCCGCTGATCGACCATGCGCTCGACCGGCTGGCCGAGGCGGGCGTGGCGAAGGCGGTGGTCAACGTCCACTATCTCGCCGATGCGCTCGAGGCGCATCTCGCAGCACGGGCGAAGCCGCAAGTCACGATTTCGGACGAACGCGGGCTGCTGCTCGAAACCGGCGGCGGGATGGTGAAGGCGCTGCCGCACCTGCCCGATCCGTTCTTCTGCCTCAACGCCGACAACATCTGGCTCGACGGCCCGCGCAACGCCTTCGCCGACCTGTCGCGGCGCTGGAATCCGGACGAGATGGACGCGCTGCTGCTGGTGGTGCCGCACGCCCGCGCGAGCAACTTTCGCGGGCTCGGGGACTTCCACATGGACCAGGTCGGGCGCCTGAAGCGCCGCCTGCCGGGCCGCGTCGCGCCGTTCATCTACACCGGCATCCAGCTCGTCTCGCACCGCCTGCTGCGCGACGCGCCCGAGGGGCCGTTCGGCACGATGCAGCTGTGGGAACGCGCGATCGGGGAGGGGCGGCTCTACGGAGCGAACTTCACCGGACAATGGTTCGAGGTCGGCTCTCCGCAAGCGATCGCGCCGACCGAAGAAGCGTTGCAAAGTGGCTGATCGCGCGGGGCCGAATGTCTATTCGATCGCCGCGCACCGCGGCTTCGCAGACGCGCTCGTCGCGGGTCTCGTGCCGCGCTACGCCGAACCCGAGATCGGCCTCGCGCGGCTGACGCTGCTGCTCCCGAGCACGCGCGCGGTGCGCACGGTGACCGAAGCCTTCATCCGCCATTTCGGCGCCGAAGGGCAGAGCGGAATGCTGATGCCGCGCATGGCGGTGGTCGGCGACCTCGATCTCGACGAGACGTTGGGCGCGCTGCTTGATCCGCTCGGCGCGAGCGATATCCCGCCCGCGGTTGAGCCGACGCTGCGTTGGCTGACGCTGGCGCAACTCGTCGACCGGGCGATGGCGGCGCTCGGCCGCGATCCGCGCCCCACGCCCGCCGGTCGCCTGCGGTTGGCGCACGAGATCGGGCAGACGATGGACCGGCTGCTGGTCGAAGGCGTTGCGCCCGATGCGCTGTGGCGGGAGCCGGCGATGCAAGCGCTGGCCGAAGTCGCCGCGCACTGGAGCGAGAACACCAAGCTGTTCTACACGGTGCAGACGATGTGGCTCGCCGAGCTGGAGGCGCTCGGCATGGTCGATGCGGCGACGCGGCGGAACCTGCTGTTCGCGCAGGCCGCCAAGCGCTGGCGCGAGGCGCCACCCGAGACGCCGATCGTCGCCGCGGGCGTGACCAGTGCGGCGCCCGAACTTGCAAACTTGCTGCGCGTGGTCGCGGGCCTGCCCAACGGGGCGGTGGTCCTGCCCGATTTCGATCTCGCGCTCGGCGACCAGGTGTGGGACGAGCTCGGCCGCGCGGGGCGGGGCGAGAACCCCGATGACAGCCCGTTCGCGCGCGAGGACGCGGTCACCCATCCGCAATATCACCTCAAGCTGCTGCTCAACCGCATGCGCGTGGCGCGCGGCGAGGTGCGGCCGTGGCACCGGCGGGGGATCGGCGCGGCCGAACCCGAGCGCAGCCACGCGATCTCGAGCCTGTTCCTTCCCCCGCAGGCGAGCACCTGCTGGGTCGACCTCCCGCCCGAGAAGCGCCGTCTCGCCGGTGTGCAGATCATGGAGAGCGCCAACCAGGAGGAGGAAGCGCAGGCGATCGCGCTGCTGGTGCGGGAGGCGCTCGAGAAACCGGAGAAGCGCGTGGCTGTGGTGACGCCCGACCGCGGGCTCGCCGCGCGCGTCGCGGCGCACCTACGGCGCTGGAATATCGAGGCCGACGATTCGGCCGGCCGTCCGCTGTCGCAGACCGCGGCGGGGCGGCTGCTGCTGCTGCTCGCCGAGGTGGCCGCCGAGAACGCCGCGCCGGTCGCGCTGATGGCGCTGCTCGAGCACCCGCTCGCGGGCGGGCCCTTCGGCCGTGCCGCCTGGCTCGACCATGCGCGCGCGCTCGAGCTCGCGCTGCGCGGGCCGCGCCCCGCGCCGGGGCTCGCCGCGCTGCGCAAGAAGGTCGCCGAGCTCGGCAAGCGCGTGCGCGGAATCGGCGAGTGGTGGGCCGAGGTCGAGCGCATTCTCGCGCCGCTGCTCGATCGGGACGGCGAAGCACCGCTCGCAGAGCAGATCGACGCGCTTGCCGCGGCGGGCGAGGCGCTGTGCGGCGAACAGCTCTGGGCGCGCGAGGACGGGCGGGTGCTCTCGGCCTTCGTCGACGACTTGCGGCTGCATGCGCGCGAGGCGGGGCTGGGCCTCGCTCCGCAAGACGTGCCGACCGTGCTGCGCGAGGCGATGGAGCGGGTTGCGGTGCGGCCGCCCTACGGCGGGCATCCGCGCGTGGCGATCTACGGGCTGCTCGAATCGCGCATGAGCCGCGCCGATCTGGTCATCTGCGGCGGGCTCAACGAAGGAAGCTGGCCCCCACGGCCCGCGCCCGATCCGCTGCTCGCGCCGCCGGTCATGCGCGCTCTCGGGGTGCCGGGGGCGGATTTCCGCATCGGCCTCTCGGCGCACGATCTCGCCGGGGCGCTGGGCGCGCCCGAGGTCGTGCTCAGCCGCGCCGCGCGTGACGAGAGCGGCCCTGCAATCCCCTCGCGCTTCCTGTTGCGGGTCAAGGCGCTGCTCGGCGAGAAGCTGCTCGAAACGCACACGGAGGGCGCGGCGGTCGTGCTGGCTCGGGAGCTCGATTCGGCGCGAAGCGAGCCCTCTGTGTACCCGCGTCCCGCACCGCGCCCGAGCGCCGAGCAACGCGACGTGCCGATCGCGGTCACCGCGCTCGACCGGCTGCTGGGCGATCCCTATCAGTTCTACGCGAGCGCGATCCTCGGCCTGCGCAGCCTCGACGCGCTCGACGCCGAGCCCTCGGCGGCGTGGCAGGGGACAGCGGCGCACGCGATCCTCGAACGCTGGCACAATGCCCGCAAGACCGATCCGCAGGCCGCGCTCGCCCCGATCGCCGAGGCCGTGCTCGAGGAAATGAACATGCACCCGCTGATGCGCGGCCTGTGGCGGCCGCGGCTCACGGCAGCGCTCGAATGGGTCGAGGAGACGCTTGCTGCCGATCCGGGGCGCGAGGTGCTCGCGGTCGAGGAAAAGGGGCAGATGACGATCGACGGCGTGGTCATCAAGGGCCGCGCCGACCGGATCGACCGCCTGCCCGGCGGCGCGCTGGCGATCGTCGACTACAAGACCGGCAAGCCGCCGAGCTGGGCCATGGTGGCCGAAGGCTTTGCGCTCCAGCTGGGCCTGATCGGGATGATGGCGCGCGCCGGTGGAATCGCCGGCGTTGCGGGCGAGCCGGCGGCGTTCGAATACTGGTCGCTCGCCAAGAATCGTGACGGCGGGTTCGGCTACGTCGATACTCCGCTCAGGATCGGCAACAAGCGCGTGGGGATCGATCCCGAGAGCTTCCTGCCGCTCACCGAAAAGAAGCTGCGCGAGGCGATCCGCGACTACATCAGGGGCGAGGAGCCGTTCACCGCGCGGCTGAACCCCGACTATCCGGGCTATGCCGACTACGACCAGCTCATGCGGCTCGACGAGTGGCAGGCGCGGCTCGATGACGACGAGAACCGCATATGAGCGGCGAGGTCCATCCGCTCCACGGCAGCCAGCGCGACGCTGTCGATCCGCGCGAATGCGTCTGGCTCTCGGCCTCGGCGGGGACGGGCAAGACGCAGGTGCTTTCGGCGCGCGTGCTGCGGCTGCTGCTCCAGTCCGACACCGATCCCTCGCAAATCCTGTGCCTCACCTTCACCAAGGCGGGCGCGGCGGAGATGGCGGTGCGCGTCAACGACGTGCTGGCGCGCTGGGTGCGAATGGAACCGACCGCGCTCGCGAACGAGCTCAAGGCGATCGGTGCGCCGCTCGATCCCGTGACGCAGGCGCGCGCGCGCACGCTCTTCGCCAGCGTGCTCGACACGCCCGGTGGGGGCCTGCGGATCGACACGATCCACGCCTTCGCGCAGTGGCTGCTCGCCACTTTTCCCGAGGAAGCGCGAATCGTCCCCGGCTCGCGCCCGATGGAGGATCGTGAGCGCGAGTTGCTTTCGCGCGAGGTGCTCGCCGACATGCTGCTCGCTGCAGAGCGTGATGGCGACAACGCCACGCTCGATGCGATCGGCCAGCTCAGCCGCGACAAGGGGCCCGATGGCGTGCGTGCCTGGCTGATGCGCTGCGCCGGCGCGAGCGAACTGTGGGCCGGGACGGGCGCATGGCAACCGCCGATGCGCCCGCGCGTCAATCGCCTGCTCGGCCTCGAAGCCGATGCCGTGGCCGAGGATGCGGCGGCGCTCTGTGCCGATGATACGTTCGACAGCGCCGCACTCCGCCATTGCCTCGCCGAGTATCATGGATGGAAAGGCAAGCTGGGCGCGGCGGCGGTCGACGCGATCGGCCACTGGCTCGACGGCGATGGCTCGGCGCGCGCGGCAGGGATCGACGCGCTGGCCGACGCACTGTTCTACAAGAACGGGAATCCCAAGCTCCCCAAATCGGCCGACGCGCGGTTCGCCGGGGCGAGCGAGCGCGCCGGCGCGTGCATCGCCCGGGTGCGCGAGTTTCTCGGTCTCGTCGCGTTGGCGGAAGGCATCGCGCCGCAGCTCGAACTCGGGCGCAAGTTCGCGCTGCTGTGGGAAGAGGCGAAGGCGCGCGAGGGACTGGTCGATTTCGACGACCAGATCCGCCGCGCCGCCGAACTGCTCGGCCGTTCCGAGATGGCGGCGTGGATCCGCTACAAGCTCGACCGGCGCTTCGACCATGTCCTGATCGACGAGGCGCAGGACACCAACGCCGCGCAATGGAGAATCGTCTTCGCGCTGATCGACGACTTCTTCTCGGGCGAAGGCGCGCACGACGGCAAGCTGCGCACGATCTTCACCGTCGGCGACTACAAGCAGGCGATCTTCCGCTTCCAGGGCACGAGCCCGGAGAACTTCGAGGCTGCGCGCAACCGCGTGAAGCGCGAGATGGACGCGGTGGCCGATGCCGTCGTAGGCTCGCGAGCCGATGCCCCGATCCGGCGCTTGCGCGAATACGGCCTCGGGCAGTCGTTTCGCACCGGGCGGCCGGTGCTGGAGTTCGTGGACAGGGCGATCGAGGCGGTCGGGTTCGCCGAATTGGGCCTCGGCAGTCGGCCCGAGGCGCATCTGGGAGCCGAGCGACCCGGCCTCGTCACGCTCTGGCGGCCGGTCACCGGCGAGATCGAGGGTGAGGACGGGGCCGATGGCGATGGGGGCGAGGAAGGCTGGCTTTCGCGCCACGACCGGCAGATGGCCGATCGCATCGCGCGGCAGGTGAAGGCGTGGCTCGACGAGGGCTTCCCGCTCGCCAAGGGCACGCCGCGCAACGCCGGGCCGGGCGATATCATGGTGCTGGTGCGCAAGCGCAAGGAGCTTGCCGGGCTGATCGTCGCGCGGCTCCACGCCGCGGGAGTGCCGGTGGCGGGGGTCGACCGGCTGCGGCTCGGCGCGCCGCTCGGGGTCAAGGACCTCATGGCCGCGCTGCGCTTCGCCGCGCAGCCGTTGGACGATCTCAACCTTGCGAACCTGCTCGTCTCGCCGCTCGGGGGTTGGAGCCAGGACGATCTGCTCGAACACGGCTATCGCCCGCCCGGTACGCGGCTGTGGACGCACATGCGCGCCTCGCGTGCGCCGCTGGTGGCGGAGACGCGCGAGCGGCTCGGCGCACTGCTCGCGCGCGCCGATTTCGAACTGCCGCAGGCGCTGCTCCACTGGATGCTCGTCGGGCCCTGGCAGGGGCGGCGCAAGCTCGTCGCCCGGCTCGGGCGCGAGGTGAACGACCCGATCGACGAACTGCTCAACGCCGCGCATGCCTATGCCGCCGCGCATCCGGCGAGCCTGCAGGGCTTCATCCAGTGGTTCGACGCAGGAGACGGCGAACTGAAGCGCGAGGCGGGCGAGGGCGGCGATCTCGTTCGCGTGATGACCGCGCATGGCTCGAAAGGCCTCCAGGCGCCGATCGTGATCCTCGCCGACGCCACTGGCACCCCGCCCACCGGCGGCGCACTTACGCTGACCGAATCTATACCGGGCGAGGAGTCGGGCCGCACCGTGCCGATCCCCGGCCTTTCGAAAGATCAGCGGCTCGGCCCGATCACGGCAGCGCACGAGACCGCGCTGGCCGAGGAGATGCGCGAGCACTGGCGGCTGCTCTACGTCGCGATGACCCGCGCGGAGGAGGCGCTGTTCATCGGCGGCTCGCTCGGCCCGCGCGAGAAGGGGGAGCCGCACGCCGACAGCTGGTACGCGCGCCTGCGCCCGCTGTTCGACGCCGACGAATCGGGCGGCGACGGGCTCGCCGACAATCTGTGGGGCGCGCGGTGGGAACTCGGAACACCGGCGCCGAAGCTGCCGGTCGACGACCCTCGCGAGGTGGCGACAGCACACGCGCTTCCCATCTGGGCGACCACGCCGATCGGGCCCGAGCCGCGCCCTCCGCGCCCGCTCGCGCCATCCTCTGCCGGCGAGGACGCCGGCGCCGATCCGCCGCTGCCGTCCGACATGCTGCGCGAGGCGGCGCTGCGCGGCACGCTGACGCACAAGCTGCTCGAACGCCTGCCCGAAGTTGCCATCGCAGACCGCGAAAACATCGGCCGCGCCTGGCTCGAGCGGCAGGGGCAGGCGCTGTCCGCCGAAGCGCGGGGCGAGCTGCTGGCCTCGGCGCTCGCGGTCATGGCCGAGCCTGCCTTCGCACATGTGTTCGCCCCCGGCGCGCTGGCCGAAGTCCCGCTCGCGGCGATCGTCGATGGACAGGTGGTCGCAGGCACCGCAGACCGGCTGCTGGTCGAACCCGGTCGCGTCACCGTGGTCGATTTCAAGACCGCGCGCCGCCCGCCGGAATCGCTCCAGCAAATTCCGTCAGCGACGCTGCGCCAGATGGCGGCCTATGTCGCCGCCCTCATGCAGATATACCCAAACCGCGCGGTCGAGGCCGCGGTGCTCTACACTCAGGCGCCGCGGCTGATCGCTGTCCCCGCCGCGGTGCTAGCCGCGCAGAAAGGCGCCTTGTCCACAGCGCAGGAAAGCTTTGACGCGCGGCCCGTTGAGTGATCGCACCCGCGGCCTACATAGAGGGCCGACAGAACACAGGAGATTTTCCATGGCGACCGTCAATGTCACCGATGCCAGCTTCCAGGCCGACGTTCTCGACAGCGAGAAGCCCGTGCTGGTCGATTTCTGGGCCGACTGGTGCGGCCCGTGCAAGATGATCGCGCCCGCGCTCGAGGAGATCAGCGAGGAACTGGCGGATAAGGTGACGATCGCCAAGATGGACATCATGGAAAACACCGGCGTCCCCGGCCAGATCGGGGTGCAGTCGATCCCGCTGATGGTGCTGTTCAAGGACGGCAAGCCGGTTGCGCAGAAGCTTGGCGCCGCGCCCAAGGGGCAGCTCAAGGGCTGGCTCGAAGGCGAGCTCTAGGGCCGGAAACTCAAACCCCGGCGTACCACTGGTAGCCGCGGTCTTCCCAGTAGCCGCCTTCGCCGCGGCCGATGTTCTCGAGGCTGGCGACGGCTTCGATCGCGGTGAGGTACTTCGCGTGCTTGTAGCCGAGCTGCCGCTCGATCCGCATGCGCAGCGGGGCGCCGTTCTTTTCGGGTAACGGCTCGCCGTTGAGCGCGTGGGCGACGATCGTCTGCGGGTGGTAGGCGTCGATCAGGTCGATGCTCTCGTAGTAGGGGTCGCCGTAAAGCCGGTCGGCGCAGCGGAAGACGATGTACTTCGCCTCCGGCAACAGCCCCGCGCCTTCGAGGATCACCCCGAGCTGCGGCCCGGTCCACTCGCCGATTGCGCTCCAGCCCTCCACGCAGTCGTGCCGGGTGACTTGCGTGCGCTGGGGCAGGCGGCGGATGTTGTCCATGCTCAGCGAGAGCGGATAGCGCACCAGCCCGCGCACTTCGAGCCGCCAGTCGGCGAATCCGCCGGCAAGCGCGGCGCGGTAGGCCTCGGTGTCGACCGTCAGCGAGCCGTTGCCGCGGAACGTGGGCGAGATCTCCGACCGCTCGTATTCCTTTGCGAGTGCGGTGCGTGCGCCGAACAGGCGCTGCGCCTTGCGGTGCCAGTCTTCCGCGGACGAGAGCAGCGCGGCGCCGGGCTCGCTCTCGGCGACCTTCGTGCAGCCTGCGGCGAACGCGGCACCAAGCCCGACGAGAAGATTGCGGCGTTTCATGCGCGCGGCCCGCCAGTAATCATGTCGCGCATCTGCCTGACGGGGCGGGAGAGAAGCACCAGCACGACATGGACCACGAAAAAGCCGAACAGCGCCCAGGCGGCGATGAAGTGGATCGAGCGTACGGACTGTCGCCCGCCCATCGCCTCGATCATCCACGACAGGTGCGGCTCCCACCCGGGGCTGATGCCCATGCCGGTGAACACCATCAGCGGCAGCAGCACGCCGAGGACGATGCCGTAGGACACCTTCTGGAAGAAGTTGTACTTGCTTCCCGTTCGGTGGAAATCGAGCCGCAAGTGGGCGGCGGCGTCGGCGCGGATCGCCGGCCAGCGCCATTCCTCCCGGTCGGTCGCGATATCGCGCTTGAAGTGACGGTTCGCCAAGATCGCGATCCACATGAACAGCAGCCCGAGCGCGAAGGGCCATGCCATCAGGATATGCCAGTCGCGAGCGGCGGCGAGGCTGTAGTAATCGGGGATCGTCGCCCAGCCGGGAAAGCGCGGCACGCTGAGCCATGCGGTGGCGGGATCGAAGCCCCAGTCGCCCCAGTAAAGGTGCGGATGCGCGTTCGAGATGTTCAGCCCGCTCATGAACAGCACGACGACGCAAATCAGGTTCAGCCAGTGCCACAGCCGGGTCGAGAGCGCGTGACGTCTCACGGACGGGCACCTTCGCGGGCGAGGTAGATCACGTCGCGCGGCTGGGCGAGGAGGTGCTGGCCGCTGTCGAGGTAGAGCGTCTCGCCGCTCGCGAGCCAGCCTTCCGCCAGCCACAAGCAAGCGTCGGCGACTTCGGCAGGCGGTGTCTTGCGCCCGAGCAGGTTGAGCCGGTGCGAGACTTCGGTTTCGGCTTCGCTCTGGTCGTGGCTGGCCAGGATCGCGCCGGGGGCGAGGGCATAGACCCGGTCCTCCGGCTGCGCTGCTCCCATGGCGAGCATCGGCACTGCAGCCGCCGCAGCGTGCTTGCTCATGGTATAGCTGAAGAAATCGGGATTGGGATTGGCCAGTTTCTGATCGGTAAGCTGGATCACCCGCCGCCCGCCTTTCGCGCGCGCCTGCGCCAGAAACGCCTGCGCCAAGCGCGCCGGCGTGCCCGCGTTGATCTGCATCGCGCGGTCGAAGGTTCGCGGGTCGAGTGCGTGGACCGGGTCGGGATGGAAAACCGCGGCCGAGTTCACGAGCACGCGCCAGTCGGTCAGCCGCCGGGCGAGCGCCCGGATCATGGCCACCGCCGCATTGCCGTCGGCAAGGTCGCAGTGTACCGCTTCGGCTGAAGGCAGCGCCGCGGCGAGCGCCTCGGCCTCATGCGCCGAGCGGCCGTAGTGGATTACGACGTGCCAGCCCGCTTCGCCGAAGCGCCGTGCGATCGTCGCGCCGATACGCTTGGCCCCGCCGGTGACGAGGACTGCGGGAGGAGAAGGCGCGTCTTCGCTCATCCTGCGCACTCAAGCACACCCGCGCCCGGGCGCAAAGGAAAAGGCGCGCCGCCCTCTCGGACGACGCGCCTTCCTTGCCGGACCGGCTCGCTTCAAACGGTCCGGCGTAGCGTCAGCGGCATTTCAGGCTGCCCCGGTCGATCTCGCGACCGACGATCGCGCCCACTGCGCCGCCGAGGATCGCCCCCAGCGTGCGGTCGCCGTTACCGGCGATCTCGTGGCCCGCGAGGGCGCCCACACCGGCGCCGATCACGAGGCCGGTGGTGCCATTGTCCCGTTCGCAGTAATACCGGCCGTCGTCGCCGCGCCACATGCGCGAACTGCGGCGGATCGGGCGCGGATCGCGATAACGGCCATGGCGGTCGTACCGGTCGCGATCGCGCCAGCGGCGGTCGCGATCGTAGGAGGCCGAAACGTCGACGAACTGGGCGATCGAGCTGTGCGACGCGGGGGCGGGCATTTCGGCAGCCGCAGCAGGGATTGCAGTGGCCGTGAGGCCCAGGGCCGCGGCGGCGATAAGGGGTGTCTTCAACATCGTACTAACTCCTGACGGATCGAAATTTCACTGATGGACAGGCCCGCTCAACGGCACTTAAGGCTGCCGCGATCGATCTCACGGCCCAACAGCCCGCCGACGACGCCGCCGAGTATTGCGCCCAGTGTGCGATCGCCGCGACCGGCGATCTCGTGACCGGCCAGCGCCCCGACGCCGGCGCCGATGATGAGGCCGGTGGTGCCATTGTCGCGGCGGCAGTAATAGCGGCCGTCGTCGCCGCGCCAGATGCGATCGTCGTATCCGATGCGGCGCGGTTCGATGTACCGCCCCCGGTCATCGTAATAGCGATCATGATGACGATCGTGGTGACGATCCTTGGCGCGCTTGCCGTGCGCGGGAGCCCACGGCGGAGGATCCGCCAGAGCGGGCGCGGCCGGAAGGATCAGCGAAGCGGCGGCGATTGCCATTATTGTCTTTTTCATTGTCACGCTCCTCATGTGCGTTCTTCAGTGCGGATCAACGGCGCGACCTTGCCCCCGGGTCCCCAACCTCCGATGAACGAAATGCTGTTGCCCGAAACGCGCGGTGAACCGGTTTTGCGTTGCGGCGGAACGAAGGAGTGGCGAGGGTGCGGGGAACGCATCGGGCCGTCGGCGGCTTGGGATGGTGCGCCTGGCGACAAAGGAGTGCGGGCAAAGTGGTGAGAACGATGGCTATGGCCGCAGGTATGCTGCTGATCTCCGCCTGCGGGGTTGCACCGGAAACGCGCACTGCGCCCGCCGATGGGGCCGCGCCCCACGCTGCCGCCGATCCCGATATGCCCGTGTCCAGCGACGATCCGGTTATGCCGGCGCCCGCCTGGCGCCCGACGCCCGATTGCCCGGTAATCTCATCGGGCGAGTGGAGCGCGGTGGTCATCGGAAAACCGCCGTCATCGCCCGATCGGCTGCGCGTGACAGGCAGACTTCGGCTAAGCACCGGCGGCGTTGCAGCCAGGCTCGAGCAAGGGGCCGTGCTTGAAATCCATCCCCCGATCCAGCAGGTGGAGCTCGAGTTCGATCCGGCGGCGGGTGAAGCGCGCGAGGTGGAAGTGCGCGGCGAATTTCCGGCGCTGCCGGAATACGGCTCGATCGACGTTCGCTGCGGCGGTCGCTCGCTGGCGACGATCGGGGAAGTGGCGTGGACGGAGTGATGCCAATGGTTCGTTTCCTGCCTATCGGTGCGGTGCTCGCCGCGCTCGGCGGATGCGTGGCCCCGATTTCCGGCCCGCCGCTCAGCGGACAATGGGGCGGGCAGCATGTCGGTCTCAGCCTCGACGAAAGTGGCGGTCGTCTGGAGTATGATTGCGCCGCGGGGACGATTTCCGAACCGGTCATCCCGGCGCGCGACGGTTCCTTCGCGGCGGAGGGCACGCATACCCCCGGCACCGGCGGGCCCGCGCGCATCGATCAAGTCCCCGCCTCCTATTCCGCGCACTACACGGGCGAGGTCGACGGCAGCACGATGACGCTAACGGTAGAGGTGCCCGCGAGGGAGCTGGTCATCGGACCGCTGGACCTGCGCCGCGGCGCCGCCCCCGACCTGACGCGCTGCCTGTGAGACAGGGCGGGGCCGATCGCGCAAACCGATAACGCCGCACCGTCAACCCCAGCCAGTCGCGCGTGATGTTGTCGGCACCCGATCCGCGATAGCGATCGGTTTCAACGACCTCGAGTCCGGCCTCGCGGTAAGTGGCGAGCAGCCATTCGGCATTGGGAAAATTGAACAGCCGACCGAGTGTGTCTCGCGCCTCGCCATTACCGAGTTTGTAGCGCGCGCCGAATGCGCGCGAGAACCGCGGGCAGAGCCTCGCGCGTGGCATGGAGCAGGGACGCGTGCGCCCATACCGCATCGTATTCGGCTTCGGCGTCGAGCTCGTCGAAGCGCATCTGTCGTGCCTCGACGCCAAACCGCTCCCGCGCCTTGTCGACCATCGCAGCGGTGCCGTCGGTCGCGTCGACTGCGAAGCCGCGTTCGATCATGCGTGCCGCATCCCGCCCGCCGCCGCATCCGAGTTCGAGTATCCTCGCTCCAGAGGAGAGACGGTCGAGAAAGGCGTCCAGATGCCGTCCGCAGCCTTGCGCCCCGCTGGCGGTATAATCCGGCGCCTCGCGCTCGTAGAACGCGAGCGTCGCCGCATCGCTCATGCGGCGGACGCCGCCTCGGCGGCTTCGCGGTCGCGTTCGGCGCGGCTTTTCTTCTGTGCGGCGGTGCGGAGTTGGCCGCAGGCGGCATCGATGTCGCGGCCGCGCGGGGTGCGCACGGGGGCGCTGATGCCGTGTTCGAATACGATCTCGGAAAAGCGCCGCACGCGCTCGGGCGTCGAGCACTCGTAGGGCGCGCCGGGCCAGGGGTTGAACGGGATCAGGTTGACCTTGGCCGGGAGCTTGAATTGTTTGAGCAGGCGGACGAGCTCGCGCGCGTCCTCGTCGCTGTCGTTCTTGTCCTTGAGCATGACATATTCGAACGTGATCCGCCGCGCGTTCGAGGCGCCGGGATAGGCGGCGCAGGCCTCGAGCAGTTCCGCGATCCCGTATTTGCGGTTGAGCGGGACGATCTCGTCGCGAATATCCTTGGTCACCGCGTGGAGCGAGACCGCGAGATTGACCCCTATCTCCTCGCCGCAGCGCTCCATCATCGGCACCACGCCGCTGGTCGAGAGCGTGATCCGCCGCTTGCTGAGCGCAAGTCCGTCGCCGTCCATCACGAGCTTGAGCGCGTCGCGGACATTGTCGAAATTGTAGAGCGGCTCGCCCATGCCCATCATCACGATGTTGGTGAGCAGGCGGCCATCGGACGTATATTCCGCCTCGCTCGCTTCCTCGGCGAAATCCATCTTTCCCTTGGGCCATTCGCCCAGCGCATCGCGCGCGAGCATGACCTGGCCGACGATCTCGCCCGGCGTCAGGTTGCGCACCAGCTTCATCGTGCCGGTGTGGCAGAAGGTGCAATTGAGCGTGCAGCCGACCTGGCTCGAGACGCACAGCGTGCCCCGGTCGGCGTCGGGGATGAAGACCATCTCGAACTCGTGCCCGTCCGCGGTGCGCAGCAGCCACTTGCGGGTGCCGTCGCTCGAATGCTGCGCCTCGACCACATCGGGCCGGCCGATCACGAAGCGTTCGGCGAGCCAGGGGCGCATCGTCTTGGCGATATCGGTCATCGCCTCGAATGCGGTGGCGCCGCGGTGGTAGAGCCAGTGATAGACCTGCTTTGCGCGCAGCTTCGCCTGTTTCGCATCGAGCCCGGCTTCCGCGAACAGCTCCGCAATCCGCCCCTTTGGCAGACCGATCAGGTCGACGCGGCCATCGGCGCGCGGCGTGATGTCGCGCGCGACGGGAACCGGATCGACCTGTCCGGGGATGCGCATCAGCGGTGTGTGGGCCATGGCGGGGCGCATATAGGGCGAGCTGCACCACAAGGCAAAGCCTCCCGACAGGGCGTGCGGGGGCCGGGGCGGATGACTGCCGCGCGAGGCGCATCACCGCGCAATTGACGTTCGCGCGATAGAGTTCTCGAATTTCGTCGACGGAAATCGGCGGTTCGTCGCCGGACATGTGGCTGAAACGCCACACAAAATTCGTTGTCTCCCGTTAATGAAACCGGACCGCGGATCGCGCCGTTGGGGTGGTCCAGGCGGGCGGCCAGACGGCCGTTCGCCGGACAACGAATGGAGTACTTATGAAAAAGACGATCGCATTCATCGCCACCGGCTCGCTCGTGGCTCTGGCCGCTCCCGCGATGGCGCAATCGGAGGATTCGCCGTTCAACGGACCGCGCATCGGCGTTATCGGCGGCTACGATCAGAGCGGCGCCGGCAGCACGGCCGACGACGACACGAATGAAGACAGCAACGACGAGTCGATCGAAGGCTTCGGCTACGGCGTCGAAGCCGGTTACGATATCGACACCGGCGGGGCCGTGATCGGCATCGAGGCCGAATACATGGATTCGACCGCGGACACCGAGTTCGAGGACGGCGATTTCGAAGGCTTCGGCATCGGCAGCGTCGACACCAACCGCGACCTCTACGTCGGCCTGCGCGCGGGCGCCAAGGTGACGCCGAACACGCTGGTCTATGCCAAAGGCGGCTACACCAACGCCAAGTACGACGTGACCTCGACCGACGGCACGACCGAGTTCTCGAGCGATTTCGATGCCGATGGCTACCGCGTGGGTGCGGGCGTCGAGTATGCGATGGGTTCGGGAATGTATATCAAGGGCGAATACCGCTATTCGAACTATTCGGAAGGCGAAGTCGACATGCCTGACGATCTTCCCGACAGCGAGCGCTTCGACCTCGACCTCGACCGGCATCAGGTCATGGCGGCGGTCGGCTGGCGCTTCTGAGCCCCGGCGACTACCGCGAAAACAAGGAAAGGGCGGGGCTTCGGCCTCGCCCTTTTCGATTCAGCGGCCCAGCCGCGCGCAGCCCACAGTCGCAGCGTCGATCGCGGTGGCGGCGCCGGTCAGGTCGTAGCGATCGGTGAAGCGCCGGCCCCGCGCATCGGTCGCGCTCACGGTCATGCGCCCGGCCGAGCGCATCGCGGCGACCACCGCCGCGTCCATCGCCTTGCCGTTCGCCCAGGCATCGCCCCCGCCGCCGGTGAGGGTGAAGCGCCTGTCGCCCACCACCAGGCGGATATTCGCATCGTCGGCGAGTTCGCGCGAAAGCCGGAGGTGAAGCTGGTTGCGCACCTGCCGTCGGGGCCAGGTGCCGACGCTGGCGAAGGCGCGATAGTCGCTCGAGCGCGAGGTCGGCAGGGGTTGGGCGATGGCATAGCAGCGCGGCACGCCCGGATCGCGGAACGCGCCCCAGCTCGAGAATACGCCGAGGCTGTCGCGCGCCGCCAAGGGCGCGGCCAGCGCGAGACCTGCGAGGGCAAAGAGCGCGATCTTACGCATAGGCGATCGCGACCACCTCCCATTCCTTCTCGCCGCCGGGCAGGCGCACGGTGCGCAAGTCGCCGATCGCAGCGCCGCGCAGCGCGCGGGCGAGCGGGCTCGACCAGCCGATCCGGCCCGCGCCGGCGTCCTGCTCGTCGTCGCCGACCAGGGTGACGGTCTTGCGGGCGTCGTCCTCGTCGGCGAGTTCGACGGTGGCGCCGAAGAAGGCGCGGCCGCGCTCGGGCTGGTCGGAGGGGTCGATCACCCGCGCGGCCTTCATCCGGCGCGAGAGGTGTGCGAGCTCGCGGTCGATCTCGCGCATGCGCTTGCGGCCGTAGATGTAATCGCCGTTCTCGCTCCGGTCGCCGTTGCCCGCGGCCCAGCTGACGATCTCCACGATCTCCGGCCGTTCGGTACCGAGCAGCCGCTCGTAGCGCGCCTTGAGCGCGGCATAGCCTGCCGGAGTTATCGGGTTGGTCTTGGCGGGCGCGGGCATCGGCCCCTCATAGACGCCTGATCAATCCCGCGTCACCTGCCGAGGAACTGGCTCACGCTCTTGGGCTCGCCGGAGCGCACGCGGTCGGGATACATCGCCTCGTACACCACGGCGTTCTCGAGCACGCGATGGACGTAGTTCTTGGTCTCGAAGAACGGGATCTCCTCGATCCAGCGCAGCCATTCGACCGAGCCGGTGCGCGGATCGCCGTTCTGGCGCAGCCAGTCGTTCACGTTCCCCGGCCCCGCGTTGTAGGCCGCGACCGCGAGCGGATAGGCGCCGCCGTAGTAATCCATCATGCGCGCGAAATAGCCGCTGCCGAGGCGGGCATTGTATTGCGGATCGTCGGTGAGATTGCCGTAGTCGTAGCTCATCGACATCTTGCCGGCCTGTTCGCGCGCGGTGCCGGGCATCAATTGCATCAGCCCGCGCGCGCCGGCGTGGCTGACGCGGTCTTCGTCGAATTCGCTTTCCTGCCGCGCGATGGCGTGGACGATGGTGAAGTCGGTGCCCGCGGGCGTCGCCACGGTGGGGAAGCCGATCCGTTCGAAACCCTGGATGTTCTTCTCCGGCGCAGTGCGGCCGATCACTACCGCGAGCTCGGGCAGGCGCAACTCCTGCGCCAGCTCGGCGACGAGCGCCATCTCGCTCGCGTTGTCGGCCTGGTCGGCGAGCGCGGTGAAAAAATAGCGCTCGGTGCGCCAGTCGCTGCCGCCCCGGGCGAGCTCGCGCACCGCGAGCGCGAGCGGGTTGGAGCGGAACGCCGCGCGCTGCTCCGCGCTCGGCTGCGGAGGGGAGGCGGCGCCGAATGTCGGGCTGGGGCGGCCGAGCTGTTCGAGCGCCAGCAAGCCGTAGAAATACTCAGGGTAGGCCGCGGCCATTTCCCAATACCGCCGCGCCTCGGCACTATCGCCCGCGCGGTTCGAGGCAAGGCCGGCCCAGAAGAAGCCCTTGGAGCGCGTCTGCGGCGTGCGCGCGGCGTTGCCGTAGCGGTAGAACAGCGGCGCGGCCGCGTTGCCGTCGCCCAGCTCCCACAGCGCCTTGGTCCCGCCGAGCCACATGAGCGAGGTATAGTCGTCGCGCAGGCGATAGCTCATGCCCGAAATGTCCGCGCCCGGCGCGAACAGGTCGTCGACCTTGCTCGCGATCTGCACTGCGGGCCGCGCGCCGGCTCCGCGCGCGATGCGCAGTGCTTCGGTCACGTAATCCTGTGGGTCGAACGCCGGTACCGCGAAGGCGGGCCGATTGGCGAGCAGGCTGATCGCCTGCGGCAACTGCCCGTTCGAGCGGTAATGGCGTGCGAGGTTGTAGACGTAGCCCGGATCGTTCAGCGCGTTCGACGGCACTGGCAGCCCGGCGGCGGCGGGCTCGGTTCCCTGGAGGATCGAGAGCCGCGCCATCGCGAGGTCGCGATAGCCGGGCGAGACGTTGATCATATGGCGCGCGGCCGCCGCGGCCTCGCCCTGCCACAGCAGCGCAGCCATGCGCGCGTCGTGATCCTCGGGCGTGAAGCGCGAACCGAACATGCCGATCATGTAGGCTTCGGCAGGCGTGCTCATCCGGCCGCCCCGCCACGCGGCCTGCGCGACCTGGAACGCCTCGGGCCGCTGGACCCCCGCGAGTGCGAGCGCGTAGCGCGCCCGTGCGGGATTGGTCAGCGGCGGGTTTCGGTCGAAATAGGCGACCATCGCCTCGGAGCTGGGTGCGCCGCTTTCGAGCGCGCTCTCGGCATTGGCGCGGATCACGTCCATTCGCGGAAATTCGGGGAAGGCGAGCGCGAAACCGGCATAGGCGCCGAAATCCATCCGGTCGTTCGAGGTCAGGAACTTCCATCGTTCGACTGCCTGCCCGATCTGAGTCGGGACAGCGGCGACCATCTGCTGGCGTGCGCTATCGACAGGGTTGGACTGCGCGACCAGCGGGCTGGACGCGGCGACGATGGTGGTGGCGAGAAAGGCGATCCCGTACAACGAATTACGTGTCATGCTGGACATCGTGCCCCCCGTCTCCTTATCAGGCGCTGAATGAAATTGCCCGCGCGCGCCTTTCGCATCGCGCTATGGGCACAAGGCGAGGTTTCAGACAATGTTCTCGGGCTCGATTCCGGCTCTGGTGACTCCTTTTCGCGACGGGTCGTTCGACGAGGCGGCTTTTCGCCGGCTGGTCGACTGGCAGATCGATAACGGGAGCAAGGCGCTGGTCCCGTGCGGCACCACCGGCGAGGCATCGACCCTCTCGAACGCCGAGCACCACCGGGTGATCGAGATCTGCATCGAGCAGGCCGCCGGCCGCGTACCGGTGATCGCCGGATGCGGCAGCAACGACACGATGAACGCGCTGCTGCACATGAACTTTTCGAAGAAGGCCGGCGCGGCGGCGGGCCTGTGCGTGGCGCCCTATTACAACCGTCCTAGCCAGACCGGATTGATCGCGCATTTTAGCTTCCTTGCCGAAAACAGCGACTTGCCGATGGTGCTTTACAACGTGCCGAGCCGAACGGTCACCGATATCGAGGACGAGACGGTGGTCGAGCTGGTGCGCAAATTTCCCGACCGCATTGTCGCCATCAAGGATGCCAGCGGCGACCTCTCGCGCGTCGCCGACCACCGCATGGGGCTCGATCACGATTTCTGTCAGTTGTCGGGCAATGACGAGTTGTGGCTGCCGCATTCGGCTGCGGGCGGATCGGGCTGCATTTCGGTCACCGCCAACGTCGCGCCCGCTCTGTGCGCCGAATTCCACGAGGCGATCGCGGCCAACGATTTGGTGAGGGCGCGAAAGATCAACGACCAGCTATTTCCGCTCCACTACGCAATGTTTTCGGATGCAAGCCCCGCGCCGGTCAAATACGCGCTCAGCCGCGTGCACCACTGGATCCTGCCCGGTGTGCGGCTGCCACTGGTGGAGTGTTCGGACCACGCCAGGCAGGCGGTGGACGAAGCACTCGCCCATGCGGGACTGGTTTGACCCGAACGGCCGACGAGGCATTGGGGCACGCCGCATCTCGCGGGCGCGGGCCTGCGCTGCCGGGCAAACTCGTCGGGATGGTGGCCGGCGCGCAATGACGATCCTCCCCGGAACGGGGAGGTGGCAGCCGATGCGCCAGCATCGGATGACGGAGGGGAGCAGGCCAGCGGCGTCACGCTTGCGGCGCGTGCCCCTCCGCCCGACGCCTGCGGCGTTGCGGCCCCCTTCCCCCCGTGGGGGAGGATGGCGCGCCGAATAACTATTTTCCTACACCCGTCGGATTCGGCTAGGGTCGGCGCCGCTCTTTCGCATCGTTCGCTCAAAGCTCTCCGACCCGCGCGCAGCCGGCAGCGATCGGCCTGTGGACTTCATGCATTTCGAAAGTCACGCAGGCTGTCGCGAAATCGCATTCAACTAGCTGTTTTAAAACACGCTTTTGCGAAAGCCACAGTTTTTGGATTTGGCGCTCTGCATCAACCACGGCATACGGATCGCACGGCCTAGATCACCTCGTCCTCGTCGAGCAGCGGTTGCGCGGGGCCTTCGGGTTCGCTCGCGCGGATCGCTTCGGTGATCGAGCCGATGCGGTGGCCGGCGAGGTCGAGGTGCGCGACTTCGGCGACGTGGAACAGCGCGTCGCCCTGGTTGACGACCGGCAGGGTCGCGTGGCCGATCACGATCCCGTCGATCGGGCTGACCATCTCGCGCTGGTCCTCGCCCAGCAGCCCGCCGACGGTCGCGAGGACTTCGCCCTTGTGCACCGTGTCGCCGGACTTGCGGCGGCGGTGGGTCACTCCGCCGCGCGGCGCGCGCACCCACAGGCTGCGGTTCGAGCGCGCGGGGATGCCGACGACCGAGAGCCCGTCGTCCATCGCGAGCATGCCGATATGCGCGAGCACACGCAGCACGCCGTGGGTGCCGATGTCGATCGAGAGCCGGTCCCAGCGCAGCGCCTCGCCGGCTTCCATCAGCAGCATCGGCGTGCCGCGCTCGTGCGCCAGCGCGCGCATCGATCCGGGCCGCAGCGGGCTCTCCACGATCACCGGCGCGCCGAACGCCATCGCGAGCTCGACCAGATAGGGATCGTCCGCCGCGATGCGGATCTGCGGCAGGTTGTAACGGTGGACCGCGGCGGTGTGGATGTCGATCCCGAGGTCGGCGGGCGCGATCACGTGCTCGAGGAAGCACGCCGCGAGCTGCCCCGCGAGCGAGCCCTTGGCGCTGCCGGGGAAGCTGCGGTTGAGATCGCGGCGGTCGGGCAGGTAGCGGCTGTGCTGGAGGAACCCGAACACGTTGACCGCGGGTGCGAAGATCACCGTGCCCGACAGCGCCTCCGGCTCGATGCTCGCGATCAGCTTCTGCACGATCGCGGTGCCGACGATCTCGTCGCCGTGGATCGCCGCGCTGACGAACACCGTCGGGCCGGCCTTGGCGCCGTTGACCACGTGGAGCGCGAGCATCGCGGGCACGCCGGTGGCGAGATAGCTGACCGGAATGTCGAGCGCGCGCGCCTCGCCCGGATCGATCGTCTCGCCCGCGATGGTGAAGGTCGCCCCCGGTCCGCCAGCCGCTTCCATGTCCGTCCCCCGTTCGGCGGCGAAAAGGGCACGCGTCGCGCGCGGATTGCAAGCGAAAAGGGGAACGCCTACATGCCGCGGCCCTATGGCCCGCCCGAAACCCGCCACGTTCGACAAGCAGAAGACCGTCGCCGAGAACCGGCGCGCGCGGTTCGACTATCATATCGAGGACACGTTCGAGGCCGGGATCGCGCTCCAGGGCACCGAAGTGAAGGCGTTGCGCGCGGGCGAGGCCTCGATCGCGGAGAGCTACGCCGAAGTGCGCGACGGCGAGGTCTGGCTGGTCAACGCCAACGTTCCCGAGTTCAGCCACGGCAACCGCTTCAACCACGAGCCGCGCCGGCCGCGCAAGCTGCTGCTCCATACGCGCGAGATCGAGAAGCTGTTCGGCGCGGTCGAGCGCAAGGGCATGACGCTGGTGCCGCTGTCGGTCTACTTCAACGCCACCGGCCGCGCGAAAGTGGAGCTGGCGCTGGCCAAGGGCAAGCAGGCGCACGACAAGCGCCAGTCGATCAAGGAGCGCGACTGGAAGCGCGACAAGGCGCGCCTGATGCGCGAAAACGGCTAGGACCGAGCCACGTTCAAGGGCTGGTCATTCCCGCCCCGCTAGCCATATCGCCCGCAATGACCGCTTTATCAGATTTCGCGTTGTCGCTCTTGCCCTTGCGGCCGCTCGCGAGCATTGCGGCGGCGAGATCGTGATGCGCAAACCTTCCAAGACATTCCTTGCCGACTTTTTGCGCAAGCACATGCCCACGCGCGAGGAAATGGCGCGCAACAAATACCTCGCGCCGATCGCGCACCGGTTTCTCAGCCCCGAACTCTGGCGCTTCACCCGCCGCTCGGTGCCGCGCGGGGTGGCGCTCGGGCTGTTCACCGCGTTCATCATTCCGGTGGGCCAGATCTTCCTGGCGGCGTTCCTCGCATTGCCGGTCCGCGCCAACGTGCCGCTGTCCGCGCTCGCGACATTCATCACCAATCCTTTCACCGTGCCGTTCTGGCTGATCATGGCGAATCAGGTCGGGGCGTTCGTGCTCAAGGTCGACGCGGCGACCGTGCAAGTGGCGAGCGAGCGGTTCGCCGACGGGACGTGGACCTGGGCGGTCGACGCGGTCGAGGTCGCGGGGGTTACCGCGTTCGGCTTCATCGTTCTCGCGGTGGTTTCGGCGGCGGTCGGCTATCTCCTGTCGAGTCTGATCTGGCGCCTGGTCGTCACCCGCCGGCGCGCGCAGCGCCTGCGGCAGATGGAGGCGCGGCTCGACGAGCGGCTGCGGGCGCGGGAAAGCTGATGGCCGCAGCGTTCGAGGGCGGGATGGGGCGCATGCGCCTGATCGCGGGTATAGCCGGCGCGCTGGCGGTGAGCGCGGCGCTGGTGTTCCTGGTCAGTGACGATACCGCGCTCACGCTCGGCTATGCGGTCGGGCTCGGGGCGCTGATGGCGACCGGGTACACGCTCTCGCTGATGCGCGCCGCGCCGAGCGAGGAAGGGTTCGCGCAGCCCGACTGGTCGGTCACGGTCGCGGCGATCGAACGGCCCGACACCGCGGTCGCGATCACCGACCGCGCCAACCGCCTGGTCTGCGCCAACCGGCTCTACGGCGACTGGTTCGGACTGGGGCATGCGCCGCCCAATCTGCCGCTCGACCGCGGCTCGCTCGAACGGCTGGTGCGCGCCGCACGCGAGACCTGGCGAGATGGCGCGGGCACGGTCGAGCAGCTCGAGCGCGAAGACGGCACGACGTCGTGGCGCGGCGAGGCCGAGCGCGTCGGGCGCGGCGACGATTACCTCGTGTGGCGCTTCACCGCGCTCACATTCGAAGATCCGGTCACGCGGCTCGGCGAGTGGATCACCGGACCGCTCGGGGCTTTCCTGAGCCAGGCGGGGATCGAGGCCGCGGTGGTCGGCGCCGACGGTACGATCCGCGCGGTCTGCGCAGGGTTCGCGCTGCGGGCAACCGGCGACCCTGCGGCGACGCTCGCCGGGCAGGAGTTCGCCAGCCAGCTCCGCTCGGACGAGCGGGAACGGATCTATTTCGCGCGCGAAGGGCGGCGCGGCACGCCGCAGATGCTTGTCCAGGTGCCGCTCGGCGACCCCGAGGCCACGCGGCCCCCGCGCGCCGACGAGGCGCCTTCGCTGATGCTGCTGGTCGACAGCGGCGTGGGCATCGGCGGCGGCTGGGAAGGCGGGGGCGGGGGCGGCGCGGCGACACCGCAGCTCGAGTCGCTGCTTGGCGCGTTGCCGTTGGGGCTGGCGATGACCGACCGCGACGGCCGCTTCCTGTTCGCCAACGACGCGTTCCTGCGGGCGACCGCGATGGAGCGCAGGGGGCTACCGCCTTTCCCCTCCGACCTCGTGGTCAAGGAAGACAAGAGCGCGCTGATCGATGCGATGCGGCGCTTCGCCAAGGGCCCCGCCTCGAGCGGCGACATGGCCGTGCGGCTGCGCCATCAGGCCGACGATCCGGTCTCGCTCGGGCTCGCCGGGGTGCGCGGACTGGGCGAGCCGGCGGTGCTGCTGACGCTGGCCGATTCGACCGAGGAAACGCGGCTCAAGCGGCAGGTCGCGCAGGCGACAAAGATGCAGGCGGTGGGCCAGCTCGCCGGCGGCGTGGCGCACGATTTCAACAACGTTCTCACCGCGATCATCGGCTATTGCGATCTCATGCTGCTGCGCCACACGCCGGGCGACAGCGACTACGACGACATCCAGCAGATTCGCGCCAATTCGAACCGCGCGGCAAGCCTCACGCGCCAGTTGCTCGCGTTCAGCCGACAACAGACGCTGCGCCCCGAAGTGCTCCAGTTGCCCGACGTGGTCAGCGAGGTGAGCCAGCTGCTCAAGCGTCTGCTGGGCGAGACGATCGAGTTCCGCGTGCGCCACGATCGCGACCTCGGCCCGGTGCGCGCCGATCCGCAGCAGCTCGAGCAGGTGATCGTCAACCTCGCGGTCAACGCGCGCGACGCGATCCATGCCAACGGCGACGGCACGGGCAAGCTGACGATGGCGACGCGCCGGGTCGCGGCGGGCGACGTCCGCAAGATGGGTTCGGACATCATCCCGGTCGCCGACTACACGGTGCTGGTGGTGCAGGATACGGGCGGCGGCGTGCCGCCCGAGCTGCTGAGCAAGATCTTCGAACCGTTCTTCACCACCAAAGAACAGGGGAAGGGCACCGGGCTGGGGCTCTCGACCGTCTACGGCATCGTCAAGCAGTCGGGCGGGTTCATCTTCGCCGACAACCTGCTCGGCCCGAGCGGCGACCCCGAGGGCGCGCGGTTCACGATCTACCTGCCCGTCCACCGCGGCGCCGAAGCGCGCCCGGTGAAGGAGAACGAGGAACGCGCCACGAGCGACTGGTCGGGCGGCGGGCGCGTGCTGCTGGTCGAGGACGAGGACATGGTCCGCGCGGTGGCCGAGCGCGCACTGGTGCGCGCGGGCTATACGGTGACAACCGCGTCCGACGGGGACGAGGGACTCGCGGCGATCGCCAACGGCGGCGAGTTCGATCTCGTGGTTTCCGACGTGGTCATGCCGGGGATGGACGGGCCCGCGATGGTGCGCGCGATCCGCAAGGTGCGGCCCGAGCTGCCGGTGCTGTTCATGTCCGGCTACGCCGAAGAGCAGCTGCGCAGCCAGATCGACCTTTCGGACATGCACTTCATCGCCAAGCCGTTCAGCGTGCAGCAGATCGGCGACAAGGTCGCGCGCGTTCTGGGCGAAGCGCAGCGCAGACTGGCGGAGGCTGCAAACTGAAGGAATTGTAACGGCTTTGCGGGCGTTTGCGCCTGACAGCCGCAACGAAGCACGCTAGCTTTCCGCTCACCGCAAACGCCGGCCGGCGAATCGGGAGGGGAAAATCGGATGACGATCGTTCGCATGTTAGTGGCGGGGACGGCGCTGCCGCTCGCGCTGTTCACCGCGGCCGCTACGGCGCAGACCGAACCGGCTCCGGTCGATCCCGACTCCACCGCGCAAGGCGACGTTTCGGTCACCATTTACAATGGTGGTCAGGCACTGGTGCAGGACGTGCGCCAACTCCCGATCGCGCAGGGCCGCAGCCGGATCGAGTTCCCCGACGTATCGGCGCAGATCCGCCCCGAGACGCTGAGCTTCAATGCTGAAGGCGCGGGCATCGTCGAGCAGAACTTCGACTTCGACCTCCTCACTCCGACCAAGCTGATGGAGAAGGCCATCGGCCAGACGGTGACACTGATCCGCACCAACCCCGCCACCGGGGTCGAGACCCGCGAGCGCGCCACGGTGCTTTCGACCGCGGGCGGCGTGGTGCTCAAGATCGGCGACCGGATCGAGGTGCTGCGCGACGACGGTCTGCCGGTGCGGGTGGTGTTCGACCGCGTGCCGCCGAACCTGCGCGCGCGGCCGACGCTGTCGGTGACGGTCGAGAGCGACCGCGGCGGTACGCGGCCTGCCTCGATCCGCTACCTCACCCCCGGCCTCGGCTGGTCGGCCGACTACGTCTCGCTTTACGACGAGGCTGCGGGAACGATCGATATGCAGGGCTGGGTCACGCTGACCAACCAGACCGGCACGACGTTCCACGATGCCGATACGCTGCTGGTCGCGGGCAGTCCGGGTTCGGGGCAGCCTTCCTACGACCGCCGCTATTCCCCGCCGGCGCCGCCGCGATCCGGGATGGTTCGGCCCGGCACGGAGAGCGCGGATCGTGAACAGGTCGGCGATTTCTACCTCTATCCGATCGACGGGCGCACCACGATCGCCAACAACCAGACCAAGCAGGTCAGCTTCCTCGACGTTCAGGGCGTGCCCGCGCGCAAGGTCTATGCGCGCGCCGTAGGCTGGCTCGCCAACGACGAGGCGCCGGTGAACGTTTCGAGCGAGATCGCGTT
Source organism: uncultured Altererythrobacter sp. (assembly GCA_946886565.1). The sequence continues at coordinate 107,117 of CAMPIX010000006.1, forward strand.
CTCGTCGTCACGAGAGGGCGGGTTGGGCGACACGCTGCCCGCCGGCACGGTGCGCTTCTACCAGCGCGACAGCCAGGGCACCCCGCAATTCATCGGCGAAAACGCGATCGGCCACACGCCGATGGGCAGCGAGCTCAGCCTGCGCACCGGCGACGCGTTCGACATCTTCCTCCAGGCCGAGGTCGAGAGCCGCGAGGAGATCACTGCCGCCGAGTGGGAAAAGAGCGCGCGCTACCGCGTGATCCGCGATGGCGAGGTGATCGAGGAGCTCGAGGTCGAGCGGCCGCAAGACTTCTACCGCACGACGATGCGCTACACGCTGACCAACGCCAAGGCGGTGCCGGTCGAGGTCGAGCTGGTCCAGGCCGGGCTCGACCGCGGCTGGTGGGGCGACGACTATCGCATCGTTTCCGAAGACCTGCCGGGGGAGCAGCTCAACACCGACCGGCGCAAGTGGACCATCCCGGTCCCGGCCGAGGGCGAGCGCGAGTTCCGCGTCACCTACGAAACGCGGTACTGAGCGGGGCGGGCGATGCGGCGCGCCGCACTGCTGCTGTTGCCGATCGCGATGCTGGCGGCCACGCCGGCGATCGCGCAGCAGCGTGCGTCGGTTGACGCTTCGGAGCCGTCCGCGCTCGCGGTGACCGTCTATCGCGATCCGACGCGCGGCGAGGACGAGGCGATGGATCCCGACTGGCCCGAGGGGTTCGCGATGATCAGCGAAACCCGCACCGTCACCCTGCCGCCGGGCGAGAGCACGGTGCGCTTCGAAGGGGTGGCCGAGGGCATGGTCGCGGTCACCGCGATCGTCACCGGGCTGCCCGGCGGGACGATCGAGAAGAACCGCAACGCCGAGCTGCTCTCGCCCGCCGCGCTGGTCAACGGCATGCTCGGCAACCGGGTGACGATCACCCGTACCAATCCCGCGACCGGCGTCGCGACCAGCGAGCAGGCGGTGGTGCGCACCCGCGCCGACGGCGGGTTCGTGCTCCAGATGAGCGAAGGCTACGAGGCGGTGCGCTGCGCGGGCATTCCCGAGAAGTTGACCTTCGACCGATTGCCCGCCGGGCTCTCGGCGCAGCCGGTGTTCTCGATCGATACCCGCGACGACGCCGGAGGAACCTATCAGGTCGTGCTGACCTATCTCGCCTGGGGGTTCGACTGGCAGGCGAATTACGTCGCGACCCTGGGGCGCGGCGACGGGCGGGGCGGGGTGGAGTTGAGCCTGATGTCGTGGCTCACGCTGCTCAACGACAACGCGCAGCCTTTTCCCGACGCCGAACTGATGGCGGTGGCGGGCAAGCTCAACGTCGAGAGCGACTTCGAGGATCTCGCCGATCCGCCCCGAGCAGAACCGCTGCGGCTGACCTGCTATCCGCTCGGCAGCACCGCGACCGGGACGCCGATCTACTATCCCGCGCCCCCGCCTCCGCCTCCGCCTCCGCCGATGATGATGGCCCCGGAGACGGCTTACGACGCCAATGCTACGATCGTCGTCACCGGGTCGAGCGTCTCTCGCGCGGCGATGGTTGCGCAGGAGGAGGAACTCGGCGATCTCAAGCTCTACCGTGTGCCCGAACCGGTCACCGTGGCGGCCAAGGGGCTGAAGCAGATTGCCTTCCTGCAGAAGGATGAGGTCGAGGGTGACCTCGTCTACGAGATCGATTGCGAACCCGGCCGCTTCGACGAGGGGTTCCGCCCGGCCGCGCGCCTGCTCGAGACGGTCAACGACGAGGAACACGGGCTCGGCGTCGCGCTGCCTTCGGGCGGGGTCGCGGTGTTCGAGCCGTCCTCCTACGGACCGCTGCTCGTCGGCGAGGAACGGCTGCGCGATTATGCCAGCGGGCAGGACGTCGAGATCGTGCTCGGGACCAGCGATCACGTGCAGGCGATGTGTCGCTGGCTGAACGAAGACGACGAGGACGACGACGACCAGCGCATGTGGATCGAGATGGAGGCCACGGTCGCCAACGCGCTGCGCGTGCCGGTGCGGCTCCGGCTCAACCTCGGCTGGCCGGCGGACTGGGAGGTCGCGCGCCGCCGCGGCTTGCAGGTGAAGGACGGTCAGCACGTGGTCGAGGTGCGAATTCCCGCCACTTCGGAGCAAAAAATCGACTGGCGGCAGCGTCGGACGACCGATTGAGGCGCGCTATCCAGTTGTAATAGCACTTATTTGCGCGTTTCGCAGAAATTTTCGTTCCACTCTTGTTCTGTTGGAACAAATCGAATACATGGTTCTCTGACGATAAGGGACACGAAGCCCTAGGCAAGCGAAGGAGGCCATGCGATGGCGGCGGAACTGAAGCTGGTTGAGAAGGAAAGCAACGTGGACCGTCAAAAGGCGCTCGACGCCGCGCTGGCGCAGATCGATCGCGCGTTCGGCAAGGGCTCGGCGATGAAGCTGGGCCAGAAGGAAGCCATGCAGGTCGAGGCGATCTCGACCGGTTCGCTCGGGCTCGACATCGCGCTCGGCGTCGGCGGATTGCCCAAGGGCCGCGTGATCGAGGTTTACGGCCCGGAAAGCTCGGGCAAGACCACGCTCGCGCTCCATGTGATCGCCGAGGCGCAGAAGAACGGCGGCACCGCCGCTTTCGTCGACGCGGAGCACGCGCTCGATCCGGTCTATGCGAAGAAGCTGGGGGTCGACATCGACGAGCTGGTGGTGTCGCAGCCCGACACCGGCGAGCAGGCGCTCGAGATCACCGACACGCTGGTCCGCTCGAACGCGATCGACGTGCTGGTGGTCGATTCGGTCGCCGCGCTGGTGCCGCGGGCCGAGATCGAGGGTGAGATGGGCGACAGCCACGTCGGCCTCCAGGCGCGCCTGATGTCGCAATCGCTGCGCAAGCTGACCGGCTCGATCAGCCGCTCGAAGACCATGGTGATCTTCATCAACCAGCTGCGCATGAAGATCGGCGTGATGTACGGCAATCCGGAAACCACGACCGGGGGCAACGCGCTCAAGTTCTATGCTTCGGTCCGGCTCGACATCCGCCGCACGGGCCAGATCAAGGACCGCGACGAGATCGTCGGCAACTCGACCCGGGTGAAGGTGGTCAAGAACAAGGTCGCCCCGCCGTTCAAGCAGGTGGAGTTCGACATCATGTACGGCGAAGGCATCTCCAAGATCGGCGAGATCCTCGACCTCGGCGTCAAGGCCGGGATCGTCGAGAAATCGGGCAGCTGGTTCAGCTACGATTCGATCCGGATCGGCCAGGGCCGCGAGAACGCCAAGCAGTATCTCAAAGACAATCCCGAAGTTTGCGACAAGTTGGAAGCCGCCATCCGCGGCCGGACCGACGCGGTCGCCGAGGAAATGATGACCGGCCCGGACGCGGACGACTGACATCATCGCCTCAAGCGGGCGCCTTTCATGCGCCCGGGAAAACGGAAAACCGGCGCGAGCGTCCTTTGCGGCCCGCGCCGGTTTTTCTTTTTGCTCCCCGGCGGCCTAGCGCGCTAGCGAGCTGCGAACAGCCGAGCGCGCGAGCGGGTTGCGCATCGACCGCCGCAGCAGCCAAGGAGCATGCATGACCGACCAGGCCGAATGGGAAGGGCGCGTGGGGCGCAAGTGGGCCGACGAGTGGCGCCGCACCGACCGCAGCTTCGCATCGCTCACGGCACGGCTGTTCGATGCCGCGGCCGAAGCGCCATACACGCGGGTGCTGGATGTCGGCTGTGGGGCGGGCGAGGTCTCGCTTGCGCTGGCGCGATCCAATCCCGGATCGAAGGTGATCGGCGTAGATGTGAGCAGCGAACTCGTCGAAACGGCGCGAGAGCGCGGGGATGGCGTGCCGAACCTGTCGTTCGAACTTGCCGATGCAGCGCTATGGGAGCGATCGGGCTTCGCGCCCGACCTCATCGTGTCGCGCCACGGGGTGATGTTCTTTCCCGATCCCACCGAAGCCTTCGCCCACTTCGCGCGGATCGCCGCGCCCGGCGCGCGGCTCGCGTTTACCTGCTTCCGTGCGGTCGAGGACAACGCCTGGGCGTTCGGTCTCGGCGCGCTGCTGCCCGACGGGCTTGGCGCGCCGCCTCCGCCCGGACAGCCCGGTCCGTTCTCCTTTGCGGACGATAACCGCGTTCGCCGCATCCTTGCGGACGCGGGATGGCGCGATGCGGCGTTCGAGCCGGTCGACTTTCCCTATGTTGCCGGCGCTGGAGACGACGCGGTCGAGGATGCGTTGTCCTACTTTCTCGTCATCGGCCCGGCAGCCCGCGCCGCCGCGGAACTCGCCGGGGAGGCTCGCGCCGCATTCGTCGCGCGAGTGCGCGATTTCCTGCGCGGCCAGCTTCACGATCGATGCGTCGCACTCGGCGCAGCTGCGTGGCTCGTTCGCGCCCGTTTACCCTGAGCCGCAGCGCCGATCCGATCGCCCGTTTCACTCAGCGAGCGCGGCTTAATCGGCTTGTCCCGCCGCGCCGCAGCAACTACCTGCCCGATATATGACCTCCACCAACGACATCCGCCGGTCTTTCATCGACTATTTCGCGCGCGCCGGCCACGCGCCGGTGCCGAGCGCGCCGCTGGTGCCCTACAACGATCCCACGCTGATGTTCGTCAACGCGGGGATGGTGCCGTTCAAGAACGTGTTCACCGGGCTCGAGACCCCGCCCGCGCCGACCGCAGTCAGCAGCCAAAAGTGCGTGCGCGCCGGTGGCAAGCACAACGACCTCGACAACGTCGGCTACACCGCGCGGCACCACACTTTTTTCGAGATGCTCGGCAACTTCTCGTTCGGCGACTATTTCAAGGATCAGGCGATCGAGCACGCCTGGACTCTGCTGACAAAGGAATGGGGCCTCGCGCCCGGGAAGCTCACCGCCACCGTCTATCACACCGACGACGAGGCGTTCGAGCTCTGGCGCAAGATCGCCGGGCTGCCCGAAGAGCGGATCATCCGCATCGCGACCAGCGACAATTTCTGGTCGATGGGCGACACCGGTCCGTGCGGCCCGTGCAGCGAGGTGTTCTACGACCACGGAGAGCACATCCCCGGCGGTCCCCCGGGTTCGCCCGACGAGGATGGGGACCGTTTCATCGAGATATGGAACCTCGTGTTCATGCAGTTCGAGCAGTCGGCCGACGGCTCGCGCACCGAGTTGCCCAAGCCGAGCATCGACACCGGGATGGGCCTCGAGCGCGTCTCCGCTGTGATGCAGGGCGTGCACGACAATTACGAGATCGATACCTTCAAGGCCCTGATCGCCGCGAGCGAGAGCCTGACCGGCGTGCCCGCCGAGGGCGAACAGCGCGCGAGCCATCGCGTGATCGCCGACCATTTGCGCTCCAGCGGATTCCTGATGGCCGATGGCGTGCTGCCGTCCGCCGAGGGGCGCGGCTATGTCCTGCGCCGGATCATGCGCCGCGCCATGCGCCACGCGCACCTGCTCGGGGCCGAGCAGCCGCTGATGCACCGCCTCGTACCCGCGCTCGTTGCGGAGATGGGCCAGGCCTATCCCGAGCTTCAGCGCGGCCAGGCGCTGATCGAGGAAGTGCTCGAGCGCGAGGAGGCGCAGTTCCGGCGCACGCTCGACAAGGGCCTGCGGCTGCTCGATGAAGCGACCGGCGAGATGGCCGAAGGCGGTGAACTCGACGGCGAGACCGCATTCAAGCTCTACGACACCTACGGTTTTCCCTATGATCTCACCGAAGATGCGCTCCGCGTGCGCGGGATCGGGGTCGACCGCGTCGGCTTCGACGATGCGATGGCGCGCCAGAAGGCGGCAGCACGTGCCGCTTGGAAGGGCTCGGGCCAGGCTGCCGACGGTGAGCTGTGGTTCGATATCGCCGAGCGCGAGGGCGGCACGGAATTCACCGGCTACTCGTCGATCGAGGGCGAGGGCAAGGTCGTCGCAATCGTGCGCGACGGTGGCGAGGTTGCGCGCGCCGATGCGGGCGACGAGGTTACGATCCTCGTCAACCAGACCCCGTTCTACGGCGAAAGCGGCGGCCAGTCGGGCGACGCGGGTACGATCTCGACTCCCGAAGGCCTGCGGATTGCAGTGAGCGATACCTCGAAGCCGCTCGGCCGGCTGCACGCGCACCATGGCGCGGTTGAGGCAGGCGCCGTGGCGGTGGGCGACAGCGTGCACCTGACCGTCGATGCCGAGCGGCGGGACAAGATCCGCGCGAACCACTCGGCGACCCATCTGGTGCACGCGGCGCTGCGCAATCGTCTCGGCAGCCACGTGACGCAGAAGGGTTCGCTGGTCGCCGCCGACCGTTTTCGCTTCGACTTCTCGCATCCCAAGCCGCTGGCCGACGAGGATATTGCCGCGATCGAGGCTGAGGTGAACGCCGAAATCCGCGCCAACGAGCAGGTCCAGACCCGGCTGATGAGCCCTGACGACGCGGTCGAAGCGGGCGCGCTGGCGCTGTTCGGCGAGAAATACGGCGAGGAAGTGCGCGTGCTCTCGATGGGCCGCAAGACTGCCGGAACGCGCAACTACTCGGTCGAACTGTGCGGCGGCACGCACGTCAGCGCGACCGGCGATATCGGCCTGTTCCATATCGTTTCCGAAAGCGCGGTTTCATCGGGCGTGCGCCGAATCGAGGCGCTGACCGGCGAGGCCGCGCGCCAGTGGCTCGTCGCGCGCGAGGATGCGCTGAAGGCCGTCGCCGGCGCGCTCAAGACCGCGCCCGACGAGGTCGAGGCTCGCGTCGCCGCACTGATCGACGAACGCAAGCGGCTCGAACGCGAACTCGCTGACGCGAAGAAAGCCCTTGCGCTGGGTGGCGGCGGTGTTGCGCCGGCAGCCGCGGACGAGGACGTTGCCGGGGTGCAATTCTCCGGCCAGGTGCTCGACGGTCTGGATGCCAGGGAACTGCGCGGGCTGCTCGACGAGGCGAAGAAGCGGCTCGGATCGGGCGTGGCGGCGGCGGTCGCGGTCAACGCCGGGCGGGCAGCGATCGCCGTCGCGGTCACGGACGATCTGGTCGATCGGTTCGACGCGATCGCGCTGGTTCGCAAGGGCGTCGAGGCACTTGGCGGCAAAGGCGGCGGCGGCCGGCCCGACATGGCACAGGGGGGCGGGCCCGATGGGGCCAAGGCCGCCGACGCAATCGCCGCGGTCAGGACGGCCATGGCGGAGACGGTTTCGGCTTGAGCTAGCGGCGTAGCTTGCTGGAGCCGCGGGTATCGGTTTCGCTGCCGCGGGGCAGATCGCGGCGCTCTGTATCCGCAGGGTGATTTTCGTCGCGCTTGACGTCTGCGGCCACGTTCTCCGGCTTGAACTTCTCCTGGTCCGCCGTTGGCTTGTTCGGATCGTTGTCGTTCATTTCGCCATCTCCTTCCTGCGTGCAACGCACGGAAAGGGTGGCGGTTCATGAACTTACCGCGTGTTCAGGTCGCCTCGACTGTACTGGTGCGCAATTTGGGCTTGCGTTCCAGCGCACCGCCCTTCTGGATTGCCTCGCGGAATTCGTCGCGCTTCTCGTGGATCGAGGCGATCACCGGCCCCATCGCAACACCGATATCGGCGAGCACGGCTTCGGAAAGCTGGAGCGAACTTTCGAGCGTCTCGGGGACGGCGTGGCTCGCGCCTGCCCGATACAGCTCGGCCGCATGGATCGAATCGCGTGCGCGGGCGACGATCAACAGTTCGGGAAACTGCTTGCGCAGCTTGGCGACGAGCCGCTGGGCGAGCACCGGCTCGTCCATCGTCAGCACCACCGCGAGCGCGTTGTCGAGTCCGAGGCGGTGGAGCGCGTCGCGCCGCGAGGCGTCGGCGTAGATCGCGTAGTACCCCTCGCGCTTGGCGCGCGAAATCAGGTCGGCGTCCGAATCGAGCGCGATGTAGGGCTTGCCATGAACCTTGAGCATGTCGGCCACGAGCCGTCCGACGCGGCCCGCGCCGACGATGATCACGCGCGGGGCGTTCGAATGCTCGGGCGGCGCTTCGGGAACGCTCTCGACCCTGCGCGCGATCGCGCGACCGAGCTTGGCGAGGATCGGAGTGATCGTCAGCCCGATAGCAGTGACGATCTGCCAGAATTGCGCGGTGCCGGGCTGGATCAGCAGCGCCGAGCTCGCTGCGGCGAGCACGATCAGCGTGGTCTCGGAAGGGCTCGCCATCAGCACCCCGGTCTCGGCCGCGGTGCTGCGCCGCGCGCCCATCAACCGCAGCAACACGCCGGTGACGAGCGCCTTGAAGCACAGCACCAGCACCACGGCGAGTGCGATCGGGCCGAGGTTGTCCCAGATCGTCGTGAGATCGATGCTCATACCCACGGTGATCAGGAACACGCCCAGCGCGAGGCCCTTGAACGGCTCCATGATCGATTCGATCTCGCCGTGGTACTCGGTCTCGGCGATCAGCAGGCCCGCAATCAGCGCGCCGACGATCGGCGAGAGACCGACGACTGCCGTGGCGAGGCTCGCGCCGATCACCACCAGCATGCTGGCGGCGAGGAACAGCTCGGGGCTCTTGGTTCGTGCCGCCTGCGCGAACAGGCGCGGCAAGGCGATGCGGCCGACGACCAGCAGCGCGATCACCACCAGCCCTCCCTGCCATAGCGTGCTCACGAGGCCCTCCCAGCCTTCCGCCTGGGCATTGGGCGCCATAGCGCCGAGCATGAAGATGATCGGGACGATCGCGATATCCTCGAACAGCAGCATCGACAGCGCGGCGCGTCCGACCGGAGTATGCGTACCCGAGATCGGCAGCACGATCGCGGTCGACGACAGCGCCAGTGCAAGCCCGAGCCCGAGCGCGCCGGTCCAGTATTGCCCCATCATGGAGAGCGCGATGGCGATGCACGATCCTGCGATCAGGAGCTCGAGCGCGCCGAGCCCGAACACGAGTTTCCGCAATTGCCACAAGCGGTTGAACGAAAGCTCCAGGCCGATCGAGAACAGCAGCAGGATAATCCCGAACTCGGCGAAGGGCTCCAGCCCCTCGGGGTCGCTGATCGTCACATGACCGAGCCACGGATATTCATAGACCAGTTTGCCGAGCCCGAAGGGGCCGACCGCGATCCCGATCAGGATAAACCCGATCACCGGGGTGATGCGGAAGCGGGTGAAGACCGGAATCACGATGCCCGCCGCGCCGAGGATCACCAGTGCATCGGACAGTGCGGGCGTGGGTGCTATCTCTCCGGCCATGGATTGCACCTAGCCAGCGCACGGCGCATTGTCACTGTATGGAGATCGACAAAACGCGCGACGTCGCGATCGTCGGTGGCGGGCCGGCCGGCATGATGGCGGGCTTGCTGTTCGCCCGCGCTGGCCTGGGCGTGACGGTGCTGGAAAAACATATCGATTTCTTCCGCGATTTCCGAGGCGATACGGTCCATCCTTCGACGATGGAGATCCTCGACCAGCTGGGGATGCTGGGCCGTTTTCTCGAGCGGCCGCACGACCGGCTCGACCGCGCGGAGGTCCGCGTCGCGGGGCGCGACTATGCTATCGGCGATCTCTCGCACCTGCCCGTCGCGGCGCCGTTCATCGCGATGATGCCGCAATGGGAGTTCCTCGATTTTCTGCGCGAAGAGGCGGAGGCCTATTCCGGCTTCGCCCTGCGAATGGAGGCGCGCGCCGAAGCGCTGATCGAGGATAGCGGCCGAATTGCGGGGGTGCGGCTTGCGGGCGGCGAGGAAGTGCGGGCGCGGCTGACAATCATGGCCGACGGACGCGGTTCGCTGGTCCGCACGCAGCGGATGCTGCCGCTCGAGACCGTCGGCGCACCGATGGACGTGCTCTGGTTCCATCTCGCCAAGATCGACAACCCCGGCGATGCGCTGCGCGGCTCGGTCGACACCGGGCGGATGATCGTGCTGATCGACCGCAAGACGTACTGGCAGACGGCGTTCCTCGTGCCCAAGGGCGCGGCGGAACAGGTCAAGGCCAAGGGCATCGGCTGGGTGCGCGACGAGGTCGCCGCCGCCTTTCCCGACGTTCCCTTTCCCGCAGACGGCGAGCCCGACACCGTCGACGACCTCAAGCTGTTGTCGGTTGCGCTCGACCGTCTGACGCGCTGGCATCGGCCGGGCCTTCTGGCGATCGGCGATGCGGCCCACGCGATGAGCCCGATCGGCGGCATCGGGATCAATCTCGCGATTCAGGACGCCGTCGCCGCGGCGAATGAACTCGCAGGGCCGATGGCGAGGGGTGCCGGCCCAGATCCGCTGCTGTCCAGGGTTCAGGCGCGGCGCATGTTCCCCACACGTGTGATCCAGACCGCGCAAAAGGCGGCGCAGGACAACATCATCGGGCGCGTGCTCGCCGGCGTTCCGATCATGCGGGCTCCGCTGATCGTGCGATTGCTCGACAGGTTTCCGCGGCTGCGGCGCATCCCGGGGCGCGCGATCGGTCTGGGGATTCGGCGCGAGCGAGTGCGCTCGCCTGTGGCCTGAGAGTCAGCCGCCGCCGACCGTCTGGGGGCCCAGCGGTTCGCGGCGCGGCGGGGGTTTGCCCGGGTGCTTGCCGGCTTCGTCCCATTCGATCCGGTAGAGATCGAAACGGCGGTCGGCGAGGTTGCGCACGGTGCCTTCGGCGCGCGCCCACGACAAGTCCGCAAGATTGATGTCGCTGATCGTCAGCGTCTCGACGTTCTCGGTCGCCTCGGCCGCGATCCCGTCGCGCGCGAAGGGGAAGTCGCACGGTGTCAGGATGCAGCTCTGGGCGTACTGGATGTCCATGTTGCCGACATTGGGCAGGTTGCCGACGTTGCCGCTGAGCACCACGAAGCACTGGTTCTCGATCGCGCGCGCCTGCGCGCAATAGCGCACCCGCAGATAGCCCTGGCGGCTGTCGGTGCAGAAGGGCACGAAGATGATCCGCGCGCCCTCGTCGGCCAGGCGGCGCGAGAGTTCGGGGAACTCGCAGTCGTAGCAGATCTGCACCCCGATGGGGCCGACATCGGTCTGGATCACGTCGATCTTGTCGCCGCCGCGGATGTTCCACCAGTAGCGCTCGTTGGGCGTGGGGTGGATCTTCTCCTGCTCGTGCACCGAGCCGTCGCGCAGGCAGACGTAGGCGACGTTATGGATGTCGCCGTCCTCCATGCGCGTGGGGTGCGATCCGGCGACGATGTTGATGTTGTAGCGCATCGCCATGTCGCTGAGGTCGGCCTTGAGCCGCGGGGTGTATTCGGAAAGCCGCTCGATCGCCTCGACCGGCGACAGCTCCTTTTCCTCGAAGCTCAGCAGCATCAGCGTGAACAGCTCGGGAAAGACGATGAAGTCCGACTCGTAATCGCTTGCGACATCGACGAAATAGCGGATCGCCCGCATGAACTCGTCGTAGTCGGCGACGGCGCGCGCCTGGAGCTGGCAGGTCGCCACCCGCACCGCCTCGACCCCGCGCGGCAGGCGCTTCTTAACGGGCTGGTCGCGCTCCACGTAGGGGTTGCGCCAGACCATCATCACCGCGTTCGCCTCGGACTTCGCGTCTTCGGGCAGATAGTTGCGCATCACGCGCTCGGGCTCGAACCCGTTGGCGAGCTGGAAGCGCAGCACCGGATCGTGGAGCTTGCCGGCGACGACCTGCTGGAGATAGTCGTCGGGCCCGTCGACCTTGCGCTTGTTGCGCTTGTAATTGGGCATGCGCCCCGCGAAGACGATGCCGGTGAGATCGTTTTCCTCGGCCAGCGCGCGGCGCTCCTCGTAGAGCCGCCGGCCGATGCGCACTCCGCGCACCTTGGGATCGACGCACATCTCGTATCCGTAGAGCCAGTCGCCGGTCGGATCGTGGCGGCTGCCGAAGCCGTTGCCGGTGATCTCGTCCCAGTCGTGATCCTGAAATGCGAGCGTCTCGGCGATCTGCATCGTCGCGCAGTAGCCGACGACCTCCTCGTCGAGCAGCGCGACGAAGCAACCCTCGGGGAAGTTGTTGATCTGCCCGCGGATTTCGCCGTGGGTGTAAGCGGGCATATCGTCGTAGACGCGCCGCACCAGCGCGGCGATCCCGCGAATGTCCTTCGCCCGCGCGTTGCGGACCTCGAGCCGGCGCTTGCCGAACTTCTCGGACGCCTTGCGGCGCGCGGGTTGCCTGGTCTTCGGTGCTTTAGCCACTGGTTATCGTGCCCCTTCCGTCAGTGAAGGTTCAATGACGGAAGGGGAAAGAGGTTTCACTTCCAGTTGGCCATCTCGGTTTCGAGGTTGGTCACGATCGCTTCGAAGAACTGCTCGGTGGTGAGCCAGTTCTGGTCGGGACCGATCAGCAGCGCGAGGTCCTTGGTCATCTGGCCACGCTCGACGGTCTGGATGCAGACGCGCTCGAGCGTTTCGGCGAAGCGCACCACGTCGGGCGTGTCGTCGAACTTGCCGCGGTACATGAGGCCGCGGGTCCAGGCGAAGATGCTCGCGATCGGGTTGGTGCTGGTCGCCTTGCCCTGCTGGTGCTGGCGATAGTGGCGGGTGACGGTACCGTGCGCCGCCTCGGCCTCGACGGTCTTGCCATCCGGCGTCATCAGCACCGATGTCATCAGCCCGAGCGAGCCGAAGCCCTGCGCCACGGTGTCCGACTGGACGTCGCCGTCGTAGTTCTTGCACGCCCACACGAACTTGCCGCTCCACTTGAGCGCGGCGGCGACCATGTCGTCGATCAAGCGGTGCTCGTACGTGATATTAGCCTTGGCGAACTTGTCCTTGAATTCGTTATCGACCACTTCCTGGAACAGGTCCTTGAAGCGGCCGTCGTACTTCTTGAGAATGGTGTTCTTGGTCGACAGGTAGACCGGCCAGCCGCGGTCGAGGCCGTAGTTCATGCTCGCGCGGGCGAAGTCGCGGATCGAATCGTCGAGGTTGTACATCGCCATCGCGACGCCGCTGGACTGGAATTCGAACACGTCGATGTCGATGTTCTCGCCGTCCGCGCCCTCGAACACGAGGCGCAGTTTGCCCGCACCCGGGATTAGGGTGTCCTTGGCGCGGTACTGGTCGCCGAAGGCGTGGCGGCCGACCACGATCGGGTCGGTCCAGCCCGGCACGAGCCGCGGCACGTTGTCGATCACGATCGGCTCGCGGAACACCACGCCGCCCAGGATGTTGCGGATCGTGCCGTTGGGGCTGACCCACATCTTCTTGAGGCCGAATTCTTCGACACGCGCTTCGTCGGGCGTGATCGTGGCGCACTTCACACCGACGCCGTGCTGTTTGATCGCGTTCGCGGCATCGACCGTGATCTGGTCGTCGGTCTCGTCGCGCTTCTCGATCGACAGGTCGTAGTATTTCAGGTCGACGTCGAGGTAGGGGAGGATCAGCCGCTCGCGGATCCATTCCCAGATGATGCGCGTCATTTCGTCGCCGTCGAGTTCGACGATGGGGTTCTTGACCTGAATTTTCTGCATGTCTGCCCTGTCTGTCTGGAGAGGTTTGCGCGGGCTTTAGCAGAGGGTGGCAAGGGTGCAAGGGAGGCAGCCCGAAACGAAAAAGGCCCGCCCTTCGGCGGGCCTTTTCGTTCCGGTCCCGGGTCAAGCCCGGGATAACGGCTGATGAAGAAAAGGCGCCGCTTTCGCGACGCCTCTTGATCTTCCTGCTTCGATGGTGGGCGTACCAAGGATTGAACTTGGGACCCCTACGATGTCAACATAGTGCTCTACCACTGAGCTATACGCCCGAGCCATCGGCAGCGCCGCTCCAAGCGGCAGGCGCGCCCTTTAGCGAGAGGCCGGGCGGCGCGCAAGTATCGTTTGCGAAGGCGTCAGACCATCGCCCTCAGGCGGTCCTCGAACACGCGTTCGACCTCGAGCACGAGGTCGCGCAAGTGGAACGGTTTGGACAGCACCTTGGCCTGTGGCTGCTCGCGGCTTGCCTTCAGCGTCACTGCCGCGAACCCGGTGATGAACATCACCTTGGTCCGCGGGCTGACCTCGTTGCAGCGCTGTGCCAGTTCGATCCCGTCCATCTCGGGCATTACGATGTCCGACAGGAGGAGGTCGAAATGCTCCGATTCGAGCAGGGGAACGGCCTCGGTGCCCCGATCGACCGCGACCACTTCGTAGCCCGCGTTTTCGAGCGCCCGCGCGAGATAGCCGCGCATCGCCTCCTCGTCTTCGGCGAGGAGGACCCTGAGACCATTGGTGTTCGTCATGACCTCGCCATAGCCCGGCCGGCTTAAGAAATCTTTCGCCTTGTCGATGCTGACCTGCTTTGACACACCATGGTCAACAGTCCAGCAAGGATGGCGATGGAGGAGGGCATGGCCATATCCGAGGACGACACGCCGCGGCCGCGCGATGCGATGTCCGGCGATCCCGGTGCGCCCTTTTCGCTGCATGTGCCGGCCGATACTCCGATCCCGGTGCTGATCGCCGCGCCGCATGCGGGAAGGGACTATCCGGCGGCGGTGCTCGATTCGATGCGCGACCCGGAATACAGCGCGCTCCGGCTCGAGGATCGTTACATCGATCTGCTCGCACGCGACGTTGCCGAAGCGACCGGGGCCGCGCTGCTGGTGGCCCACGCCCCGCGCGCGATGCTCGATCTCAATCGCGCCTGCGACGACATGGACTGGTCGATGGTGGCCGGCGGTGCGCCGAAAAAGGTCCGCCATTCGATGCTCAACCGGCGATCGCGCAGCGGGCTCGGCCTCGTTCCGCGCCGGCTGGGCGGGCTGGGTGAACTGTGGAAGGGACCGATCACGCGCGATGAGCTCGAGGCGCGGATCGAGAGCGTTCACAAGCCCTACCATGCGGCGCTCGGCCGCGCGCTCGACGGTTTGCGCGACCGCTGGGGCGCCGCGCTGCTGATCGACCTCCACTCGATGCCGCCGCTCCGGCCGAGGTTTCCCGGCGACCGCCCGGCGGAGTTCGTGATCGGCGACCGCTTCGGCGCTTCCTGCGATCCGGCGCTGTCGGCGCAGAGCTTTGCCTATCTCGCCCGGCATGAACGCCGCGCAGCGCACAACCGGCCGTACGCGGGCGGATATATCCTCGACCGCCACGCCGCGCCCGCGCGCAGTATTCATGCGATCCAGATGGAGGTTTGCCGCGCAACCTATCTCGATACCCGTCTGGCGGAGCCTTCGGCGCGTATGCCGGCGATAGCGCGGTTGCTCACCGGCCTCGTGCGCGAGCTCGGCGACGTCGTCGCCACGCTCGGGCGCGGGGGCACGCTTCCGCTGGCGGCGGAATGAAAAAACCACCTCGTGCAAGATGCACGAGGTGGCCAAGGTTCAGGGAGGAGGTGCACCGCAGTGCACCAGTCGGAGCAGGCCATGAGGGGAACGCCGCTCCGACACAGCCAAAATAGGTTGCGGGCAGGGACGTTTCAAGCCCTGGCCGTCGTCAGGAACTCTCGGCCCACCGCGCGTTAGTTGGCAGTCACGCCCGCGGGCGCCGCCGCGAGCTTGGGGCCCTTGCCTTGCTGCTGCTGGCGCGCGAAAATCGAGCGCATCAGGTCCAGCGAGAACACGTGGCTGTAGATGAGGGACATCATCCCGTTCTGATTCCAACCGCGCAGAACATCCCCTCGTACCTCGCGGAGCTTTTCCTGATTCACCATCTGGAAGCCGCGATAGATATAAGGGGCATCGGGGTTGTCCTGCGTCGAGATGGCAATCTCGCCGTCCATCAGCAGCTCGTGCTTCTTGAGCTCGTCGATGAACGCCTTGGTCCGCTGCCCGGCTTCTTCGAAATGCCGGCAAAACTCGAGCGCACGCTGGGTCGCGGGGGCCGGCTTGCCTTCTTCGTCGAACAGCGCTTCGCCTCCCTCGAACTCGCCCACCGCCTCGGCAGTCGGATCGAAGCAGAGCGAGAGCTCGTCCGAATTCGGCTGGAGCTTGGCGAGCATGAAGGGGTAGCGCCGGATATAGGCCGGCAGGTATACCGGATCGTTCACCTTGCCCTCGTCGTCGACGAAGGTGTTGATCCCCTCGTTCAGGGCCATCAGCGCCAGCGGCAAAGGGTTCTCGCCCGAAGAGAACACGATCGGATAGTCGCGCTGCGCCTGGACGAACTCGTCGACCGTCAACGGGATCGCGTGCTGGCCGATCAGCCACTTCGCGGAATCGATCCCCTTGCTGTGCCACTTCGCGTGATCGCGGCTGTTGAGCGGCATGAGGTCGTTGTAGAACAGGGGCAGGTTGGGCTGCGGCGCGCTGGCCATGGAGTCTCTCCGGATCGTTCAGAAATGTCGGTTCGGCAGGGCCGGACCCCGCGCGTGAAGCGCGCGCTTTAGGGCCCAGACCCATGATTGGCAATGACGACCGCTCCGCGGCTGGTGGATTTTACGCCAGGGCAACATCCTTGGGCGGATACGATGCTTCGGCATCGCTCCCGTCTCGCTTTTCGTCATGAACCGCAATCCACTCCGTCACGGCCCGACCGTTGCCCGCCGGGGGCCCGGCCTTGTGCGTGGCGCGCCTCGGGCGCAAGCGGCACGAGCTTGCCCGGGTTGAGCAAGCCCTGCGGATCGAGCGCCTGCTTGATGCTGCGCATCATCGCCAGCGCGACCGGATCGCCGAGCCGGCCGAGTTCGTCGCGCTTCATCTGGCCGATTCCGTGCTCGGCGCTGATCGAGCCTCCCCATCGGGTGACGAGATCGTGGACGAAGGCGCTGATCGCCTTGCCTTCGTCTTCCTCCCATTCGCCGGGGACGACGCCCGGCCGCGCAATAACGTGGAAATGAACGTTGCCGTCGCCCAGGTGTCCGAAAGCGACGGCGGTCGTGCCTGGGAACCTGGCTTCGACTTCGGGCACTGCCCGATCGACGAATTCCGCCATTCGTGCGACGGGGACCGAGATGTCGTGCTGCATCGCCGGCCCGATCGCGCGCTCCGCGGGCGAGATCGAATCGCGCAGCAGCCAGAACTGCTCGGCCTGCGTCTCGCTCGTGGCGATGGTGGCATCCTCGATCAGGCCGGCCTCGAATGCGCTCGCCAGCAGCCCTTCGGCAAGAGCGGGGAGGCCGTCGGCCTGGCTTTCGTCGGCGACGAGCTCAATCAGCGCGTACCAGGCGTGTTCGCCCGCCAGCGGGCTGCGCGCATCGGGCAGGTGATCGAGCACCGCGGAAAGGCAATGCGCCGGGATGACCTCGAAGCCCTCGAGATGATCGCTGACCCGCGCCTCCGCATGCAGCAGCAAACGGCGCGCGGCGCCTATCGAACCGAGCCCGGCCCACAGCACCGCCCGCCCGCCGATCTCTGGCAAGAGGCGCAGCGTCGCGGCGGTGACCACGCCGAGCGTACCTTCGGAACCGATCAGCAACTGCTTGAGATCGAATCCGCGGTTGTCCTTTTTGAGTGGGGTCAATGCGTCGAACACGCTGCCGTCGGCGAGCACAGCCTCGACCCCGAGCACCTGCGCGCGCATCGTGCCGTGGCGCAGCACTTGCGTGCCGCCGGCGTTGGTCGAGATCAGCCCGCCGATCGTCGCCGACCCCTTGCCTCCGAGCGTGAGCGGGAAGCGCAGACGCTGCTCGTGCGCCGCTTCGTGGAGCGTGTGGAGGATCACCCCCGCCTCGCACACCGTCTGGCGCGCGCCGACATCGAGGGCGCGGATCGCGTTCATCCGGCGCAGCGAAAGGAGCACGGCGGTTCCGTTCTCGTCGGGGGTCGCCCCGCCCGACATGCCGCTGTTGCCGCCCTGCGGCACGATCGGCACGCCATGGTGCGCGCAGAGCTTCACCAGCGCCGAAACTTCCTCGGTCGTTGCCGGCGAGGCCATTGCGAGCGCGGCCCCCGAATAGCGCCCGCGCCAGTCGGTCAGCCATGGCGCGATCAGTTCGGGATCGCGGGTGAAGCCACGCTCGCCGAGCAGCTCGGCAGCGGCGGCGAGGAATACATCGGGATCGCGCATCGCCCGCCTATGGCATAGTGCAAGGCGGCTTCGCCAGCCCGGCCACGCGCCGCGGAGGCGGATTAAGCCTCCGTTCAAGCGTTTGCGCTATCCCGCACCACCGCATAAGGCTGTCTCGAGCGAGATGGCCGTACGGAGAATTGACCAGCCCCGATGACCAGTCCCGCGGCCATCCTTGCCCCATTGTTGCTGCTGTTCGGCCCCCCTGCGCCGATCGGGTCCGGCGGCGGCGAGATGTTGCCCGTGGAAGAGCAGACGGCCGACGGGGTGGGCGTTCGGCCCGGCTGGATCATGCTCGAAGCGGTCTATGCCGAGCCGGTGCAGCGCCAGGTGCGGATCGAGCAACGAGTGATTATCCGTATCTCTCCGCGCAGCGCGACCGCACGCCAGAACATGTCCTCGCTCGCGGCGCTGCCTCCCCGCGACCGGATCGTCGAGCGCGAGATCGAGTGCCTGCCCGTGGCGGCGATCGGGGCGGTGCAGCCGTCGCGCGACAATCGGCTGACACTCTTCATGCGCGACCGGCGGCTGTTCAGCGTGGAGCTCGAACGCTCCTGCTCGGCGCGCGATTTCTACTCCGGGTTCTACGTGGAACAAAAGTCCGACGGAATGATGTGCGCCGATCGCGACCGGCTCCAGTCACGCACGGGTTCGCGGTGCGAGATCGAAGGACTGAAGCAGATGGTCGTCGAGCGCGACTGAGCCTCCCCGGGCGAGTGCTTTAGGAGCAATTCTTGACTTTTCCACGCGTCCCGCGCAAAGGGCGCGGCGATTGTGCAGGTGCGAACTCCTGCACGGCGGGCACCCAGCCACAACCCGGACCCATCGGACACAGATGACTTTCGCCGACCTCGGCCTATCCCCCGAATTGCTCCAAGCCGTCGAAGCCGCCGGCTACAGCGAGCCGACTCCGATCCAGGCGCAGGCGATTCCGCCGGTGCTGATGATGAAGGACATCATCGGCATCGCGCAGACCGGCACCGGCAAGACGGCGAGCTTCGTGCTGCCGATGATCGACATCCTCGCCAGCGGCCGCCGCCGCGCGCGCATGCCGCGCAGCCTGATTCTCGAGCCGACCCGCGAGCTCGCCGCGCAGGTGGCGGAGAACTTCGAGAAGTACGGCACCAACCACGATCTCAAAATGGCGCTGCTGATCGGCGGGGTGCAGATGGGCGACCAGGTCAAGGCGCTCGACGAAGGCGTCGACGTGCTGATCGCCACCCCGGGCCGGCTGATGGATCTGTTCGAGCGCGGCAAGATCCTGCTCAACGGGTGCGAGCTGCTGGTGATCGACGAGGCCGACCGGATGCTCGACATGGGGTTCATCCCCGATATCGAGTTCATCTGCTCGAAGCTGCCCGAAACGCGGCAGACGATGCTGTTTTCGGCCACGATGCCGCCGCCGATCGAGAAGCTAGCGAAGAAGTTCCTCGCCAATCCCAAGCGGATCGAGGTCAGCCGCCGCGCTTCGACCAACGAGAACATCACCGCATTCAAGGTGCCGGTGAAGGCGCGCCAGAAGCGCGAGACGCTGCGCTGGCTGCTGCGCAACGATCTGGTGGAGACCGCGATCGTCTTCGCCAACCGCAAGACCACCGTGCGCGAACTCAACAAGAGCTTGCAGAGCCACGGCTTCGCCAGCGGCGAGATTCATGGCGACATGGATCAGACCAGCCGCTTGCGCGAGCTTGACCGGTTCAAGAAAGGCGAGATCAACATTCTGGTCGCCTCCGACGTCGCGGCGCGCGGGCTCGACATCAAGGGCGTCAGCCACGTGTTCAACTTCGACACGCCGTGGCATCCCGACGATTACGTCCATCGGGTCGGCCGCACCGGTCGCGCCGGTGCCAAGGGGCGCGCGTTCACTCTTGTCGCCGATGAGGACGCCGAGGCGATCGAGAACGTCGAAAAGCTGACCGGCGCCGAGGTGCCCGTGTTCGGCAAGAAGGACGTGCGGGTCGAGCTCAAGCCCGCGCCCGAACCGCGCGAAGACGAGGATCGCGAAGAGCGGCCCCGCCAGACGCGCCGCGATCGCGACGAGAGTCGCGAGGATCGCCCTCGCAAGCCGCGCCGCGAGAAGGCCGCGCAGAGCGAGCGTCCCGAGCGCGGCCGCCGTCGTCGCGACGAGGACGACGCACCGGTCCCCGCGGGCGAATGGAACGGCCCGAAGCCCGATTTCCTCGGGGTGAGCGCGCTCTAGCGCCCACGCGGCGGGCTTCGCCGTTGTTTTCGGCGTTCGCGATGTTGTATCCAGCCTCGAGCCTTGGAGACGATATCATGATCAGCCGCTTGTTCCGCATTCCACTGGCCTGCGCAGCTGCAGTGCTGACACCGGCCGCACCAGTCCTCGCGCAAGACGCCTCAGAATCCGGCGCAGCGGGCGAACAGCATCTCCAGCCGGTCGATATCGAGGAATGGCCGGTCCCCTGGCCCGATACCCGGCCGCGCGATCCCTATGCTGTGTCCGAAAGCGAAGTGTGGTTCGTCGGCCAGCGCGGCGACTACGTCGCGAAGCTCGATCCCACGACCGGCGAATTCGAGAAGTTCGATCTCGACGAGGGGGCGGGGCCACACAACCTGATCGTCGCCGAGAACGGCGACATCTGGTACGCGGGCAATCGCGCGGCGCACATCGGGCGGCTCGATACCGAGACGGGTCTGATCGAAAAGATCGCGATGCCCGATCCCGCTGCGCGCGATCCGCATACGCTGACGTTCGATGCCGCGGGGGACATCTGGTTCACCGTGCAGGGCGGGAATTTCATCGGCAAACTCACGCGTGCGAGCGAAGAGGTGGAGCTGATCGAGGTGCCGACCGCCAATGCGCGGCCTTACGGAATCGAGGTTGCGGCCGACGGAACGGTGTGGGCCGTGCTGGTTGGTACCAACAAGCTCGCTTCAGTCGATCCCGACACGATGGTGCTGACCGAATACGAATTGCCCCGCGAAACGGCGCGCCCGCGCCGGATGGGCATCACCGGCGACGGGCGCGTGTGGTACGTCGACTATGCCGACGGGATGCTCGGCGCCTACGATCCGGCGACGGGCGTGTTCGAGGAATGGGCGGCGCCGTCGGGCGCTGTGTCGAAGCCCTACGGCATGGCGGTGGACGGCGAGGACCGCATCTGGTTCGTCGAGACCGGGGTGGAGCCGAACCGCTTGGTCGGTTTCGATCCCGCCGTCGAGCGCTTCTTCGCCGCAGGTGACATTCCCTCGGGCGGCGGAACGGTGCGGCACATGTTCTACCACGCGCCCAGCGATACGATCTGGTTCGGTGCCGACACCAACACGATCGGGCGTGCGAAGCTTGACTGACCCGCGGGCCCGGTTTGTTGCTCTGCTGGTGCTCGCAGCGCCCGCGGCGCTGCCGCTTGCCGCTGCGCGTGCCTATCCCGAGGGTGCACCGTGGGATGCGCTCGACCATCCGCAAGAAGGCTGCGCGAGCTGCCATTTCGGCGACGCGCCGGTGCAGGATTCGGCCGCGCTGGCGGTTGCGGGCCTCGATCGCGAACTTAGAGCCGGTGAGACCTATCCGGTGACCGTCCGCTTCACGCCCGAGGATGCGAGGATCGCCGGCTTTCTTGCGCGATTCGAGGTGCGCGGCGCGCCGGCGGGGGCAGTGCTCTCGCAGGAAGAAGGAGCCGAGGTCAAAGGCTCAGCCGTACGGGTGATCGCGCAGCCTCCCCGGGGCGAGGGCACTGCAGTCTGGACTTTCGACTGGCAAACGCCTGGCGAGCCGGGCCTGGTCGAGCTTCACCTCGGTGCTTTGGAAGGCAACGACGACGCCTCGCCGTTCGGTGACAGGGTGCATCTCAAGACCCTATCGCTCGAAATTGCGCGCTAGCGCCGCAAAATCTTCTCCATCGCCTTGCCCCTGGCTAGCTCGTCGATGAGCTTGTCGAGGTAGCGGACCTCGCGGATCAGCGGGTCTTCGATGTCCTCGACCCTCACGCCGCAGATGACGCCAGTGATCAGCGAGCGGTTCGGATTGAGCGTCGGGGCCTGGTCGAAAAAGGTCTGGAAATCGGTTCCGCGATCGATTTCGCGCTTCAGTCCCGCGGCGGTGTAGCCGGTAAGCCAGCGGATGATTTCGTCGACCTCTTCCTTCGTGCGGCCCTTTCGCTCGGCCTTCTGCACGTACATCGGGTAGACCTTGGCGAATTTCATCGCAGCGATGTTCATCCGGGCCATTTCGGGTCGCCCTCTGCGTCTTCAAGCCGCCGTGACGAAGCTGTCGATGACGCGCTTGGTACCGGCCTGCTCGAACTCGATTTCGAGCCGGTTGCCTTCTTGGTCGGTGACCGTGCCGTAGCCGAACTTGTCGTGGAACACACGCTGGCCGACTGCGATGTCGGTGCGCGGCTTGGCGGCGAAGCTGGCGGCGCTGCGGGTGCTCTCGCGCACGCGCTTGGGGCTGGGGTCGTAGGCGGTGGTGAGCGCGCGTTGCCAGCCGGGGCCGCGAGTCTGGGTGCGCGCGGGCTGGGCGCGGGCGAGGTGGGCGAAGGGATCCTCGTGCTCGCTCATCCCCGCGCGCCAGAGCGAGGCGCCGCCGGTGAGCGTGGTTTCCTCCTCGATATGGTCGGCGGGCAGCTCGCCGACGAAGCGGCTCGGGATCGAGCTGGTCCACTGGCCGTAAATGCGCCGGTTCGCCGCGTGCAAAATCGTGCAGCGCCGCCGTGCGCGGGTGATCGCGACATATGCAAGCCGGCGCTCCTCCTCGAGGCTCGCGAGGCCGCCCTCGTCGAGTGCGCGCTGGCTAGGGAACACGCCTTCCTCCCATCCGGGCAGGAACACATTGTCGAATTCCAGCCCCTTGGCGGCGTGGATGGTCATGATGGTGACCTTCTCACTGCTCCGATCGGCGTCATTGTCCATCACCAGGCTGACGTGCTCGAGGAAGTCGCCCAGCGTGTCGTATTCCTCCATCGCGCGCGCGAGTTCGGAGAGGTTTTCGAGCCGGCCGGAAGCCTCGGCGGTCTTCTCCGCCTGAAGCATGGCATTGTAGCCGGTCTCCTCGAGCACTCTGCGCAGCAGCTCGGCGGGCGTGATCTTGTCCGCCTGCTCGCGCCATTTGAGGAACTGGCGCATCAGCCCGCCGATCGTGTTCGCGGCGCGCGCGGGCAGCTCGTCGCTGTCGGCGAGCTGCAACGAGGCGGCGGCGAGCGGCAGGCTGGTGGCGCGCGCGTGCTGGTGCATCTTCTCGAGCGTCTTGGCGCCGAGCCCGCGCTTGGGCTGGTTGTAGATGCGCTCGAACGCGAGGTCGTCCGCCGGCTGCGCTATGACCCGCAGATAGGCGAGCGCATCGCGTATCTCGGCCCGCTCGTAGAAGCGGAAACCCCCGACGATGCGGTAGTTGAGGCCGATCTGGATGAAGCGGTCCTCGAACTCGCGCGTCTGGTATTGTGCGCGCACGAGAATGGCGACCTGCTCCAGAGGCGCGCCTTCCCGTTCGAGCCGTTCGATCTCCTCGCCCACGCGGCGTGCTTCCTCGGGCGCGTCCCACACGCCGATCACGCGCACCTTGTCGCCGCCGTTCGCCTCGGTCCACAGCGTCTTGCCGAGCCGCTGGCTGTTGGTGCCGATGAGCCCGCTGGCAGCGGCGAGGATGTGCGGGGTCGAGCGGTAGTTCTGCTCGAGCTTGATCACCGCCGCGCCGGGAAAATCCTTCTCGAACTTGAGGATGTTCGCCACCTCGGCCCCGCGCCACGAATAGATCGACTGGTCGTCATCGCCGACGACGCAAATGTTCTTGCGTTCCTGCGCGAGCAGGCGGAGCCAAAGGTACTGGACCTGATTGGTGTCCTGGTATTCGTCGACGAGGATGTATTTAAAGCGCTGCTGGTAGTGCGCGAGCACCGCGCGCTCGCGGCGGAAAATGTTGAATATATGGAGCAGCAGGTCGCCGAAGTCGCAGGCGTTGAGCGCTTTGAGCCGGTCCTGATAGAGCCGGTAGAACTGCTGGCCGCGCCCGTTGGCGTAGGCTTCGTTCTCGACCGCGTCCAAATCCTCGGGGTTGAGCCCGCGGTTCTTCCATCGGTCGATCAGCCCGGCGAGCTGGCGCGCGGGCCAGCGCTTTTCGTCCAAGTCGTTCTGCTGGATCAGCTGCTTCAGCAGGCGCAGCTGATCGTCGGTGTCGATGATCGTGTAGTTTGCCTGCAGCCCGACCAGTTCGGCATGACGGCGCAGCATCTTCGCGCCGATCGAATGGAAGGTGCCGAGCCACGGCATGCCCTCCACCGCGGGGCCGATATGCTGGCCGACCCGTTCGCGCATCTCGCGCGCGGCCTTGTTGGTGAAGGTCACGCAGAGGATCTCGCTCGGCCAGGCGCGGCGGGTTGCGACGAGATGTGCCAGGCGTGCGGTAAGCGCTGCCGTCTTGCCGGTCCCCGCGCCGGCAAGCATCAGCACGGGGCCCTCGGTGGTGAGCACCGCCTCGCGTTGCGGCGCGTTAAGTCGCGCTGCATAAACGGGAATTTCGCCCGATTGTGCGGGCGTGAGAGCGGAATCGGGTGGGGTCATGACCGCGCGAACAGTTAGAGAACGCAAAGGCGCGGCGCAAGGGCGCGGCGGAACCGACCCCGGCGTCCGGCGTAGAGCCACCGATACCCAACGAATAGATGGAGAAAGCTCCAATGCGTACCATGATGCTTGCTGGCGCTGCCGCGCTGGCGCTTGCCGTACCCGCCATGGCTCAGGACATGGACGCCGAGGCCGAAACCACCGCGGAAGCGCAGGCCACTGCGCCGATGGCCGAGGTGGACTTCACGATGAACGCCACGCAGCAGGCTTCCTACGACGGCTGGCCTGCCGATCGCCAGGCTTCCTACGACGGCTGGCCGGGCGGCGTTCAGGAGTATTACTGGACGCTCACTCCGGTTCAGGTCGAAGGCTGGTGGGCGCTGACCGATGCGCAACGCGTGCAGGTGTTCCAGATGACCCCGGCGCAGCGGACCAGCGCCTGGGCGCAGATTTCCGCGCAGATGAGCGGCGCGACGCCGCCTGCGGCCGCGAGCGCTGCGACCTCGGCCACGGCCTCCTCGGGCATGGCCCGGACTACCACGGCCACTTCGGGCAATATGCGTTTCGTTGCGAGCGAGATGGTGCAGGCCGCGCCCCCGCCCAAGACCGAGTACCCGATCTGCGAGGACGGGGTGACCGACGGCTGCATCAACCCGCGCGCTGCGGGCAAGAACTACGGCAACGTCCCACTCGATTACTGGCCCGGCAAGCCGGCGAGCGAGATCGACGAGCCGCTTCCGGCGGAGAAGCCGGCGGCGGCGGACGAACCCGAAACCTGACGGGCTTTTTCGGCGCGCCTCTCCCGTCCGGGATGAGCGCGCAATGCCGAAAAGGGGGCGGGGCCGCCATGGCGACTCCGCCTTTTTCGTGCGCGCAGGATTCGCGTGACCTTCTGAAAAGCCGAAAGAAATTGCTCGCCAGCGGCTTGCCTCGATTCCGTCACATTTGCCGGTGAAGCGTTCTGCCCGAGCGATCTCGCCGCGGGCGGCGCATTGTCCGCCAACGCCGCCGTACCCAAAGTTATAGGCCATCCTGACAGGGGGACTGCTGTCAGGAATCGGTTCGCGTTCGTCGCAATGGGAATGTTTGCAAAGGAGATTTCCCAATGCGTATTGTTACCCTAATCCCCGCCGCGGCTGCCGCCGCCCTGTTCGCCTCGCCGGCTCTGGCGCAGGACGCGCCCGCGTCCGAACCGCCTGCCGATGCGACGCCGACCGCCGAAGCGGCTGCGACCACCACGCTGACCGCCGAGCAGCAGGCGAGCCACGACGGCTGGCCGGCCGAACAGCAGGCAAGCTACGCCGCGTGGCCGCCCGAGACCCAGACCTATTTCTGGACGCTGACGCCTAAACGGCAGGCGCTGTTCTGGCGCATCTCGGACACCAACAAGGTGACGCTCGCGGGCCTGCCCGCCGCGCAGCAGGAACAGGCCTGGGCGCAGATCGAGACTCAGGCCGCCGCGATGGCGAGCGGTGCGACCACGGCTGCCCCCACCGAAGCGGCGCCGACCGACGCTCCGCCGGCGGCTCCTACGGCCGACCCGACCACCGAGCCGACGCCCGAGGATCCGTCGGGGACCGAGGAGGATCCGACCGAGGAACCGATGTAATCGGCAGGTCGATCCTCTAACCCTGCGCGGCAAGGCGGAGCAAAGTCAGCTTGGCCTTGCCGACGCGTCTTTCGGCCTCCACCGAAAGTCCCTTGATTTCCACCGTCTCGTCGATTGCCGTTTCCACCACGGCCCAGGTGGCTTCCCCGATCCAGCCCAGCCGCAGCAGGCGGTCGAGCGCCACTGCCCCCGCGCCGGTGCCGTAGGGGGGATCGAGCAGGATCAGGTCTTTCGGCTGGGTCACCGGCCCGAGCGAGAGGACCGAACCACCCCGCACCTCGCTCCGCGCACGCGCATCGAGCGTCGCGATATTGGCGCGGATCGCCTTGAGTGCGGGCTCGTCATGCTCGACGAACAGGCAATGCGCCGCGCCGCGCGAGAGCGCCTCGAGCCCGAGCGCGCCCGAACCCGCGAACAGGTCCGCCACCGAAAGCTCCCCGAAGCTGCCGAGCCTGCTCGCGAGCATCGAGAACAGCGTCTCGCGTGTGCGGTCGCCGGTTGGGCGCGTTGCCTCGCCCTTCGGCGCGGCGAGCTTGCGCCCGCGCCATTCGCCGGCGATTATTCTCACGGCTTCTTCTTCAATCCGCTGCGAAACCGCTCGATCTGCTGCTTCGCGATCTCGACCGCCTGGCCGCGCGGGAGGTCGCCGATCGCGAAGGGGCCGTAGCCGGTGCGGATCAGGCGGCTGACCTGGAGCCCGAGGTGCTCGAGCACGCGGCGGATCTCGCGGTTCTTGCCCTCGGTGATGGTCAGTTCAATCCACTGGTTGCGGCCGGTGCGCCGCTCCATGTTCGCGTCGATCCGGCCGTAATTCATCCCGTCGATGGTGACGCCGTCGATCAGATCCTCGAGCTGATCCTGCGTTACATCGCCGAACGTGCGCGCGCGGTAGGTGCGCGGGATGCCGCTCGCGGGCAGCTCCATCGCGCGCTTGAGCTCGCCGTCGTTGGTGAGCAGCAGCAGCCCCTCGGTGTTGAGGTCGAGCCGGCCGACCGGCATCACGCGGCCCGCGTCGCCGGGCAGCGCGTTGCGCAGCGCAGTGTAGATCGTCGGGCGGCCGCGGGGATCGCGCTCGGCGGTGATCAGCCCGGCGGGCTTGTGGAACGCGAACAGCCGTGTGCGGTCGGCCTTGCCGACCGGCTTGCCGTCCACGGTGACGCCGCGCAGGTGCGGCAGGATCGTCGCCGGGGTCTCGAGCACCTTGCCGTCGAGCGCCACGCGCCCGTCGGCGATCATCCGCTCGACCTCGCGCCGGCTCGCGACGCCCGCGCGCGCGAGCAGCTTGGCGATGCGTTCGCCTTGGGGTTTGGGGGTTTCGGCCATGCGCGGCCTCTACACATCGGGTCGGATCAGAGGAAGTGGGTCCTTCGAGACGGTTCAGCCTGCGGCTTCACCTCCTCAGGATGAACGGGAAGATTTTTAGGTTTCCGCTCATCCAGAGGAGAGGTGAGGACGTACGTCCGAACCTCGTCTCGAAGGATCAGTTGGCGGCGCGCAACGCCTCCTCGACGGTCTCGTGGAAGCGGCGGATGCCGCCTTCGAGTGTGCCGAGCGTCAGTGTGGGCATCGCGCCGGTCGAGAGGCCCTGCTGGCCGAGCTCGGCGGCGCGGAAGTCCTCGTTCGCGAACACCCCGCCGTCGAGCAGCGCCCAGCTCCGCTCCCAGTGATCGCGCGCCTTGTCGGTAGCAGGATGTTCCGGAATGAGCATGAAATCCTCGACCAGTGTCCGGTCGTGCGCCTGCGGCATCATCACCATGAGGTTGACGTAGTCGGGGCTGGGGATGATCAGCGCGCCGGGCAGAAGCTGGTAGGCGAAGGTGACCACGCGGCGCAGCGCGGCCATGTCGGTCAGGTCGACCCCCTCCATCTCCTCGAGCCGCCCGACCGCCGAGCGCGCGTGCGGGCCGATCATGTCGCCCGAGGTCACCCCGTCCTTGAAGAACGGTCCGATCGTCTGCGCGTGGAGCCGGGTGACGTGGTAGCTTTCGAGGAAGGCATCCATGATGAGCTTCCAGTTCGCCGCGACATCGTGCGTCTTGCGGCGGAACAGCACGTGCTCGCCCATGCCGAGCGCGTCGAAATCCTCGCCCAGCTTTTCTGCGAGCGCGAAGTCGGCGGTGTCTTCCCGGGGACAGAACCAGATCAGCCCGCCGGCCTCGCGGCTGGGAAGCTCGATCAGCCCCTTCTCGCTCTTGTCGAGCCCGGGGAAAGTGTCGGGGCGGGGGAGGGCGAGCAGCCGGCCGTCCACGGAGTAGGTCCAGGCGTGATAGGGGCACACGAGCCGCTTCTGGCACAGCGGCGCGCTGCCCTCGACCAGCCGCGTGCCGCGATGGCGGCAGACGTTGAGGAAGACGTGCGCCTCGCCCTCGCCGTCGCGGGTGATCAGCAGCGGGCGCCCGGTGGCGTCGTGCGGCACCGCCATGCCCGGCTCGGGCAACAGTGCGGAAGGGGCGAGGATTTGCGGCAGCCGGTCGTAGATCGCATGCTTCTCGCGCGCGTAATATTCGGGATCGGTATAGACGCTGGCCGGAACCTCGCCCGGCGCCGCGCGGCTCTCGCCCTCCGCGATCGCCTGCGCGAGGGCCAACATGCCGTCGGTCGGGCGGCGCGCGGGATGTTTGGTGTCGATAGTCGCCATGGTGCCTGTTCCTGGCCGTTTCGCCCCGCTAGTGTCGCACCAAAGCGCGACAAACGGAAGGACGCTAGGGAATGGCCGGAGAGACGCCCGCGAAGACCAAAAACAAGCCGGGTTGGCGGGAAGTTCTGGCCGCGTTGCGCCACCGGAAGACCGCCTACATGCTGTTGTTCGGCTTCGCCGCGGGCCTGCCCTATGCGCTGCTGCTGGGCACCCTTTATGCCTGGCTGACCGAAGCCGAGATCGATCTCGAAACGATGGGCGTGTTTTCGCTCATCGGTCTGTCCTACGCTTTCAAGTTCCTGTGGTCCCCGGCGCTCGACCGCGTCGACCTGCCGGTGCTGCGGCGGCTGGGCAAGCGCAAGCAATGGATCGTGACCGCGCAGGTTCTGCTCGGTGTGATACTGGTCACGCTGTCGGCGCTCGATCCGAAGTCGTCACTCGGCTGGTTCTCGCTTCTCGCGGGGATCGGCGCGTTCGCCAGCGCCACGCAGGACGTGGTGATCGATGCGTGGCGCGTCGATGTGGCGGACGATGTCGCCACGATCGATATGCTCTCGGCGGTCTATCAGCTGGGATACCGGCTGGCCGCGCTGGTGGGCGGGGCGCTGGCGTTGATCCTCGCCGAACGGATCGGCTGGCCTGCGGTCTATCTCCTGATGGGCGGAATCCTGCTCGCCGTCGGCTTCGTGGGCTTGTGGGCGCCCGACACGCGCGTCGATGCGCCGACTGCCGAGGAGCAGGATGAGCTCGCGTTCCTGCGTGAGGCCGGACAGCTTCACCCGCGTATTCGCGCCCGGGCGCTGGCTGCCGTGGGGGCCTTGTGGGGCTGGGCGCTGATAACCGTCGGCGTGTTCATGGTTCGCTCGCTGGGGAGCGATCCCGCGGCGCGGCCGGACTCGGTCGAGTTCATCACGGTGATGGGGCCGCTGGTGGTGGTCGCCACCGTCGTCGTGCCCGCGTTGATTGCCGGCCTCCTCGTCCGCCTGAGCCGATCGGAGAAGTATCTGATGCCGGCTTCCGCGCCGTGCGCGCGCCGATCGGAGCGGTTCGTCGACCATCTCTATCGCGCACTGATCCTGCCGCTTACCGAGTTCGTCGGCCGGATGGGCTGGGCGCTCGTCCTCGTTCTGGCGCTCGTCCTGACTTATCGCATCTGCGATTCGATCTGGGGAACGTTCGCCTATCCGTTCTATCTGGGCGAACTTCAGTACTCCAACGACGAGGTGGCCGTCGCGTCGAAGTTCTTCGGGGTGGGAGCGATCGTGCTCGGCCTCGCGCTGGGCGGCTATCTGTTGACTGTGCTGGGCAGAATGATGACGCTGCTGCTCGGAGCGGTGCTCGCGGCCCTGACCAACCTCCTCTATGCCGATCTCGCCATTGGCGGGCACACGATGGGCGCCGTTGCGGATGCGATCGGCTTTACCTGGGCAGTCGAGCAGCTCGGCGGTACCGCGAAGCTTTCCAAGCTCATGGTGGTCATCGGTGCGGAAAACCTGGCGGTGGGAATCGCCGGGGCGGCGTTCGTGGCCTGGCTGTCGAGCATCGTGGCGAAGGGGTACAGCGCGGTGCAATACGCCCTGTTGTCGTCGCTCACCATGCTCGTCGGCACCCTCGGGCGCGGCGCTCTGGGGCAAATGATCGAAGAGCAGGGCTATTACGACGTGTTCATTCTTACGACCGCGATCGGCGCGGTTGCCGTCGTGCTCGTCTGTGTCGAATGGTGGCGCGAGTCCCGGCTCGGCAAGCGAGCCGGCGTGATCGCGCCCGAAGCCGGGACGGCTCCTGCCTAGTCCGGAAATTCGCCGTTGAGCCGCAACACCTCGCCTGCGAGGTAGAGCGAGCCGGCGATCAGGGCCGGCAGGCCGTCGTCGGGTAGGATGGCAAGGGCGCTCGGCACATCGGTTGCCGCGCGCGTCTTCGGGCCGAAGGCTTGGGGCGGGTGGTGATCGTGGCCGGGGACCGGCACCACGGTGAGGCTGGCGATGCTCGGTGCGAGCGGGTCGGTCAGCGCCGCGGGGTCCTTGCCCTCGATCATGCCGATGACGAGATGCAGCCGCTGCCCGGCGAAGTGCTGCGCGAGGATCGCACCCGCGCTCGGGTTGTGGCCGCCGTCGAGCCAGACCTCCCGCTCGCCCGCGAGCGGACCGGGGGCGAGGCGCTGGAGGCGCGCGGGCCAGATGGCGGTGCGAATGCCCTCGGCGATCGCCTCGGCCCACACGTGCAGCGCGCTCTGGTGGCGCAGCATGGCGACGGCGAGTGCGGCGTTCTCGGGCTGGTGCGGGCCGGGCAGGGCGGGCAGCGGCAGGTCGAGCGCACCGTGGCGGTCGGCATAGCGCAGGCGGGTGGTCTCGGCGTTCGCGTGCCACTCGCACCCGCGCATCGCGAGCGGTGCGCCAGCCTTCGGTGCCGCACGCTCGACCTCGTCCGCCGCCTGTCCGGGATAGGAATTGGTGACGAGCGGCACGCCCGGCTTGGCGATGCCCGCTTTCTCGAACGCGATCCGCGCGAGTGGCTCGGCGGGCGTGCCTTCCTCGGGCACGAGGAGGAAGCGCTCGTGGTCGATGCCGAGCGCCGCGATCCCGCAGACGGCGGGGCGCGGGAGGACGTTGGTCGCGTCGAACCGCCCGCCGAGCCCGACCTCGACCACGCAGGCATCCGCCGGCACGCGCGCGAATTCGAGGAACGCGGCGGCGATGGTCACCTCGAAGAAGCTGGGCGCGAGGTCTTCGCCTGCATCGAGAACCTCCGCCAGCAACGCTGCCAGCCGTGCGTCCGCGATCAGCGCGCCGGCGACGCGGATGCGCTCGTTGTAGCGCACGAGGTGCGGGCTGGTGGTGGCGTGGACGCGGTAGCCCCCGGCCTCGAGCATCGCGCGCAGGAAGGCGCAGGTCGAGCCCTTGCCGTTGGTTCCCGCGACGTGGAACACTGGCGGCAGCGCGAGGTGCGGATCGCCGAGGCGGGCGAGCAGCGCGCGAATCGTCTCGAGCCCGAGCCGGCCCTGCGGCACCGACAGCGCCGCGAGTCGGTCGAGCTGCGTTTGGACCGCTGGGTCGGCGGAAGTAGCGAAGTCTTTCAAAATTCCTCCCCGGCACGGGGAGGGGGACCATCCGGAGCCGTAGGCGCAGGATGGTGGAGGGGCAGGTTGCAGATGTTCATGACATCGGATGTCTGGATCACTTCGCGTGCCCTTCCACCCCTCGCTTCGCGAGCGGTCCCCCTCCCCGTTCCGGGGAGGATTACGCCGCCTTCTTCGGTGCCAGGTAATCGATCACGCTCGCCAGTGTCGCGCGCAAATCCTGCCGTTCGACCACCATATCTACCATGCCGTGCTTGTGCAGATATTCGGCACGCTGGAACCCTTCGGGCAGCTTCTCGCGGATCGTATCCTGGATCACGCGCTGGCCCGCGAAGCCGATCAGCGCGCCGGGCTCGGCGATGTGGATGTCGCCGAGCATCGCGTAGCTGGCGGTGACGCCGCCGGTCGTGGGATCGGTCAGCAGCACGATATAGGGCAGGCCGGCCTCCTTCAGGCGCCGGGTCATCACGGTCGCCTTGGGCATTTGCATCAGGCTGAGAATGCCTTCCTGCATCCGCGCGCCGCCCGCCGCGGTGACGACGATATAGGCGCACTCGCGGGTCAGCGCGCGCTCGGCGCCCTGACAGAACGCGGTGCCGACCGCCATGCCCATCGAGCCGCCCATGAAGCCGAAATCCTGCACCCCGACCACCGCCGGTCGCCCCTCGATCGCGCCCGAGCCGACCGAGAATGCATCGCGGTGCGGGTTCTTCGCGCGCGCCTGCTTGAGCCGGTCGGTGTACTTCTTGGTATCGCGGAACTTGAGCGGGTCTTCGGCGACCTCGGGCTGGCGGAGCAGCTCGAACCCATCGTCGAGCAACTGACTCAGCCGCTCGTCGGCGCCGATTCGTCCGTGGTGGCCGCAGCGCGGGCACACCTTGAGGTTCTCCTCGTACTCCTTCGTGAACAGCATTTCGGAGCAGCCGGGACACTTGACCCACAGCGTTTCCTCGGTCGTGCGCTTGGCCACGAAGGGCAGCGAATTGCGGACGCGGGTGAACCAGTTCATGCGGCGCCCTATAGGCAAGTTGTGAGGAACCGGGAAGTCTATCCCTATCAGTTAGTATCAAGCCGAGGCTTGTCCCTGCTCCGTTCGTGTCGAGCGGAGGCCGAAGGCCGTAGTCGAGATACGCTGGCGCTGCGCCCGGGTGTCTCGACTTCGCTCGACACGAACGGATTTCAGGAAGCTTTTGACTCGCGGATCGCCTTGGCAAGACTTGCGGTAAGCTTGCGCAGATGCTCGGGCGAATTCTCGCCATGCTCGCCCACCAGCTCGACCAGCGCGGAGCCAACCACCACGCCGTCGGCGACTTTCGCAATGGCTGCGGCCTGCTCGGGGGCGCGCACCCCGAAGCCGACCGCGACGGGCAGGTCGGTGGCGGCCTTGAGCCGCGCGACCGCCTCCTCGATCGAGCCTTGCGCGGCTTGCTGCTTGCCGGTGATCCCGGCGACCGAGACGTAGTAGAGGAACCCTGACGAACCCTCGAGCACTTGCGGCAGGCGCTTCGCGTCGGTGGTCGGGGTGGCGAGGCGGATCGGGGCGATCCCGGCGGCGCGCAAGGCCGGGCCGAGCGCCTCGTCCTCCTCGGGCGGGATGTCGACGCAGATCACCCCGTCGACGCCCGCGTCCTTCGCGGCCTGCGCGAACCATTCCGGTCCGCGCCGCACCATCGGGTTGGCGTAGCCCATCAGCACGAGCGGTGTGTCGGGATGACGCGCTCGGAATTCGCTGGCGATGCGCAGCACCTCGGCAGTGGTCGTTCCGGCGCCGAGCGCGCGAATATTGGCGTTCTGGATCGCGGGCCCGTCGGCCATCGGATCGGTGAACGGCATCCCCAGCTCGATCACATCCGCGCCGCCCTCGACGAGCGCGTCGAGATTGGCCGCGGTGTCCCCGTCGCCCGCGGTGATGAAGGTGACGAGGGCCGGGTGGGATTTGGCGAAGGCGGTGGAGAGGCGGGTCATCGACCAGCCCGGGGCTTCACGATGAGCAAGGTTAGGAGGCTCACGAGGGCGCCCGAGATCACGATCCAGTTTGTCTCAATTTCCGGTCCGATCAGTGCAGAACCCATCCAGAGCGCCCCCACGACCATCAGATACCGCTGCGTCCAAGCCCAAGTCCAATCCATCCAAGACAGTTTCACATCTGCACTCCCAGCTTCTCGGCCACGGTGAAGATGTCCTTGTCGCCCCTCCCGCAGAGGTTCGCGAGGATGATCTGGTCTCGGTCCATCTCCTTGGCTCGCTTGGCCACCGCGGCGATGGCGTGGCTGGGCTCGAGGGCGGGGATGATGCCCTCGGTGCGGCAGAGGAGCTGAAACGCCTCCAAAGCCTCGTCGTCGGTGACAGCGGTGTATTCGACGCGGCCGGTGTCCTTGAGCCAGGCGTGCTCGGGGCCGATGCCGGGGTAGTCGAGCCCGGCGCTGATCGAGTGGCCCTCGACGATCTGGCCGTCATCGTCCTGCAGCAGGTAGGTGCGGTTGCCGTGGAGCACGCCGGGGAAGCCGCCGAGGAGGCTGGCGGCGTGCTCGCTGCCGTCGAGCCCGTGGCCCGCCGCCTCGACGCCGAGCATCTTCACGTCCGCGTCGTCGAGGAAGGGGTGGAACAGCCCGAGCGCATTGCTCCCGCCGCCGATCGCCGCCACCAGCAGATCGGGCAGGCGGCCGGTGCGGGCGAGCATCTGCGCGCGCGCTTCCTTGCCGATCACGCTCTGGAAATCGCGCACCAGCTCGGGATAGGGGTGCGGGCCTGCCGCCGTGCCGATGATGTAGAAGGTGTCGTGGACGTTCGCGACCCAGTCGCGCAGCGCCTCGTTCATCGCGTCCTTGAGCGTGCCGCGGCCCGCGGTCACCGGCACGACCTCGGCGCCCAATAGCTTCATGCGGAACACGTTGGGCGACTGGCGCCGCACGTCCTCCGCCCCCATGAACACCACGCACGGCAGGCCGAAGCGCGCGCAGACGGTGGCGGTGGCGACGCCGTGCTGGCCGGCGCCGGTCTCGGCGATGATCCGCGTCTTGCCCATGCGCAGCGCGAGCAGGATTTGGCCAATGCAGTTGTTGATCTTGTGCGCCCCGGTGTGGTTGAGCTCGTCGCGCTTGAACCAGACCTGCGCGCCGCCCAACGCCTCCGTCAGCCGCTCGGCGAAGTAGAGCGGGCTCGGGCGGCCGACATAGTGCTCGAGCAGGTCGTCGAACTGCGCCTTGAATGCCGGATCGGCTTGCGCGGCGCGATATTCGCGCTCGAGATCGAGCACCAGCGGCATCAGCGTCTCGGCCACGAAGCGCCCGCCGTACTCGCCGAAGTGGCCGCGCGAGTCCGGCATCTGGCGAAAGCTGTTCGCTTTCACGGGGGGCTGGTCGCGGAAGGAGTTGGGGCTGCTCATCGCCGCGCGGCTTGGCAGAGGGTTCGCACGCTGTCCAGCAAGCCCGCCACAGGGCTGGCAAACTTCCGCTTGGCGCCGGTGTGTTACGTTCATGTCACACATCGACCAAATCGTGCGGTTTGCAGGTTCGCCTATTGTCGAACGGCTTGCCCGCAACCAGTTGCGCCGCGGCCTCGCGACAGGCGGGGCTCACTTCAAGGAAAACATGAAACATGCGTAAGTATGCCGTTCTTTTCGCCGCCGCGATCGCCGCGGTTTCCGTCCCGGCGCAGGCCAACGAAGGCCGCGTGGAAGTCCGTGGCGGCGTCGCCTGGGCAGGCGGCACCGAAGAAGCGCTCGCCGGCGTTGCCGCGGGTTACGATTGGGATCTCGGCGAAACCGCGTTCGCCGGTGTCGAAGCCTCGGGCGACAAGATTCTCGTCGACGGTGCGGACGTGGTCTGGGGCGCCACGGCGCGCGTCGGCGCCAAGGTCGGCACGAACGGCAAGCTCTACGCGGCCGGCGGGTACACCTTCGGCGAGGGCGAGGACGTGCCGCACCTCGGCGCGGGCTACCAGCACAAGCTCGGCACCAACCTCTACGTGAAGGCTGAATACCGCCACTTCTTCAGCGACTTCGTGGACGTGGACACGGCGGCGCTGGGCGTCGGCTTCACCTTCTAAGACCCGTCGCATCGCGACATTTCGAGGGCGGTCCCCCAGAGGGGCCGCCCTTTTTTCTTATGCGCGGCGCGCTGCCGCGCAGAAGGCGGCGATCTTGCCCACGTCCTTGACCCCCGGCGCACTTTCGACGCCCGATGAGGTATCGACCAGCGGCGCGCCGGTCGCCCGGATCGCCCCGGCGACATTGGCGGGCGTGAGGCCGCCGGCAAGGCCCCAGGGCAGTGGGCCGCGATGGCCGGCGAGCAGCGCCCAGTCGAATTTCAGGCCCATTCCGCCCGGGCGATCGGCATGCTTGGGCGTCTTCGCATCGAACAGGATCAGATCGGCGGCGTCGCGGTAGTCCGCCGCGCGCGCGACGTCGGCCGCCGAGGAGACTGCGATCACCTTCCACACCGGCACCCCGAACCGCGCGCGCGCTTGCGCCGCGCGTGCGGGCGTTTCGTCGCCGTGGAGCTGGATCGCGTCGAGCGTGCCCGACGCGACCCCCTCGGCCAGCAGCGTATCGTCGGGATCGACGAACAGCCCCACACGGCCGATCCGTCCTTCAGCGCGTGATGCCAGCGCGCGTGCGGCGGAAGGCGCAAGATTGCGCGGCGAGGGCGGGAAGAACACCAGCCCGCACCACTCCGCCCGCGCCGCAATCGCCGCGTCGAGCGCCTCGGGCGTGGAAATCCCGCAGATCTTGATTTTCGGGGCAGTCATCGGCGCCCCCTTTGCCGTTCGTGTCGAGCGAAGTCGAGACACGCTGGCCTGACCTGCAACTCAGTGCGAGCGCGAACGGAGAGGGAGCTAAAGCGTCGCCTCGATCGCCCTTGCCGCCGCGACGGGATCGTCCGCGCGGCTGATCGGGCGGCCGACGACGAGCACACTGGCGCCGTCGTCGCGCGCCTGGCGGGGGGTGACGACGCGCTTCTGATCGCCGGCGCCGTTGCCCGGCAGGCGCAGGCCGGGGACAACGAAGAAGCCGTCCTTCCACTGGTCGCGCACCGCGCCGACCTCGTGCCCCGAACAGACGATGCCGTCGAGCCCGGCGGTCTCGGCCAGCTCGGCGAGCCGCATGACCTGTTCGTGCGCGCCGCCGCGCACCCCGGTGCGGTCGAGATCGCGGTCGTCCATGCTGGTGAGCATCGTCACCGCGACGACCCTGGTGCCGTTCGAGGCTGCGGCCTTGGCGTCCTCCATCATCGCGCGCCCGCCGCTCGCGTGGACGGTCACGATCGCGGGCTCGAGCATGTGGATCGCCTGCATCGCCCCGGCGACGGTGTTGGGGATGTCGTGCAGTTTCAAGTCGAGGAACACCGGCAGCCCGAGGTGCGCGATCTCGTGCACCCCGTGGTGCCCGTGCGCGCAGAAGAATTCGAGGCCGAGCTTAACGCCCCCGACGTGCGCCTTGACCTTGCCGGCCAGCGCCTTCGC
This sequence comes from uncultured Altererythrobacter sp., assembly GCA_946886565.1. The sequence continues at coordinate 144,167 of CAMPIX010000006.1, forward strand.
CGCATCGAGCTGCGGCAGGTCGAGCGCGAGATAGACGGGGTTGCTCATGCAGGATCTTTGGGCCGATCGGGATCGTCGGGCGTCAGCGGGGGGCTCACCGGGTGGCGCTCCTCCACCCCCGGCTCGGGCGCCGGCGGCGTGGCCGAGGTGTTGGCGGCCGCGGTGCGATGCGCGGTCTCGAGCGAGCTGATCCGCCGATGGAGCCGCCATTTCGAGCCCTGGTGCAGCAACCACATCGGCAAGAGGCCGAGCAGGAAAGAGACGATCACCAGCGCCGGAATCTTGGTTTCGAGGACGAGGCCTTGCCAGATTTTCACTTCGACCGCGGTCCAGTTGAACGCGGAGAAGACCAGCAGCGCGGCCAGCAGCAGGACCCAGACGATCGTTCTTACGACTTGCATGTTCGCTCTTGCTCCCCGTCGTTCATCGGCGCGATGCTAGTCGCGAAGCCAATCCAAGGGAAGCCCGCCCGGCGCATCTCAGCCGAACACCCGATCGAACACCCGATCGACTTCCTTGAAGTGATAGTCGAGGTCGAACTTCTCCTCGAGCTCGGCATGGCTCAGCGCGGCGGTGACTTCGCTATCGCCTTTGAGCAGGTCCAGCAGCGAGAGCTCGCCGTCCGATTCCCACACCTTCATCGCGTTGCGCTGGACCAGGCGGTAGGCGTCCTCCCGGCTCACCCCGGCCTGGGTCAGCGCGAGCAGCACGCGCTGCGAGTGGACGAGGCCGCCCATGCGGTCGAGGTTTGTCTGCATCCGCTCGGGATAGACGAGCAGCTTGTCGATCACCCCGGTGAGCCGCGCGAGCGCGAAGTCGAGCGTGATCGTGGCGTCGGGGCCGATGAAGCGCTCGACCGAGGAATGGCTGATGTCGCGCTCGTGCCACAGCGCCACGTTCTCGAGCGCGGGAAGGGCATAGGCGCGGATCATCCGTGCTTGGCCGGTGAGGTTCTCGGTCAGGATCGGGTTGCGCTTGTGCGGCATGGCCGAGCTGCCCTTCTGCCCGGGCGAGAAGTATTCCTCGGCCTCGAGCACCTCGGTGCGCTGGAGATGGCGGATTTCGACCGCGACGCGCTCGATCGAGCCCGCGATCACCGCCAGCGTGGCGAAGAACATCGCATGCCGGTCGCGCGGGATGACCTGGGTGGAGATCGGCTCGACCGCGAGGCCGAGCCGCTCGGCGACGTGCTCCTCCACCGCCGGATCGACATTGGCGAAGGTGCCGACCGCGCCCGAGATCGCGCAGGTCGCGATCTCCTCGCGCGCCGCGACGAGCCGTTTGCGGCAGCGCGCGAACTCGGCGTAGGCCTGCGCGAGCTTGAGCCCGAAGGTCACCGGCTCTGCATGAATGCCGTGGCTGCGGCCGATGGTGGGGGTGTACTTGTGCTCCTCGGCCCGGCGCCGGATCGCGGCGAGCAGCAGGTCGAGGTCTTCGAGCAGAATGTCGCTGGCGCGGGCGAGTTGGACCGCGAGCGTGGTGTCGAGCACGTCCGAGCTGGTCATGCCCTGGTGCATGAAGCGCGCCTCGTCTCCCACCTGCTCGGCGACCCAGGTGAGGAAAGCGATCACGTCGTGCTTGGTCACCGCCTCGATCGCGTCGATCGCTTCGACGTCGATCTTCGGGTCGGTCGCCCACCAGTCCCACAGCGCCTTCGCCGCGCTCTCGGGCACGACGCCGAGCTCGCCGAGCTTCTCGGTCGCGTGCGCCTCGATCTCGAACCAGATGCGATAGCGCACCTCGGGCTCCCAGATCGCGGTCATCTCTGGGCGGGCGTAGCGGGGGACCATGTCAGACTCCGGGGACGGGTGTGTTCTTGCCGCGGCGGCTAGTGTCCGGCAGCCGCATTGGCAACCCGCGTGATAGGCGATAGACATCGAGGCAACGGCATAAAATGGGGCGGGGGCTATGCGTCGTTTCGGTTATCTGTTCGCATGCGGTCTGATCGCAGCGGCGACGCCGGCGTGGGCGGGCGAGGAAATCCTCTATCGCCCGGCGCCCGAGTGGGTGGAGCCGGCCGAACTGCCGCCGGCCGGGAGCGATCCGGGGAAGCCGATCCGGCTGATCGAATCGCAGGTCCGGCTCGATGGCGGTACGGTGTGGGAATATCGCCAGATGGCGGTCGCACTCGAAACGCCCGAGGCCCTGAGCGGACTGGGCACGATCACGGCGAACTGGCTGCCCGACAAGGGTGACCTGATCGTCCACGCGATCGAGCTGCTCCGCGACGGCAAGCCGATCGACGTGCTCGACGATGGCGTCCGGTTCGAAGTGTTGCGGCGCGAACAGCAGCTCGAACAGCGCGTGCTCGACGGCGGACTCACCGCCACGCTCGCGGTGCCGGGGCTGCGTCTGGGCGACACGATACGCGTCGCCTATTCGATCACCAAGCGCGATCAGGCGCTCGATGACGAGATGGAATGGAGTGCCTTTGTTGCCGCCGAACCGATGCCGCTCGCCTCGGGCCGCATCATCGCATCCTGGCCGAGCGGCACGGAGGTGAATCACAAGGCGACCGGTCTGGGCGATACCGCGGCGGTGTCGCATGCCGGGGGTATCACCTCGCTCACGATCGAGATGCCGGTTGCGGAACCGGAGGAAATGCCGCTCGATGCGCCCGCGCGGTTTCGCGTTCCGCCGATGGTTCAGATCGGCACGTTCGATAGCTGGCGGGCCGTGTCGGCCACGATGGCGCCATATTACGACCCGGCCGGAACGATTGCACCCGCCGGCGCGATTGCGGGCGAGATCGAGGACATCCGCGCTGCCACCGGCGATCCCCTCGCCCGCGCGGCGCTGGCGGTACAACTCGTCCAGGATGAAATCGGATACCTGATGAACGGCCTCGACGGCGGCAACTACCTGCCGCAGTCTCCGGCGGAAACCTGGGAGAAGCGCTTCGGCGACTGCAAGGCGAAATCGTTCCTTCTCCTCGCCATCCTGCGCGAGCTCGGCATCGCGGCCGAGGTCGTGCTGGTCCGGTCCGAGGGCGGCGACGCGCTGCCCGAAATGCTGCCGCTGCCCGGCAATTTCGATCACATGATCGTGCGCGCCGACATCGGCGGCCAACCCTACTGGCTTGACGGGACAAGCGTCGGGACGCGGCTGTCCACCATCGGGGCCGTGCCGCGCTTCGGGCATGTCCTTCCACTGCGTGCGGGCGGAGCCGCGCTGGAGACGATCGCAATGCGGCCGCAGCCGGTTCCCGACCGCACCGTGCGCTTTACGGTCGATCAGAGCGCGGGGATCGGCGTGCCCGCGCTATTCGATCTGGAACTGACTGTTTCGGGGCCCTTCGCCTCCGCGTTCCGGATGCTGTCGCAGCTGGAAGACAGCGAGCAGAAGGATTCCGCGGTTTACGGAGCTACCGCGGGCATCGTCGGGCCGTATCAGCCGATCGAGACGTCGATCGTCTACGACGACGAGCGCGGCAGCGCCACGATCGCGGTCGAAGGCCTCATGACCACGCCGTGGACCATGGAGGACGGACGCTATCGGCTCGAGTTTCCGTATCAGCCTGCCTCGGCGTTCGGGTTCGATGTCGACCGGGCGCGAACCGAGTGGCGCAACTTGCCGGTAATCGTGAACGGCCCCCTGTTCTGGCGTACGGAAGTCGAGTGGCTTCTGCCGGGGGGCGGGGAGGGCTTCGCGCTGCGTGGGCAGGCCGATTTCGAAAGCGAGATCGGCGGCAACCTGATTCGGTCCACAGGCGGTATCGAGGGCGAGCGCTTCGCGTTGTCGCAGGATCTGAAGAGCCTCGCATGGGAAATTCCTGCGGCGGAACTGGCAAGCGTCAAGCGCGATACGATCCGCATGCAGCGGCAGCTTCCGCGGCTGGTCGCTCCGGTCGAAGCGCGCCGCGCGTGGGACTATCGCGGCGAGGACCGGGCACTGTTGGGCGATATCGAAAGCGCCTACGCGGCCCTCGTCGAACAGGAGGATGCCGACGTGGCGGACGCTTACGTCAATCGCGCCGCCTTCCGCGCAGGAATCGGGGATTGGCAAGGCGCACTGGCCGATCTCGACGTGACGATCGAACGTGAGCCGACCGCCGGAAGCTATCTCCAGCGTGCGCAGGCGAAGCGGCAGACCGGCGATCTCGAAGGCGCACTGGCCGATCTGGAAGCGGCCGCGCGGCTCGATCCGGAGAGCGCCGACCATTATACCCAAATCGAGATTCTGGGCGAACTGCAACGCGGGGAGGAGGCGATCGCCCTGGCCGAGGACGCCGCCTTGCTGGCCACCGATCCGGACTTGGGCGATATCCAGGTCGCCTACGCCGAAGGCTGGGCAGGGCAGCACGAGAGCGGACTGGCCCGGCTCGAAGCAATTGCCGAAACGGCCCGGCCGCAGTCCGCAGCATTCAATGCGCTGTGCTGGTATTCGGGGATCTGGGACCTGGCGACGCAGGCGACGCTGCCGGTCTGTCTCAAGGCAGTCGAACAGACAGGCCTGGGATACGCTGCGCTCGATAGCCGGGCGGTCGTATTGTTCCGGCTCGGCAAGGCGGAAGAGGCGCTGGTCGATCTGAACAAGGCGCTCGCCGCCGCCCCGGGCCTGCATGCTTCGCGCTACATGCGCGGGATCGTGCGCCTGTCGCTGGGCGATCGAGGCGGCCGGGAAGATCTCGCATTGGCGCTCGCCGCCGAACCCGCGCTCGCGGCGACTTACGGCGCTTACGGATTCACGCCTCCGGAGTGAATCGCGCGACGAACCGCAAACAAGCTAGATCAGACCTTTAGCCTTGAGGCTGACGTGCCCCTCTCGCCCGACGATCACATGATCGTGAACCACGATCCCGAGCAGGCGGCCGGCTTCGGCGATGCGCCGCGTGATGTCGATATCGGCCCGGCTCGGCTCGGGATTGCCGCTTGGATGATTGTGGACCAGAATCATCGCGCTCGCGCCGACGTCGAGCGCCTTCTTAACCACCTCGCGCGGATGGATCGCGGCTTCGTCGACCGAGCCGTCGCCGACGTGGTGGTCCACGATCAGCCGATTGCGCGTGTCGAGATAGAGCACGCGCACGCGCTCGACCGTCAGGTGCGCCATGTCGATCGTCAGATAGTCGAGCAGCGCCTGCCAGCTTCCCAGCACCGGCTTCTGCTGCACCGCGCCGCGCGCCATGCGCCGGGTGGCGAGCGCGACCGCCTTGAGCGTGGCCGCGCCGGTCTCGCCCATGCCCCTGATCTGCCGCAGGGCGCCGGGCTCGGCATTGAGCACCGCGGGAAGGGAGCCGAACCGTTCGAGCAACGCCTTGGCAAGCGGCTTCGTGTCGCCGCGCGGATTCGCGGCGAAGAGCAGATATTCGAGCACTTCGTAATCTGCGAGAGCCTCGGCGCCGCCTGTCAGCAGGCGCTGACGCAGCCGCGCGCGATGGCCCGCCCTGCCGGGAGAACCCCTGGCTTCGTTTGCGATTTCTTCGTCTTGCGGCAACCTTCCCCCCGTCGTCGCGTTCGACATGCGATGCATTGCCTTTGCCCGGCGATGCGCGCAAGTGTGAGACGATGGCGCTGGCCGAAGACGACAATGCGAACGAGGCCGGGACTGCAGCGCCGCGCCGCCGCTTGATGAAGTGGCGCTGGCGCGTCTCGCTCGCGCTCCTTCTGGTGATCGCTGTCGGGCTGGCCGCGGCGTGGTTCACCCGCGAGCGGATCGCAGGCAATGTCATCGCCGGATTGCTCGCGGAGTACGATCTTCCCGCGCAGTACGAGATCGAGAGCGTCGGACCGAGGCAGCAAGTGCTGCGCGATGTCGTGATCGGCGATCCGCTGCTCCCCGACCTGACGATCGAGCGCGTCACGGTGCACCTGCGCTACCGCTTCGGCACTCCGACGATCGGCCGGATCGAACTCGAGCGTCCGCGGCTGTTCGGGAGCTGGCGTGGAGGCGCGCTCAGTTTCGGAACGCTCGACCGCGTGCTGTTTCGCGACACCGGCCAGCCGCCCGGTCTGCCGGATTACGACGTTTCCGTGATCGACGGCCGCGCGCTGATGGAGACGGATTACGGCCCCGTCGGGGTCAAGGCCGAGGGCGCAGGGGAGCTCGACGACGGCTTTTCAGGCGTGATCGCGGCGGTCGCGCCCAAGCTCAACGGCGCAGGCTGCGCAGCCGCCGATGCGAGCGCCTATGGCCGGGTAACGACCGAGGCGGGCAAGCTGCGCTTTTCCGGGCCGCTGCGACTCGCTGACCTCGCTTGTCCCGAAACTGGGATACGGCTGACCGATGCCGTGCTTTCGCTGGATGCCACGGCGGACGCGGATTTCGGCGGGGCGGAGGGCAGGGCAACCATCGCGAGCGGTGCGCTCGCCGCCGGCGAGACGCGGGCGAACGGGATCAACGGCACGGTGCGCGCAACCTGGCGCAACGACCAGTTCAACGCGCGCTACTCACTTGTCGGACGTGGCCTTGCGCATCCGCAGGGGCGGCTGGCCGTGCTCACCGCAAGCGGAGCGATGCGCGCGCGTAACGGTTTCGCGAGAGTCGACCTGCAAGGCGAGATCGAAGGCAACGACTTGCGCATGGGAGATGGTCTGGAGCGCGCGATCCGCGGTTTCGGCGCGGCGGGGCAGGGCACGCTGCTCGCACCGCTGCTCGAACGCGCGACCGGCAGTCTGATGCGCGAATCGCGGGGCAGCCGGGTCGCGGCGAACGTAACCGTGCGGCTGCGCGACGAATCGCTCTCGGTAATCGTGCCGCAGGCGACGCTGCGGGGCGGCAGCGGCACGGCATTGCTGGCGCTCTCGCGCGCGCAGTTCAGCCGGGTCGGTGCGGGCCTGCCGCGGATTACCGGCAATTTCAGCACCGGCGGCGAAGGGCTGCCTCGGATCACCGGGCGGATGGAGCGCGTGCCCGGTCGCGATCCGCTGCTGCGCTTGCGGATGGCGGAATATGCGGCGGGCGATTCGCGGCTCGCGATCCCCGAGCTCGTCGTCGCGCAGGGCGCGGGTGGGCGGATCGGCTTTTCGGGCCGCGCGATCGCTTCGGGCGCCTTGCCAGGTGGATCGGCGCGCGATCTGGTGGTTCCGCTCGACGGCAACTGGTCTAGTGCGGCCGGGCTGGCGCTGTGGCGCGGATGCACGGATTTCCGGTTCGCCAATCTTGCGGTCGCCGAACTCGTCGTCGAACGGCGAACGCTGACGCTGTGCCCTCGCCGCGGCGCGCCGATCCTCGCTTACGGACCGCGCGGACTGCGTATCGCGGCCGGGGCGCCCTCGCTCGACCTGACCGGCGAGCTCGCCGGCACCCCGATCGCGCTCGACTCGGGTCCGATCGGGTTCGCCTGGCCGGGCAACTTCTCGGCGCGCGATGTGGTCGTCGCGCTTGGGCCCGATGCGGAGGCGAACCGCTTCCGCGTGAGCGACATCAGCGCGACGCTCGGCAACGAGATCGCGGGCACTTTCGAGGATGCCGACGTTTCGCTCTTCGCGGTGCCGCTCGACTTGCGGCAGACGAGCGGCACCTGGCGCTATGCCGGGGGCGTGCTCTCGCTCGCGGACGGCAGCTTCGTGCTCGAGGACCGCAGCGAAGCCGATCGCTTCAACCCGCTGATCGCGCGCGACGCGACCCTGACGCTCGAAGACAACCTGATCCGCGCCCACGCCGTCCTGCGCGAACCCACGAGCGGGCGCGAGGTGACCGAGGTGGCGATCGTGCACGATCTCGGCAGCGGTACCGGCCACGCCGACTTGACGGTCGACGGATTGCTGCTCGACGAATCGCTCCAGCCCGACATGCTCAGCACGCTCGCGCTCGGCGTGATCGCCAACGCCAGCGGCACGGTCACCGGCACCGGACGGATCGACTGGGGTGCGGCGGGCGTCACCAGCTCGGGGCGCTTCTCGAGCGATGATCTCGATTTCGCCGCTGCCTTCGGCCCGGTGCGCGACGCATCGGGCACGATCGTGTTCGACGATCTCATCAATCTCACCACCGCGCCGGGGCAGCGCATCCGGGTCGGTTCGGTCAATCCGGGGATCGAGGTGACCGACGGCGAGGTCGAGTTCGCACTGCGCGAAGGGCAGTTCCTCGGCGTCACGGGCGGCACCTGGCCGTTCATGGGGGGCACGCTGACGCTGCGCCCGGTGAACCTCAATCTCGGGGTGAGCGAGCGGCGCGCCTATGTGTTCGAAATCCGCGGGCTCGACGCCGCGACGTTCGTCCAGCAGTTCGAGCTCGGCAATATCAATGCCACCGGCACCTTCGACGGGGTGGTGCCGATCGTGTTCGACGAACAAGGCAACGGCACGATCGATCAAGGGCGTCTCGTGTCGCGCCCACCCGGCGGCAACGTCGCCTACGTCGGCGAGCTGACATACGAGGACCTCTCGCCGATCGCGAACTTCGCGTTCGATGCGCTGCGCTCGCTCGACTACCGCGAGATGACGATCGAGATGAACGGCAGCCTCGCGGGCGAGATCATCACCGAAGTCCGTTTCACCGGCGTGAGCCAGGGGGAGGGCGCGAGCGAGAACTTCATCACCCGTCAGATCGCCGGGCTGCCGCTCGAATTTCGCATCAACATTCGCGCAGCGTTCGCGCAGCTCCTTTCCAACGTGCGCTCGCTCTACGATCCTGCGTTCGTGCGCGATCCGCGTGAGCTCGGGCTGCTGACCGACGACGGCGAGCGCCTGAGGCGGGAAGTCACGCCTCCTGCCGAGGCAATCAAGCCCGACGACATTATTCCCGACGAACAGCCCGTTCAGACCCAGGAAAGCGAGACTATGCCATGAAGTCAGTCGAATTGACTGCCCGCCGAGCGCCTGCGACAATCCGTCTCATGCGGGGAAAGCGATCGGTGCGAGGATGGGCGAAAGGTTCGCTGCCGCTGGTGGTGGCAGGTTCGCTGGCCGTGGGGGGGTGCATCTCTGTCGAGGCGCCCGACAAGCCTATCGTCATCGAACTCAACATCAACATCCGGCAGGAAGTGATCTACCGGCTCGCGGAAGACGCGGGCGAAACGATCGAGGAAAACGCGGATATCTTCTGATGGAGACCGTTATGAACAGGGATTTGCTTCGCAAGGCGGCGCTTGCTGCCGCCGGTTTCGCACTCGCTGCCGGAGGGCTCGCCGCGCCGGCGCAGGCGCAGCGCGATCCGGCTTACGAAGCCGCACGCGAAAGCGGCAAGGTGGGCGAGAAGATGGACGGATATCTCGGCATCGTGGGCGCATCCACGCCCGCGCTGCAGCGGCTCGTCAACGATATCAACATTCAGCGGCGCGCGGTTTACGCGCAGAAGGCGCAGGCGGCCAATGCGACGCTGGAGGAGTACGCGCTGACCGCCGGGTGTATCGCCATCGCGCGGACCGAGCCGGGTGAGAAGTATCAGGCGCCCGACGGTTCATGGAAGACACGCACCAGCGCTCCGCCCGAACGCGACAGCCGCTGCCCGGGCTGACACCGCCCGCAAACTTCTCCCGCATTGCAGCAACCCGCCGATTGACTCGGCCATAGGCCCCGCCTAAGGGGGCGGCGCCTTCGGCGGGCAACTCTTGCCCGTGCCTCGCCTTCCGTCACAAGGAGCATGGCATGAGCGACGACAAGCCCGCACGAGAACCCATTGCCGAGGATGCGCGGATCGACGCGCTCGAGGAGCGGCTCAAGGCCGCACGCGAGCGTGAAGAGGAGCGCAACCGGCCGCAGGTGACCGGCGTCGACGCGAACTATCGCAGCGGCAGCCGGGTGCTTACGGGCTTGCTTGGCGGGATTCTCGGCGGTCTCGTGTTCGGTTGGTTGTTCGACACCTTCGCCGACACGTCGCCCTGGGGTCTGTTGGCCGGCCTGTTCCTCGGAATAGTGGTGGCCTTCAGGAACATTTTCAGGATGGCGAACACGCGCTCCGACGACTCCTCTCCCGAGGGGTAGCCGCGAGCGCGGATGTTCATGAGGTAGGGACGTAGACAGCCGTGGCAGCCGAACCGGCCAAGGTCGACCCGATGCACCAGTTCACGATCGAGCCGATGTTCGGCTCGGCGAACTGGGAGATTGCGGGCTTCAACATCGCCTTCACCAACAGCGCGCTGTGGATGCTGATCACCACCGTGGTGCTTGGCCTGTTCGTGTGGGGCGGGATGAAGCGCGAGCTGGTCCCCGGGCGCTGGCAGATGGCGGTCGAGACCTTCACCGGCTTCGTCGACAACATGCTCGAGGCGAACATCGGCAAGGCCGGGCGCAAGTACGTGCCCTATATCTTCAGCCTGTTCATGTTCATCCTCTTCGCCAACATCCTCGGCCTGCTGCCGCTCGGCGTCGTCGGCGTCCATCCGTTCACCTTCACCAGCCACTTCACCATCACCGGCGTGCTCGCGATCATGAGCTTCTCGATCGTGCTCGCGGTCGGGTTCTGGAAGCACGGGTTCCACTTTTTCAGCCTGTTCGTGCCGCACGGCACGCCGCTGCCGATGATCCCGCTGATCGCGCTGGTCGAATTCTTCTCGTTCATGGTGCGCCCGTTCAGCCTCGCGCTGCGGCTGTTCGTCGCCATGATGGCGGGGCACGTGCTGCTCGAGATTCTCTCGAGCTTCGTGATCGACAGCGGCAACGCCGGAATCGGCTGGGGCCTTGTTGTCGGACTGCCGAGTCTGTTGCTGATGATCGCGATCAGCGCGCTCGAATTCCTGGTCGCGGGCATCCAGGCTTACGTCTTCGCCCTGCTTACGTCGCTGTACATCAACGACGCCGAGAACCTTCATTAATCCGAATAACAACAAACTGATTTCTCAAAGGAGTTTACCATGGACGTTGAAGCCGCAAAGCTCATTGGTGCAGGTCTCGCCGCGATCGGTGCGGGCATGGCCGCGATCGGCGTGGGTAACGTGTTCGGCTCGTTCCTCGAGAGCGCGCTGCGCAACCCCGGCGCCGCCGACGGTCAGCAGGGCCGCCTGTTCATCGGCTTCGCCGCCGCCGAGCTTCTCGGCCTGCTGGCGTTCCTCGTGGCGGTCATCCTGATCTTCGTCGCCTAAAGACCGACTTTGCCCCGGCCGGAGCGGGTCTCCGGCCGGGGCCTGCGTTCCCTGCCTGCCATTCGAGAGCTGCAATGCCCCAGATAGCACAGCTTGCCGAAGTCTATTCGAGCCAGATCTTCTGGCTGCTGGTGTTCTTCGGCCTCACGTTCTTCGTCATCGGCCGTGGCATGGTGCCGCGGGTGATGCAGACGGTGGAGCAGCGCGACACGCAGATATCCAGCGATCTCGCCGCTGCGCAGACCGCGCGCGAACAGGCCGATCAGCAGGAAGAGGCATGGCGGGTGCGCGAGAACGCCAACCGCGCTGCGGCGCAGGCGCTCGTCGCCGAAGCCAAGGCGGCTGCCGCCGCGGCATCGGAGAAGAAGATGGCCGCGGCGCAGAAGCGGCTCGACGCCAAGCTCGACGAGGCCGAGACGCGCATCGGCGCGGCGCGCACCGCCGCGCTGGGCGAGATCGAATCGGTCGCGGCCGAGGCGGCGCAGGACATCGTCCAGCGCCTCGCCGGGGTGAAGGTGACCGGCCCCGCCGCATCGAAGGCGGTCAAGGAGGCTCTGGCCCGTGGCTGATATTTTCGCTTTCCTCGCCGCCGCCCCGACCGCCGCGGCCGAGGTCGCGCATGGCACCGAAGCGCATGTCGCGCCGACGCTGTTCGGGCTCGAACCGTTCCAGATCGTCTCGATCGCGATCGCGATCCTGCTGTTGATCGCGTTCTTCGGCGGCAAGGTTCACAAGACCGTCGCCGGCGGGCTCGACGGCAGGATCGCCGCGATCCGCACCCAGCTCGACGAAGCCAAGGCGCTGCGCGCCGAGGCGGAGGCGCTGCGCAACGAATACGACGCCAAGATCGCCGGCGCGGAGAAGGACGCCGAGGCGATGCTCGCCAACGCGCGGCGCGAAGCCGAAGCGATCGTCGCCAAGGCCGAGGCCGACAGCACCGCGATGGTCGAGCGCCGCAAGCGCATGGCCGAAGATAAGATCGCCGCGGCCGAGCGCGAGGCGGTCGAGGACGTGCGCGCCCGCGCCGCCGCTGCGGCTGCGATGGCCTCGCGCAAGCTGATCGCCGACAAGCACGACGCGGAAGCCGACCGCAAGCTCGCGGACGAGCTGATCTCGGGCCTCTGATCCGGAACGTATTTCGGAACGATCGCAGAGCCGTGTGCTTCCTCCTGTAACCACAGGAGAATCGCATGGCTCTTTCCGCAATCGCCCTCAACTGCACGCTCAAGTCCTCGGGTGACGAGCCCAGTTCGACCGACGCGATGATCGGCGTGCTCGAGAAGGCGTTCGCCAAGCACGATGTCTCGATCTCCGAGACATTGCGCATCGCCGACTACAACGTGCTGCCCGGCGTCACCTCGGACGAAGGCGAAGGCGACGACTGGCCCGGGTTGCGCGAGAAGATCCTCGCGCATGATATCCTGATCTTCGGCGGTCCGATCTGGATGGGCCAGATCGGTTCGATCGCCAAGCGCGTGCTCGAGCGGATGGACGCTTTCCTGTCCGAGACAGACGACAAGGGGCGGATGCCGAGCTATTCGAAGGTCGCGGTCGCGGCGATCGTCGGCAACGAGGACGGGGCGCACTGGTCGAGCTCGCAACTGTTCCAGAGCCTCAACGACACCGGGTGGACGATCCCGGCGGTCGCCGCGTGCTACTGGGTCGGCGAAGCGATGGGCTCGACCGACTTCAAGGACCTCGACAAGACTCCGAAGAAGGTCACCGAGACTGCCGGGATGGTCGCGGCGAACGCGGCGCATCTCGCCAAGCTGCTCAAGGACAAGCCGTATCCGGGTTCGTGAGGGTCAGAAATTGTCCTTCGCCGCCCGCAGCGCTGCGAAGGTCTCGTGCGGCGTGGCGCCGCCCCAGCGGTTGCGCAGGCCTTCCTTGTCGGCGCGCAGGAAGGGGTTGGTCTCGAGCTCGCGCGAAAGCTGGGTCGGGACCGTAGGTTCGTTCCGCGCGCGGCGCTGGTCGATCTCGCCGGCGTAGAGCTGTAGCTCGACATTGTCGGGATCGGCGTGGAGCGCGAACTTCGCGTTGGCCTGGGTGTACTCGTGCGCGCAGTAGAGCTTAGTCTCAGGCGGCAGCGCCTTGATCCGCTCGAGGCTGGCCCAGAACTGCTCGGCCGTGCCTTCGAACATGCGCCCGCAGCCGAGTGCGAACACGCTGTCGCCGACGAAGGCCATGCCCGCGTCCTCGATGTAGTAGGCGATGTGCCCGTCGGTATGCCCGCCGACGTCGATCACCCGCGCCTCGCATCTGCCGAGTGATACCGTGTCGCCGTTGCCGATCACGCGGTCGATCGGCGAGAGCTTCTCGACCTCCGTGGGCGCGATCACCGTGGCCCCGGTCGCCTCGACGATCGCCTTGTTCCCGCCGGCATGGTCGGGATGCCAGTGGGTGTTCCAGATATGCGTGATCCGCCAACCCCTCGCCTCGGCCTGCGCCAGATATTCGGCGCCGTCGGGGGTGTCGATGCACGCGGTCTCGCCGCTCGCGGGGTCGTGCAGCAGGAAACCGTAGTTGTCGCTGAGGCAGGGGAACTGGTGGACTTCGAGCATGGCGTCTTTGTCTGCCCTATCGCTGCGCTGCTTGAGGGCGGTTACCTTACGCACCAAGGCGGATGTAGGAAAGGCCCGCCTGCCGGGTGGCAGACGGGCCTTGTTCTGGGTCCTTCGAGACGGCTCAGACTACGTCTTAGCCTCCTCAGGATGAGCGGTTGAAATGTTTCCGTTCATCCTGAGGAGCGGGTGAACCGCAGGCTGAACCCGCGTCTCGAAGGGCGTCAGTCCTTCTTCTTCAGCGCTTCGCCGAGGATGTCGCCGAGCGAGGCGCCCGAGTCGGACGAGCCGAACTGTGCGACGGCTTCCTTCTCTTCGGCGATCTGGCGCGCCTTGATCGAGAAGTTCGGCTTCTTCGAGCGGTCGAACCCTGCGACCAGCGCGTCGACCTTCTGGCCGGCCTGGAAGCGGTCGGGCCGCTGCTCGTCGCGGTCGCGGCCGAGGTCCGAGCGCTTGATGAAGCCGGTCGCGCCGTCCTCGCCTACCTGCACCTCGAGGCCGCCGTCGCGGACTTCGAGCACGGTGACGGTGACGGTCTCGCCGCGGCGCAGGCTGCCCGAAGCGCCCGCTTCGGTCGGCGCACCCTTCTCGAGCTGCTTCATGCCGAGGCTGATGCGCTCCTTGTCGGTATCGACATCGAGCACGACGGCCTCGACCTGCTCACCCTTGCGGTGCAGCGCCAGCGCGTCCTCACCCGAGATGCCCCAAGCGATATCCGACATGTGGACCATGCCGTCGACGTCGCCGTCGAGGCCCACGAACAGGCCGAACTCGGTCGCGTTCTTGACTTCGCCGGTGACTTTCGAGCCGACCGGGTGCTTCTCGGCGAACTCTTCCCATGGGTTGCGCTGGGCCTGCTTGAGGCCGAGCGAGATGCGGCGCTTCTCGCTGTCGACCTCGAGCACCATCACTTCGACTTCCTGCGAGGTCGAGACGATCTTGCCCGGATGAACGTTCTTCTTGGTCCAGCTCATCTCGGAGACGTGGACCAGGCCCTCGATGCCCGGCTCGAGCTCGACGAAGGCGCCGTATTCGGTGATGTTGGTCACGGTGCCGGTCATCTTCGCGCCGACCGGGTACTTCGCGCCCACACCGTCCCACGGATCCGATTCCAGCTGCTTCATGCCGAGGCTGATGCGCTGGGTTTCCTCGTTGATGCGGATGATCTGCACGGTCACGGTCTGGCCGATCTCGATGATCTCGCTCGGGTGGTTGACCCGCTTGTAGCTCATGTCGGTGACGTGGAGCAGGCCGTCGATCCCGCCGAGGTCGACGAAGGCGCCGTAATCGGTGATGTTCTTGACGACGCCGTCGATCACCTGACCTTCGGTCAGCTTGTCGATCAGTTCGCTGCGCTGTTCGGCGCGGGTTTCTTCCAGCACCGCGCGGCGGCTGACCACGATGTTGCCGCGGCGGCGGTCCATCTTGAGGATCTGGAACGGCTGCGGCATGTCCATCAGCGGGGTGACGTCGCGCACCGGGCGGATGTCGACCTGGCTGCCGGGGAGGAAGGCCACGGCGCCGTCGAGGTCGACGGTGAAGCCGCCCTTGACGCGGCCGAAGATGCGGCCCTCGACGCGCTTGCCTTCGCCGAACTCGCTCTCGAGCTTGTCCCACGCGGCTTCGCGGCGGGCGCGGTCGCGGCTGAGCATCGCTTCGCCGTCGGCGTTCTCGACGCGGTCGACGAAGACTTCGACTTCGCTGCCGACTTCGAGCCCGTGCTCGTCGTCGACGCGCATGAATTCCTTGAGATTGACGCGGCCTTCGCTCTTCAGGCCGACGTCGATCACGGCCATGCCGTTTTCGATCGCGGTGACGGTGCCCTTGACGACGCGGCCTTCGAAGCCTTCGTCGCCGGCGCCGCCGAGCTGTTCGTTGAGCAGCGCCTCGAAATCGGCGCGGGTGGGATTGGCACTGGTTGCCATGGTTTCAATATTCCTGTTTGCTACCGGCCACCGGTTCTACCGGGGTCTTTCTCCGCTTCTGCGCACCATTGCGCAGGCCAGCGGGGCAAGAGGGCCGTGTTCTCCGCGAGGCCGAATGCCGCCGGGGAGGTCCTGTCCATCCTAGCGATTTCGAGAACGGCGCGCGCCTATGCGAATACCGGCGGAAAAGCAAGCGAAAGCCGTCGCTCGGGGGTGACGCTCCTTCCGGTTCGAAACAGTGTGACTTTCTGTTGTTCGCCCTCGGTGGGAGGGGTGGTTCGCGAGAGCGGAGTGTGGACTTCGCTCTCGCGAAAGCCACGGGGAGGTGTGGCTTTGTGTTGGAGCGGTTGGATCGTCGTTTCGCATGGTGTTCGGGACATGGCATGCGGCTGGGTGTGTAGGAAAATGGTTTTTCGTGGGACGGCGGGCGAGGCGGCGCTCGTTTGGGTTCACGCAGGTCTCTGCGTGAACCAAAAATGCCGCGTTCCCTCGCTACGCCCGACTACCCCCCGTGCAGCGCCTCCTCGACCGCTTCGATCGCGGCGGCGATCGCTTCCTCGCGATCGAGGTGCGAGGTGTCGAGAACATAGGCGTCCGAAGCGACGGCGAGGGGGGCGTCCTTGCGGCCGGTGTCGCGGGCGTCGCGACGGCGGAGCTGCTCGACGATCGCCTCGAGCGAGACGTCGACGCCGCGGCCCTGCATTTCCTTCCACCGGCGTTCGGCGCGGGCTTCCACACTGGCGGTGACGAACAGCTTCACCTCGGCCTCGGGCGCGATCACGGTGCCGATGTCGCGCCCGTCGAGCACCGCGCCGCCGGGCTGCGTGGCGAAGGCGCGCTGGCGGTCGTAGAGTGCCTGCCGCACCGTCGGATGGACCGAGACCCGGCTCGCAAAGCCGCCCGTCTCTTCGCTGCGAAGGTGCGGATCGGCGAGCAGGCTCTCGGGAAAGCTGGTCGCTGCGAGCGCGTCTGCCGGGTTCTCCGGATCGCCGCCGTCGAGGAACACCTGCCGCCCGACTGCGCGATAGAGCAGGCCGGTGTCGAGATGCGGCAGCACGTAATGATCGGCGAGCGCGCGCGCGATCGTGCCCTTGCCGCTGGCGGTCGGCCCGTCGACGGCGATGATCATGGCCTGTCACGCTCCGGATCGTTTCTGGCGAACCAGGCACGCAGGATTGCCTCGGTCTCGTGCGGACGGTCGGTGAAGAAGCCGTGCGCCGCGCCGGGGACGACGCCGAATTCGGCGCCCGGCGTCAGCTCGACGAACTGCTGCACGGTGTCGATCCGCGCGGAGTCGTACTGGCCGATCAGGAACAGCGTTGTGTCGCCGTCGATCCGCGCGAGCAGCGGGACCGCGTCGTAGGTCTTGAGCGAGCCCCTGGAGCGAAACTCGCTCGGCCCCCACATCGCGTTGTAGATCACCGGGTTGAAACCCTCTCCCACGCCGCCGCTCTCCTGGTAGGCCCTCGCTTGCGCAGTCGGTTCCTCGCGGCGGTTGAACTCGGCGTAGAATTCGTCGGTCGCCGCGGCGCAGGCCGCGGGTGGCGGCGGAGTCTCGGTTTCGCAGGCGGTGAGCGTTGCCTGCGTTGCGGCCGGCAGCTCCTCGATCAGCAGGTTCGCGTCGGCGATCCAGCGCGGGGTCGAGATGAATGTTC